>CP031740.1:2582500-3194375 GCA_022701275.1 Microcoleus vaginatus PCC 9802
TTAGCTGGCCGCCAGCAGTTTGACCGAGTACAATTGATGGCAACTGACGGCGATATACTGGAAATTAGCGTCCGTTATCAACCTAAAAAACAGGCAGCAATACCAATATTTCAAAAACCCAAAATGACTTACCAACAATCTGAACTAAGCAAAAATAATTTATTACAACCAGGCGATTATGTTTCCCCAGGCTTCCAAATAATTATACCTGACTCCTATTTCCCCAATATGATTATTGCCGATCCAAATGCAAGTAACTGGCCTTACTTGCGCCGGGAAATTCCGCATAATTGGTATGCAGACAAGCGCTATCCATTCATCGGGTTTTTGAATCGCGACGAAGCGCACATCCTTTACAATACAGCCCTGCAATTCAAAGGTAAAAAAGCCTTAGAAATAGGCTGCTGGCTAGGGTGGTCTGCCTGTCACTTAGCCCTCGCAGGAGTTGAGTTAGATGTCGTCGATCCGCTGTTAGAAAGAGAGGACATTAGACAAAGCGTAATCGACTCAATTCAAGGTGCTCTAAATGCGTCGGGCGTTCAAACATCAGTCGAGCTAATACCCGGCTATAGCCCCCAAAGAGTAGAAGAATTTTCCGCTCAATTCAACCGCAAATGGTCGTTAATTTTTATTGACGGAGAACACGGAGGTGATGGGCCGTTAAATGATGCCATTGCGTGTGAAAAATTGGCTGAGGAAGATGCAATAATTTTATTTCACGATTTAACCGCTCCAGATGTTGGTACAGGTTTAGATTACTTGAAGCAAAGGGGATGGCAAACGGTAGTATATCAAACAATGCAAATTATGGGGGCTGCTTGGCGGGGCAATGTCGAGCCAGTAAAACATCAACCCGACCCCAATATTTCCTGGCAGTTCCCAGCACATTTGCACGGTTACAATATTAGCAGTTTAGAGACAATTAATTCTCAAACAGCCAGCCAAATTAATCAAAACCAACAGTCATCTTATACAAGAGATTTTCACCAATTAATCGGAGAAGGAACTCGCAGTTCTGCTAGAGAAATTATTCCCCTGCTGTTAGACTTGCTGCAACCCATTTTACCTAAAAGTGTGGTAGATGTGGGCTGCGGTACGGGAAGTTGGTTAGCTGCGTTCCACAAGTTGGGAATTGCTGATTGTTTGGGAATAGATGGTGATTATGTCGATCGCACTATTTTACAAATTCCTTTAAATCAGTTCCAATCCGCCGATTTAAAGCAACCGCTGCAACTAAACAGAAAATTTGACTTAGCAATTTCTCTGGAAGTTGCCGCACATTTGCCGGCTACCTGTGCCGAAAACTTTGTTAATTCTCTCACTCAACTAGCACCGGTGATTCTGTTTTCTGCTGCGATACCATTTCAAGGAGGCGTCGAACACGTTAACGAACAGTGGCCACAATATTGGGTTTATTACTTTCAGAAAAACGGCTATGCAGTTATTGACTGCTTGAGAAAAAAGATATGGAACAATGACAAAGTAGAGCCTTGGTACGCTCAGAATATCTTGATTTTTGTTAAACAAGAATACTTGTCGGGATATCCGAGGTTAGTAAATGAATATCAAAATACCGATCTGAATCAATTAGCCATCGTCCATCCCAAGATTTATTTTTACAGCTTGCAAGCTGCTAGAAATTCTGCACATAATTTACAATCAGAAAGTGTCAAACAAGTTACAGCATCGCCCCAATTGGCAGATAGACCTTTGGTATCTGTGATTATTCCCTGCTACAATCAATCTCATTTTTTGGTGGAAGCAGTAACTAGCGTGATTAACCAAACTTACAAAAATTGGGAAATTATCATTGTCAATGACGGCAGCTTAGATACTACCAGTACAGTAGCAAAAAATGCGATTGCAGCAAATCCCCAGCATCAAATTAGGCTAATAGAACAAGCTAATCAAGGGATATCAATGGCTAGAAATACTGGCATAGCGGCAGCAAACGGCCAATACATAATGCCCTTAGATGCCGATGATATCTTAGCTCCAAATGCATTGAGTTGTCTTTTAGAAATATGTCTAAAATCCACAGTACCTTGCATAGCATTTGGTTCTTATCAACTTTTTGGCGGCAATGAAAATCACACAATACCCAGTTATGATTTATATTCACCAAAAAAGATCAAACAATTTAATATGATTTGCACGTCTTCATTGTATCACAAATCAGTTTGGAATTTGGTCAACGGTTACAAAGCAGAGATGAAAGAAGGTTATGAGGATTGGGAATTTTGGGTTAATTGTCACAAACATAGCATTCCTTTTTTGGGAACGAGAGAAATAGTTCTTAATTATCGTCGCGTTCATGGTTCTAGGAATGAAACTGCTCAAAGTTACCATCATAAATTGGTAGCACAAGTTGTTTCTTACAATCCCGAACTATACGATATTGAAAGTGTAAACAGTGCTAACAAACTATTGGAATCAATCGCAAATTAATCTTTTTTATAAGGACTAAAGTCTATACTACGAACAATTTTCCGAAAGTTTGTAGTCAGGAGTTTAGTGTTATCTACATATCGGCAATCACATCCAAAAAACGCTTAACCTGTTTTTCCCAAGTCCAATCCAGCATAAAATTAGCCGCAGCTAAACCGCGACGTTTTGATTCTTCGCGATTAGTATAAACTTGTTCCAAAGCCTCGACAACTTCTGCAACCTCAGACTCTCCCCAACCTTCTACACCGGAAAAAGGAGCAGTAAGTTTAACTCGTCCTTGACTCCATAAAGGATAGCAAATGTGGCTGTAAATCAAGTCTAAATGACCAGTATTTGCTGATAAAATAGTCGGAATTCCGCAGGCCATACTTTCCATCGCGACTAAATTAGTGCCACCTTCGCAGCGGTTGGTGAAAATAGCGCAGTCGGCTTCTCGCAAAATCTGTCCAGCGAGGTGATTGGGAATTAAGCCGATGTCGATAAAAGAGTCAACTGGCAAACCGTTAGCCACTAACCATTGGGAAATTCCTAAACTTCCGTCGCCGTTGATATTGGGAAGTCCGGCAACGTTTCCGGTTTGTTCGATTCCCAGCATATACTGAGGCCAGAAGTTGTGCCAGGCTGTTAGTAACAAAGCCTCTGGATGTTTAGCGCGAAATCGTTTGAAAGCGGCAATTACAATATCTTGACCTTTGCGATATTCCAGTTTGCCGCCGGAGAAAATGACGAAGCGATCGCCAAATAGATTAGATTTAGGTGCAGGATGGAAAATTGTTGGGTCAATTCCTTGATGTACCATCGCCACATTAGTCAAGCCACAGCTTCTCAAAACATCCGCATTCCAGTTGGAACCTGCGACAATCGCGCTATATTTTTTGGCTGTTTCTAGTGCTTCTGCTGTGATTCGCGTGTCTTCAAAAAATATGACTCCTATTTGACAAGCGCTGGTAATTTGATTGTCAACTCCAGAGGATGCTAAATTATTCCCCAAAGCGTAAAGTACGGGAAAATTACAACTGATTTGTTTGTCGGAATTTGCTGCTACTAATTCCTGAAAACTTTTTTGCTTTTCTATTACAGGTAATAACAGGGATTTATGCAGCGGATTCATCGCTTCTGAGGTGATGGATGGCGGTGCTAAAAGCGCAACTTGCCAGGCTGGATTTTGCAGCAGTTGTAGTGTTAAATTCACGCCGTAAATTCCCCAACCGCTAGTGATGCTGATCGGCCAACTGATGCCCATTCCTGTAATTTGTGGGGGAGTTTCTGGGGGTTGGATTTGAGGCGGAGCATAAGAATCTGCGTTAGCAGGCTGAGGCTGGGAACGAGTAGATTGTAGGGGCGGTGCCCCCGTGCCCGCCCTCTCTAGCAAGGCTGCTTTTATACGATCGCAAACTCCATCCCAATCACCCGGTTTTTGCTGCCTAAACAACCGCGCAGTGGGATACCAAGGGCTATCTTCGCGTTCCAGCATCCAGCGCCAATCCGGAACAAAAGACAGCAAAATCCACACGGGTTTGCCCAAAGCACCGGCCAAGTGCGCGACAGAAGTATCTACGCAAATTACTAAATCGAGTTGCGAAATAATTGCTGCGGTGTCGGCAAAATCGACGCAATGTTCGCTTAAATCTTCAATTTGGTGTTGCTTTAATAAAGTGCGTGAAGCGCAGCTATCCTGTAGGGAATCGCCCGCTGACAAATCTTTCTGAAGACTGTAAAAACTCACTCCCGGAACATCTACAAATTTCAGAAAATCGCTCAATTTACACGATCGCCGATGATTGTTGCGGTGCAGCGGGCCGCCCGCCCATACAATACCTACTTTTAGTTTATTGTTCGGCTGTAGGGAAAATTTAAAATCCTGTGGCGGAGCTAAATAAGGAATATTCGCCGGTATATTTTCCAAAGTCGTCCCCAGAATTCGTGGCAAACTTAGCAGCGGGGCTTGTACTTGAAAATCTATCAAATCGCTCGGCCGGACTCCTACTCTATCGACTCCTGCAATTCCTTCAAATAAACGCTTCAGCAAGACATGACAAGCAACAATAACTTTGCCACCTTTTTGCTTAACTAAAGGAGCATAGCGGATAAACTGTATCGTATCGCCAAAACCTTGTTCAGGGTGCAATAAAATTGTTTTTCCCTGCAAATCCGAGCCGTCCCAAATTGGTTTCTCAAAAGAGCGCCGATCCAATTGTTGAGTTTGCCAGCGCGATTCGTACTCTGCAAAACCAGCATCAAAATTCCCAGTTAAAAGCAAAGCTAAGGCTAGTCTCAAGCGCCAATTTGGCGAGTTGGGGCGTAGTTGAATTGCTTTATTGTAGAAGTCGATCGCGTCTGCGACTTGTCCCTGTTCTTCAAGGGCAGAACCCAAATATAAGTTAGTTTCAGCCTGGTTAGAATTGATTTTTAGCGATTTTTGGTAATGAGCAATAGCCTCGGCTATTTGCCCGTTTTCCTGTTTGAGATAACCTAAATAACTGTGGGCTTCGGCATGGCTGGGTGAGGCGGCAATTACTTGTTCGTAACGAGCGGCTGCCTCTGCTTTTTTACCTTGTTTTTCTAAGGCATTTGCTATGTGAAATTGTACCTGTGCGGGCGATAAAGAAAATCGAGCCGAAGCTTCGGTATCTTCCTTACCAGGCACAGCTTGGGAACGAGTAGAAATTAGGTGTTTTAAGGCTGTTTTTATGCGAGCGAATACTTCCTCCCAATCGCCCGGTGTTTGCTGCCGAAACAGTCGCGCCGTCGGATACCAAGGGCTATCTTCGCGTTCCAACATCCACCGCCAATCCGGCATAAAACACAGCAAAATCCATACGGGTTTACCCAAAGCACCAGCTAAGTGCGCGACAGCAGTATCCACGCAAATTACTAAATCTAGTTGCGATATCACCGCCGCAGTATCGGCAAAATCGTTCAAATTTTCGCTTAAATCTATCACGGGAATTTGAGTTAACAAACTACGATTGTCAGCCGAAATTTCTTTCTGAATACTGTAAAAACTTACACCTGAAATATCTAACAATGTCAGGAAATAGCTTAAATCGCTCGATCGCTGAGAATCCTTCAAATGTTCTGAACTTCCCGCCCACGCAATCCCAACTTTGAAATTGCGCTCGGAAGTTAGGGAAAATTGCCAATTCTGCGGCGCAGCTAAATAAGGAACATTTGCCGGTATATTTTCTAAATTTGTTCCCAGAATATGAGGCAAACTCATCAGCGGTGCTTGTACTTGGAAATCCGGCAATTCATCCATCCGAACCGCCACTTGTGCGATGCCAGGAATCTGCTTAAATAAACGCTTCAGTTCTTGATAGCAAGAAATGATTATTTTACCACCTTTTTGCTGCACAATTGCCGCGTATCGCACAAATTGAATGGCATCGCCCAAACCTTGTTCGGAGCGGAGCAAAATAGTTTGTCCGTTCAAATTTGACCCATCCCAAACTGGTCGGTCAAAATTCAACCGTGGCAATTTTTTCGCCTGTTCTGTTTGCCAGCGCCACTCGTATTCTGCTAAACCGCGCGGCAAGTCCCCAGTCAACAGCAAGGCTAAGCTTAAATTGAAGTGAGCTTTTACACAATTAACATCGATTTTTATTGCTTTTTTATAACACGAAATTGCTCGCTTTACGTCTCCTAATTGTTCAACAGCACTGCCTAAATTAGTAAGAGCTTCTAGATAATTAGGGTTCAAAGATATGGCTCGTTCCAAGCTAGAAATTGCCTGTTCTATTTTTCCCGCCCCCAAGCATAACGTTCCCAGGTGATAGTGTCCTGTAGGATTGTTTGGTTCTACTCCTATTGCACGCTCGTAAAGCCGTTCAGCCTCGTCTAGCTGAGATTGTGTTTGCATCGCCACACCCAAATTTACCAGCGCGGGCACGTAATTGGAATTGACAGAAAGTGCTTGATGAAAACACGCGATCGCACTTGGCAACTCGCCCTGCTGCTGGAGTATCGCGCCGAGATTGCTGAGAGCTTTGACGTAAACCGGATTCAGGGCGATCGCCTTTTGAAAGCAAGATATAGCAGCCATTATATTGCCTTGATCTTGCAGCAAAATACCCAAGTTATTGTGGGATTGAGCGCAGTTGGGATCTATTTCGATCGCGCGCTGATAATAGGTGGCAGCTTCGGCTAAATCGCCTGTTTGGTGCAGGGTCACTGCCAAATTAGTCGTAGCCTCTATCGAACTCTGCTGCAAAACCAAAGCATTTTTAAAATAAGCGATCGCCTCGGCCAATCTTCCTTGCGACTTGAGAATATTTCCCTGATTAAACTGTTTTTGATATAATTCAATATTGGTTTGAGTTTCTCTTGGCGGTAGAGCTGGTTTATGCTGGACAATTCTTTCTCTCAGCGCCAAAGCAGCTTCTTCTAAAACTCCTTCCCAATCTCCCGCTGTTGACTGGCGAAACAGCCGCGCCGTGGGATACCAAGGACTATCCTCGCGTTGCAACATCCACCGCCAATCCGGCACAAAACACAGCAAAATCCACACTGGTTTGCCCAAAGCACCAGCCAAGTGTGCCACACAAGTATCTACAGAAATTACTAAATCCAGAGCCGAGATTGCCGCCGCAGTATCCGCCAAGTCGTGCAAATAAGAGCTTAAATCTGTTACAGGCATTTCCTCTAACAAAGCGCGATCGTCTGCTGTCATTTCCTTTTGCAAACTGTAAAAATCGGTGCCGGGAATATCTAACAGTTTTGTCAACAAATTCAGGGGTAACGATCGCACCTTATTGTGGGAATTTTTAGGATTTCCAGACCACACAAGCCCCACTTTCAAATTAGGAGTTTGACTGAGAGTAAATTCCCAACCGGGCGGCGGAGCTAAATAAGGAACCTTCGCCGGTATAGTTTCTAAAGTTGTTGCCAGAAGGTGTGGCAAACTCATTAGCTGCGCGTGAACTTGAAAATCCGGCGCATCCTCGGGATTAACTATTAACCCATCGATTCCCGAAACTTGTGCAAACAAGCGCTGCAAGTGCGGCAAACACCAAACAATTACCCTACCGCCTTTTTGCTTGACTACATCGGCGTAGCGGATAAACTGAATTGCATCGCCTAAACCCTGTTCCGGGCAAAGCAAAATAGTTTTTCCCTGCAAATCTTTACCATCCCAAAGCGGCTGAATAAAGTTGTGGGAGCGGAACTGTTTTTCTTTAACTAGGAGTCGCCATTCGTACTCGTAAAAACCGCGCTGAAAGTCTCCCGCCAGCAGCAAGGCTAAACCTAAATTTAGGTGAGATTCGGGATGGCCGACATTGAATTTAACTGCTTGGCTGTAGCAGGTGACAGCATCTGCAAATTGGCCGCGATCGTGCAAAGCACTTCCCAAATTGGTGAGGGGATTGATATAACCGGGTTTGAGTTCGATCGCCCGACGGTAACAATCGATCGCCTCTACCATTTTTCCCGCTTCCTCAAAAGCTTTGCCGAGATTGTTCAAAGCTTCTGGAAAGTCGGGTTTCAGGCTCAAAGCTTGCTGATAGCAGCCGATCGCATCTTCAATTTTGCCCTGTTTCTGCAGGACAATTCCCAGATTGCAGCGAGCCTGTGCACTAGCTGGCAATTGCTGAATCGCTTGCTGGCACACGGCTCGAGCCTCATCTAACTTGTCTTGCTGTTGCAGGGAACTCCCCAAACCAATCAGAGTTTCTGCTAAATCCGGTTGCAGTGCAGTCGATCGCTCGTAGTATGCGATCGCGCGGTCAATTTTGCCCTGTCGGATCGAGGCGTATGCTAAGTTGTGCAGGGCCTCCACATAATTTGGCTCGATCGCGATCGCCCGTTCGTAATTGGCGATCGCCTGTTCGTAATTCGCGCCCGCTTCCTCCCCTTGTGCCTCCAAAGCAATTCCCAAATTCAAATAAGCCACCGCGCAATTAGGATTGACTTGAATCGCTTGCTCGTAGCAGCTTATAGCCTCTGCCACATCCCCTTGCTCTTCCCGCAACAGGCCCAAATTAATCAGCGCTTCCGCGCAATTCGGGTTCAAAGAAAGCGCCCGCTCGTATTCTGCGATCGCCTGTTCAGTCTCCCCTGCTTCTGCGAGCGCGCTGCCCAAATTGCTCGCAGTTTCCGCCAAATTCCCGTCGATTGCTAGCGCTTGTCTGTAGTGCGCGATCGCCTCTGGGAGCCTGCCCGCTTGTTGTTTGACAACGCCTAAATTGCTGTGCGCGGCTGCGTAATTAGGATCGATCGCGATCGCTCGCTCATAACATTCGATCGCACCGCCAAAATCGGCTTGCTGCTGCAAATCTACGCCCAACCGAAACTCTGCATCCGCCGCATCCGAGGGCACAAATGCTGCAGCAACCGCGCCTAGAGCTTCCGCCACCCGAGCGAAAACGTCCTCCCAGTCGCCCCGCTGATGCTGGCGAAACAGCCGCGCCGTCGGATACCAAGGACTATCTTCCCGTTCCAGCAGCCACCGCCAATCCGGCGAAAACGCCAGCAAAATCCACACTGGTTTGCCCAAAGCGCCCGCCAAATGGGCGACAGCGGTATCGACACTAATGACTAAATCCAGTTTGGCGATCGCAGCGGCAGTATCGGCAAAATCGCCAAAATACGGGCTCAAATCTACGATCGACGTTTGATTCAACAGCGCGCGATCAGCCTCGGAAACCTCTTTCTGCAAGCTGTAAAAACTTACCCCCGAAACCTCCAAAAGCGGCAGAAACTGGCTTAAACTGCACGAACGCTGCTTATTTTTGCGGTGTTTTGGATTCCCCGCCCAGACAATGCCAACTTTCAAAGTGCGATCGGGCAGAAGGGTAAATTCAGCACCTGCAGGCGGAGATAAATAAGCTGTATTTGCTGGTATTGTTTCCAGCTTTGTACCGATAATATAGGGCAAACTCAACATCGGCGCTTGCACGTCAAATTCCGGCAGTGGCTCGCCTTTAACTATTAGCAAATCAATGCCGTCAACCGTTGCAAATAAACGGTGCAATTGCGGGTAACAGCCCACAATAACCCTACCGCCTTTATTTTTGACGATCGCAGCGTAGCGAATAAACTGAAGCGAATCACCTAAACCTTGTTCGGCGTGCAGCAAAATAGTCTTTCCCACCAAATCAGAACCGTCCCACAGCGGTCGGTATTCTCTCGCCGAAACAGTATTATCCGGCCCCGTCAAAAAACACGAGTGACCAGTGTGAAATTCTTTGATTTGCCAGCGCCACTCGTATTCGGCGAGACCATTTTCCAAATCTCCGACCAACAGCAAAGCCAAGGATAAATTCAGGTGAGCGCTAGCGTGATTTGGACTTAAATGAATCGCTCGTCTGTAGCAGGATATCGCATCTTCTACCGCGCCTTTTTCCAGAAATGTCCTGCCTAAATTGTTGATAGCTTCCACAAAATCCGGCAGCAATTCTAGAGCTTTGTGATAATACTCCAGCGCATCTTCTAAATTGCCCTGTTCTTGCAACACTGTTGCGAGATTGTTGTAAGCTTCCCAGCTATGCGGATGAATTTCCAGCGCTCGCCGGTACAGCTCGATCGCCCTTACAAGTTCGCCTTTTTCTTGCCGCGCCACTGCTAAATTAATCAGGGCGGGTACGAAATCCGGTTGAGCTACAAGAGCTTGCTCGTAATGTGCGATCGCCTCTTCCACTTGACCTTGTTCCTCAAAAATCTTTGCCAGGTTGTAAGCTGTTTGAGGAATATTTGGAGCGATGGCTAAAGCTTCTCGGTAATGGGGGATAGCGGCTTCCAATTCGCCATTTTCTTGCTTGAGAAAACCAAAATTAATCCGCGCTTGAACGCAATTTGGCTCAAGAGATATAATCTGTTCGTAAAGGGCGAGGGCCTCTTCCTTATCACCTGTTTCCATTAACTGTTCTGCTTGCCGCAATAAGTCCTCTAAAACAGCTAAATCCTCGCCAGCCGTTCCGATCGCAATCGATGTCTCAATCCCCTGCGATTGCTTAGCTGCGGAGCCTTCTGCTAACCCTTCGCTCGCCATCGCAAATATTTGTTTACTCTCTTTAACCACCGTTGCACCTGTCATTTTGAGAGCCACAGAATCGAGGTCAGGCGTATTATTAGCAGTCATTGCGAGTGAAACGAAGTCAAGCCGATCGTGGGCAGAATCCTCGGAATAACTAGCAGTATTGGCGATCGCAAATAAACTCAAAGCCGCCTGTACTTCCTCAAACAATTCTTGCCAACTTTCCGGCTGACTTTGGCGGAAAAGCCTCGCAGTTGGATACCAAGGATTATCTTCACGATCCAGCAGCCAACGCCAGTCAGGAGCAAAAGAAAGCAGCACCCAAACCGGTTTTCCTAAAGCACCGGCTAAGTGCGCCACAGCCGTATCGACACTAATGACTAAATCCAGTTGAGATATAGCCGAAGCGGTATCAGCAAAGTCGTTCAAATGCGGAGTTAAATCCGGCACTAAGTGTTGGTTCAACAAAGTGCGATCGCTCTCGGACAAGTTTTTTTGTAAACTATAAAAAGCGATTCCCGGAACATCCAAAAATCGAATAAAATCGCTCAACCTACAAGAACGCTGATTGTCTTTCCGGCGCTTCGGACTCCCCGTCCAAACAATCCCTACCTTCAATTTGGCATCAGAAGAAAGCGCAAATTTGCACTCAGCAGGCGGATATAAATAAGGAACATTTGCCGGTATTGTTTCCAGAGTTGTCCCCACAATTCGCGGCAAACTCATCAGAGGTGCGTGAAGGTCAAATTCTGGCAAACCTTCCAGACTAACTGATAAATATTCAATACCAGGAACTGTCGCAAACAACCGCATCAGTTCTGGATAGCAAGCCACCATAACTTTAGCGCCTCGGCTCCGAAGAATTGGGGCGTAGCGAATAAACTGAATAGAATCGCCAAAGCCTTGCTCGACGTGGAGTAAAATAGTTTTCCCCTGCAAATCCGAACCATCCCAAACCGGCTGTTTAAATTGCCTCGGTTGTAGTTGCGGAGTACGCCACCGCCACTCGTATTCAGCAAAACCGCGCTTAAAATCTCCGAACAATAGCAAAGTTAAAGCTAATTCCAGGTGGGCGGTGGCGTTGTCTGGCTGCAATTCCAAGGCTCGACTGTGACAAGAAAAAGCCTCTTGAAATTCTCCTAAATCGACCAAAGCGTGTCCGAGATTGTTAATAGCTTCCACGAAATGTGGCTTTAAGTTTAATGCTTGTCGGTAGTAGGATATTGCGGCTTTTACATGGCCTTGTTCGTGGTAAAATGCTCCTATATTGTTGTGAGCTTCGGGATTGTTTGGTTCTAGTTTTACAGCTTGCTGGTAGCAGTTGAAAGCTTCGGCTAATTTCCCCTGCTGTTGCAAAACTGTTCCCAAACCCATCAGAGAATATGTCAAGTTGGGATTGATTTTTAAAGCGTGGAGGTAACAGGCGATTGCCTCGTTTAATTGATTTTTTTGTTTAAATAAATGTCCTAAATTGTGCGCTGTTTCGTGCAGGTTGGGGTCAAGTTGCAGCGCTGTTTGGTAATATAAAATAGCCGCGTCTATTTCGCCTAATTGCTGTTTTGCCCACCCCAAATTATTGTAAGCGAGTGCGGAATTTGGCTGGATTTTGATTACTTGTTCGTAACTGGCGATCGCCCTTTGATACTCGCGTACATCCAGTAAAAGATTAGCCTTATTTAAATGTGCTTCTACAAAATCGCGGTTTTGGGCGATCGCTTGTTCATAAAAGTCGATCGCTTCGGCAATTTTTCCCTGCTGTCTCGCCGCGATTCCCAGCAAACACAGCACGTTTGCTGATTCCGGCTGCACTTCTATTATTTGCCGGTACAAATTTTCAGCTTCTAACAAACGTCCCGCTTGGTGATGTTCCCAAGCTAATTTCAAAGAGTCTTCGGCACCCAGTTTGCAGGCAGATTTCCGAATTTTTTTTTGAGAAGCCATAGTTGTCTTTGTTGTTTGGGAGTTCGCTAACTGGTAATTGCCCAATTGTTCTAATTTGTTAACTCTTCCTTCCTTCTTCCTTCTTCCCCCTTCCCCCTTCCCCCTTCCTTCTTCCTTCTTCCTCCTTGCTTCTTCCTTCTCCCTGACATCCGTTACATCCGTTACATCCGTTACATCCGTTACATAATCCGTTGCCGAACTTCTTTCTTCCTTCTTCCCCTTCTACCCCAACAAACAAGCTGCGGGAAAAATCAGATATTCTAAGAAAAACAACTTCCAGATAAACTGATAAAATGCAGCAATTTCTATTTTATCGTCCAAATCAACTTTCGCGCTCCAAAACCACATCAAACCCAAAGCCGCCAAATGAGAAACTGCCAGAAACACTAAATTAACATTAGACAATACGATCGCTCCCGCCAAAGTCGCGCCCAAATAACAAACCGTCAACACCCAGCGAGATAAATTAAAGACGGCCGGCTTGCCCAGCTCAATCGTAAACGTAGTAATATTGTATTGCTTGTCCCCTTCCATGTCGGGGATATCTTTAAAAATGGCGATCGCAAACGTAAACACCACAACAAAAACCGTCAGCACCCAAACTTCCGCAGGAATCCCAAAAGACACACTCTCCAAATTCCAGCCAGAAAAAGCGCTTTTCGCCATTCCCAAATCCAACACCCAATTAAAGTGCAAAAATAACCCTAAATTTACGATCGCGCCCCGCACCGTAAAAATGCACAGCGCCGCCCAAAAAGGAAACCGTTTCAGCCGAATTGGCGGCAGAGAATAAGCAGTCCCGATCGCCAAACTAACGCCAACGGTAGCCAGCAAAAACGGGCCTTGTAAAACAGCCGTCAAAATTGCTATAATTCCCGTTGAAATTACAATTAATTCCCCGGTTTTTCGAGAAAAAACTCCCGAGGCGATCGGCAAATACGGCTTATTTATTTTATCAATTTCAACATCTTCTAACTGGTTTAATCCCACAATATAAATATTGCCGCAAATGCAAGCCAACCAGGCCAAAGCTAGGGGTCCAAATACAGGATTCACAAACAGCCGCGCACTTTGGGCGATCGCGTACAACGCCAATACACTCAAGCTAGTACCCACAATTGTGTGCGGCCGAGAAAACTCCCAAAATGCCCTCACCCAGCTTTGCGGAGCCGAGCCATTTTTATCAATCCAAGACTTGCCAATCGAATCATTGCCCATAAATCTCACACCCGCACCACACAAATAATATGCTCTAGGGTGTGCAATGCACACCTTACTCATCAACTCAACACTCAAAACTTCTCTGATATATGCCTGCTATTTTACAGCACAAATCATCCCAAAACGAATCAATCCGCTCTGATATCCACGGCTCATCAATCCGAGAGCAAGTGCAGCTTGAATAGTCGTCCAACCGCTCGTGAGCAAACCCCAAATCGCGCTCGGAGTCAAAGCAGAATCGATCACCACATCCCAAAAAGGAGCAACAGCTTTTGACCAATCAGCGGTGCGAATACTTGTCAAAGGCAAACTGCGGACAATCTCCTCGTATTCCGGCAAAGAAATCACATAAGGCAAAGCATAAACCCGGTAAATTTCTGCCAATTCCTTTCTCTCTTCATCAGTTAATTCTCCCGCCGTTTCTCCCAGCGGGCGGTGACACCAAGTTGCCAAAATCAAAGTTCCTCCCGGCTTGAGCACGCGGCAGCATTCCTGCAAAAACTTAATTTTGTCGGGCATATGTTCGCCACTTTCGAGCGACCAAACTAAGTCGAAGGACTCGTCCGGAAAAGGCATATTCAAAGCATCGGCCACCAAAAAATTCACCTTGCTTTCTAGCCCAGCTATTTTAGCGCGTTCGGTCGCTCTGTTTGCCTGTACCGGACTCAGAGTAATCCCGGTAGCTGTAACGCTAGGGCCCGTTTTATGTTCTTCGGGCGATCTGCTATAATCTTGATCCGCCCCGCCATCAAACTTTAAATTATTTTGAGCGATCGAACTAAACTTTTGAGTCAAATACAGCGTGCTGCCGCCGATCCCACAACCGACATCGAGAATGCGGTAAGGTTCACAGAGTGCCTTCTCTGACGGCACTCCAGCCCAGCCCAGCAGTTCTTCTATCAAATCTATCTGAGCCTGTCGGCGCTCTTTTTTCAAATTGCCATCCGGGCCGTAGTAACCGTGGTGCATATGTTCGCCCCACACCTGCTCCCACAAACCGCTAGAAGCGTCGTAAAGTTGCTGAATTTGCTGGTAAAGTGTTGATGTCATCGCCGAATCGCAAGTTATTAAAGGAATTCTACCGTTATTTTCCCGCTGTTGTCATAGAATTTCGCCATTTAGTTCGATCGGTCTCCGGCATTCGCCAGACAGAGATATCCTTATTTGAAGCCCGAGGATCGATTTGTGGGCTTCCTCTAAAACCTCAAATCTAAAATCGATTTGTGGGTTCCCTCTAAAACCTCAAATCTAAAATCGATTTGTGGTTCCCTCTCAAATCTAAAATCTAAAACCTAAAATCGAATGACTGTCTCGCGAACCATTGCTTTGGGCTTTTTCGCTGTCATCCTCATAGGTGCTCTATTACTGATGATGCCCTTTTCCACAATTGATGGAACTTGGAGCGATCCAATAACAGCACTGTTTACCTCTACTTCCTCTGTGTGCGTCACGGGCTTGTCGGTTGTGGATGTCGGAAAATATTACTCTTTTTGGGGGCAACTGTGCCTAGTTTTACTGGTGCAAATAGGAGGCTTGGGCTACATGACAGCCACGACTTTCTTGCTCTTGTTATTGGGCCGCCGCTTTGGCTTGAAAGACAAAGTTGCCCTGCAACAATCTCTCGACAAACCCGGGCTAGCCGGTGTAGTGCAACTCATTCAGTCAATTCTAGCAACAACGCTTTTGTTTGAATTAACAGGAGTGTTTTTGCTGATGACGGTTTTCGTCCCCCAATACGGATTTAAACAGGGTGTGTGGTCTGCTATATTTCACAGCGTTAATTCCTTTAACAACGCGGGTTTTAGCATCTATTCAGATAATTTGATCGGCTACATCACTTCGCCTATGGTTAACTTCACAGTCAGCGGTTTAATCATATTTGGGGGAATCGGCTATCAAGTAATTATGGAAATGTACCTGTGGCTGCGCGATCGCTTAAACAAAAGCCCAATCTGCACAGTTTTTTCCCTGAACTTCAAAGTTGTTACTACTACAACGGCTGTCCTTTTAATTTTAGGAACGCTAGCCTTTTTGGTGCTGGAATACGACAACCCAGACACTTTCGGCTCTCTAACTTTTCCTCAAAAACTGATGGCAGCTTGGTTTCAATCTGTTACTCCCCGCACGGCGGGGTTCAATACAATTAGCATTGGCCAAATGACCGAAGCCTCGCTATTTCTGACCATCGCGCTGATGTTTATCGGCGCCAGTCCTGGCAGCACCGGCGGCGGAATCAAAACCACAACTTTTAGGCTATTGTTTTGCTGTACCACAGCAGTTATCGAAGGCCAGGAAGATGTGGAGTGCTATCAGCGTCAAATCCCGCCACCAATGATTCTGAAAACCATTAGCGTAGTCTTCGGTTCCCTGTTGGTCGCGTTCACATCTGCAATTTTAATCGAGCTGACCAATCCCCAAGTAGAATTTATCGCAGCGCTGTATGAAGCAGTTTCAGCTTTTGGCACGGTCGGTCTTTCCACTGGGATTACACCCACGCTTTCAGCGATCGGTAAGTTGATTTTGATTGCTACAATGTACATAGGTCGGGTTGGGGTGCTGCTGCTGGTGAGTGCTGCATTCGGCGACCCAAAACCCAGGTCTTTTAAGTATGCTGAGGAAAGTTTGTTAGTGGGATAAAAAAATCCTGCCTACTTGCTGATAATCTAAACAATGGGTGACAACCCAAATCAACTTTTACGACTTACCTAAAAACCAAAAGGAGGCGGCGCTGTCTCTGCTAAAATTTAAACAGCAAGACGCTCAGCGCTGGATATTCAGTGAACCTGTCATCTTTAAATTTTTTTCGGACTTTGCGCGCCGACAACAAGCAGTTTGCAGTTATTGGTTTGGGACGCTTCGGCAAAGCTGTGTGTTCGACTCTGCACGGCTTGGGTTACGAAGTCTTGGGAGTTGACACCGATGAAAAAAAAGTAACTCAAGCTTTGACCGAGCGTATTGCTGCTCACGTTGTGCAGTTAGATTCTACTGAGCCTAGCGCTCTTCAGGAAGCAGGTATATTTGAATTTGAAACAGTGATTGTGGCGATCGGCAATTACCTAGCAGAAAGCATTACCACCACCCTAAATCTTAAGGAAGGGGGGGTAAGTCACGTAATAGCCAAAGCTTCTTCGGAAACTCACTTAAAACTGTTGAAAAAAGTCGGCGCAGATCATGTAGTTTTTCCCGAACGAGAAATGGGCTGCTCTGTGGCCCGCCTTCTTACAAAACCCAGCATTTTAGAACGCTTTGACCTCGACCCAGATCACAGCATCGTTGAGTTGCTCGTTCCTGAAAAGTTTGACGGTAAAACCATCTCCGAATTGGAGCTCCGGCGCAAGTATGGTTTGAACTTGCTAGCAGTCGGGCGCGCCGAAAAGTTCGAGATTAATCCGGAGCCAAGCGAACGCTTGAGAAAGGGCGACGCGATGGTAGTAATTGGTTCTAATAAAGATATCAATCGCTTGCCAATTTAACAGCTTGCCATTTTACGCACATACAGCAACACTCCTGGACTCAGAAACCCGGTTTCTTGAGTTCGGAATGCCTAAGTCCTATGCAAGTGTTGCGGGATGTGTGAAAATTTCCGACCCCTGCAAACCCGGTTTATCTTAGATAAACCGGGTTTCTCTGTCAATCTTTATGTTCTAATTTTTAACCGAAATATCTAAATTGAATTTGACCAATTCTAGGGTTGGTTCCGCCTTGGCGACCTCCTCTGAGAACCTAGCTAGACAAATCGCGAAAAATTTTAACAAAAAAGTAGCAGCACTAGATCGCGCTCCCGCAAATCATAGGAGCGCTAGCCCTGAAAATTCAGCCGACTTTCAAGATTTTTTGCAAATAAGCTTTGCCCAAAACCACCACCGCCAAGACTAGAGCTAGTTCAACAGGCCAAGGACACACCGCCAGCAACCAAATTAACGAACACACTCCAATAATTGCAGCTATGGGAGCCGGAATTCCGTCTAGCGTTCTATTGTCGGTTCCGGCAGTCACCCACCCAGCAATCAAGCACACCGTCAACGGAATCAAGCAACTTGTGATCATGATTTTTACCCCATCAATTTTTTTGACATATGGCATCTGAGCATATTGTAACAATACATCAAAAATTGGGAAATGCACCATGAATTGCGATAAAATGTAAGATTAGATACTTAATAAGTATATAGGCGGAATTAAACTCAGCTATATAACAGTATGTAAACAGGCCTGACTTAGCAACACTTAGGGCATTTGGATACTTTACAATCGTTTACATAATTGCGTTTTACAGCGCCTAGCTACTTACGCTGGAATCATAATAGTTGGTAATTTTTAGCTTCGGCTATCTCCGAAGGCAGAATTAGGTTGGCATCAGGTAGAATTTAGGGATTTTTTTTATTTCTACAGAAGTGCTTTTGCTTTCTACCTGGAGATGAATTGCGATGCGCCCATCTCTGCAAGTTATACTCAGGATTGCAGTCAGTTACTGTAGAGCGTGAATCAATGCTGGGCAAATTTTTTCGCAAGCCAGAATTAGAAAACAGCGATCGCGTCCCCCCGGGTCAATACCTCGCCAACGGCTTTCCTGTGCTGACCTACGGCGATACACCCTCCGTCAGTATTGAGAGTTGGGAATTTAAAGTCTGGGGATTAGCAAAACCAAAAACCTTCACTTGGTCGGACTTCCAGGCGATGCCCCAAAGTAACTTTACGGCGGATTTTCACTGCGTCACCCGGTGGTCAAAACTCGACGTGCAGTGGACGGGAGTCAAAGTCACAGATTTTATGAACTACATAGAAGTCGATGCGAAAGCTCTGCACGTCCTGGAACACTGCTACGGCGGCTACACTACTAACATTGCGATCGCCGACTTCCTCCGAGAAGAAAACTTTTTCGCCCACACCGTCTTCGGCGAACCTCTATCCGCAGACCACGGCGGCCCAATGCGGCTCGTAGTTCCCCACCTGTACGCTTGGAAAAGCGCTAAATGGATTAACGGCCTGGAGTTTACAGAAACCGAAGAACTCGGTTTTTGGGAACGCAACGGCTATCACCAGCGGGGCGAACCTTGGGCAGAGGAACGGTACAGCGGTCTGTTTTGATGCGGTCGATCGGCAGCAAAGACTGGTCCAGAACTTCTCTATACAATCTTTGTGGAGGGGCAATCCGCTCTTTTACCGCTTCAGTCTGTGGAAATTGCATCTCCTCGATCGCATCTTTAGGATATGTCACGCCACGCGCTCTATTTAATTCAACCAAAATACGTAGACCCAACGATCGCATTTTGTAGGTAATTTACCCGATAGATAAACTACTTTAACTCCCCTATACAAGTCCCAAAAAACAAATATTCCCAGTTTCTGGTTAATAGAAAACTCCTTTAACTATCAGTACACACGAATATTACCGTATTTATACTTAAGTGTTTGCTGTGGAGGATTTAGACTTCAGAATCTAATAAAAAATTAGCAGAAGCCCGCTCTAAATCACTTGGGCTTACCCACGCTCCCATGCCCGCAACTGCAAGGTTTCAAGCCACAATTTTTATAATTATTTGGTGTGTATTTTTAGGGAGCGAGCGCCCGCGAGCCGAGGCTATCGAGAGCATTTGTGAAGGTTATGTAAAGGCTTGATAAAGAATAGGTCAAACTTTACCTAAAGTGCCCCAAATACAAAAAAAGTATCGCATAATGAAATTATTAAGACCCTCGCACAAAAGGAACAGGTTATGAATACCAAACTCTTATCCGCCCTAACAGCTACCGCAGCCGCCACAGCTCTGTTTGGCGCCGGAGCTCCAGCTCAAGCCGCTTCCTTTGGTACCACCGGCATCCAATTCGACAAAGATACCGATATCAAGCTTAACTTCAAACAATCTCACGGTATGTACCAATCCTCTTTGGGAATCTACAGTGTGAAGGACTCGGCGGTCTCTCTAGTTAAGACCCTGTTTTCGGAAACTAAATCCTCAGACAACCAGTGGGAAAACGAATGGAAAGGAACTCTGGGCAATACAGTCGTGGGTTCTGGCTCGGTAGTATTCACATTCCTGGCAAATCAAATTTACACTTTGGGGCTCGACAGCGGCTGGGGTGGCAGTGTCTACTCGACCTCAAGCTTGAACAGCGGCAGCCAGCAAGCGGTGTTTGGCGGGCAATCGCAACTGTGGAACGCGCTCGACAGAGAATCAACTAACACATTCCAAGCAGCCGGACAATTCACAAACGGATTGGGTTCTCTGTTTAACGGAGGCACGCTAATTGGCTTCGACGATCGCGGTAACAGCAACGACTCAGACTTCCAAGACTTCACAGTGAGCGCAGAAGCAGTTCCAGAACCGATGACAATGACTGGTTTGGCTCTCGGTTTGGGTGGCTTGGTTGCAGCGCGTCGCCGCCGTGCTAGCAAGACGACTTCATAATATTTTTCAACCCGAACTATGTGCTGAATTACGTTTGACCAAATAAAATTCTATTAGGAGGCGCGCTAATGAGAAATCGGCTCGCCTTTTGCTTGATTTGAAAAGTCAGAAGGGAGAAGTCATATCAATTCTGGTTGCACTCCTCATGATTGTTGACTGTTGACTGTTGACTGTTGACTGTTGACTGTTGACTCGGGATCGCCAAACTGAATAATGGTTGAGTGTTGGAGATTGACTTGATTTTACGCCCGACGATGAAGCGCGGATTTGATATCAGGGTGAAGTTCGGGAACGCGCAGTGTACGGGATTTAAGGGATGGGTGTTGAGGGAAGAAGTCAAGCGTGAAGAAGTCAAGCGTTAAGCAAGACGATTTTTCCCACTCTCCGACTATCCCACTCTCTCCCTCTCCCAACTAAAAATTCAAAACTCACTCACGGTAAAGTGTTCGATCGTACAAAGTCACCGATACCGGTTGAAGAATTTGGCGTTGCATAATAGCGGGATGATTTTGATTGTTTTGTGGGACGGGCCCATGAGCCCGAAGGCGTGTATTTTCACAGCAGGCGGGACGCCTAACCCCTACTCCCCACAATAATCATCCTCAAATTGTGCAACGCCAAGAATTTTAATGTCGGCCCGGACGCACGCTACTTTAATCGCCACCACAACCACGGTTTTTGTCCGTCGCACCTGTGCTTGTTCCGGCAGCTTCCAAAGCGGAGAATAAGATGTAAAGAACCTTGGTTAATGCCTAAACTATCAACTTCTCGAGTTGTTTGGGACAAAACGCCTTCGACTTCGGAAATAGCTTTAACCAAGGTTTCAATTGCTCAGGAAGGCCGGTTTCGTAGCCTAAAATTAAACGCAGGTTGGTTCGCCTGTGTGGAAGGGTTGTTAGTACCCGCACTGAATTGGTAAATATGATCGCCTTCGGCACGATAACTCGCTCTCCCCGATCACTAATAATTTGAGTTGAACGCCGCAAAATCTTTTCAACAGTACCTTCAAAGTTTTCTACAATTATCTGAGCGCCTACTTGAAACGGTTCGTGCAACAGCAACAATATTTCCCCTAAAAAGTATTTGAAGATTTCTTGGAACGCGAAACTAATCGCTACTGAACCAAGTCCTAACCAACTGATGATATCTGCAGGCCGCCAAGCTGGGAACGCAATCACGCAGGCGCTCAAACTGCCAGCAGCCCAAGTGAGAGTGTCAAATAATTCCAGAACGCCACGCTAACACAAAAGATTGAGATCGATCGGCCGACAGGAATGTTTGACTCTCACTGTGGGGGTGACTCCATCGACTCGTTCGCTAATCATTAAAACACAATCAAAATTTAAGATTAGCAGCGCCGAGCCCGATCGAGTAAAATCACAGCACTTGCCCGCCGATGACTTAATCTGCTAAAACTAACAAAGTTTGATGATTTCTGAGAAATAACATACATGGTTGCTACATCCGTCAAGATTAAACACGAAGTCAAAGACTTGTCCCTCGCCCCCTTGGGAAAGCAACGCATCGAGTGGGCCGGCCGGGAAATGCCCGTTTTGCGGCAAATTCAAGAACGCTTCGCTAAAGAAAAGCCTTTCGCTGGCATTCGCTTGGCTGCTTGCTGCCACGTAACCACAGAAACCGCTCATTTGGCGATCGCCATCAAACTCGGCGGTGGCGACGCCGTACTGATCGCCAGCAACCCCTTGAGCACTCAAGATGACGTAGCGGCTTGCTTAGTTGAAGACTACGGCATTTCCGTCTTCGCCCTCAAAGGAGAAGACGCAGCTACCTACGAACGTCACGTCTACACAGCCCTAGACCACCGCCCCAATATTATCATCGACGACGGCAGCGACGTGGTAGCGGCACTAATCCAGCACCGCCCGAACCAAATTTCCGACTTAATCGGAACTACCGAAGAAACTACCACAGGCATCGTGCGCCTGCGGGCTATGTTGAAAGACGGCGTGCTGACTTTCCCCGCAATGAACGTCAACGACGCCGACACCAAGCACTTCTTTGACAACCGCTACGGCACCGGTCAATCTACTCTAGACGGCATTATCCGCGCTACCAATATTTTGTTAGCCGGTAAAAACATTGTGGTTGCAGGTTACGGTTGGTGCGGCAAAGGCACGGCACTGCGCGCCCGTGGTATGGGTGCTAACGTAATTGTCACCGAAATCGATCCGATTCGGGCGATCGAAGCCGTGATGGACGGTTTCCGCGTCATGCCGATGGACGAAGCAGCAACAGTGGGAGATATATTCATTACTGTTACGGGCAACAAACACGTCATTCGTGCGGAACATTTCGAGACCATGAAAGACGGCGCAATTGTTTGCAATTCCGGTCACTTCGACATTGAGATTGACCTCAAATCCCTCGGCGCAAAAAGCACCGACGTGAAAACAGTCCGGTCTTTCACTCAAGAATATCACCTCAATAATGGCAAGTCGGTTATTGTATTGGGCGAAGGTCGTTTGATCAACTTGGCAGCAGCCGAAGGACACCCCAGCGCCGTGATGGATATGAGCTTTGCTAACCAAGCTTTAGCCTGCGAATATCTGGTTACGAACAAAGGCAAACTAGAGCCTGGTATTCACTCAATCCCCGTGGAAGTTGACAAAGAAATTGCCCGTCTCAAATTGGAAGCAATGGGTATTCACATTGATACCTTGACGGCAGAACAAATTGAGTACACAAACTCTTGGACTTCGGGCACTTAATCATCGTTTATCGTTCCCACGCTGTGCGGGGGAATGAATACAAGGAGGCTCTGCCTCCCTCATGGGGAGTCGAGGCAGAGCCTCTAGATATGCGTTCCTAGGCACAGCCTAGGAACGAGTGATGACTACTGACTAATGATTACTGACTTCTTCTTACCAAATTATTAAATCAAAATGGTTGAATGGATAACTAACACAATGCAGTCGATGGGCTATCTCGGAATTGGCCTGTTGATGTTTTTAGAAAATCTTTTCCCGCCCATACCCTCAGAATTGATTATGCCGCTGGCAGGATTCACGGCATCAAAGGGTGATGATATGCAGTTAGCGCCGGCGATCGCAGCAGGAGTAATCGGTACAATTCTGGGCGCGCTTCCCTGGTACTATGCGGGTAAGTTATTGAGCGAAGAACGCTTGAGGAATTTAGCCGACAAATACGGCAAGTGGATCACAGTATCGGGCGCTGATATTGACAAAGCAAATAGATGGTTTAACAGACACGGCAACAAAGCCGTGTTTTTGTGTCGCCTCGTACCGGGAGTTCGCACCCTGATTTCCCTGCCCGCTGGCATCAATAATATGCCTTTAATTCCTTTTTTACTATACTCAACAGGAGGCACTCTTTTATGGGTAAGTTTCCTGACTTTTGCCGGATATAAACTAGGGGAAAATTATACCGTTGTAGAGGATTATCTGGGCCCGGTTTCCAAAATAGTTGTGGTGATTATTGTCATTTGGTTTATATTGTGGGTTGTCAAAAAGAATATGCAGAGGGAAAAATATCGCAAATAAATGCAAATTTTGTGAAAATAATCTGCGTTTATTTGCGTTCAGCGGCGGCTACAATCACCATTCTGACCCCGCCCAAAAACGCATACAACTTTCCCACAGGAGTCGTGTTCAGCCAAAAATTTTAGACTAAGGTTCAACCTCCCAGATTCATCGGTGGAGTAAATCTAAAATCTAAAATCCACTGACTTCTTTCCAGCATATTCTCAACCGTAGCGCTGAAAGATAGAGAGGGAGATTTGATAGAAACTTCTGCTATCTTTGCTACTTTTTTAAATTAACTTTTAAATTGGCGCTCGCCCAAAAGTCACAGTGACGGGCAGCCGATCGCCCAAAAATCCAACTTAAATTTATACAAATATTTAAGATTGGTTGAGGTTTAGGCAGATAATCGTGGCAAAATAGGGAACATTCCTATCCGCGCTGTTAAGATATGTACGAAAAGATTGTAGCCCCGACAACAGGTTCTAAAATTACTTTCAAAGACGGTTTGCCGATCGTCCCCAATGACCCGATTATTCCCTTCATTCGCGGCGACGGTACCGGCGTTGACTTGTGGCCTGCATCCCAGAAAGTCATGGATGCTGCGGTAGAAAAGGCTTACGGTGGCGATCGAAAAATCAACTGGTTTAAAATCTATGTAGGCGACGAAGCCTGCGATGTCTATGGTACTTACCAATATCTGCCCCAGGATTCCTTAAACGCCATCAAAGAATACGGAGTCGCCATCAAAGGGCCGCTGACAACGCCGGTAGGGGGCGGCATTCGATCGCTAAACGTAGCTTTGCGGCAAATCTTCGACCTTTACGCCTGCGTGCGACCCTGCAAATATTATGCTGGAACACCATCGCTACACAAAACTCCTGAACTCCTAGATGTAATTATTTACCGGGAAAATACAGAAGATATTTACCTCGGAATTGAATGGGCCAAAGGCAGCGAAATCGGCAAAAAATTGATTGAATTCCTCAATAATGAGTTAATTCCAGCAACACCCGAACATGGCAAAAAACAAATTCGCCTCGATTCTGGAATCGGAATTAAACCCATTAGCAAAACAGGTTCTCAGCGTTTAGTAAGGCGCGCCCTTACCCACGCTTTACGGTTGCCAAAGGATAAGCAGCAAGTGACTTTGGTGCACAAAGGCAACATCATGAAATATACTGAAGGAGCTTTCCGAGATTGGGGTTATGAATTAGCAACCACCGAGTTTCGAGAACTGTGCGTAACGGAAAGAGAGTCTTGGATTCTGGGCAACAAAGAAAAAAGTCCAGACATTACCTTAGAAGATAATGCTCGCCAAATAGACCCGGGATACGATGCTTTGACCCCAGAAAAACAAGCCAAAATTCGTCAAGAAGTAGCCGACGTTCTGTTTGGAATTTGGGAGAGTCACGGCAGCGGTCAGTGGAAAGAAAAAATCATGGTCAACGACCGAATTGCTGACAGTATTTTCCAACAAATTCAAACCCGACCGGCCGAGTATTCGATTTTGGCGACAATGAATCTGAACGGGGATTATTTATCCGATGCGGCCGCAGCCATTGTGGGTGGATTGGGTATGGGCCCTGGTGCGAATATTGGTGATGAATGTGCAGTTTTTGAGGCGACTCACGGCACTGCACCGAAACACGCTGGTTTGGATAAAGTCAATCCCGGTTCCCTGATTTTGTCCGGGGTGATGATGTTAGAATACATGGGATGGCAGGAAGCAGCAGACTTGATTAAGAAGGGTTTGGGAGCGGCAATTTCTAACGGTGAAGTTACTTACGATTTGGCGAGGTTGATGGAGCCGGCGGTGCCTGAGTTGAAGTGTTCGGAGTTTGCTGAGGCGATTATTAAGCATTTCGCGGATTGAGTTTGAGGGCTTTTTTTGAACGGGCTAGAAGCCCGTTCCACAAAAAGTCAATTTGCTTGTGGGGTGGGCTTCTAGCCCGCCCGCTGTTTATTAAGAACGGGCTAGAAGCCCGTTCCACAAAAGTCAACTTGCTTGTGGGGTGGGCTTCTAGCACGCCCGCTGTTTATTAAGAACGGGCTAGAAGCCCGTTCCACAAAAGTCAACTTGCTTGTGGGGTGTCCCGCCCCCCCCGAAAATACAATTTAGATGGGGGGTTTATAATGATGGAACAGCCATTCCGCGCTCAACTGCGGGACGCTTCTGCAAGGTTTCTACCCAACGTTTGAGGTGGGGGTGGTTGTCGAGGCTTAATCCTTGAAATTCGTAAATAGCAACCCAGGGATACGTAGCAATGTCGGCGATCGAATAGTCGCCGCAGATGTATTCATATTTTGCTAGTTGAGTGTCTAATACTCCGTAGAGGCGCAAGGTTTCTTTTTCGTAGCGCCCAATCGCATAGGGAATTTGTTCGGGTGCAAAGCGTTTGAAGTGGTTTAGCTGACCAAACATCGGGCCGACGCTGGCCATTTGAAACATCAACCACTCTATAACTTGAAAGTATTTTTGTTTGTCTGTGGGAAGAAATTTGCCGCTTTTTTCGGCAAGATAGATTAGAATAGCGCCGGACTCGAAGACGGTGATGCCGTTATCTCGATCGACTATGGCGGGAATTTTGCTGTTGGGGTTGATGGCGATGAACTCTGGGCTAAATTGGTCGTTTTTTGTGATGTCGATGACGTGCACGTTGTAGGGTAAACCTATTTCTTCGAGCATGATCGAGACTTTGCGACCGTTGGGTGTGGTAAAAGTGTAGAGGTCAATCATAGTTGTGATGTTAAGTTGAAAGTTGGCAAGGCAGGAAATAACCCTATATATTATCACAATTTGGACGAGAATTGCGGATTTTCGATCTCTTGTGTTAAAATTTTATTTTAATAATAGAAGAATAACGATCGCTCGAAATGGACATTATTGAAATTCTCAAAGATGATTATCAAAGATTTCCCGATAATCAGACTTACAGCATCTATGCAAAAGATGTTTATTTTGAAGATCCGGTGAATCGATTTACAGGAGTCGATCGCTACCGCAAAATGATCGGGTTTATGGGGACTTTTTTTCAGGATGTAAATCTCGATTTGCACGGGATTTCGCAGTCGGGAGATACTATAGAAACTCGCTGGACTCTGAGCTGGATCGCACCGTTACCTTGGAAACCGAAAATGGCGATCGCCGGTAGGAGCGAACTGAAAGTCAACAGCGACGGTTTAATTGTTTCTCACATTGATTACTGGGACTGTTCGCGGTTGGATGTGCTCAAACAGCTTGTATTTCCTCTGAAAAGTAATGTTTGAAAATTAAAATTTTTCTGAGGTTTTTTAGCAAAAAAAAATAGTGTTTCAAGAGCAATATCCCTTTTTTAACCGCAGATATTAGCCGATAAACACAGATGAACGCTGATGGATTTTTAGGCGCGGCAATTGATATTTGAAATAAATGATTTTAACTGAGCTTGACATGGCAGCAATTTCGTGAATGACCGAAAATATGCTGTGTCCGGCGGCTGCTTGTCGCCCAAATTAATTCCCCCAGTAAATTAATCTCTGTTACAGAACGTTACAATAAAGAAGTAAAGAATTTTCAGGCGAGCTAAACAATCAATGCGCTTAATATTAATGACCGGAAAAGGCGGCGTCGGCAAAACCTCTGTAGCCGCTGCGACTGGGCTGCGATGTGCCGAATTGGGATACAAAACCCTAGTGCTGAGTACAGATCCCGCTCACTCCTTAGCCGACAGCTTTGACATGGAACTCGGACACGATTCGCGGCTGGTGAAACCGAATTTGTGGGGAGCAGAATTAGACGCTCTCAGGGAATTAGAAGGCAATTGGGGAGCAGTTAAGCGCTACATTACTCAAGTCTTGCGAGCACAGGGACTCGAAGGGGTGCAAGCTGAAGAATTAGCCATCTTGCCAGGAATGGATGAAATCTTCGGTTTAGTGCGAATGAAGCGGCATTATGACGAAGGCGAATTTGATGTTTTAATTATCGATTCTGCCCCAACTGGCACTGCATTGAGACTGCTAAGTTTGCCGGAAGTTGGCGGCTGGTACATGAGAAAATTTTACAAGCCGCTGCAAGGCATATCAGCCGCCCTTCGGCCTTTAGTTGAACCTATTTTTAGACCACTTGCAGGTTTTTCTTTACCAGACAAAGAGGTGATGGATGCACCTTACGAATTTTACGAACAAATCGAAGCTTTGGAAAAGGTTTTAACTGACAATACTGTCACTTCGGTAAGGTTAGTCACCAATCCAGAAAAAATGGTAATTAAAGAGTCTCTGCGCGCTCATGCCTATTTGAGTTTGTACAATGTAGCCACTGATTTAGTAGTAGCTAACCGGATTATTCCCGCAGAAGTAACTGACCCATTTTTTAAACGGTGGAAAGAAAGCCAGGAACAGTACCGTCAGGAAATTCACTCAGATTTCATGCCGCTGCCAGTTAAGGAAGTGCCACTTTATTCAGAAGAAATGTGCGGTTTGGCAGCTTTAGAACGGTTGAAAGAAACGCTTTACAAAGACGAAGACCCCAGTCAAGTTTATTACAAAGAAAATACGATTAAGATCGTGCAGGAAAACAATCAATATAGTCTTGAACTGTATTTGCCCGGAATTGCTAAGGATCAAATTCAGTTGAGCAAAACGGGAGATGAGTTGAATGTTCGGATTGGGAATCACCGCCGTAATTTGGTGTTGCCCCAAGCTTTAGCGGCGCTGCAACCTTCAGGGGCGAAGATGGAGGATGATTATTTGAAGATTAAGTTTGCTTAACAGAACTTACGCAGGCACGCTATATGTAGTGTACCTGCGTAAGTCCTGTCTCTCTGGAGGACATTGGGTGCAGTCTATGGGGGGTATCAACCATTACCAACTGCGCGATCGAGTATTTCAAAGTCAACTAGATCGACTAACCCATAACCATCCTCAGAGAACCGATAGTCTCCTCGTTCTAGTGCATCTGCAAAGGTTTCCAGATAAACTCGAAAACTAGGTGCAATAAGCCCTCTAGTAGCCTCCTGCCACTCTACAATAATGACTTGTCCAACATTTCCGCCTGCTGCTGGGGCTAAATCTACGCATTCGCAAGCACCATTGCCTTCCATTGTGAATGGAATCCAATTCGGGTTCCACCAACCGTTCCAGATTCCTTCAAAAATGTCGTCACGATCGCACCTAAAATTATCGTCTGAACAATCCTGCCATTTTTCAGATATTTTGATCGCGCTTTGGAGAGAGAGGAACTCCAAGTTGGGGAACAGGGAATAAGATTCTTCATCCTGACCGTTATGCACGCGGTAAGACAGCTTGAAATCTTCGGGAAACTCTACACCCAAGAATACTTCTGCTCGATCGATCTCCTCATCAGTAGCGCCGGGTCTGAGACTTTTCAGCACTTGAGGTGCATTGGCTGCCAGCCAATTATCAATTCTTTCCCAAATTATTTTCATGAGAAAAGCTCCGAAGCTGGAAACTCAGTCTATGCGAGAGTTCAGAGGAAAGCGAGATAGCGGTTTTAAGCGCCTAAAATTAAAGCGGGGTGCTGACTCTCTTTCCCTGCTACTTTTTATCGACTCTAACGATCGCTCAGGTGATTATAGCAATTCTAACCACGCTCAACTGCTTCAATCTGAACCTTTTGTCCATCTTCTTTTCCCTCCTCTGCGTCCTCTGCGGTTTGTTCACTCCTTCCTGGATTCAACTCAATCTTTTTCTGCTGACGTTCCGAGGCAGCTTTTTGCAGCATTTTCAATTTTTCTGAATCAGCATTCGATCGCCAAAACAACTTATGATCCTTAATTTTAACGCAGTTTTCCTCCAAACACTTAACCCATTCCCGATGTTTCTTAACTGCGCCACTATCGAGAATGCCTAACTTTTCTTCTTGGCGGGTGAGTTTCGCAAACTTTTCATAATGGGGATAATTAGGACTAACAAAAGCTTCTTTTCTCACTAAAATGGGCGGATTGTACACATCAGAATAGTCTTGATAGCTGACAGAAAGGTCGCGCAAATGTATGTGCATAGCCGTGTGGAGGGCTGGATGCGGGTTAGTGTCAAAATCGGGATAAAATAAATAGGAAATCTGAGGTTTGCGAGCGTAAAACTTGATGATTGTCGCGCCGTCAAGCCTGCCAATTGTGCGGTTAGCGCAGCCTTCGTACAGACGCAGCAAAGGGTCTAGTTCTTCTAAAACGGAGACGTGAACTGAAAGGGAACCGGGCTGTTTGTAGCCGATCGCACTATCTTCACAGCAGTCAGCCACAATATCAGGTTTTCCCAAACTATATAGCATTAAATCTGCCAAAGTGCAAGCTTTTTGATAATTGTCAAACAAACCTTTGATGTCGTTGCGGATTTGAGCCGGGAGTCGGCGCATCGAAGGTCGATCGCCCAAACCGTTGAGAGCGAGATATACCAGCAAATCTTGGCGGCGCTTGTCGGCGATTCTCTCCCAATCATCCGCATCCGTTGCTTGCAAAATGACTCTCCAAGCGCGATTAAAACTGTGAAATTCCTCCTTAATCGCCGATTCTTCCGCTAGTTCGCCTTTAACCGGAAGGCGGCCTCGATCGCTCACAAAAGCCATCAAAGGAGCGAGCATTTCCGCATAATCCTCAAACCGCTTAACTTGCGATCGCACTCTGGGAGTCGATAAGTGCGATCGAAACCGAGAAGCACGAAAACCTTCACCCTCCGCTGCATCCCGAAACACAAAATAAATTCCCAAAGCCACAGGAATTGCATCAACATTCAAAACTTGGTCAATATAAACCTTCAACTCTTCTTGTTCGTAATACTTCTGAAAAGTATTTCGAGAAGTAATCACCCCATCCCCATAAGCAATTTGGCCTCGATCACTATCATCAATCAAAACCTGAGCAGCCACAACTAATAAATTCTTAGTTAAATCCCAAGCATTCAGCAAAGCGTCTCGTCGTTCCGCCAAAGATTCAATGACATTAATCACATAACCAATATTCACAATATCCGCACAAACTCGCGGAGTATCCGGCTGATAGTATGGGTCCCAACCAGAAATAGCATAACCCTGTTGTGCAATATATTTAATATCCCCGCCGTAGCCGCAACCGTAGTCAAAAAAAGTCGCCCCGTCCCTCACTAAATCAGCTTCTAAAACCAGACGCAGGGGTTTAGAAAGAGAGTGGCGCACCATTGCAGCTTTGTGTCGCTCGATCTTAGGAATTGATAACTCACTATTCTCCTGTTTCAAACGCTCGACAACAGTATGATCTTGGATTTCTACACCGCAATATCCCAAATATTTGAGCCAACCTTCGCGAGTGCCGATAACGCTAGTATTGTCAAGCAGCCCCCACTTTTCCTCGCAGCGAGTCAGCCGCGCAAACTTTTCGTAATTGGGATAATCCGCAGCTACAAAAGTTTCCTTGCGGTGCAAAACAGGGGGATTTTCGCTGTTGCTGTAATCAAAATATTTAACTTCCCCTGTTGCTAGATTAATCTGGATGCTGGTTTGCAAAGCAGGATGAGCATCTGTATCGAAATCAGGGTAAAAAAGATAAGATATTTTAGGTTGATGGAGTGAAACTTTAACTAAAGTTGCTTCATCAATATTTTCGAGAGTGCGTCTGGCACAATTTTCGTAGATTACGAGGACAGGGCTGAGTGTCTGCAAAGCCGAAACGTGAACGTAAAAAGCCGTCGGTAATTTTTTTCCCACCTTGCTTTCCCGACAGCAGCGAGCCACTTTTGCTAGGAGATTGTCAACACATAAATTAGTTATTTCATCGAGCGGAGACGGCACAGCATTTACAGAATCTTGCTCAGAAATAACCTTGTTTTCATACAATAAAATTTCCCGAGCAAAAATCATCAAAGGCGTTAGCCGTTTTTCATCATTTTCTAATGAATCGCTATCTAAAATAGTGTTTGTACTGGTATCGTAATTCATAGCTAAATTAATTATTTTTTTAATTAACCGCAGAGAACGCAGAGGACACGGAGTGAAGAAACAAACAAAATTTTCCTAGATTTTTTATATGTAGGATGCAGACTCCGTACCGTACCGCTTTATTTCTTAGTCTTTTAGAGAGGAACTTCGTTTTTGTAAGGGCGATTTTAATCGCCGACTAATATCGGCTAGGAGCCAGTAAGATACTAACCAAACATTCTAGTTTCCACAAATTCTTGAACCCGGGCTAAATGAGTTGACAAACTCACTAATATGTTCTCAACCCTCTCAATATTTAACAATTCCCCCTCTGGTGGTTCAGCTTGAAAGCCTCGCGCTTGATGCTCCAACTGTGCAGCCAAATCCGACATCAGAACAACTCCCACATTAGCCGAAGTTCCCTTGAGACGGTGTGCTTGATATTCCACAGCTTGCCAATCTTTAGCTTTTACAGCTATTTTGGCAGCAGCCATATCAGCTTGGGCGTCTGCCACAAAAGCTTGCAAAAGTCGCTCTGGCAATTTAATATTAACTCGTCCGAGTTGCTCCAATCTGCTCTTGTCGAACAGTCCGTCGTAGTCTCTGTGTTCCCAAGCTTGAAGTGCGATCGCCCTTGGTACCGGCTCAGCCACAACCTGTGCTTTTTCCACAACTTCTGTATAATTTGTTGCTAATTGAGATTTATTTTCCGAATTAATACTTTTAACTCCATACTTATTTTCACCCTGAACATTTAGGGCTTCATACTTTTTCAGGGCCGCCGCCAAAGCATCTAAATCTACAGGTTTGCTGAGATAATCGTCCATCCCCGCCGCCAGACACTTTTCTCGTTCCCCCGGCATAGCATGAGCCGTTAAAGCCATCACGATAGTATGCCGATCGCTTCCTTCGATTTGCCTCAACTTTTGCGCCGTTTTGTAACCATCAAGTACCGGCATTTGACAGTCCATCAGCACTAAATCATAGCTTTTTTTTGCCAGCAAATCCAGCGCTTCTTGACCGTTGACCACGCAGTCAGCCTGATAGCCTAAAACAGCCAACTGTTCGACAAGAACTTGTTGATTGATCGGGTGGTCTTCCGCCACCAAAATTCTCAGCGATGACGGCGAATCGGAAGTAACATATTGAGAATTAACTGGTGGCAACTTGCAAGTATTAGCAGCCTCCACTCTCCCAAAATCTCCCGTTCCCTTCACCGGCGCAAGCATTGCCTCAAGCAGGTGGCTTGGCCGCACCGGCTCGATCAAATATCTGTTAAAACCCTGACGGCAAAGCGATTCAGCCTGCGGCTGTTCTCGCAAAGCAGTCATGGCGATTAACGAGCCAACTATAGAGGTCGATCGCACTTTCCTAGCAAATTCCTCCGCATCCAACTCCGGCATTTGCAAGTCCACAAGCACCACATCCCAGCTTTTTTCCCCCTCCCCTGAATGCTGAGAAATCCGGCCCTGGGCATTTTTCAACCAACTCAAAGCCTCAGCAGCAGTTTCTGCCTCATCGCAGCGGGCCCCCCAACTTTGAGCGAGCGATCGCACCGCTGCCCTCCTCAAAGCGCTTCCAGAGACTACTAATAGCTTCTTGCCCGCAAGTTCGGGATCATGAGGCTCAACTGGCAACTGTTTTTCCAAAGGTACAGTAAACCAAAAAGTAGCACCGCTGCCTAGCAAACTGCGAACTCCAATGTCCCCTCCCATCATCTCCACTAACTGCTTACAAATAGCCAAACCCAAACCCGTCCCGCCGTAAGGTCTAGTAGGAGAATCGTCTACCTGAGAAAAAGATTGGAACAGCTTTGTTTGCCCTTCTGCCGAAATCCCAATGCCAGTATCCCGCACCGAAAATAGCAATCTTGCTTCTTGTCTACCGTCTGCCAGTCGGTTGCCCTGTTTCACAGTTACGTGAACGAGAACTTGACCCTGATCGGTAAATTTTATGGCATTCCCTGTCAAATTCAGCAAAACTTGCTTCAATCTGCCCGAGTCGCCCACCAACTTCCTCGGCACCGAGCTGTCAACTAAAATATTCAATTCAATACCTTTTTCTTCGGCCAAATGCGCTACGATTTCTATCACCGACTCAACGCAGCTATCCAAATCAAAATTACTCTTTTCCAGCCGCATTTCTCCAGCTTCAATCTTAGAGAAATCGAGGATATCATTAATAACATTCAGCAAATGTTCAGCACTGCGGTAAATAGTCTGAGCGCAATCCCGCTGTTTCGGTTCCAGTGGAGCGCGCAGCAGCAATTGAGCCATTGCCAAAACCCCATTCATCGGAGTACGAATTTCGTGACTCATGTTCGCCAAGAATTGCGACTTCACCCGGCTAGCTTCTAAGGCAGTTTCCCGCCCTTCCACCAACTCATTAATCTTGTCGGCAACCATCACAATTCCCCCGACTTTCTCGTCTGGATCGTACCAAGGGTGAGCAGCCCACCGCAGGTACAGAACAGATCCGTCTGCTCGTTCCCAGGCCTCTTCGCTCACAGAAACTACGTTGCCTTGGAGCGCTTCTTGGTACATTACTTTCCAGCGATTCGGCGTATCTGGAAACAATTCGTAATGGCTGAGATTATTCAGGGACGGCAAGTCCAAATTAAATTGACTAACCCATTTTTTAGAGTTAGCCATATAGCGCATTTGTGTATCGAACATCGCCATTGCTACAGGCACGCAAGTAATAATTTGTCTCAGTTGCTGCCGTTCCCTTTCCAGAGCATCTTCCGCCTGTTTGCGCTCAGTAATGTCGCTAATCATACCGGCCATCCGCAGCGCTTTTCCTTGGGAATTGCGTTGAGCTTTTCCCTGAGAAGTGCAGTAGCGGTAAACACCGTTCGAGTGCAGCAGCCGAAATTCTACATTGTAGTCTATTTCTTGTTCCAAGTGAGCGGCGATCGCCCCGACGATTCCCTCCTTGTCATCGGGGTGTAGGCGGTTGTATAGAGCGTCCATAGTCTTGCCAAATTGCTTTCGCGACAAACCGATAATTTCCAAAAGGCGATCGTTCCAATAAACCTCATTTTTACTTAAATCCCAATCCCAAATTCCGTCGTTCACTCCCTCTAAAACTAACCTGTATCGTTCCTCACTTTCCTTGAGTTTTTGACTGGTGTGAAACGCCTGAGATTCGGCGCGATAAACGCGCATAGCATTGTACAAACTGCGAGACAAACTCTCGGGAGAAAGCTTGTTTTTAGCAATATAATCAGAAGCTCCAGCCTTCATTAATTCCACAGCAATTTGTTCGTCGCCTTGACCGGTGAGAACAATTAAGGGAACTTTCAGCCCCGCTTCTCGTAGATTTTTTACCAAACTCAGTCCGTCTCCGTCGGGCAATCCGTAGTCGAGCAATACGCAGTCAAATTTGCACTCAAATATTTGATTTAATAGCAGCCCCTTTTCTGTCTCCTCAACCTCCATTAAAGGTTGAGATTTATTGTGCTTGGAGAGTTTTGCGGTAGCCTGGGTATAATTTTTGCTGACCGAGAGTTGCGTCAGGGCATCCGCGCAGTCTTCTGCCTCAGTAACTTCTGCCGAAACACCAGCGGACTTGAGCGAGCGTTTGATCGCCATTCGATCGACTGCATCGTCATCAACTATCAGAATTGTGAGAATTTTGTCCATAACAACCGAATTGTGGATTACTCCGAAAAAGCTGCAGTCTGGAAAAATGAATTAAAACAACTGCATCCCTGAAAAATCACCCAGCCACATTAAAAAATTTATTTTTTATTAAATTTCCCCTATTTTAGGGAATTTCACTCAGCATCCAGTATCTGTTTAGGGTAGCCATCACTTCCACAAAGTTAGAAAAAGTAACAGGTTTAAGAATATAGCCCGCTACATTCAAATTATAAGCTTTTACTTTATCTCTATCTTCATTAGAAGTTGTGAGGACGATTACCGGAATCGACCTCAAACATTCATCCAGTCGCAATTCTTGCAAAAACTCGATCCCGCTCATTCTCGGCATATTCAAGTCCAGCAAAATCAACCGGCGCGCTTGAGGCATGGGAGGCTCTATTTTTCCTTCTCCACGTAATATAGCCAGAGCTTCTAATCCATTGGCAGCAATATAGAGGGGGTTGACGATGTTATTTTTTTTGAATGCTCGCCGGACGTTCATCACATCAACCTCATCATCTTCTACCAAGAGAATATGAATTTTTTTGTCTTCCATAAATGAGCCACTTTGCAGATGTTTTTTAACCGCCAGTCTCGTTGGCGAGGTTTAGTCAGCACGGATTGCGAACCCAGCAGGTTTAATCTCTATTGTCCTTTGTCAAGAATCATTTATGCCTGGGCCGCTCGCGGGATCTATCTGCAGGTGTACTCGCCCCTCATGCTCTGAGGGGCGCAGCCGAGATCCAAAAACTCGCCAATAACGCCCGATCGAGCTACGGTAAAATCTAAAACTCATCTACATTATTATTAATCGCCATGTCAGCCGATCGCAAACTCTACGAAGGCAAAGCCAAAATCCTCTACTCCACCGAAGACAGCGAAATTTTGCTGACCCACTTCAAAGACGACGCTACAGCCTTTAACGCCCAGAAACGCGGCAGCATCGTCGGCAAAGGCGAAATCAACTGCGCCGTATCCGCCCACCTGTTTCGGATGCTAGAAGCCAAAGGCATCCCCACCCACTTCATCGACACGCCTGCCCCCAACCAAATGCGAGTCTGTCGCGTCCAAATCTTGCCATTGGAAGTCGTAGTCAGAAACATTGCCGCTGGCAGTCTGTGCAAGCAAACCGGCCTCGCCCTCGGCACAATTGTCAATCCGCCGCTGGTGGAGTTTTATTACAAAAACGACGATTTGGGAGACCCACTGCTGACCCGCGACAGGCTGCTGCTAATGCAGCTAGCCACCCCCCAACAAGTAGACCAACTAGAAATCGCCGCCCGCGAAATTAACGAAATACTCAAAGAATTTTTCAGCCAGTGCGGCATCACCCTGGTAGACTTCAAACTAGAATTCGGTATCGACCAACATCAAAATCTGATCCTCGCCGACGAAATCAGTCCCGACACATGCCGCCTCTGGGACAACGCAGAAGCCGACCCCGACGCCCGTGTTATGGACAAAGACCGATTCCGCCGCGACTTAGGATCGGTAGAAACCGCTTACCAGCAAGTTCTCCAACGCGTTCTCGCTCAGAAAGTCTAGAGGCCTTGGTAATGCGCTAGAATTGCACAGTTTGTCACCCTTCTGCTTTCGATGTCAGCAATCAGCGGTCAACAGTCATCAATTAGCGGTCAGCGCGAAATTCAACCGACTTATATGACTAATGACTAATGAATAATGACTAATGTGGTGTGTGGATTGCCCAAAAAAGTGAACAAAAATGCGTTTATCTGCTGTATTGGTGGCAGTTTTTACTGCCTCAGCAACATTCGGGTTATCAAATTCGGCAAGTGGCCAAACATCCTACTCTGAATCAGCAGAGGAAGCTTTGGCTGCCGTTCCGCCTGCCCCGTCGATCGAATTACCCGATCGCCCCATTCCAGAATTAACCCAAAACCCTCCTCAAAACCGCAAAGCAGCTAAAACCGGCAAAGGGGAAGCCCTAACAATAGCTGTGGCTCCTGCCAGAGGAGAAAACGACCGCAAACCCCCAGACCGATTCACAGACACGCCCTCGCCGGTTTCGCCTTCCTTGCTTCAACTCAAACCCGAGCTAGCATCCAACCCCTCCCCCGCCTCTAGCAGCCAAAACGCCCTGCCAGAGGCGCAACAGGACAGCTCGCTCGCCCCATCGGAAGCGGCTGTAACGCCCGCCTGGATCGCAGCAGAGCTAGGGAAACCAGAGGAATCAGGGGCGCTCGCTCAAAACGCCCAAGTTACCCCCAGACCGGCCCCGACCAGACCGCCGGCTAACACCGTTCCCCCATTGCCCCCTGGCCCAGCACCGCAGCCCAGACAAACCCCCGCACCCGCCGGGGCGGCAGAACCGCAAGTGCTAGTTGCAGAAGTTACAGTCACCGGGGCGACGGACGACCTGGAAAGCGAAATTTACCGAGTCATCAGCACCCAACCGGGACGCACGACCAACCGCAGCCAACTGCAACAAGACATCAACGCCATTTTTGCCACAGGCTTTTTCAGAAACGTGCGGGCAGTACCCGAAGACACCCCGTTGGGCGTCCGGGTAACTTTTATTGTGCAGCCAAATCCGGTGCTGCGGGGAGTGACAATCACCGGTCAGCAGGTGCTGCCCCAAAGCGTAATTGACGAAAGCTTCCGCGATCAATACGGCAAAATTCTCAACCTCCGGCGCTTTGAGGAGGGAGTGAAAAAAATTAATGCGTGGTATCAAGAGAACGGCTATGTTTTGGGCCAAATCACTGATGCCCCGCAAGTAGGAGAGGACGGCACAGTCACCCTGGTAGTGGCAGAAGGCCAGATCGAATCCGTTGATGTCCGCTTCCTGAACAAGGAGGGAGAGGCAACAGATGCCACGGGTCAGCCGATCGGAGGCAACACCCGTCAGTTTGTCATCACCCGCGAAGTAGAACTCAAGCCCGGAGACATCTTTAACCGCACCAAGGCGGAAAGAGATTTGAGACGGGTGTTTGGTTTGGGAATTTTTGAAGACGTGCGACTTGCCTTGGAACCGGGAACGACTGACCCCCGCAAGGCAAGGGTAATTGTCAACGTCATCGAGAAAAATACCGGTTCTCTGGCGGCGGGTGCGGGTTTGAGTTCGGCGACGGGTTTGTTCGGTACGCTGAGTTACCAGCAGCAAAACTTGAGAGGTAGGAACCAGAAGTTGGGCGCTGAAGTACAAATCGGGGAACGCCAAACGCTGTTTGACCTGAGTTTTACTGACCCCTGGATTGCGGGCGACCCTTACCGGACTTCTTATACGATTAATGCGTTTAGAAGACGATCGATCAGCGTGATTTTTGACGGTGGCGAACGGGAAGTCAGATTGCCCAACGACGATCGACCCCGCGTCGTCCGCACCGGTGCCGGCATCAATTTCACCCGTCCGCTGTCGCGCAATCCTTTTGCCGATGCTGAGTGGACAGCTTCAGTCGGCTTGCAGTACCAGCGAGTCTCAATTACTGATCGCAAAGGCAGGCGCGAATCCGAGGACGAACTCGGCAACCAGTTGAGTTTTAGCGATTCGGGATCGGATGACTTGACAACACTGCAAGCAGGTGTTGTGCGCGATCGACGCAACGACCCCCTCCGCCCCACTAGCGGTTCCCTGCTCCGGTTTGGGATGGAACAATCGATTCCTGTAGGTTCCGGCAGCATCCTGTTAAACCGCCTGCGGGCCAGCTACAGCTTTTACCTACCAGTCAAGTACACTAACTTTACCGCCGGCCCTCAAACCCTGGCATTCAGTTTTAGAGGCGGCACCGTATTCGGAGATTTGCCTCCCTACGAAGCCTTTGCCTTGGGCGGCGCCAACTCGGTACGCGGGTACGCCGAAGGCGACCTCGGAGCCGGTCGCAGTTTCCTAGAAGCCAGCGTTGAGTACCGTTTCCCCATTATTTCGTTTATCGGCGGAGCGCTATTTTTGGATGCTGGCACCGACTTGGGCACGGGCGAAGATGTCCCGGGCGACCCTGCCGGTATCCGCGGAAAGCCTGGTAGCGGTTACGGTTACGGCCTCGGCGTGCGGATTCAATCTCCTTTAGGACCGATCCGGATCGATTACGGTATCAACGACACTGGCGACAATCAAATTCACTTTGGGATTGGTGAGCGTTTCTAATTAACTAAGACTCATTAGTCAGCAGTCATTAGTTATTAGTTAGGAGTAATTGCTAATTGCTAATTGCTAATTAGTAAGCTGCGCCTCGGCGCACCCTACAAATAATGTCTAAGGTGCGCGACCCGGCGCACCCTACTGTTAACTTCCCTCTTTCTTCTTCCTTCTTCCCTCTTCCCTCTTCCTTCTTCCCTCTTCGCTCTTCCAAATGACTCAACGTACCTTAAAATCTGAATTTGAACTGTCGGGAATCGGTTTGCACAGCGGCACACAAACTCGCGTCCGAGTTTTGCCTGCTGCGGTTGGGGAAGGCCGCTATTTTGTCAGAATTGACTTGCCTGGTGCTCCGATAATTCCTGCAACAATTGAGGCGGTTTGCCAGACTGCACTTTCAACTGAACTGGCAGGTATCGATGCTCAAATTCGCACTGTAGAGCATTTATTAGCCGCTTTGGCGGGGATGGGAGCGGATAATGCTCGAATAGAGGTTGATGGGCCGGAAGTGCCTCTGCTGGACGGTTCGGCTCTGGTTTGGGTAGAGGCGATCGCCCATACCGGCTTAGTTCCTCAAGAATCAAAGCAAGACCCCACTTCCTCCGGCGTCCTAGAACAGCCTATTTGGGTGCGTCACGGGGATGCTTTTGCAGCGGCTTTACCGTCAGCGGAAACTCGGTTTAGTTACGGAATTGATTTTGAGGAACAGGCGATCGGCAATCAATGGTACAGTTGGTCGCCAGAGGCCGAAAGTTTTGCTAGCGCGATCGCCCCAGCCCGCACTTTTGGACTTGCTCGCCAAGTTGACCAATTGCGACAAGCAGGTTTGATCAAAGGTGGTACCCTAGAGAACGCCCTAGTTTGCGATCGATCCGGCTGGGTTAACCCGCCTTTGAGATTTACAAACGAACCGGTGCGCCATAAAATCCTAGACTTAGTAGGCGACCTCAGTCTGCTCGGAACTTGGCCAAAAGCTCACTACTTGGCTTACAAAGCCAGTCACAATCTGCACGTCCAACTCGCCCAAGCCCTGAAATCGGAAGATCTAGCTACGCTAGATAAAAGTTAGGAAAAAACACGTGCTCTGTTAAGATTGCATATTCCTTCTGCCATACTACACTCAAAAGTCTTCAAGCAATGTCCACGCTGACTGAAGTTAACACCCTCAATACTGCGAATTCTGAATCCCTCCCCACTGAAAACGGTGAGGATTCTCCAGCGGTTAAATCTACTTTTACTCTCGAAGAAATTCAGAAATACTTGCCTCATCGCTATCCTTTTGCACTGGTTGACAAGATTGTTGATTACGTGCCGTCCGAGAAGGCGATAGGAATTAAAAATGTGACTTTCAACGAACCACATTTTCAAGGGCATTTTCCCGGACGGCCGATTATGCCTGGGGTATTAATTGTTGAAGCAATGGCTCAAGTTGGCGGTATTGTTCTCGCTCAGTTGCCCGACATCAAGCAAGGATTGTGGATGTTTACCGGAATTGATCAAGTCAAGTTCCGTCGTCAGGTTGTACCGGGCGATCAGTTGCTGATGACTGTAGAATTACTGTGGGTAAAACGCCGTCGCTTCGCAAAAATGCAGGCTCTGGCTGAAGTAGACGGACAAAAAGTTTGTGAAGGAGAATTGACGTTTTCGATGGTAGATTAAATTTTGGAATTGGCGAGGGCTGGCACGTAGTTTTGAGTTGTGAGTTTTGAAGTTAAATTGAAACCGCAAAGCGTTCCTCGGAACGAAGCAATCTTAAAATTTAAAAAATTCCTTATTCCCTCTTCCTGCTTCCCTCTTCCTTCTTCCCTCTTCCTTCAACATCCATCGGTTTAATCCGTTTAATCCCTTACACTGCGCCTTGCCGAACTTCCTTCCCACTTACCAGCAAAAAAACTGACAAATGCTTACTTTGATTCACCCAACTGCTGTGATTCATCCCGGTGCTGAACTTCACCCGACTGTAGAAGTGGGAGCTTATGCTGTAATTGGGGAAAGAGTGAAAATCGGGCCGGATACTAAGATTGGCGCTCATGCAATTATCGACGGGCTAACCGAAATAGGCGCTCGTAATCAAATTTTCCCCGGTGCGGCGATTGGTTTGGAACCTCAAGATTTGAAATACGAGGGTTCTCTGACTAGGGTGAAAATTGGCGACAACAATCTGATTCGGGAATACGTGACAATCAACCGCGCTACTGGAGCGGGGGAAAGCACGACAATTGGCAATAATAATCTATTGATGGCTTATGTTCATGTGGGACACAATTGCACGATCGCCGATCGAGTAATTATCGCAAATGCTGTAGCCTTAGCCGGACACGTTAAAATCGAGTCTCAAGCCCGCTTGAGCGGTGTTTTGGGCGTTCACCAGTTTGTCCACATCGGCCGCTTGTCTATGGTGGGCGGCTTGAGCAGGATCGATCGAGACGTACCTCCTTATATGCTAGTCGAGGGGAATCCTTCGAGAGTGCGAGCAATCAACAAAGTAGGTCTCGAACGCGCCGGTTTTACCGCAGAAGATTTGCTAGTTTTGAAGAAAACTTTTCGTATTCTATACCGTTCTGGCTACACTCTCAATCAAGCTTTGGAACAGTTGGATTTGTTGCAGGAAAACCCCCATTTGCAGCACCTGCGGAGATTTGTACAGCAGTCTGTAACCAAAGGGCGGCGCGGTTTGATTCCAGGCAAGAAGTGAATGAGGTAGAATAAACCTATGAACTAAGCGACTGTTGCCCTATGAATGTATATACTTCAGTCAAATCTACATCCCCAGAAACAGAACAAGATGGCTGCATTAGGTTCTCAGATGTTAGTTGGCAGCAATTTGAAGCGATAGAAGCAGCTTTTAAAGATGTCAGAGGTGTGAAATTTTTCTATCTCGATAAATTACTGCAAATTATGACTGTCTCGCCCGAACACGAAATAATCAAGAAAACTCTCTGTATGCTCCTAGAGGCATATATGAGAGCAAATGGGATTCGATTTTACGGCAAGGGCGGGCCGACTCTGGGTGACAGAGAATTAGGGGGTAGAAAAGAGCCGGATGATTCCTATGATATAGGAACCCAAAAAATAGTCCCAGATATTGCTATTGAAGTCGTAATTACCAGTGGCGGGATAAATACTCTAGAGTTCTACAAAAGATTGGGCGTTCGGGAAGTCTGGTTTTGGCAAAATAGTCAGTTATCTCTCTATTACTTAACAGGTGAAAATTATGAGCAGGTGGCTCGGAGTACATTCCTTCCCGATCTAGACTTAGAATTACTCCTACGCTGTGCTAATATGCCCGATCAATATGATGCTGTTACCGAATTATTAGCAAACATCTCACCTGTTTAAAGTCAAAATATGAAAATTTTTATCAGCACTGGTGAGGTTTCTGGCGATTTGCAAGGAGCTTTGTTAGTTGCCGCCTTAAAACGTCACGCTGTCGCCGCTGGTTTTGAGCTAGAAATAACCGGATTGGGCGGCCCTCGTATGGCAGAAGCTGGGGCTACTATTTTAGGCGATACTGTGGGCATTGGTTCTATGGGTCTGATAGAATCAGTACCGTATATTTGGCCAACGATTAAAGTTCAGCAAAAAGCTAAACAATATCTCAAAAACTTCCGCCCCGATGCTGTTGTATTGATTGATTATTTGACTCCAAATCTCGGTATTGGCAGCTATATCCGCCGCTGTTTGCCTGATTTGCCGGTGGTTTGGTACATCGCACCTCAAGAATGGGTTTGGTCGATTTCTCGTCGCAATACTGATCTGATTGTCAATATTAGCGACCAACTTTTGGCAATTTTCCCCGAAGAAGCTTGTTATTATCGAAAAAAAGGAGCCCAAGTGAGTTGGGTTGGTCATCCTTTGGTGGATAGAATGCACTCTGCCCCCAGTCGGGAAGCTGCCCGCAAAACTTTGGGAATTGGGCCGGAACAGGCGTCGATCGCGCTAATTCCCGCTTCCAGACACCAAGAGCTCAAGTACCTGATGCCAGTCATATTTGAGGCGGCTCAAATTATTCAAGCTAAATTGCCGGAAGTTCATTTTTGGATTCCGCTTGCTAACAAAGCTTTCCGCAGCAAAATCGAACAGGCGATCGAGAATTACGGTTTGCGGGCTACTTTGTTAGAAAATCAAACTCTGGAAATCTTGGCTGCTGCCGATCTGGCGATCGCTAAATCTGGTACGGTTAATCTGGAGCTAGCTTTGCTCGACGTTCCCCAAGTTGTCGCCTACCGCGTCAGTCCGATTACGGCGATTATTGCTCGCCACGTGCTGAAATTTTCGATTCCTTTTATGTCTCCGCCCAATTTGGTGCAAATGAAGCCGATCGTCCCGGAGTTGCTGCAAGACGAGGCGACTGCGGAAAATATAGTGAACCACGCACTGGAATTGCTGCAAAATGCCGATCGACGCCAGCAAACTTTGGCAGGTTATCGGGAAATGCGCGAAAGTCTTGGAGATGTGGGCGTGTGCGATCGGGCCGCTGCGGAAATAATGAAAAATGTCCAATTAAATACAGCTTCTTAAAGCACTTTTGGTATTGAAAGGTTATGTATAAACCCGGTTTCTTTGTGGATGGCTCCTTGACAAACCCAAGATTTATTACCAAAAACCCGGTTAATTTTTTTAATTTCTCTTAAAGCAACTTTTTTATTGAAATGTTATGCCAAGCAATCGGAAAAAGCGACCGATCGCTGTTGATTTATTTGCAGGCGCGGGCGGCATGACCTTGGGCTTTGAACAAGCAGGTTTTGATGTACTTGCATCAGTCGAAATTGACCCTATTCACTGCGCCACACACGAGTTTAATTTCCCGCTGTGTTCTATTCTGTGCAAAGATGTCACACAGCTTACGGGATCGGAAATTCGGAAAAAATCGGCGATCGGGCGGCGCGAGATAGACGTAGTAATCAGCGGTTCGCCCTGTCAAGGATTCTCCATGATGGGCAAGCGCGATGTAGACGACCCGCGAAATTCTCTGATTTTTCACTTTCAGCGCTTAGTTTTGGAGCTAAAACCCAAGTTTTTTGTAATGGAAAATGTACCGGGAATTGCGTCAGGGGAACACAAAGAACTGCTGAATATTTTAATTAGCTCTTTTATGGAAGCAGGCTATAAAGTAGAAGAAAACTATCAAGTTCTCAACGCCGTTCACTACGGAGTGCCGCAAGCTCGCAAACGATTATTTCTGATTGGCTGTAAAAAAGATTATGAGCTGCCAAAATACCCTCAACAAACTACTATACTGCCGAGAATTAAAGTTCCTAAACGCTATAAAAAAGTTAATTTACCTGCTGTCCCGACAGTTTGGGATGCGATTGGAGATTTGCCGGAAGTGGAAAAGTACAGCGAGTTGCTGCACCGAGATTGGGTAATCGCGGAGTACGGAAAGAGCAGCACTTATGCGAGTATAATGCGCGGAATCGATGGTTTGGATGATGATTATTCCTACGATCGCGAGTACGATCGACAAATCCTCTCTTGTAGTTTGCGAACTAAACATTCTCTGGAATGTATGGAAAGGTTTCATGCTGCCAAACACGGCGAAAAAGAGCCGATCAGCCGTTTTTACAAGCTGCATCCCGAGGGAGTTTGCAACACTCTCAGGGCCGGAACCGACAGGGCGAGGGGGGCTTATACTTCGCCGAGGCCGATTCACCCGATCGCCCCTCGGTGCATTACAGTCAGAGAAGCTGCGCGGCTGCATTCCTATCCTGACTGGTTTAGATTTCATGTCACAAAATGGCACGGTTTTCGCCAAGTCGGAAATTCTGTACCACCGCGATTGGCGAAAGTTGTAGCAGCGCAGATTATTAGCGCTTTGGGCGTGAAAGCAATTAAGCCGAGTCTCAAGCTGACATGGGGAGATGATTCGTTGCTTAAACTGAATTGGTCGGAAGCAGAACAATATTATCTAAAAAGTTAAGAATTAGATTTAATTATCTGTAATTGGGAATTGGTAATTGGGAATTGGTAAATAAGTAGTGATTTTTGTCTTTCATCTCCTTATACACAGCGGGTTATATCAAATCGCACCACTACTTATGCAGGACTGCCCCCAAGTAAGCGCCAACGGCCGCCCCTGTATCATTGGGCGCTGGTCAATGACGGTTACGAGATGAGATGTCCCCGGTAGTTAAACAAACCGGGAAGGTATTGTGGCGCGCTGTGCAGCTTTTTCAAGGTGACAGTGGAAACTACTTTGACTACGCGCCTGCAATCCAAGGCGTAGCGATCGTCCTATACATCAAATAGCAACATCAACATCTGGATACCATTAGAGATTTTAGATTGTGAAAGTCTGCCGGGAAAACATTTTGATAAATTTCGCTGAGTTTTGCAACAATTACGAGTCTTTTGGAATTCTAGAGCTATCTTGTAAAAAGTGTATTTTCAGGAGACTCAACTACTATGGGTTGGTTTAAAAGACTGTTCGGACTCGAAAAGCCTGCACCCCAGGCTGAACCGATGGCACAAGTAGTACAGCAAGCTGCCCAAGCGCAATCAATCGCTCCTGCTAAAGTCGGCCCAGACGGAAATTTTGACGAAAGCGGCCTCGCGAAGCGCGTTGCTTTAGCTTTTGACGGCGATCCAGAAGTTGCTGATATCGAGACTGTTTATGTGGCTCAGCTCAGCGGCACGGTTGTTCTCAAAGGTCAAGTTCCCAGTCAGGAAATTCTCGACAAGTTGGTGGCGATCGCCTCTGCTGAAGAAGGTGCCGCAGGCGTGCAAACCGATCAAGTGACAATCGGCTAGAGCCTATTGGCTCACTTCTGCGATCCCTCCTCGCTTCCCTGTCTAAGGGGAGTTGAGAGGGGATGCCAGGGGCTTGTCAAAGCTCGGAAACTAGAGCTCAAAAGTTTTTTAGCCATAACTTAGTTGCTGGAGTCGATCGAATTTGACCGCCAGCAAACCTTTAGCTCCCGCTGTAGCGGGCTTTTTTGTGCGCTCTGACCGTTAAAATATTAATTTTTGTTGAGTTTGCTGGTTATTCCAGTAAACGGTAAAATAGAATACAGAAAGGAAAAAGTTTTTACTGACTAAAAAGCAAACCTGACCTGACTGCCCTTTTTATCTCCATACATATAAGGATCAAAAAATATGAAACTCACTTATCGCGGCGCCAACTACGAGTACGACATTCCCACAGTCGATATGATCGAAGGCGAAGTGGCGGGCAAATATCGGGGCCAAAACTGGAACTATCGGTATCCGAGACACATTCCCAACCCCAACAAATACGGCGGCACAAACTATACCAAAAAGCGAGATGCTGAAGCTGGCGATCGGGATGTCGCAGCAGCTCGGGCCTCAGAGAGGGTTGAATCTTATCCAACAGTTGTGGAAGTGGCGCAAGTGCACCGGGCGAATATTTGCAATATTCTCGATCGCAGACAGCAAGCAGCCAAGGCCAAGGGCGATGAAACACTGCTGCGCTTGCTAGAAATTGAGTGGCAGCAGATGGCCTGTTAGAGAACAGCCTGAGAAAACAAAGCGTTTGTCAAGAGGGGGAAATCGAGTTAAGCTCAATTTCCCCCTTTTGATGCTGTTTGTGCGATCGATCTTGCACCCTCGAAGCGATATCAATCGTCGGGGTTTTGGGCGATGCGATCTTTTTTAATGCGATCGATCTCCTCAGCACTCTTTTGGGTGCGATGGGTTTTGACGATTAACTGTATAGCTTGAGTAATCATCGACGGGATAACATCGACGACGGGTTTACCTGAACGCACATCGAGATTTCCGTTGATGCCGATAATGATGGCTTGTGTAAGAAATGCACTTGCGATCGATCGGCGGATGAACTTGTGTTGATTGCTTTGGCTGTTATCGCTTAACACTCTAAGTATAATGAGTAATCAACTGTTTATTAATGGAAGTGATAAATGGAACCTCTAACCATCACTCTGGCGATCGCAACCGTACTGGGAACAAAAGCTTTGGAAAAAATTGGAGAAAACCTTGGAGATGCGGTGACTCAACGGGTTGAAAAATTCCGGTCATTGCTCAAACACGAGTCTCCAGATACGGCGAGTGCGATCGAACTTGCGCCAGAGCAGCCTTTGGATTATGGTCAAGCAATACTGGAGGTACAGTCAGCAAGCGATCGTAATGACGAACTGAAACAAATATTAACGGAATTGGTAGCAGCAGCACAGGCAGATCCAAATCCCACACTTGCACAATATCGCCAAGCAGTAACAGATACGCTGCAATCTCAACAACCAACTGTCCAAAACTTGGCTAAATTGGCAGAGAAAATCAATAATCTTAATCAGGCTCAAACCATTAACATTACTCAAAACAACACCTTTTGACTGGAGTCGCCTTCTGGGAACGGGGCAAAGTCAATTCTCACCAAAACTATCCAAGTTGACTGGCGCGATGTCTGCAACAAAGTTATAGCAACTCAACAACTCCGCCGCCAAGCAACAGCACAACAATATGAATTAAATATTTACGTTCCCTTGGGATTAATGGAACGTCCCAAAACACCAAACCCCATACCAAACCCCACAGGCGAAGAGTCACGCCAGAAAGAACCAAAACTGCAAATCGTCCAAACTTATAAAGATGATGCTTTTTTCCAGAAAGTAATTGCCGAAAATCGCACCGAAAAAGGCAAGCATATCGCGATTATTGGCGAACCCGGGGCGGGAAAAACTACGCTGTTAGGAGAATTGGCGGAACGGTTGCCGAAAAATTCCCCAAATTTTCCGATTTGTATTCGATTAGCAGATTTAAGGGATAGCACAATTGCCGATTATTTACTCAATAATTGGCTGGCAAAAGCATTGCAATTTATCGATTCTGATGCCGAAAATGTCACGCCAGAAATCAGAAAAGAATTGAAGCAACTATTCGCTGAAGGTAAGGTGTGGTTGCTGTTGGATGGGGTGGATGAAATGGCGGCGACTTCCCCTATCGAGGCGTTAGCGAGAATTCGGGAACAACTGACAGACTGGGTAGGTAAGGCGCGGGTGGTGCTAACTTGCCGTTTGAATGTTTGGGATGCGGCGATTAGCAATACCCTGACAAATTTTGATACTTATAAAACTTTGGAATTTGAACCCGATGATGTGGATGAGTTTATTCGTCAGTGGTTTGAAGAGGCGAGTCACGATGAGAAACGGCGCAATTCTGGCAATGAAAATTTTTGGCGAGAACAGGGAAAACGCTTAACAAGACAGTTAAAGGAACCGGGAAAAGAGCGAATCAAAGAACTGGTACGCAATCCCCTGCGGTTGTCGATGTTGTGTCAGTCTTGGTGCGTACCCGAACAGGAATTGCCCGAAACGAAGGCGGCACTTTACGAGCAGTTTACCATTTATTTTTTTGAGTGGAAACAAGAGGAATTTGAGAAGAAACAGCGAGTATTAAACCAGAGGGATAAAAAACAGATTCAACAAGCTTTGGGAAAGTTAGCTTTAGCGGCAATGGAAAGCGTTAATCGGTTTCGGATTGAGCAAGATTTTGCCATTGAGCAGATGGATGAAGAGTGGTTTAATTTAGCAGATGAATTGGGATGGTTGGTTTTAGTTGATAGGGATACCCGCACGAAAAAGCCTATTTACGCTTTCTTCCATCCGACGTTTCAGGAATATTTCGCCGCTTGTGCAATTGGGGATTGGCACTTTTTCTTAAATCACCAAATTCCCCCTGTTTCTTGTGAGTGTTACCGCATTTTTGAGAAGCAGTGGCGAGAGGTAATTTTGCTGTGGTTGGGTCGAGGGGAGATAGAACGAAAGCAGAAAGAGGAATTTATTGATGCTTTAGTTAATTTTGAAGATGGATGTGTAGGTTTTTATAGATTTCGAGCCTTATTTTTAGCTGCTGCTGGAATTGCCGAGTTTCAGGATTATTCCCAAATAGATGAAGTAATAAAGGCAATTGTTACGTTTGGTTTTGGTTATTTTAATACTGAAAAACACGATAGGATAACTTTTTTCAAGGTAATTAGTAATGCAGCTAGGGAAGCATTGCAACAGACGCAAAGTCCAAAAGCGATCAATACTTTGGTGCAACTGCTCAAATCATACCAGCTTGGTTGTTACACCCGTTTGCAAGTAGCAGAAAGCTTAGGAAACATTGACCCAGGCAATCAAAATGCGATCAATACTTTAACTCAACTGCTCAAATCAGAGGAACTTTATTATTACACCCGTAGGCAAGAGGAACTTTATTACTACACCCGTAGGAAAGTGGCAGAAAGGTTAGAAAACATTTACCCAGGCAATCAAAATGTGATCGATACTTTAGCTCAACAGCTTTTATTTAACCTTTATTATCACATCCGTAGGCAAGTGGCAGAAAGCTTAGGGAAGATTGACCCAGGCAATCAAAATGCGCTCGATACTTTAGCTCAACTGCTCAAATCTAATGAACTTGATGATTTAGCCCGTTGGCAAGTAGCAGAAAGCTTAGGGAAGATTGGTCAAGGCAATCAAAATGCGATCCATACTTTGTTGCAACTGCTTTCATCTAACCAACTTAATGAGAACACCCGTAGGCTAGTAGCAGAAAGCTTAGGGAAGATTGACCCAGGCAATCAAAATGCGATCAATACTTTAGTGCAACTGCTCAAATCTAACGAACTTTATTTTATCACCCATATGCAAGTGGCAGAAAGCTTGGGAAAGATTGGTCAAGGCAATCAAAATGCGATCCATACTTTGTTGCAACTGCTTTCATCTAACCAACTTAATAATAATACCCGTAGGCTAGTAGCCGAAAGCTTGGGGAACATTGACCCAGGCAATCAAAATGCGATCGATACTTTGTTGCAACTGCTTTCATCTAACCAACTCGATGATGGCACCCGTTGGCAAGTAACAGAAAGCTTAGGGAAAATTGGTCAAGGGAATCCAAATGCGATCCATACTCTGGTGCAATTGCTTTCATCTGACCAACTTAATCATGTCACCCGTATGCAAGTGGCAGTAAGTTTAGGGAAGATTGACCCAGGCAATCAAAAAGCGATCAATACTTTAGTGCAACTGCTTTCATCTGACCAACTTGATGATGTCACCCATATGCAAGTAACAGAAAGCTTAGGGAAGATTGGTCAAGACAATCAAAATGCGATCAATACTCTGTTGCAACTGCTTTCATCTGACCAACTTAATGATAATACCCGTAGGCAAGTGGCAGAAAGCTTAGGGAAGATTGACCCAGGCAATCAAAATGCGATTGATACTTTAGTGCAACTGATTTCATCTAACCAACTTGATAATTTAACCCATAGGCTGGTGACAGAAAGCTTAGGGAAGATTGGTCAAGGAAATCAAAATGCGATCAATGCTTTGGTGCAACTGCTTTCATCTAACCAACTTGATGATTTCATCTGTATTATACAAGTGGCAGAAAACTTAGGGAAGATTGGTCAAGGCAATCAAAATGCGATCAATGCTTTGGTGCAAGTGCTTTCATTTAACCAACTCGATGATGACGCCCGTTGGCAAGTGGCAGAAATTTTGGAAAAAATCCCTACGAACAAGCAATTAGCCGTCATCAAAACCTTAAAAGTCAACTTTAACAACTCTCAGCAAATTGATGAGTATCTCTACAAATTAATCTGGCACTACGGCCAAAATCTGCCCTACCCCGACTTCTATCAAGCTTGGCACCAAGACACCCTTACCAACTCCGCAACAGCAAGCCTCAACATAGCAAACTTACCCCAAATCCTTGCCGAAGCCATTAACGAGCGACCTGATTTATGCAGCAAAGTCAAACTAATTTGCATCGACAGTGACAAATTCGGTAATCCCGAAAATCCCGCTACCAAAATTTACAACGAAATGCGCTTACAAGGTTGTGACAAAAGTGAAGATAGTAAACCAAAAACAATGGCAGAATTACAAGATTACTGGGATGAGTTAAGGATAGAAAGCGAAATTCCTCTATTTTTCATCTGCTACGACTCCACAGCACTCTCCGCCACACCCACAGGATTTAACGATTCATTTCTGAAAGCTTTAAGCAAATTTGATGGCGCGATTTGTGTGGTGTGCGAACAAGAAAATATTCCCTTGCCAACTTTTTCACCCAGCCAACCCGATTTAGTCGCTGCTGTTGTAGCATGGATTCGGCGAAGTCTACTAGAAAATAGACATCCTATTTAAGAGCCGATCGACAAAGCAGGAACCATGACACTTACAAAGACCGAGTATAAATATATAGAACTCAACGAAGACAATGTTCCCATCCTAGCCGGAACTACGATGAAAGTCGTTGAATTAGTCGAAGCTGAGATAGCTTATGGTTGGAGTCCAGCAGAATTACACTTCAATCATCGCTACTTAACTATGAGCCAAATTCTTTCTGCGTTAGCTTATTATTGCGATCGCAAACAAGAACTCGATGCAGAAATCAAGCGACGAGAAGAGTATGTTAAACAGGCAGAAATTGAAGCTGGCGAATCTCCTTTTGCTGCTAGACTACGTGCACAAGGGCTATTGCCTTTGTAGCTTCCCTTAAATTCACCCCTTGACACAAACCACCTGCTTCAAAGTCGCCACAACTTCCACCAAATCCGACTGCTGACTCATCACCTCATCAATCGGCTTATAAGCCCCCGGAATTTCATCTAAAAATTCCTTATCTTTCCGGCACTCAACCCCCTCAGTCTGCCGCACAAAATCATCGAGAGTAAATACATTCTTCGCTTGATTGCGAGACATCAACCGCCCCGCGCCGTGACTGCAACTACAGTAACTCTCAGCATTTCCCTTCCCCTTAACAATGAAAGATTTCGCCCCCATCGAACCCGGAATAATCCCGTAATCCTCTACATCTGCGCGCACAGCACCCTTGCGAGTCACATACACATCTTCGCCAAAATGCACCTCTTTTTCCGCGTAATTGTGGTGGCAATTCACCTCTAATAACGGCTTAACAGATTTGCCGCCCGCGACGTGCTTTTCCACAACTCGCTTAAACCGATTCATCATCACATCGCGATTAAAACGAGCATAATCTTGCGCCCACTGCAAATCGTGCCAGTAAGCAGCAAACTCCCGCGTACCCGCTACAAAATAAGCCAAATCTTTGTCAGCCAGGTTAATTTCTGCGAGTTTAGCTAAATCTTTAGCCGTCTCGATGTGCTGCTGTGCGAGCAAGTTTCCAATGCCGCGAGAACCCGAATGCAGCATCAGCCAAACAAAGTTTTCAGTATCAACGCAAACCTCAATAAAATGATTGCCGCCGCCGAGGGAACCCATTTGTTTTAAGGCTTTATTGTTTTGGTGCTGCACGCCTTGATGAAGTTTCTTAAACTCGCCCCATCCCTGCCAGTTGGTGACAGTTTTTTCTACTTCCTTGTTTTCCGCAAATCCCACGGGAATTGCGGCTTCGATATCGAGGCGAATTTGTTTGAGTTTGCCTTCTAATTTGTTAGCGGTGAAAGGCATTTTAATAGCAGCCATCCCACAACCAATATCCACGCCCACAGCAGCGGGAATAATCGCTTCTTTTGTGGCAATTACTGAACCGACTAAAGCACCCTTTCCTAAATGTACATCGGGCATTAGTGCGACGTGTTTGAATACAAAGGGCAAAGATGCTACGTTGGCGGTCATCTTAGTTTCTTTTTCGCCCAGGGCGTGATTTGCCCAAGATAGCACGGGTTTTGGGGTTGATATGTCTAATTTTTCGTAGGGCATTTTTGTTTAAGTTGGTTTTGCCAGTTTGTTATGTAGTATTATTGTAACATGAAATTTTTGGATGTCAAACGCATCTGACAGACTAATTCTCGTAGGGTGCGTCAGTCGGGAATTTCTTTTGGGAGTCATAGAATGTTTACTGACGTACCTTACCCACTAATTCTTGCGGCGTCAACTTCACATAAAATGCACTAGCGGTATTGTTTGTAAGTCCGACAGTCCGACAGGGAATGAATTCCCTGTCTCATAGCTAAAGTCCTCTAAAAGAGGACTAAAATCCATGGCACTTCCCGTCAAAATCTACAGTCGGTTTTAACCGACTTTCGCTATGAGGCAGGGGTTTCAACCCCTGTCGGACTGCCGGAAAGCGAGTCAAAAGCTAACACGGCACAAGAAGCGTCCTGTATTGGAAATCCTTAAGAAATGCCTAAAGATTGAATGAATAATTTACTGTAAGTAGGTCGGCGCAAAAAAACCGAAGTATGTTAAAATAAGTAAAGAAAGAGAATACATCTACTGAGGTAACTCAATATATGGGCGCTAGATTAAGGGTATTCCTGACTCAACAACAAGACAAAACTCTATTAGAACTGAGAATTGCGGATGTTCCACAAAAAGTCAAAGATAGAGCAGAAGTAATTAGATTAAATGCACATGGCTGGTACGTTGAAAAAATAGCTGCTCATTTTAACTGGACTCCACAAACAGTGAGAGAGGTTTTACATAAATGGTCGCATCTAGGCATGGAAGGGCTTTGGGAATCGCCTGGTCGAGGGGCAAAACCCAAGTGGAAAGAGTCAGATATAGAGTTTTTAAAAGAATGCCTCAAAAACGAACCACGTACATATAACAGTCTTCAATTAGTCCAGAAATTAGAAAAAGAACGTTCTGTTAAACTAAGTGCCGACCGATTAAGACGGATACTAAAAAAAAAGGTTTATTTGGAAATTCGCTTAGAAAAAGTCATAAAGGAAAACAAGACCTCATAGTACAAGAAACGAAGCAATCCGACTTAGATATGTTGCAATTAGAGGCAGCGGCGGGAGGAATTGACTTAAAATATTTAGATGAATCAGGATTTTGTGCGTGGAGTGAACCTGGTTATACTTATTACCAAATAGGTGAGCAAAAACGGTTGGAACAAACGAAACGGCGTGGTCGCAGACTAAGTATTGTCGGACTTCTTCAACAGGGAATCAGTTTTGTTTACGGTTTAATCATTGGGGGTGTTGATCGAAAAGCTTATATCAAAATGATGGAACGAGAAGCCCAGGAAGCTGCTGAGATTGGACGACGGAGAGTAATCGTACAAGACAACGGCCCAATACACCGATGCAAAGAAGTCCAAGAATTATGGCCGCGTTGGGAAAATCAAGGTTTATATATCTTCTTTTTGCCCAAGTATTGTTCGGAAATGAACCCCATTGAATTGGAGTGGCAACACATTAAAAAAGATGAATTGGCAGGACAAATGTTTGATGATGAGTTAGAACTCGCCTACGCCGTAATTCATGGAGTAGAAGTTAGAGGACAAAGGGGAAATTACACTACACAACGTCTTAAGTTTAACTCCAATTAGGTAACTTAATGTTTTGTTACATAGATAGGTTTTTTACCGCCTACCTACTTAGGGTGCGGATTCTTGTACCTTCGCCAAGGAACCAAACAACTCTTTTTCCCCGAAAATAACTAATGTCTTTTGTTTAGAGTCAGGTTGTTGACTCAGGGCTTGTGAGTGAACGGACAGAATGCTATCTGAATCCCAACGATAGAAATATTTCAGGTCGCCGCAAAGCATTTCTTCAACATCCTTGAGATTGGGGTAAAGTTCTTTAGACGAACGCGGCTCGTGACCGATTAAAATTAGTTGATCTGATATTTCCATTTTGTTAATATCGATTAGATACATGAGCCCTTCATCAGTATTAACTAGAATGCGATCGTCTGAAAGGTAGCACATATAGCTACCAAAACCGTCACTCAGCCCAGGCCAAGGCCATTCGCATATACCCAGTAGATTGCGGTCAGGAAAACTGAATCGGCTGATTTTTCGGCCGCAATCATGTACTATTAGAAATTCGCCACCAGCAGGGTGAAATTCTGGAGGCCCCATGTAATCATCGGCACAGAGAACCTCTACGGCATGAATTGTCATACCATCATCATAAAGCCAATAGATTTGCGATTCGCCCTGACCCTCGGTAGTCCAAACAGCTAAAATTTGATTTTCTGGGTGTCGTTGAAACCAGAATCCACGGTCATAAAAAGGGTCTTTGAGCCTAATTTTTCGCTGGATATGCCATGAATTAGTATCGCGAATTTGAATCTCGACTTCCTCGCCTTCAATTAATTTGATACACCAAAAATGCACGCCGTCTGCATCAAACCAGCAGTCCATAAATCTATTCTTGCTATACGAAAACTTAACAGGAGGGTTAGGTAGGAGTTCTTCAAAAACTAGCTGGTTTTGTGATGTCACAATTGCTAAATGATTGCCCTTTGCCATAATTGCTGCCAGCAAATCGCCTTTGGGACTAATGGCTAAACAGCTAATTTCGTCGGGAAGCTGGTATTCGTATTTTGGCGACAAGTTGCGATCGACTAAAGTGACTTTTTTGCGATCGCCACTGACGATCGTCGCCCACTCGGAATTAATGGGTTGATTTATATATGAGAATGACCAGTCAATTTGTATTTCATGTTTTGGTAAAATTAGCATAAAAATACTTAGATATGCTGCGTAGATTGGCTCTATTTTAACTAAAATTTTGCATCATTTATCGTATGGTGCGTCAGTCTTTAATTTATCTGGGAGGGTGAGAAAATATGTACTGACGCACCTTACCCACTAATTCTTGCGGCGTCAACTTCACATCAAATGCAGTAGCGGTATTGTTTGTAAGTCCGACAGTCCGACAGGGAATGAATTCCCTGTCTCATAGCTAAAGTCCTCTGAAAGAGGACTGAAATCGATCGCACTTTCCGTCAAAATATACAGTCGGTTTTAACCGACTTTCGCTATGAGGCAGGGGTTTCAACCCCTGCCGGATTGCGTCGAAGTGCGTAAAAAGCTGACGCTACATTTTACAAATTCGGAGTCTTTCTCGCCGTCTTCTGGAGGGGAATAGCAACTGCCTGCGGTTTCTTCTTCGCTGCAAACATCCCGAAGAAGTCGTGCAGCAAAATATAGAAACAGGGAATAATAAACAGCGTCAGCAGCGTCGCCAGCGACAAACCGGAAAACACCACCACACCCAAAGGTTGCAGAAACTCCGAACCCTCTCCAATTCCCAAAGCTAGGGGAAACAAACCCAAAACTGTAGTAATAGTTGTCATCAAAATCGGACGCAAGCGCTGAGGTGCCGCCCTGAGAATTGCTGTCGTGCGATCGACCTTTTCCTCTTCCAGAATTTGGTTCGCCAACTCAATCATAATGATGCCGTTATTTACCACAATTCCCACGAGCAAAATTGCACCGATCATCACTGTGGCACCGATCGCAGTTTTGGTCACATAAAGCCCGAATACTCCCGCCGCCAACGCCAGCGGCACTGTCAGCAAAATCACCAGCGGATCGACCAAAGAATTGTACTGCACCGCCATCGCTACAAACACTAAAAAAGTCGCCAACCCTCCCAACAGCTTGAGAGAAGTTTGCAATTGATCATTAGTTTCAGCAGCCGAACTCGGCAGAATTCTTACTCCCCGCGGCAACTTCAGTTCTGATAAAACTGCATGGACTTGCTGGACAGCATCGCCGAGACTGGCACCCTTATTCAAGTTGCCGACAACTAAGAAAACTTGCCGCTGATTGAGACGCTGAATTTCTCCCGGTGCTTTGCCGATCTTAATTTGTGCCACGTCGCTTAAACGGATGATGCTATTATTACCACCCGATAACGGAATTTGTCCGAGTTGGGCAATAGATTTTACAGAAGTGCGATCGAACTGCACCCGCACATCTATTAATCGGTTTCCCCGTTGCAACTGAGTGGGAACAGCACCTTCAATTGCTGTCTGAATTGTCTCCCCAATATCTTGGGCTGTCAGCCCGTACACAGCGGCCCTTTCCCAGTCTGGACGAATCTGTACCTCTGACTGCGGCGCGTCTGCATCCGGCCGAAACCGAGCTAATTTTACCTTCTCATCTAATTCTTTTAATATCTGACGGCCGGCTTCCTGCAATGATTCTTCAGTTTCCCCCTGAACCACAACATCAATTTCCCCACCCCGCACGGGAGAATTAGTTAAAACTAAACCCCTAATGGATTCTGGAACTAGCCGCAGACGAGTTCCTTTAGGAAGGTCAAGCTTTTTAAATTCCTCAGTCAGTCTTTCTGTAAAATCGGTGGTATTCGTACCTGGTTTTAGCGTAATTGTGCTGCTTCCCCTGAGCAAATTTTCCACCGTATTGTTGCCGAAAAGCAGCCCCCCTGCCGTCGTTAAAGTGTAGTCTGTTTCTGGCTGTGCAAGCAGAAGTTTATCGGCTGCTGCAATCACTTTTTGATTGGTTTCCAAGTTAGTCCCCGGAGGAAACGAAGCAAATAATCTGGCTTGACTTGTATTAACTCTCGGTAAAATTTCTTGGGGAATTTGACCAGCCATCACCCAAGTGCCACCGCCTAAAATCACAAAAGCAAGTGCAATGATAATTAACCGCAAACTCAGAACTTTTGACAGCATCGAACCGTAAGCCCGCGTACCGTTCTCAAAGCCGCGGTTGAAATGTTTGATCGGCCCGAACTGACTGATACCGCTGGAATAAGACATTCCCATCAGGCGAGAAGTCAGCATCGGCACTACCGTTAAAGCTACTAGCAGAGATGCTGCTACTGCAAAGCTAATTGTCAAAATTAATTCGTTAAATAGCAGAGAAAAGAACCCGCCGATCAGCAAAAATGGCAGCACTGATACTAAGTTAGCCGCTGTTGAGGCAACCATTGCTGATTCTACTTCTTCACTCCGCAATACTGACTCTTCTATTGTGCGTTCTTTTCGATCTTTGATTCTGCCTTTTTTCAGATGAGGGTTGCTGTCTAGACCGACTACAATATTTTCTAAAATAACTACGCTGGTGTCGATCGCCTGACCGATACCTAAAGCTAAACCGCCTAAACTAAACAAGTTCAGCGACAAGCCGAACAGCCTCATTAAAATAATGGCTGCTAGAGTACACAGGGGAATAGTCAGAGAAATAATCAGCGTTTGTCTCAGAGAACCTAAAAAGAACAAAACTGCGACCGCAGCTAGCACTGCCCCAGAAACTCCTGCATTCGCCACATCCGCTAAGGAATTGCGGATAAATCGGGATTCGTCTAAGGTAGTAACTACGGTCATGTCTGCAGAAATTAAGCCGGACTCCTGCATTTCTTTGATGCGATTTTTCACTCCGTCTACAACAGTAATGGTGTTGGCGTCCGGCTGTTTCAAGATGCTAATTTTAACGGCTGGTTTTTGATTTAGAAAAACTTTGACTCGCTGTTCTTCCGTGCCGTCATTGACTTGGGCAAAATCGCGCAGGTAAACTCGTTTGGGCGGGTTGGAACCGGATACTTGAAAGGAAACATTGGCGATTTCAGAGGCTGTTCTAAAGCGACCGATTGTGCGCGTCAGCGGTTCGTTAGATTCTTGCCGCAGTCGGCCACCGGAAGTGTCTAAATTGCGCGATCGCAAAGCATTAAAAACGTCGTTAAGATTAACTCCTAAACTTTGCAGCCGATTCAGGTCAATATTAACTTGAATTTCTTCTTGAACGCCGCCGGAAACGTCAACGGAAGCTACTCCTGGAATAACGTTAATTTCCCGGGCTAATTCGTCATCGGCAAATACCCGCAAATCTACCCCTTGCCGTGAGTCTGAAGTCAGGGCAAATTCATACACTGGCTGTTGAGAAGGGTCAAATTTAAACAGAGTCGGCGATTCAACTGTATCGGGAAGTCGGTTGCGAATTCGGTTGACGGAGGCTGTAGCGTCGTTGAGGGCTTGGTTGATGTCGCCCCCTGGTCTGAAAAATAAATCGACGCTGACTTGTCCTTCACGGGTACGGGAAAAAACTTGCGTGACGCCTTCTGTCGCTGAAAGTCCTTGTTCGAGGGGGCGGGTAATTTCGTCAACTGCAACTTCTGGCGAGACTCCGGGGGCGTCTAAGCGCACGCTGATGCGGGGATAGGTGATGGAGGGCAGCAAGTCAACGGGCAGTTGGGTGATGTAGAAAATGCCCACGACTATAATCGCAAGTGTCAGCATGAGGGTGCCGATGTGGCGGCGAATGGCAGTCGCGCTAATGCTGAATCCGGTTTGGTCGGCGGTCATCTGTCAATTTTCCTCACTACTTGTTGGCGGTTGACTTGCGTGAATCTGACTGTTCGACCAATTCTAGTAGGGTGCGTCCGTCTTGATTTTTTGGGAGGATCAGAGAATATTTAGGGTCGGCACCTTACAACTACTATAATAAATCTTAATAAATTATGAAAAAGATTTTTTTGAATATTCCTTTAGAGGTAGTCGATCGCTCAAAACGCCGATTGTCAGAAATTGCGATCGGCTTTTGAATCTCTGTAAGTTATCGCAATCAGGAACAGGCATCTTGCCTGTTCCTAAAGTCTTCTTTCCTTGTTCTCTCTTTCTGCTTTTACTGTACTTGACTGCCGTGAGCGCGGGGGTCGGAGCTACTTGTTTTCACAGGCCCTGTGGGGGGAGTAAAATTAGAAACTTGACCGCCAGCTTGGACGTGTGGCAGAGGTTTTCCTGCTATTAAAGCTTCTAAGTTAGCTTCCATAATACTGCGTGGCATTTCGCCCATCGTTTCCGCAACGGGGCTGCCTTTATCGTTCAAATAGACAAAGTGCGGAATGCCGTCTACTCGATATTTGGTGATTTCTGGCAGCCATTTGTCATTGTCTACATTCAGCATCACCAAATTCATCGGTTCCGCGTATTTCTGTTTGATTTCGCTCAGATCGTTAGCCATTGCCTGACAGCTACCACACCAATTAGCATAAAATTCCATGAGTGTCGGCTTGCCGTTGATCAAAGCTGTTTCTAATGGCGTTGAAGCTTTTGCCATATCGGTGAGACTGCTTGATGGCGTTTGGGTTTGCAGCCCTAAGAAGATAGATACTGAAAGGGCGATCGCTGTTAACACGATCAATAAGTTTCTGAGGCGCGTGGCGACTTTTGTTTCGGGATTTTTGGCGGCGGGGATGACTGTTGAGTTAGGGGAATTCTGGGTCATAAAATAAATTGCGCTTTGATTTCTATGTTTTTATTTTAAATAATAGATTAAGATTATACCACATTTTGAGATAATCAGACCCATCTCATAAAAATTTGTGTTAAAGGCAGTAATTAGACCAAGTGCGCTAAAACATAAGATAACAAAGATTGTTTGTAAATTACCGAGGACTTGCAGGGTGAAAAAACGGGTAACACTGACGTTTCCCCAACGATCGATCCAAATGCCTGTCACCTATCGACTGGCAAAGGATTTTAATGTTGCAGCCAACATTATCCGTGCTCAGGTGGCTCCGAATCAAGTGGGCAAACTGGTGCTAGAGTTATCAGGGGACATCGACCAACTAGAAGCGGCGATCGACTGGATGCGATCGCAAAATATCGGCGTTTCCCTAGCCAGTCGGGAAATACTCATAGACGAAGATATCTGCGTTCACTGCGGTTTGTGTACGGGAGTTTGCCCGACAGAAGCCTTGACCCTTGACCCAGAAAGCTTTAAACTAAGTTTTGCTCGATCGCGGTGTATCGTTTGCGAGCAGTGCATCCCTACCTGTCCGGTGCAAGCTATTTCTACTAACCTCTAGCCCCTGTACAAAGTCCTCTGGATCATCATCTTTTTTTTGCCTGGTTCTTGTAATTGTGCCATTGGATGAAAAAAAACTCTTGGGTTTCCCTAACTCTACTTTTTGTTACTTATTTCACCTTGGGCTGGAAACTATCTGAGTTTGATGTTCCCCCGCATCTGACTTGGTTTTTAGCCATAGCTTCAATTTTAGTGTTGGCTGTCGCCTTGTCGTTCCCGCTGAAAGAGATAAAAGCCTTAATTATGCGGTGGTTTTCCAGTGACCTCGGTGCTTTTCTTTCTATTATTGTAGGAGCTTTTGTGGCAGTGGTAGTTTTTGCCTGGATGCACCTTTTTGCTACTTGTTTACTCTTGATTTCAGCCGGAGCTTTGGCAAGACTCGATATTCAAATATCTGGTTGGAAAAATTGGCGGGCTTTTGCGGTATTAGCTACCATTTCTTTAACAGGTGTGGGGCTGGGTGGAGCGATCGAGTTTTGGTCAAAAACAGGCAGGCTCGTATTCTCTTAATGAGGAAGGGGAAATTGATCCAACCAAATTTTACAACTCGCAACGGATATTTAGCCGAAAACTATCCGATCGCCCATCAATAAATACAGCTTATTTTTTTTCAATCCCCCACCCCCGGGTTAAGGCCCCGTTCCGCGCCGTAATCATAGCAGTTTGCAAGCCTGGTGAGCTACAGCATCTCAATTGCCGATTCCCCGCTGGTTGTTACCAATACACAATTCCCCACTACCCCTTCCCCATTACCAATTACCAATTACCGACGAACCTGGAGTGGAACAGAAAAGCGCTATGGCAGTATTGAGGTGTAGCCACTGTTGCTCAAAATGTTATTCCCCAGAATCGGCAGGTCGGGCAGCCAAAAACTCGATTGCAATAAAAAAGCAGCTTTAGGGAGCTGCTAGTCAGAATGCATGAGGTATTGTTTTTAGAATAGGACAGGTTGAATTCGATCGGTGCTGGGTTACATTTTTTGATACAGGAAAATTGATGAGTGAATGGACGATCGTAAAATCGTCACATAGGACGATAGCATTTATGCTAAATTTCCCGACAATCAAGTTAGCGTTTAACTGTCCTTGCGCCCTACAGCCCTTCAGCGGTGGGGCCCTTTTATTTTTAGGGAGAACTCAATAGCCGACTTTAACCGATCAGATGAGTCTGCCATTAGTTTTTGCACAAATCTCCGCATCGCCACATCTTCATACTTATAAAACCTACGCATCTCCTCCACTCAAACCCGGTGGATTCCCAAACATTGGAAGGTTAAACGGAGAGACTCAGGCAAAAACCAGTATTTTTACCGAAGTCATACCATTTTAGATTTTAGATTTTAGATTTTAGATTTTGGGAAGGATTGATCAATCTGGTGGTTTCGAGGTTGCGTAGGGTTGCATTCTTTTTGCGAACTAATATCAAAAGTCTTCAAAAACCTGTTATTTTCTCACAAACCCGGTTTATGAATGTATCAATTGAGATCAGGCCGCCTTTCTGATTTGATAACTTTTTGGATTTCCTCGATCGCCCTAGTCGCCACTGCTTCAGGCTTTTCGCCCACACCAGCATAGACTCGGACATCTGCTTGAGTGTAGAAACGCTCTCGCTCTTTCAAAAGGCTTTGCAGCTTAGATTTGATCTCGCCTTCCTGCAGTAGGGGTCGAGCGGTGTCCGAACGAAGTCGATCGTACAGTTGATCTACAGGCACATCCAGCCAAACCACTACACCGTAGTGCAAGTAACCCCAATTCATCGATCGGGCCACAATGCCGCCGCCCGTAGCCACAACCGAATTTTGATAAGCAGACAATTCGCCGAGCACTTTAGTTTCTAGTTCCCGAAAAGCCTCTTCCCCTTCTTGAGCGAAAATCTCAGCAATTGACTGATTAGCAACTCGAACAATTAGTTCATCAGTATCAAAAAAACGGTATTTTAATTTTTTTGCCAAAATCCGTCCTACCGTTGTTTTTCCCGAACCCATCATCCCGACGAGATAAATATTTACTCCCCTCAACCCATCCACTGCCAAATCCTCCAATATTTTTCTATTTTTTTAGGTTAATCGATCCGCCACTGGCGCGATCGTCGTCCTCAAACTCATCACCCTCATCCAATCCCCAATCATCCTCTGCTTCTGCCAGAGGATTTATTGGTGCTTCATCAGCGGGTTTAGGAATCTCCCCTCCCGGAGGAACCAGCACTCGATACTCCGCATCGTATACAGCCTCAGTTTGCCCCACCCCAGACTGGCTCGGATCTCGATAGCCGTAAGAATATATTGAGCCAGCCCAAGACTTGCTTTTCGGTTCCTGCTTAGCTTCGTAAGCCCTCGGATTTGCCGCTGGAACATCATTTACCTGCGGTTGATCGGGAAAATCGCGATCGTCCCCCCAATCGTCCTCACCCCCTTGAGAGCCGGATTTTGAGCCATCAGAAACCCAATCGTCCTCATCGTCTGCTGCTGCATAAGTCCCCGGTTTAGCGTAATCCTTCGCCCCATCCGGGTTCGGAGTTTCTTGGTGGAAAGTCCGGGCATTGTAACCCGCCGACGTGCCGTACTCTGTTCGGTAGGAACCAGCAGCCTGAGTTTGGCTATTTTCCCTATTCATATCCGGGTCAATTCCCTCTTTTCTAGGAGGGGGAGGTGGCGTGTAAGGTGTTCTCCTGTCTTCTGGGAAAGTATCGGGACGGCTGCGACTGGATCTGCCGGTACGGTCTCTCGTTAGAGATAGGTAATTAGAAAAAGCCAGCAAACCAGAAATCAATAAAGATGTGAGAGCTCCCACCACCATGCTGAGCAGAATCCAGATAGATAAGGGTAAAGCAGGCGATCGAACTCCCAAAAACACCAGGGATAATGCCGGCTCAACATTTTGCAGGGCAAAAATAGTTAGCCCTACCACAATCACTAGCAAAAAAACAGCACGCATATCAAATTTTAATTTGTAATTTGTAATTTGTAATTTGTAAATGACTAATAACTAATAACTCATGACTAATGACTCATTACTAATTACTACTCTTCTTCCTTCCAGCGTTTGAGAGGAACGCAATCAATCCCCAACTGGTCTAAAGCGCGAGCCACCACAAAGTCTACCAAATCTTCAATAGTTTGCGGATTGTGATACCAAGCAGGAATCGCTGGTACAATTCTAGCTCCAGCTTCTGCCAAGGTAGTCAAATTCCGCAGGTGAATCAAGCTAAAAGGCGTTTCGCGAGGCACGAGTACCAATTTTCTCCCTTCCTTGAGCTGAACGTCGGCCGCTCTTTCGAGCAAATCCGAACTCAAGCCAGCCGCCAATTTGCCCAGCGTACTCATGCTACAGGGAATAATGATCATCCCTTGGGTACGAAAGGAGCCACTAGCAATATTAGCACCGACATCTTGCCAAGGATGGCACCGAAGTTTACCCATTGTGGGTACTCCTGCTTGTTCCCGCCAGAATTCCTCTTGAAGCGTCGGTTCTGCGGGCATTCGCGTGTTCTGTTCGCTTTGCCAAACCATGTAAGTAGACTTGGAAGCGACCAGTTCAATAGCGCGATCGGCCTCCAACATAAACTTCAGAGTTCGCACCGCATAAATCAGTCCCGATGCACCGGTAACTCCTACAATCAGGGGGTAATTATTCGTCATTAGTTATTTTTTAGTTGACGGTTGACTGTTGTTAGTAATTAGTTGTTATATCAAATCTGTTACCATCGGAATTCTTCCTATCTCTCTTCTCTTCATCTGCGTGAATCAGCCTCCATTCCTTGTCATCGGCAGTTAATAAATTCTCTTTTTTTTACCGCAGATACAGGCAGATTAACACAGATTAATGCTGAAAAATTATATAAATTCCGGTTGCACCGTCCGTGATTGTTAACTGTTGACTAGATTTGACAATTCCGATGCTATCGGATTTGATATTAGTCCTTAATTATTTATTGAGTATTGCTGAATATAGTTAGCAGCTAACTTCTTAATACTTAGTTGCTAGACAATGACAACTAAGTATTGATAAAAGTTAACTGTCAACTGTCAACTGTCAACTGATTATTCATCATCATCAAAAGCTTGACTGCCGCCACCAACTGCAACTAAATCAATTTGCTGGCGGTAGTAATCCACACTCTTGACTTGAACTTCCACCCGATCGCCCAAACGGTACTGATTGCGGTTTTTCCGGCCCACCAGAGTTTGCTGGCGCGATCGATATTCGTACCAGTCATCCTTCAGTGAAGAAACGTGTACCAGTCCTTCAACTCGCAGGATGTCGCTCTCCGGCGGCCGCACCTCAATTTCCACAAAGAAACCATAAGACTGCACCCCTGTAATCAAACCCTGGAAAGTTTGCCCGGTGCGTTCTTTCATCAATCCGGTTTTCTTCAATCCCTGCAAATCGCTTTCGGCATCCTCAGCAACCCTTTCGCGTTCCGTCAGGTGTACCACGGCCGATGCAAACTCTGTCTCAAATTCGTGGTGCAAATCTGGCGGGAGAACATTCCAAGTAATTTGACCGTGACAGGAGGAATGGTGCAAGTCAACTTTTTCCTTAGCCCGTGTTGTGCGGCTGCTGCGGCCTTGCTCGAACACCGCTTGCAACACCCGCAGCACCAGCAAATCGGCGTAGCGGGAAAGCGGCGAAGTGCACCGCGTGTAACCCTCTGACAGCCCCAAACCGAAGTGCGGCTTGGGAGTGGTGCTGTAAACAGCGGGCTTCATGGTGTCTTCTAGCAGGTAGGTGAGAACTCTTTCCGACTTAAGGCCGGCAAACTGCTGGGTAAATCGCTGAAAGTCCAAGGGCAAAACTTCTTCTTCGGTTTCGAGATACAGTTCGCCTCCGAGGTTGTTGGAGAGTTTGATGAACTCTTGAATGTCTGCCGGGTCTGGCATCGGCTGGACGCGGTAAATTGCTGGGACTCCCAAGGCTTGCAGGTGGGCGGCGACAGCTTGGTTGGCGAGTACGACTAACTCGGAGACAGCCGACTGAGCGGGGGGAGCTGTTGCAAAAGCTCCTAATTCGCCTTCGTCGTCGAAGTGAGAGTTAGCATCGGGCAAATTTAGTTCAAAAGCTCCTCGCTTTAGCCTTGCCTGTCTCGCTGCCTGTGAGGCGGCCCCAATTTGATCGAGGAAAGGACGGAGGGCAGATGATAAAGGGTGATCTTCGGCATCGCCTGGTTCGAGAATTGCTTGAGCTTGCTGGTAGGTGAGGTGGTAGTCAATTTGAATGACGCTGGCTTGAATTTCGTATTCTAAGAGTTCTCCAGATTCGTCTAGGGTGAGCAGTATGCTGAAGGTCAGCCGTTCGGTATCTGGCAGCAGAGAGCAACGCTCGTTGAGGATTGCTGGGAGTACGGCGATGATTTTTTCTCCCAGATGGGCGGCGGTGCCTCGCTTGCGGGCTTCGCGGTCGATCGGGGTTTCTGGCTGTACGTACTCGGCGGCGTCGCTGATGTGGATTCCTACTTGCCAGCCGCCAGACTTGCGGGTTTCGATCGACAAAGCGCGTTCCACTGGCGGATCGGAGAGGAATGATGTCGGGTCAAACTCGTTTTCGGCTCCTCCCTCGGAGAGTTTTTCCTCCTGGGTTTGGGGGGCATCGTTGTTGGTTGTTCCCGGTTCGTTTTTGCTGAAGCTAACAGTCAGGATGTTACGCAAATCTAGGCGTTTTTTGATGTCGGTTTTTTTGACTTTGCTGGGCAAATTTTCGGCTGCTTTGATGACGGCGGCGGGGAACGATCGCGGCAAATCGTGTTTGCAGCATACGATGTCGAGGTCGTCAGCGGCTTCGGCGTCGGAACCGAGTACCTGTACTACTTTGCCGACTGGGCGATGTGTGCCGAGGGGGTAGCGTTTGACTTCGACGTGTACTAGGTGGTCGATCGCTTCTTGGAGATTTGTGCCATTTGCGAGCAAGTCTAGTTCAAACAACAGGCGATCGTCCAGGGGGATTGCTCTGTAGCTGACGCGGCCGGTGGGGGTGGCGGTTTGCTTGACTCGCGCCAGTACCGAGGGGTTGGCGCGTTCGAGGATGAGCATGACTTCGCCTTCGGGCGATCGGCGGCGGCTACCTTCTTTGATGATTTTGACTAAAACTCGATCGCCGTTCCAAGCTGTCGAGAGGTGACTTTCCCGCACGTAAACGTCTTCTGAGCCTTCGGCGTCTTGAATTGCAAAGCAAAATCCTTTGCTCGAACAGCGCAGTTTTGCTTCTACTACGTCGTCTTCAGCTACTCGGCGATACCGGCCTTTGTCTTTGACTAATATGCCAATTTTCTCTAGAGCTTCTAATGCGATTTGAAGTTTGAGTTGACTGGTGGCGTCGTTGCAGTCGAGTTTTTTCTCCAATGCTTTAGGAGCCACTAATTTGTCTTCTGTAAAATTTGCCAGCAGTGCAGCGATAGAAAATTCCATGTAGCGATCGATCCTCTTGTTTCCAGCAATTAGTCTAAATTTTGGCGAAATCAGCCGCACCCCCTCGGGCCCTCGCAGTGCCTGCTTCCCAACAAATGCGCGGGTTAATAGGTGGAGACGCGAGCACAGCCACCTTGTTCGATCGCGAGGTTTTTTTGAGATTCTCTCCCGACACCGGCTTCGTGCTTTGTCTGCTGTCTGTCTTGAACTGACTGCTGACGGTGCAGAAAAATGTCCCGCACGCTATTCCCCAATACAATTTTTTAGCGTTGGTTTGTTTGCTTTTAGGTCAGCAGCGCTGAGCACTTCGCGAATTAGAAAGCCCCTGTCGGTTCTTAAAAGATGGCTCGATACTGAAAGCGACGGCTTGAGTCGAGGATGAGCCGATGGAGGGATGGAGAGGAAGAAAATGTGCATTTCTGCCTTCTGCCTTGTTCCTTCTGCCTTGTTCCTTCTGCCTTTTGAAGTGCCTCTTGCTTTAGCAAAGAACTTACCGGATCAAGGCAAAATTGCTAGTAGCTCGCTGCTGCGATGCCCCTGTTTTTTGCACACTATCTGTCCTTGCGGACGCAGGTGCAACGAGCGGGCCGGGAGCAATCTGTGCTGTAGAAAGTGCAAGGTACACAAAACCGGAGACTTTTACTACTTTTGCTTAGTTGCTGTGTCATCTCCTAGAGATAGAAATGACGCCCGATGCTTGTTAGCTTAAACCGCTGGATGTGGGATGGGGTTTAGTGGCGTGTAAGGTTGCGCGGATGACTCACCTTTAATTTATTGTATGTTGAATAGGTGCTTTCAGAAAATTGTTTTCTCTGGGCTGTACTACACTTAAGTCATAAGCCCCTCCTGGTTTCGGGGTCAAAAAATTATGTTTGCTGAATTTCGCGCCCTTTATCCCGCTGGACAGTTAATTTGTGAGTTGCTGACTGTTCATCACGGTAAGTTTGTTGTTCGCTGTCTGGTTCAGGTTGACGGCAAAACTCTGGCTACGGCTATGTCGGCTGCTGAGTCTGTTGAGGATGCTGAAGACCGCGCCCGGTTGCGAGCGATCGCTGTCCTCGGATTTGCTGCACCCGATCGTGCTATCGCGAGTGTTTCTCCGGCTCCGGTTGCTCCGGTTGCTCCGGTTGCTGCTGTTTCCGCTGTTTCCACCGTTCCCGCTGTTCCCGCTGTTCCCGCTGTTCCCGTTCCCCCTCCTCCTGCTGTTCCCGTTCCGCTTGGGCCTGCTCTTGCTCCTCTTCCGGTTCTAGAAATGCCTGTTGCTGAAAAATTGCCTGAAACACATCAAAGCAATTTTGTCAATAGTGAAGCGAAATTAAATGAAGAGCCGATCGCACCTGTACCGGAACCGCTGCCGCCAAAGGTCGATCGCGTGGAGGCTACTGGATTTTTACCGAAGCAGTTAGACTCAGACGCTTGGCTTTCATCTAGCTACGGCGAACCACTTCAGGAACTGGAGGTGCCGACTGCTAGCCCAAGTGAAGTGCTACAGGGTGCCGCCGAAGCCAGGGAATTGCAACCGATCGCAGTAGGAATTCCGAGCGATGCGATCGAGGATAATTCTGATACGATCGCCCAAATAGACGCCATCCTCAAACGGCTGCAATGGAAGAAAAAACAGGAAAGCGACTGTCTTGAACAAAATTTCGGCAAGTCGTCCCAGAGAGAGCTTTCTAGCGAACAGTTGGTAGATTTTCTAGAATATTTGGAAATCTACAGCAGAACTACTGAGGAAATCAAACGATTGGGCTGGACTCCCAACCAAGGAAAAGATTATCTCAAACAAGGTTATGGCAAAGAAGCGCGCCATTTCTTAAATCAAGTAGAATTGTTCGACTTCCTGCAATATCTCGAATCTTTGCCTTAGTAATTTTGTAGGGTTTCTAGGTGTGAGGTTTTTTTAGAAAAAGCTACATATAGCAGTTTTCAATTGTATGAAATACAGTAAGGACTTAACTATGACGCCGTATCATGCGCCCCAGCATCTGTAATTCACTCCACTGAAAACTGCTATATGACAGTTAAAAATTAAAAATCAAAAATGAGGAAATATTCTTCATTTTTGATTTTTAACTTTTTATTTAGACGACAGCGGCGATCGGGCGGCTGGCGGAAGGACGGCGATCGATCACTTGATCGACTAATCCGTAGTCCTTTGCTTCTTCAGCGGACATGAAGAAATCCCGTTCGGTATCTTCTTCAATGCGAGAAAGCGGCTGACCGGTATGGTTGGCAAGATGTTCGTTCAGGCGGCGTTTGTGGTACAAAATCTCTTTAGCCTGAATTTCAATATCCGTTGCTTGTCCTTGAGCTCCGCCTAGAGGTTGGTGGATCATAATCCGGGAGTGAGGCAAACTCATCCGCTTGCCTTTAGCGCCGGCACTCAACAGAAAAGCGCCCATGCTGGCGGCCAAACCGAGACAAATAGTGCAAATGTCGGGGCGGATGTGGTTCATCGTGTCAAAAATGCCCATACCTGCTGTTACCGAACCCCCTGGGGAGTTGATATAGAGGTAAATATCTTTCTCCGGGTCTTCGGCGTCTAAAAATAGCAATTGGGCAACGATCAGGTTAGCTAAGTCAGAGTCAACCTGTTGGCCCAAGAAGACGATGCGATCGCGCAGCAGTCGCGAGTAGATGTCAAAGGCGCGTTCGCCGCGACCGGATTGTTCTATAACGGTTGGGATCATTGACAGGGCCTGCCTATTACGTATCTTTTTTTAATTTTAGCGATTAGGGCTCAGTTATAGCTAGCGATCGGTGGCGGGCGATCGGCTTGTACGCGCTAAATCCTTAAGCTGCGATGGGTTGAGGCATTTGGGCCGTCGTAATTTCTCGATCGGAAGCTCGATCTGCTTTTTCTGCTTTAGACTAATTGCAATCTAAGTGAAATAACGAGATAACGAGTCGGATATAAATAAACAATGCTGTGTCAAGAAACATGAGGCAATTGGTAGGCAGTAGCCCTTATGCCAGTCTTGACAGTCGGCTTAAATGTTGTCGGGCAGAGTTTGGTAGGCTGTTGAACTCCTTCTTAAGGCAATACTCCAGACAGTTTTTAGATAGGGATGCGATGCCTGTGGCAAGCTTCGCTAAGGCAGTACAGCACAGAAGCGAAAAAAGTTAGTGGAATCGGATCTAAAAACAAACAGAAAAAAAGCACTCTTTTAGGTTAAGCTAAAAAAACACACAACCTATTCAGATTGCCTGATGAATATTAGTGAATCAATCTTAGAACAAATACTAGAAATTAGTTAACCAAAAAAAGTTTTTAGTGGTTTTATTTTCAAGTATTTTGCTCGTTTAGAGCCAGGTTAAGTTTACCACTCTCACTCGTTATAATTATTGAATTTAAAAAACTGATAACCGTCACGTTCGCAAAGGCTTTAGCTTTAACTTTCCACAATTTAATCAATAATTTAATCAATGCTGCTTAAAAAGTGTCGGGACTATTTTTAAGGGAGATCAGCCTGTATACTTTTTGACGGATTTTTGACAGATATTGAGTATGATAGATACCATGTGCTTAAACTGTATGAAATCTTCTAAGAGTAACGATTAATCGTTGGGAGAATCGACGGATTCAACCCTCACCTTTGGCATTAAGGCAAATTCGGACGCTGGTTGCGGAACTGGGTCAATCCTCTTCAATCGTCATTCCAGAGGGCAGCAAACAGCTTTTAGCTCAGTATTTTTCAGCGAGGTAGGATGTGTGATTGATGCGGTAGATGAGGCTGCTCCTCAAAATTTATTGGCAGGCGATAGTGAGATGGCGATGCGGATGCGATCGCACGATTGGTCGCAAACACCACTGGGGGCGGTCGAAACCTGGTCGGACAGCCTGAAAACGGCCGTGCAAATCCTGTTGACCGAACTCGATCGCACCCAGCACCCAGAAAAGACGCAGCTAGAATCCGATCTGCCACAGAAACGCCCATCAACAGATGCCTTGCATCAAACTGCCCAAGCCGATGCGTTTCGAGTTAAGCTCACCAATGCGCTGCGCCCGCTGACTGATGCCAATGAGATTCAGGCAACCGCTGCCCGTGTTCTGGGCGAGTCTCTAGGAGCAAGCCGCGTCATTTACGTTGAAGTGTTACCCGGCGGCAAAGAGGTTATCGTTCATAAAAACTACACGAACGGTGTTGCCGAACTGAGCGGGCTGTACAATCTGGAGGACTTCGGACGCAACCTGACAGACGACCATAAAGCGGGGCGAACAGCGATCGTTCCCGATGTGGCAAACTACCCTAAATACACAGCAAGCCAGAAGGTAAGTTATCAAGCAATTGATATTGCCGCGCACATTGATGTGCCGCTGATCAAGAACGATCAATTTGTCGCGTTGTTGGCGGTGCATCAGGCAAACCCTCGCCAGTGGATGGAAGATGAGGCAAGACGAGTCGAGGAAACCGCAGAGCAGACGTGGGCAGCCATCGAGCGTGCCCGTGCCGAAGCCGCATTACGCCAGAGCCGCACCGAACTTGAACAGCAACTGCGGAAATTCGATGCGATCGTAACTGCAATTCCCGATTTTATTTACACCTTCGATTTGGCGGGACGGTTCACTTATATCAGTCCAGGGTTGCTCGATCTTTGGCAGAAAACTTCGGATGAAGCTTTGGGAAAGAACTTTTTCGAGCTAGATTATCCAACCGATTTAGCGACCCGACTTCAACATCAGATTCAACAAGTCATCGAGACGTGCCAGTTGCTCAAAGACGAAACGCCCTACACTAGCGCCATCGGCACGCGCACCTATGAATACATTTTCGTGCCACTTTTAGGAGGCATAAACGGTGCAATAGAAGCAGTGGCAGGCGTGATGCGAGACATCACCGATGGCAAACGGGTAGAGCAAGCCTTGCGCCAAAGCGAGGAGCAGACTCGGAATATTCTGGAGAGCATCGCTGAAGCGTTTTTTGCCCTGGATGAAAACTGGCGGTTCACCTACGTCAATCGATCTGCCGGGACACTGCTCGATCGCACTCCAAGGGATTTGATTGGCAAGAATTTATGGGAAGAATATCCAGGACTGATTGGCAATGATTGGGAGCAGATTCACTGGATCGCCATGCGCGATCGTGTGGCTGCGTCAAAGACCGCGCTTTACCCGGATCACGCTCGTTGGTACGAAGTTCGCACCTACCCCGCCCCAAACGGCATCACCGTTTATTTCAAGAATGTTACCGAGCAGATTCAAACTGCCGCAACCCTGCGTCAATCCGAAGAACGCTACCGCAGTCTATTTGAGTCGATCGACCAAAGCTTTTGCCTCTGCGAAATGCTGTTTGACGAGAACGGTGAACCGATTGATTATCGCTTTCTGGAAGTCAATCCGATCTTTGAAAAGATGACGCGACTTCAGGATGCAGTCGGGAAAAGGGTGCGGGAACTGGTTCCAGATCTGGAAGCGCACTGGTTTGATATCTATGGCAAAGTCGTGCAGACTGGTGAATCTGTGCGGTTTGAGAATCAATCCGCTGCGATGAATCAGTGGTTTGATGTCAACGCTTTTCGCGTCGGCGAACCGCAAAATCATCAGTTTGCCCTCTTGTTCACTGATACAAGCGAACGCAAACGGGCAGAAGAAATTTTGCAGCGAGCCGCCGAATTCGATGCTTTCCGTGTTTCTCTGACCGACGCGCTGCGTCCGCTTGCCGACCCAGTGGAGATTCAGGCTACGGCCAGCCGTGTGCTGGGTGAATATCTCGGCGCAAACCGGGTGGCATACTTTGAGGTTCGCGGTGCTGATTACGTCGTTGAGCGTGATTATATCAATGGAGCCTTAGGGATGGCTGGCAACTATTCGATTGATTCGTTCGGGCCGAAGCTGCTCGCAGCATACCGCACTGGTCGCGCCGTGTCCGCATCTGATGTGGAAGCCGATCCCAACCTATCTCCAGATCAGCGATCGGCCTACGCCGCGATCGAGATTGGGGCATACATCGGCATACCCCTGGTCAAGGAGGGCGAGTTCGTAGCGGGGCTGGCAGTCCACACATCCGAGCCGCGAGCTTGGACACTGGACGAGGTGTCCCTGGCGGAAGAAGTGGCCGAGCGCACTTGGGCGGCAGTCGAACGCGCCCGCGCCGAAGCAGCCTTGCGAGACAGTGAGGAGCTAAAGCAACGCATACTCGAAAGCAGCCAAGATTGCATTAAAGTCTTAACGCTCGATAGCGAAATCGTCTATATCAATCCAGGCGGATTCTGCTTGTTGGAAATCGACGATCCGTCACTCGTTCTAAACACCTGTTGGCAAGATATCTGGCAAGGTAAATATTATGAAAATGCCAAGGCCGCGATCGCGGCTGCCAAAGCAGGCAAAGTCGGTCAGTTGCAAGCCTATCTTCCCACTTGCAAGGGCACACCAAAGTGGTGGGACATCATTATCACACCCGTGCGGAATACCACTGGAGAAGTGACGCAACTTTTAGCAATTTCACGTGATATCACGAAGCAAAAGCAAGCTGAAACTGAACTGGAACTAATGCTGGCGCAAGAGCAAGTTGCACGAGAATCTGCCGATCGCGCCAACCGGATCAAAGATGAGTTTTTGGCGGTGCTGTCCCATGAATTGCGATCGCCACTCAATCCGATTCTCGGCTGGTCAAAACTATTGCAGCAGAGAAAATTCGACGCGGCAAAAACCGCAATGGCATTACAGACGATCGAGCGTAACGCCCGACTCCAAGTGCAACTCATTGACGATTTGCTCGACATCTCTAGGATTTTGCGCGGCAAACTGATTTTAACCGTGATGCCCGTCGATCTGAGTAAAGTCATCTCAGAAGCCCTGGAAACCGTTCGCTTGGCCGCAGAAGCGAAAGCCATTCAAATTGACACAACGATTTTACCCAGTGTTGGCATCGTAATCGGCGATGCTGGGCGGTTGCAGCAGGTGGTTTGGAATCTGTTGTCTAACGCAGTCAAATTCACACCTCACCAGGGACAAGTCGCTATCACTCTAGCTTTCGATGAAACCCACGCTCAAATTCAAGTTACCGATACTGGAAAAGGGATTCGCTCTGATTTCCTGCCCTATGTCTTCGAGCATTTCCGGCAAGAAGATGGAGCTACCACCCGCAAATTTGGCGGCTTGGGATTAGGACTGGCGATCGTGCGGCAAATTGTGGAATTGCATGGGGGAACAGTCGCGGTTGATAGCCTTGGTGAAGGACAAGGAGCTACGTTTACAGTTCGCCTTCCGCTTGCGCCTCGCTCTCAGGAATTGCCAGCGATCATCGAGCAGCCATCCGACTCAACCGGAGATTTAAGCGGCATTCATATCTTAGTCGTGGATGATGAGGCAGACTCACGCGAGTTTGTGGCGTTTGTTTTAGAACAAGCGGGGGCGATCGTCACCAGCGTTGCTTCTGCAGCCAAAGCACTGCAAGCATTTTCCCAAGCGGTTCCACAGATCCTTGTCAGTGATATTGGGATGCCAGAAATGGATGGCTATATGCTGATGCGTCAGATTCGCAGTCTGCCGCTTGAGCAAGGCGGACAAATTCCAGCGCTCGCCCTGACGGCTTATGCTGGGGAGATGGATCTAAAGCAAGCGATCGCCGCAGGCTTTCAACGTCACCTTGCCAAACCTATTGATCCAGAGGCAGTGATTGCGATCGTCACCGAATTAGTATGCTCTTGTAGTTAATTTCGTAATTAAACAATATAGTCAGCCCGAGTTTTGCCGTGGTATTCATCGACAATACCCAAAGCCTTTTCAAGTAGATCGGGCGCTACCCAGAAAAGAGTTATATCCACTACATACCAAACCACTCAAATTTTTATCGCCCAACCACCTCGGTACATTCCATACAAAATTAACCACCAAAATAAGACTGCAGTCACGGCAAATGCTAGGGAACCATTCAGCGGCCCCGCCCACGGCACAAACCAGTTTTCATAAATCCAAGTGTAGGTTGTTGAAGCATTTTGACCAGTATAGATATGGGTTTTTAGAAGAATTCTGGCGACAATACCGGAAGCAACAAACAGGAAAATAGCATTCAATCCCATGATTTCACACGGTCGCCCCCATTTCCAATCCCGCACTTCAATTGTTTCGTAGCAAGTTGCTAGCAATAGCAAGGCCCAACCAGCAGTAAAAACTACATAAGAACTCGTCCAAAGTTGTTTGTTGATCGGAAATAAAAATCCCCACAAACGGCCGATTACCACGCAACTGAGGCCGCAGATTGCTAAGTTGATACTGGTGCGGGTTTTGATTGGCTGGACGCGGAGCCATTCTCCTGTAAAGTAGCCGATCAGGACTGTGACAACTGCGGGTAAGGTACTCAACAATCCTTCGGGGTCGAAGGGGCCACCTTTGTACAGGTGTTGGCTACCGAGAATTAGCCGATCGACATATCCTCCTAAATTTCCTTCTGGCGTGAGTTCACCGGCAGTGTACCCCCCTACAGCAAATACGGTTAAGGCAGCCCAATAGCCCAAAAGTACCGCAACAGCGAGCAGTTTTTGATTGCGGGGGGAAAGGTTGATAATGGCGATCGCACTAATGAAATAAGCTAAGCCGATGCGCTGCAATACTCCCATGATGCGGATTTTACCGAAGTTTTCCACTGGGGCGCTGTTGAGAAGTACGTCAAGGGCGATCGAAGATGTATTTAGCAGCAATCCTAATATAAATAGAATCGCGGCGCGGCGCGCAATTCGCCAGTAAATATTTGAATAAGGAAGAAGGAATAAGGAAGAAGGAAGAGGGTTTTTGGCGGATTCTGATTTTTCTTTTGTTTGTGTAATTTTTGAGGTTTCTATTCCGGTTTGTGGATAATTTTGAGTATATTTAGACAGGGAGAAAGACATCGCGCAGCCAACGATGAACAAGAAAAACGGAAATATTAAGTCTGTCGGGGTGCAGCCGTGCCATTCTGCGTGATCTAGCGGTGGATACACCTGTTCCCAACTACCGGGGTTGTTGACTAGAATCATGGAGGCGATCGCAATTCCGCGAAAAACATCAAGGGATTTGAAGCGCATAAATTAAGTTGTTTGTTCACTGTTCACTGTTCACTGTTCAATGTTCACTATCTTAGCTGATGCCTATTTCCTAATTCTTTTCGGCCCAATTCCCAATTCCCCATGCCCTATGCCCTATACCCCATTCGCTATGCCCACTTCCCGATTCCCGATTCCCCATTACCTATATCTCTATCCCTTCCAGAGTCATAATGACTGCATTCTTCATCAACATCTCGCAGCGTTCTGCATAAAAAGCTGCTGCCTTATCATACTTGTTGACTTGCAAGACGCGCAGAAACATTTGCCTTGCTTGCGCGAATTGCTGCTGGTAGTGAAAAAAAATTCCCTGTTCAAAATAAGTTTGGGTTTGTGCTTTTAGTTCGATCATTGTCGGCGAGTCGCCATCGTAAATTTCAAATACAGCAACTGGTGTTTGTTTTCCTTTTACTTGAACGCGATCGAGAAACCGGCACTTGTAATGTTGAGGATCGTCTATGCGGCAAAGGGTTTGGACGCTAGCTACAATAGCCACCCCATAAAGCTTTGTCAATCCTTCCACGCGGGAAGCTAAATTAACGGCATCAGAAATCACCGTACTTTCCATTCGTTCCGCTTCGCCAATCGTACCTAACATTAAAGTCCCCGTATGCAAGCCAATCCCTATCGAAATAGGTTGATAGCCACTGTTTTGCCTGTGTCTGTTATAAATTTTCACTTGCTTCTGCATCTCAATTGCTGCTTGCACAGCATCTTCAGCCCTGTTAGGAAACAAAGCCATAATCCCGTCACCAATGTATTTATCTATAAAACCGTTGTACTCGCGGATAACTGGGCCAACTCGGCTTAAGTAAGAGTTAAGAAATTCAAAGTTTTCTCGGGGAGACATACTTTCTGACAGACTTGTAAATGAGCGAATGTCGGCAAACATAATTGTCATTTCTGCTTGTACAGAGTCTCCTAGTCTGGCATCAACGATGCTTTCTCTTTTGAGAAATTTCAAAAATTCACGGGGTACAAAGCGGGCTGATGCGGCTGCAATTTTTTCTAGTTCGCTTTTGCTGGATTCGATTTGATTGAGTGATCTAAATGCTCTCAGTGCGGTGACTACTGTGGTAAATAATTTTTTGTTAGTAAGTTCTGTTTTGGTTTTGTAATCATTGATATCGTAGCTGACAATTACCACATCTTCTGGTACTTGCCCCGGCTGTCCAGTGCGTAAAATAATCCGCACTACTTGATTATTTAAAATATCGCGGATGTATTTAACTACTTCCAAGCCGGCTTCTTCTGTTTCCATAACTACATCGAGTAAAATCAATGCTATGTCGTAGTTATCTTGGATTATTTCTTTAGCTTCTTTTCCTGAGTAAGCGCTGATAAAGGTTATACTTTTTCCTTCAAATTTAAAATCGTTTAACGCTAGCTTAGTAATATTGTGAATTTCTATTTCATCATCTACAATTAATATTTTCCAACTTTCTTCTAGCGGTTTTTGTTCCACCTCGTCTTCCTCGGCAAATATTAATTCATCGTCGCCCGCGGCGATTAATTCGTCCTCACCAACAGCCAACAGGTTTTTACTAGCTTCTGACATATATCGTTCTCCTATATAAAACTTATATCTATGTTGGCGGTCTAATAACTAATTGCTCATTTTAGCGGGAAATTCAATCATAAATTTTGTGCCTTTATTTACTTGACTTGTGCAGTTAATTGTGCCTTTTAGTTTTTGAGTAACAAGGTTATAAATAATGTGCAGTCCCAATCCCGTGCCTCCCTGACCTCTTTTGGTGGTAAAAAACGGTTCAAAAATTTTACTGAGATTTTCTGGGTCAATTCCTTTGCCGTTATCGGCATATTCAAATATTAGCCGATCGCCCTCTAGTTTGAAATCAAAAGCCAGAACGCCTTCGTCTTCTCCGTCGTAGGCGTGAATTAGGGAATTCAACACCAGATTTGTCACAATTTGACACACTACGCCGGGGTAACTGTCCACTACAATGTTTTCATCACACTTAATCTCTATTTTATGCTTAGTTCTTTTTAGTTGGGCTGTTAAGGAGGTCAAAATTTCCTCTAGATAGTTTTTAACATTAAACGTGCGTTTTAACTCGCTCGACTGATCTACAGCTACTTCTTTAAAACTGTGAATCAAGTCGGCTGCCCGCGTGAGGTTAGATAAGATCATATTACTGCTTTGCATGGCGGTATCCAGAAACTTTTCTAACTCGGAACGTTTTATTTGGCCGTTACTGTAAACCTCAAAAAACTTTGTGGCTTTTTCAGCAAGCAAGGAGGCGGCGGTGATGCCGATCCCGATGGGAGTATTGATTTCGTGGGCAACACCTGCAACCAACCCGCCGAGGGCAGCCATTTTTTCCGACTCTACCAGTTTATTTTGAGCCGATTTTAAGTCTTCTAAAGTTTGGGAGAGCTCGGAGGTACGCTGCTGTACTAAATTTTCGAGATTCTGATTGAATTGGTGCAAGTTGGCGTAAAGTTGGGCATTTTCGATGGAGATAGAAATTTGAGAAGACAGCAGTTTTAATATTTCTAACCTGTCTTGTGTAAAAGCGCCTGTAGTCAGATTGTTTTCTAAATATAGAATGCCAGTGAGTTGGCTTTGATTAATTAAGGGAGTGCAAAGAATTGATTTAGGTTGAACGGCCATTATATAGGGTGTGCGAGTAAATTGTCCTTCGCGGCTGGCATCATTTAAAACTATACTTTCCTGGGTGCGGGCGACGTAATTCACAACTGCAACTGCCAGCAAAGTTACTTCTTGATCGTCGGCTACAAAATCTATAGGAATTGATTGCATGACAGCAACGCGCTCGACATCTACCGATCCTGATGCTTCAATCACCCATTGACCCTCTTTTTCTAGTATTAAAAAACCTCTTTGCGCCCCGGCATTTTCAATAACAATTTTCATCATTTTTGCCAGCAGTTTGTCTAGAACTATTTCGCCGGCTAAGGTTTGCGATGCTTTAACGGCCGTGGTCAAGTCTAGCACGCCTGCACTGTCGTTCGTAGTGGAAGCACTGCTGGTAGATTTGTGAGTTTCAATATTAGTTGAAATCGAGCCTGAAGTTAGTAAGTGCGAGTATTTCGATTCTAAATGCGCTGCTTTGGCTGTTGCTCCCCAGCGCTGATAGCAATAACGCGCTTCTGTCAAGTAAGTTTTAGAAGTTTTTTCTCGTCCTATGGATAGATAAAATGCTCCTGCCAATTCTGCTGCTAGTGCTTGTACTTGTATGTATCCGTTTTTTTGCGCTCCTTCAATTGCGCGATCGTAGTATTCCATTGCTCTCACAATATCCCCCAACACACGTGCTTTTTCGGCTGTAATTAAGTCGCATTTGTGCTGAAGATTCATGGGCGCCAAAAGCGCTTTTTGTTGAAGTTTTTTCCTATTACTGACAGCGCAAAAAATATGCTCTTCTTGTTCCTCGTCTGTTGCAGATGGATAGGCTGCTAGGCGGGCTAGAGAATCGTAAAACTGGTATTCAGAAACATTAATAAAGCCTGCAACTCCGTCTAAATATACTGCGGCTTGCGCTGCATTTTCTAGCGCTGTAGCGGTATCTTCAAATAAATACGCTAGTATTAATTTTTGCACATAAAAGTGCTGTAGTCCCACCCGATCATTAGCTTTCAACAGCAGCGACAACAATTTTTTTTCGCTGTATTCTTCACCTAATATAAGGTGTGCACTTTCCAATTTTCCCATCAATTGCCAAATAGTTTTTCGATATATTTGATTCCAAGTTAATACAGTTTCTTGCTTGAGTTGAAACAGCAAATGGTTGTAACTTACCATTCTCCGTTCCAGTTGTGGCAAGTCTTGACCGATGAAATACAAAGACTGACAAATATTTACGGCTGAATATCCGACACATTCTAAATCCCCATTTTGTAGCGCACTTTGATAGGCGTCCTCTAATAGCGACAAAGAGTCTTTAACGTGATGCTTGCCGTTCATCAAAATGAATGCTACTAAATTAAGCGTTTTGCTTTTGAATTCTAACGCATTTAATCTATCGCTCAAATTTAAAGCTAATTGACCGAAGCGATCGCCCGATTCAATATCTCTAACTATTCCTTTTAAAATTGCTCCGTAATGAGCATATCCGAAGGCCGAAAAAGCAGAGTTTCCGTAGTTTAGAGATAAATTAACTTGCTCGCACACAATCAGCGGCAGCAGCACAGGTTCAACTATAAATGTAGCTGAAAACATACTGGAAAGCACACGCATCGTTGCTAATTTGTGCGGATTGGTCATAATTGGCAAGTTAATTAAATTTTCTATTTTTTTGTCTGTTAAATAAGCGGCGGTTTTAGCCAGCGCTTGCTGAATGTGGAGGGGAATCGGCGATTCGGGAAAGTTTATTCCTAACATTTTTAGTGCTTCGCGACCAATTTTTACAGATTCTTGGAGTTTGGTTTGCATCGCACAAGCTATGATTCTGATTTCAAAAACTTTGATTTTGTCTAGTTCATTTTTTGCGTGTTGCAGAACAATTTCCGCCCATTTTTCCATTGGTTCAAAGTCGGTATTGAGGTAAGCAGCTTCTGCTGCTGACTCGTACAGTGCAAGAGTCAAGTCGTAGTCAGTTTGCCAACTTTCGGGGGGAAGCAGTTCAATACCTGCGGTTAAATACTTGAGGGCGAGTTCGTAAGCTGCACTTGCTTTTGCTTTGCGACCTGCCATTAAATTTAATTGGCATAATTGAAATTTTTCTAATTTGCTGCTGATTATGGGTTTTGCTAAATTTAGTTGATTTACGGTATCAAAAATATGCTCTTCTAATTGCTCGGGCGGTGCGTTTTGTAGCAGAATTTGACCTATTTTAAGATGGGTTTCTTGTTTCTGATAATCGGATATTAAAGCATAAGCTGCTTGCTGAACTCGCTCATGCAAAAATTTGTAAGTTGCCCTAGGAACATCAGCCACGGGTAGAGACAAGTCATCGGTAAAGTCTCTAGATATTGTGTCTGTTATTTCTGTGCTTGCTGCTAGTGCGATCGGAATTTTGTAGGCGTTATTCACGAGCAAAATCAGACCGGACTGAAGTGCCTCACCGAGGTCTGTTGCTGGCGACGCCAGAGGTTTTTCGGCGATGAGCGAGAGAATTTCTAAATCAAATGTGTTACCGATACAAGCGGCTAATTTGAGCAGTTCCTGCGTATTATGTGAAAGTTTTTGAATGTTATTTATCATTAATTCGACAACATTGTCAGTTATTGCCATTTCTTGTATTTGTTCGATATCCCACTGCCACTCGCCTGGGATTTGGCATTTTTTTACAATACGCTCTGAGATTGGTTGGGCTAAGTCAGAAAGGTTTGGTTCAGCTAGCTCGACCAAATTAGCCGAGGGTGAAAATTTAAATTGGATCAAACTTTTTGAGTTAAGAAATTTTATTAATTGAGTTAAAAAGAATGGATTTCCACCCGTTTTTTGAAAAAGCAATTCTGCTAAACTTAGGGATTTTTCTGGGGCGCAATTCAAAGTATCGGCAACGAATTGGTTGACGCTGCTTATATCTAAAGGCGAAAGGGCGATCGCACTTACAGTGCCGCCTGCTTTTTTAATTGCTTCGGCGGTCAGCATTAGAGGATGATTTGCATCTACTTCCTGCTCTCTATAAGCTCCAATTATTAATAAATATTGAGTTCCCAGGTCAGTTGCTACCAGTTCTATTAACTTGAGAGATGCTGAATCGACCCACTGCAAGTCGTCCAGGAAAATTACTAGGGGGTGTTCTTTTTGAGCAAAGACGCGGATGAAGTTTTGAAATACTAAATTAAAGCGATTTTGAGATTCATTTGCTCCTAAATCGGGCACGGGGGGCTGCGGCCCGACAATCAGTTCTACTTCGGGAATAGCTTCAATAATTACTTGGCAGTTGCCGCCGAGTGCTTTTAAAATTTTTTGTTTCCAAACATGGATTTGTGCGGCATTTTCTGTAAAAATTTGCCGTAACAAATCTTGAAAAGCTTGGAGCAAAAAAGCGTAGGGAATATCGCGCTTAAATTCCTCAAATTTGCTGTCAATAAAATACCCGTTTTCCTGCCGAATCGGCTTGTAAACTTCATATACTAACGAGGATTTTCCCACACCTGCGCCACCAGAAATCAGCACGATTTCTGTATGGCCTCGCCTCATCCGCTGGAAAATACTGAGAAGCATATTAACTTCTGCTTCTCGCCCGTAAAATTTTTGCGAAATTTGCAGGTGACTTGACTGATCTTGTTCGCCGAGGGTTAGGTGGGAAATTTTGCCTGTTGTTTGCAGTTGAGCGAGACAATTTTCCAAGTCGTACAAAAGTCCGAAAGCACTTTGATACCTGTCTTCGGCTGTTTTTGCTAAGAGTTTTATGGCGATATCGGAAACGACTTGAGGAATCTCTTTGGTTCCTACTTGATTGATTCTGCCTTCGATGCTTCTGCTTTCTACTTTTTGCTTTCTGTTTTCACAAGGAGAAACTGGCGTTTTGGCAATATGGCAGTGTACTAATTCCATGGGATCGATCGCCTGAAAAGGCAATTCGCCACAAAGCATTTCATAAAAGGTGACGCCTAAAGAATAAAAATCAGTGCGGTAGTCGATCGCCCGATTCATGCGTCCCCGTTTGTTCAGGAGACATATAGGCGAGAGTGCCCTCGAGTAAATGGGGATGGCTGGGGGCGGGGTTTTCGCCCGGTAGCAGGGAGGCGATCGCAAAATCAGCAATTTTGACATCTCCTGTCTCGATATTGACAATAATATTGCTGGGTTTAATATCTTTGTGGATAATGTGGTGTTCATGGAGTTGCCCAATAGTTTCTGCTAGTTTGATGGCAATATGCAAAAATTGTTGTAACTCTAGCTGGTTGTTCCTGAGAAAGTCTTTTAGGGAAATGCCACCAAAATCTTCTAAAACTAAAACAGGAAAGTGATTGTATGTTTCTATTTTGTAAAGCTTGACTATTCCGGGCAAACTCAAATTTTTAATAATTTCGGATTCGTGGAGGAGTTGGGATATTTGCGCTGGGGTAGGGTATGGGGGCGTGAGAGTTTTGAGGATAACGGGTTTTTGTTCCTCAAGCTGCATCCCTCGATAAATAACTGTGTGAGGGTTTGTATAAAGTTCTTCGTCAATGCGGTATCCAGGGATAGAAATCATGATATTTGCGGCTAATTTGAAATATCTGGTTATACAATTTTAAATGTTAGATTGGGAATGATTGATGACATAAGGTTTTGGTTCAGACCTACAGTTGCATTCTTTTTTGCCACAAGTATTATTAAGTAAGTGGAAATACACATCGCGATCGAGTGTGGTTTTTACGGCAGTAAACTGGCTACTATGATATAGCTGAGCTAAAACCCTCCCTAAAGAGTTCTCCTAGATACTTTTTTTGTCGCTTATTTACTTATCTATATTTTAGTCTTCAAAAAATCTGAAGTTGCCTTTTGCTATCCCGCCAGTGCCAAAATAAACGGGTGTGTGCAAATCAACAGCTAAAATCTAAAAAAATCATGCAGAATATAACTGCCTCAAATCCAGCTAATGCGACCGATCGCCCTTTTGGCACCGCAGACATTCAATTGCTGGTAGTGGATATAGACGGCACGATCGCAGGTTTGTCAAATACCATCCGAGAACCAGTCAAGCAGGCAATAATTTTGGCTGCCGAGTCGCGGGGAGTGAAAGTAGCCGTCGCTACGGGCAGGATGTACCGCTCAGCTTTGCGTTTTCACCGCGACATCGGCTCAACATTGCCACTGATTTGCTACCAGGGTGCATGGATTCAAGATCACGCTACTCAAAAACGGCTGCGGCACTTGCCGCTGTCGAAACAAACTGCTCTGCAACTGTTAGATTCTTTTGAAGAACCGCATTTGCGACCGCTCCTTTCGATCCATTTCTACATTGAGGATCAACTTTACGTGCCGGAAATTACCGCAGCTACCCGAATTTATGCCGAACGATCGGGCATTGAACCAATGGTGATTAAAGATTTGCGGCGAGATCTTCCGGGCGAACCGACGAAAGTTTTGGCATTGTGCGAGAATCCGGGGGTACTCGACGGCTTGCTCAGCAGTATGCGGCAGCGCTACACGCCTGCGGAGCTTTATTTGACTCGATCCGTTGCTACTTTTTTTGAAGCTACGCATCCTTTGGCGAATAAGGGAGATGCCGTGCAGTATTTAGCCGAGGAACTTTTGGGTTTGCAAGCGGCGAATGTGATGGCCATCGGCGACAATTTTAATGATGTAGAAATGATTGCCTACGCGGGTGTGGGCGTGGCAATGGGCAATGCTCCTGATGCGGTGAAGGCTGCTGCTGATTGGGTGGCACCTGATGTGGAGGAAGACGGAGTGGCGGCTGCGATCGAACAATTTGTTTTGGCCGATCGTTGATATTTGTAGCACCAATACCGCAGGGGCGGGTTTAGCGGCGAGATTTGGAAAAAATGTATATCAACCCGCCCCGACCCAGCGACAATTTATTATTATATAACTCTCTAGTTTTGAGTTCTATGCAATCAAATTTTGATGATTAAAAAAATCCACACTTTCGGATTTTTCGATATCAAGTGCAGTCAATTACTTTTTTTGCAACATCAGAATATTTATTTAACGAACCGCGAAGACGCTAAGAAACCGAAGGAAGAAATGAAGAAAGCGGGGCGGGCTTACAGATCTTCTGGATGTGAATTTATAGATAATTTCAAACTCTTAAAAATGGGTTCCAACAGAAAGAGCACCGACGACTGGCCGTGTTTCGTCTCGGTGCTCTTACTGGTTCGCTCCTCACACGTCCATCAATATAGCTGACTCAGGAAATTGTGTCAATACTTTTTCCAAAAATTGTTTTGTTAGTCGGCTGCTGCCGGGGTGCCGATGCGGTGGAGCGAGGCTGAACCTGTGTAATGCAGGGGTTTTTGTCGCTCGCCCGCGATTGGATTGAGCAGAAAAATTTTACTTCAATTCCAGCAGCCAGTCCAAAATCAGAGCGTTGACTTCACTCGGCCGCTCGTCGTGGGGACAGTGGCCTGTGTTGGGAATTGAGACAAATTTCACTGGTTTATCGTTGGCGGCCAATTGTTGATAAATCTGGCTGCCGGCGATTGGCGTCCAGGGGTCGTCTGCGCCCCAAAGTACCAATAACGGACGATCGACTTTGGGCAGCAGTTCTGAAGGTTGAGGGCCTGGAGGGGCTGTGAGAATCGAGGCAAACACCTGTTGAGCTCCCGGTTCGCAGGAGGGGGCGTGGAGGAGTTCTACGAGTTCGTCGGTGATGGCTTCGCGGTTCCCGTAAACTTGGCGCAGGGTGTTGCGGATGCGGTGTTTTTGGCGGATGTTGTTGAATACAAATGGGCCGATCAGGGGCGATCGAACTAATTTAGTAAAAGTCCCCATCACTACTCGCAGCGGGAAATTCAGTTCGTCGGGCCGGTGGTTGAGTCCGCCAGCACAGTTGATTAAGACTGCGCCGGCTGATATTTCTGGATGGTTGGCGACTACCATCAAACTCAGCAAAGCGCCGATCGAATTCCCGACAAATACAGCCGGTTCCTGTACAAGATCCGCCCAGAAATCAGTCAGCAATTCTTCCCACAATTCCAGAGTGTAATCGAGGGGTGGTTTGGCGGAAGCACCGAATCCCAGCAAGTCCAGAGCAAATACGCGATAGCCGCCGGCCGCTAGTGGGGGGATATTTTGCCGCCAATGTCCGATCGAAGCGCCAAATCCGTGAATCAAGATCAGAGGGCGGCCGGTTCCTTGGACGGTATATTGGATTTTGTGACCTTTCCAAGTCCAAATTAGCTTTTCAAAACTCGTTGCAGATACTAGCTGTTGTGCTGTCACGGCTCTTAATGTAAATTTTCGTTAACTTCTTTGATCATACCAGCACAATCCCTCTAAGGGCGGCATCGGAGCAACGGGCCACAAGAACATTGAACAAATAGTGGAACGGGCTTCTAGCCCGTTCTTGAGAATGGTGCAAGATATCAGGTTAAATAAACATATAAACTTCCTTCATTCTTCCTCCTGACATCCGTTACATCCGTTACATAATCCGTTGCCGAACTTCCTTCTTCCTTCTTCCTTCTTCCTTCTTCCTTCTTCCTTCTTCCTTCTTCCTTCTTCCTTCTTCCTTCTTCCTTCTTCCTTCTTCCTTCTTCCTTCTTCCTTCCCAATTTTTAGTTTTTTTCTAGCAACCAATAAGTCATCATATTCCCCTTACCTTTGACCGGAATTACGCCTCGCCTCTCAAACAAATACTTATCTTTCAAAAGCTCATAAGTAACATCAGTAACTTGAATTCTGCCTGCAAAACCCGTAGCTTCCATCCTCGCCGCTACATTCACAGTATCTCCCCACAAATCATAAGTGAACTTGCTCACACCAATTACTCCCGCAACCACCGGCCCGGAATTGATGCCAACGCGAATTGCCAGTTTTTCCCCTGTCTCGGCGCACAACTTTGCTATTTTTGCCTGCATTCCCAAGGCCATTTGGGCGATCGCCTCGGCGTGATCCTGTCTGGGGGTAGGCAATCCCCCGACTACCATGTAAGCATCGCCAATAGTCTTAATTTTCTCCACCCCGTACTTTTCAGCTAACTGGTCGAAGTGCGAAAAAATTACGTTCAAGCGCTTTACCAACTCGGTGGGAGACATTCTCGCCGACAGTTCAGTAAAGCCCACAATATCAGCAAATAAAACACTTACTTGGGCAAAACTGTCGGCGATCGTGCTTTGCTCTGCCTTCAAGCGTTCTGCGATGGGTTTTGGTAAAATATTTAACAGCAACTTCTCGCTTTGTTGTTGTTGAACTTTTAGCGCTTCTTGCGCTAATTTGCGCTCGGTAATGTCCGAAACAGTACCCTCATAGTAGATCAGCTCACCTTTTGAATCTCGAACAGCCCGGACATTTTCTGACACCCAAATCCGCCGCCCGTCTTTGCGACATACCATAGATTCAAATCCCGAAACGGCATTTTCAGCATCCATAGCAGCCACAAATTCGAGGCGGCGTTCTGGGTCAACGTACAGTTGCTGAGCAATATTTTTAATCTCAGACATGAGTTCTTCTGGCGAGTCGTAACCGTACAATTTTGCCAAAGCTGGATTAGCGCTGAGATAGCCTCCTGAAGGCGTGCTTTGAAAAATGCCTTCCATCGCATTTTCTACAATGCTGTGATATTTTTCTTGAGCGATACGCAGCAATTCTTCTGCTTGTTTGCGCTGAATTAAAGAACCTAATTGAGTGCCGACTGCATTAAAAACGTCTATAAATCGTGCGTCTTTCCGACAAGAGGACATTTTAAAGAAAACTAGCACCGCCAATACTTCATCGCCTACCAAAATCGGTACGCCAAAACCAGCTTTGAATCCAAGTTCTAGTGCTATTTGACTTCGGAGAAAATGGGGGTAGCCCCGGGAAATATCTTCTACCCATTCCGGTTGCTTGGATGCCCAAACTCGTCCGGGTAGCCCTATATTCATGGCAAAGGTCAGTTTTTCGCTTTGCCTGCGGAACGATTCCATCATCGGGTTGCTCGCATACCAGCCCCGGGCAGATTGCAGCACACTTCCTTCTGCATCGGGAATCCAAGCTTCTCCTACATCCCATCCGATTGTTTCGCCAACATGGTGCAGAATTACTTCTAAAGCTGAGTGAAAGTCTACAGCTTCGCCGATCGCCCGCGTAGTTTCCAGCAAAAACCGGATTGATTCTTCAGCCCGCTGACGTTCTGCGATTTCTTCCTGCAATCTAGAATTGCGATCGTGCAGTTCCCTAGCTTGCAGTTGCAGTTTGGCTTGCAGCGAACGAAGGGAAAGTTGGTTTTGGACGCGGGCTAAGACTTCTTCTACTTGAAACGGTTTAGTAATATAATCCACTCCTCCTACTTGAAAAGCTTTAACTTTTTCCAGCACGTCATCTAGCGCACTAATAAAAATTACCGGAATATCTTTAGTTTTTTCGCTTAACTTTAACTGCTCACAAACTTCATACCCGTTCATTTGCGGCATATTAATATCTAGTAAAATTAGGTCGGGAGGAGATATTTGCGCCCCTTGCAGAGCCAAGTGTCCGTTAATAGCCTTCCTGACATGATACCCGTAAGATGTCAGCATAGTGGATAAAAGTCGCAAATTATCCGGCATATCGTCAACGATCAGAATGTCTTTAGGAGTCGCTGGTAATGGATGGTCGTTCATCATAATATAATTGAGTTAAATCGATAATGATATCTATCCGAAAATTATCGACTAAATCTGTTAAAGCGTTAGCGAGATTTGCCTCAGTTTCGGGAATTTCCTCGATCAGTTCGAGGATGCGCTGGTCATCTACACAAAGTGCTGCTCGGTGCAACTCGACCACCCAGTCTGTGGGCATTACACTCAAATCTTCGGTGGTCAAACTTTTAAGCAGCGTCGGTGTTGAAAAAGAAGTAGATAAGTTTTCTTTCTCATAAATATAACGCAGGTTGAGGTGATGCGCTATCTTTTCAAAGAGTACCTCTTCCCGAAACGGTTTACAGATCAAATCGTTACAACCAGCCGACAAAATTATTTGCCGCTGCTCGTCAAAAGCACTGGCAGTCAGGGCAATAATTATTGTTTCTCTACCTTCTAGAGTTTTTTTGATCTGTCTTGTCGCTTCATACCCATCCATCACGGGCATCAGCATATCCATTAATATCAAGTGCGGCTTCCAAGTTGAATGCAAAGCAATTGCTTCTTGACCGTTTGTTGCTTCCCGGACTTCAAATCCCAGGGGTACCAGCAGCTTAAGCAGCAGTTGGCGATTTTCTGCTACATCTTCAACTATTAATATCCGATAAGTTTCTTGTCCGGCTTCTAAAGCAATAACTTGTTTAATCGGTAATTTTTCTTGTTCATCACTTTCTGTTACTAAGTTAACCCAGATATTAAAGCTGAAACTTGTGCCTTGACCGAGTTGACTTTCAACAGCAATATCACCTCCCATAATCCGGACAAACTGTTGGCTGATCGGCAACCCCAGACCAGTTCCCTGCATGGAGTTTCGACCAGTTTCGGTTTGTACAAAGGGCTTAAATAATGTGGAAAGTTCCAAGGGAGAAATGCCGGGCCCCGTATCGGCAATTTCAAAAGACAATAGGGATTTGTTTTCTTCGGTGGCGTCTTTTTCAGCTTGGCTGCTGACGCGCAAAGTAACGGTTCCCTGTTGAGTAAATTTAATCGCATTGCCGAGGAGGTTAATTAAAACTTGCCGCAATTTAGCTTCGTCTGTTTGAATGTACTGCGGCAAATCCTCGGCATTTTCAAAAATTAGGTGCAAACCTTTTGAGTTTGCTTTTAGTTGCAGCATTTCTTTGAGACTGTTGAGAAGGTTGTATAGATTAAAGCGACTGGGATTGATAGTAATTTGACCGGATTCTATTTTGGACATTGACAAAACATCATTGATGAGTTCCAGCAAATGTTCGCCGCTGCGGTTAATAATTTCTATGTATTCTTTTTGTTCTTCCGTGATAGAACTGTTGCGGGCCATGACTTGGGAAAAACCGAGAATGGCGTTGAGAGGTGTGCGGAGTTCGTGGCTCATCGAAGCGAGAAATTGGCTTTTGGCGCGGTTGGCAACTTCGGCGTTTTCTTTGGATTTAATCAGTTCCATTGACTGCCTTTGAGTACGGGCGAGCAATTCCGCTTGCTGTAATGCTACTCCTAGCTGAGTGCTTACATCAACTACAACGTTGATTTCAGCTTCGCTCCACTGGCGGGGAGCTGAATTTTGATAGGATGCTAGTAATCCCCAGAGCGTTTTCCCGCAGAAAATTGGCACAATAATGTAGGATTTAGCTTGAAATTTTTCTAGCAAATGGATGTAACAAATATCGAATCCTTGCTTGTAAATGTCTGGGGCACAAAGGTAAGTTATACCTCGGCTGAAAACTCCGCCTTGGGTTTCTTGCAAATAGGTATCGCGTACTTCTTGTGAGGGGCTATCTAATTCTTTGACAACGCAACGTTCGCTGTCTAAAGCGCCTTCAGTAAAGTGAGAATCGAGTTCCTGTTCTTGGATGAAAGAAACCCACTTGTGGTCACGGGATTCGGCTACAAATTCGCCGCTCCAGTCTGGATTGAAACGGTAAATGGCGACTCGATCGCACTTCATGGTTTGGCGCAATTCTCGGGTTGTGGCGTAAAAAATTTCTCGGATATCTAAAGTCTGCCGCATTCTTTCAATGATGCGGGCGATCGCTCTTTGTCGTAAAGCACTTTCTTGCAGTTCGGTTTCTGCCTGCTTGCGTTCGGTAATATCTACAGCCATTAAAGCAATGCCGATGGCTGTACCGTTATCGTCAATTAGCTGAGTATTGTACCACTCGCAGATGATAATTCTGCCGTCTTTGGTCAGATTTTCGGAAGTGCCACTGGATTTGGCGTTCAAGCCGTGATTGAAAATCTCAGATAATTGCGGGTGGTAGCTTTCAGGTACGATCAAATCGGAGGCGACTCGACCAATCGCTTCTTGCTCGCTGTAGCCAAAAATAGCAACGGCCGCGGGGTTCCAAGTGATAATTTCTAAATTGAGGTTTAACTCGATAACTGCGATCGGCGTTTGCTGCAATAAAAACGAGATTCTTTGCTGCGATGCTAGCAGTTTCTCTTCGGCTAATTTGCGGTTTGTGATGTCATTAGCGGTGCCGAGAATTTGTTTGGGTTTACCATCAGTTGTTCTGAGAAATACTGTATCCCAACTGTGCATCCACCGCCATTCACCGTTTTTGTGTTTCATTCGGTATTGAAATTGAATGATCTCGCCGTCTTTGGCTCGCTGCAATTTTTGGATATTTTCAAAAAAAGCTGGCCAATCCTCGGGGTTTATCAGCGTTGACATCATTGCTGTACCCAGATCTTGTATTTCTCGGGCGGTGTATCCGAGCATCGTCCAAAGTTGTCGGTTGCTGTAGACATTCCGGCGTTCAATTACATCGTAAACGTACAATAGGTTGGGATTGGAATCGGCGATCGCTTGAATGAAGTGCTGGCTTTCTCTGAGTGCAGATTCTGTTTGTTTGCGAACGCTAATATCTCGCGCTACAATAATTACTGAATCTGGAGTAAGCGGAGAAACTTTAGCGTCGAGGCAAACTTCACGCTCTCCGAGTCTAAAGCTATATTCAACATTCATGCTTTGTTCCGTACTTAGAACTTGTTGGATGGCATTTAATACCAAATCGGCCACAGGTTCCGGCAAGACTTCGTGGACGGTTTTGTTAATCATTTCGCTTGGAGGCTTCACCAAATTCGTTGATGCTGTCGGAGCGATTTTGATGCAGCGCCCTTCTGCATTTCTCACTAAAACTGTGTCAGTCATGGCGGCAAAAATAGCCCGCAATTCTGCTTCAGATTCTTGCAGAGCTTGCTCAGCGCAGATGCGGGTGCGAATTTCTGCTTGCAGCACTTTATTTTGCCGATCGAGCTGCTCAAGCCGGTTTTTTTCTCGATCGATCAGTTGAGCTTGAGCCATCGCAATCCCTACTTGAGCCGCCACAGCTTCTAACAAGTCGATTTCATCGGATGTCCATTCCCGGTAGCGATCGCACTGGTGCAAACAGATAGCGCCGTTTGCCCTGCCTTGGTAGGAGGTGCGAATTGCCAGCATCGATTTCAACCCAACCTGGTGGCAAATCGGTTGAACAGCTTGCAAAAGAGGGTCTGAGTAAACATTGTTGGAGGCGATCGCCAGATCTTGTATCATCATTTGTATGACGTGAGGATTGCCCCAAATTGGAATGGGTACGTTCCAAATAGATTCGCACTCGGGTTCCAGATACTCCGCCGCCAGAGGGATATCGACTTGGGGGGTAGTAACGTAAGTATGAATCAAACAACGATTGGCGCAGAATGCCAGACCGATTTGAGTTGCAGCTATTTGAAATATTTGTTCTGGCTGCAAGCTTGAGCGAATTTCTTGAGTTATTTTTGCAATTAACAATTCTCGTTGAACTTGCCGTTCTAAAGCAGCTTTAGCTCCAGCCATTTCTATTTCTGCGTGCTTGCGCTCGCTGATATCAAAAACTACGCCATACCAAACAATATCGTGATTATCGCGTATTTCTGGCCGAGAATTAGATTGCAGCCATTTGAGTTTACCCGACGGTGTAATAATCCGCCATTCAAAGGCAAAAGGTTCTAAAGTTTTGGCGCTAGTAGCAATTTTTTTGACCAGATAATCTTGGTCATCTGGATGATTTTGAGAGAAGCAAAATTCGGGATTTTTTAATATTTCCTCACTCTCTAATTCGTAAATCTCCCGACAAGCATAACTAATATATTCAAACTTGAAACTTCCATCGGCCTTCTTTATAAATTGATAAAGAACTCCCGGTATATTGACTGCCAATTTCTGCAACCGTGCTTTGCTTTCCCGGAGTGATTGTTCTGTTCGCTTGCGAAATTCTACCTCTTGTTGCAGTTGGGCATTCTGCTGTTTTAATTGTTTTGATAGCTGTTGTATAGTCAATTGACTTTCGATCCGCACTAAAATTTCTTCCACTTGAAAAGGCTTAGTAATGTAGTCAACACCGCCGACTTCAAAAGCTTTGACTTTGTAAAAAGTTTCATCAAAAACGCTCCAGAAAATAACCGGAATCTCCCTAGTTTTTTCGTTAGCTTTCAGTCTGGCGCACACTTCATAGCCGTTCATTTTGGGCATGGCAATATCCAGCAAAATTAAGTCTGGGAGGACGGTTAAATTAGCATTAACCACCATTTCTCCCGAAATCGCCCGCTGAACTTTATACCCTTCTTTCGTTAATATGCTTGATATAAACCGCAGGTTTTGGGGCTGATCATCAATAATTAAAATGTGAATATTTTCTTTATTTAATATCATTTTTGTCTGACTATTGTGATTTTTGTAGTGCTAGCAGCAGGTTGATGATTTAATAAGTTTAGCGATTCCTTCCCGGTCATAATTATTCTTGATTAAATATTTTTTTGCTCAGCAACAAAAAAAGTAATTTTAGATATTAGTTCATCAAATAACGCACCTTCTCTACTTTCAACTTATTAGTTGCTAGTCTTAAGTTACCAAGTAAAGTTAACCGTATTGTAATTATATTTAATGGATCACAAAAATCCCCTTATTTGCTTTCCCAATTAAGTTTGCCTAAAAACAATCATCGCTTAGGCCCTCCCGACCAAAGCAACCGGGTTTTTTAACTTTGTTCAAGGGCTGCGACAACGTATTTTCTTACAACCAGGTTGAGCCGCTTGGGACAGTTTTTTTTACTTGACTTTAGCATTAAAGATCCCAGGATGATAACGCAAGTTTCTTGACATTTTGCTGCCATCTTCAAAGAGTTTTAGCACATATACATACCTGGACGCAGTGCGAGGCGAATAAACCGGGTTTTTTACTTTTGCCCCAGGGAGCATCTCAATGAAAGCAACCAAGCTAGAAATTGGAGTTTTGAGGCAGGAGGCAGGAGGCAGGAGGAAAGAGGAAGGAGGAAGGAGCCAGAAGAAGTGTTTTTACAAATATGAGATGCTGCCTTGCCCCAGGGTGCAACGAAGTATGGCTGTGAAAAAACTCGGTTTCGACGCACCCGTCCACAAGTCTTAAGATATTTATAGGTGACTAAGAGTATACATCGCTCATCCCGCACCCAAAGCCTACCATATCAACTATTTTCTCGGTCTTTTCTATGCCAGCAATTCCTTAAGTTTAGCAAAATTTTCATTGCTGAAGTAAATTTTAATTTCTAGTTCTTGGTCAGATTCCCACAGCAGCAGCATATTATCTTCGCCCAAGGCGATTTCGGGATTGTTTAATTCAAGTGTTTGATATTTAACTTCGGGAATGCCTACGCGAATTACCAGTTCCGATTCCAACTGAGGATAGATGTACAATTGCTGTTGCAAGTTGTCAAGTTCTAATTTGTCAACAGTGTTGTTACGTTGGACAGGAGAAGCGGGTGTGTACCAATAGAGAGTTTGCTCCCGAATTTCGGGATTGACTATCACAAATGTTTCGTCAAAACGCTGGGGATGCCAGTGAATTTCGCTCAAACCGCCGATTTGCGGAATTAGTCGCTCTACCCAGCTAATTTCTTTGCCGTTGAGGTTGCCCCACCACTCACTGATATTATTGAGGTTGTCAGCATTTTCGGGGTGGCTGCTGCCGGACTGCCAGACTGTTTTTAGTTGTTGCATATACAGGTTCTCCAGCGAATTTAAATTTGAGATTGCAGGCTTTCAATTGGAGATTCATTCGTTATACAATAATTTTAATGGACTTACCAATTATTTACCACGAAGATTACGTTGCACCTCTGCCACCGGATCACCGCTTCCCGATGGCCAAGTTTCGGATGCTTTACCAGATGCTGCTCGCGGACGGGGTAGCAGATAAATCCCAATTTCACGCTCCCGAACTTCCCCCTCAAGAATGGATTGAATTAGTCCACGACCACTCCTATGTTCAAGCTTACTGCAACGGGACGCTCGATAACAAAGCGACTCGGCGAATTGGTCTGCCTTGGAGTCGCGCCCTTGTTAATCGCACTTGCACTGCGGTTGCAGGAACTGTATTAACTGCCAAGCTCGCTTTAGACTACGGTTTGGCTTGCAATACTGCGGGCGGAACTCATCACGCCTTCCCTGCTTTTGGGTCTGGTTTTTGTATTTTTAATGATTTGGCGATCGCCTCTCGCGTCTTACAAAAAAATGGTTTAGTTCGCAAAGTTTTAATTGTCGATTTAGATGTCCACCAAGGAGACGGAACCGCCGTAATATTCCAAGATGACAGCAGCGTTTTTACTTTCTCAATGCACTGCGAAGTCAATTTTCCCGGCACTAAACAAAAGGGCGATTTAGATGTACCTTTGCCTGTGGGTATGGAGGACGACGAATATTTACAAACCTTGGATAAATTCTTACCCGATTTGCTTTCAACTGTCAAGCCAGATTTAGTTTTGTACGATGCTGGAGTAGACCCTCATCACGGTGACAAACTGGGAAAATTAGCTTTAACTGATACGGGCTTATTTCGGCGGGAGATGCAAGTTTTGATGGCGTGTTTGGCTGGCGGCTATCCCGTTGCCTGCGTGATTGGCGGGGGCTATTCCGATGACGCTCAGGGGTTAGTTTACCGGCATTCGCTGCTGCACCGAGCCGCCAGTCAAGCCTACAGGCAGTATCGACTGTGATCCAGAGCGGCGAGATTTAAGAAATATGGCACAAACAACTGTCTCCCTCACCCAAACAACTAAAAATACTATTAGCGATCGCTCCTGCTTGCCAGATGGGTACAACTTGAGCTAAAAAGTTGTTAAACAAACAACGGTACTTATGTCGAACGCCAGCGAGTCCAATCACCCCTATCCACTGCTGGTTGTCATTGTTAACTACCGAACCTCTAGTTTGACAATTGACTGCTTGCGCTCTCTAGTTAGCGAAGTTCAATCGCTGCCCGGTATGCGAGTTGTAGTTGGCGACAATGCTTCAGGCGATCGCTCAGTCGAAGAAATTAGTAGTGCGATCGCCTCAGAAGGCTGGAGCGAATGGGCATCCTTCGTTCCCCTAGACCGCAACGGCGGATTTGCCTTCGGCAACAACGCCCTGATCCGTCCCGCCCTGCAATCCACCAATCCCCCCCCTTACTTCCTGCTGCTCAACCCAGACACCATTGTTCGCCCCGGTGCCTTAAAAGCCCTCGTCGATTTCATGGACTCCCACCCCGAAGCCGGCATCGCCGGCAGCCGCTTGGAAGACCCCGACGGCACCCCCCAGGAGTCAGCTTTTCGGTTTCACAACCTCTTGACCGAACTCGATTTTGGTTGGCGCACAGGCTTTATATCCAAGTTATTAGCCAACTGGGCCGCAGCGCCTCCCATTTCCCAAGAAACCTGTCAAACTGATTGGGTAGCTGGAGCCAGCATGATCGTCCGTCGCGAAGTATTTGAAAAGATTGGCTTGATGGATGAAGCTTATTTCATGTACTGCGAAGAAATGGACTTTTGTCTGCAAGCGAACAAAGCTGGCTGGAGTTGCTGGTACGTACCCGAAAGTCGCGTTGTCCACTTAGTCGGCCAAAGCTCAGGCGTCACTGACACCAAAAAGCCCGCCAAGAGGCTGCCCACCTATTGGTTTGATTCCCGGCGTAGGTACTTTATCAAAAACTACGGCTTGGTTTACACAGCATTAACTGATATATCCTGGGCTTCGGGTTTTGCAGCCTGGAGGGTGCGCCGCGTACTTCAAGGCAAACCCGATGGCGATCCACCACAATTACTGAAAGATTTTGTATTAAATAGTGTATTTTTTAAGGGGGGTAAGATTGAAAAATCCAAAAACTTTTAAAGGGAGTTGGTAAATCCGTCAAAGCCAAATCAACCAGGTCAACCTAGGCCAGCAAAATTTTTTATGATGCAGCCCAGAAATTAGTATTCTTGACGATGGATAAAACCGGGTTGCTCCTTCCTCAAAAACCTGAGAAACCAATTAATATCCTGGTCATCAAGAAATAGAGTAAACAATAAATAGTGTGAATTAGAGCTTATGGTAACTGAGCAAAACTTAATCACCAGTGAAAATCAAGTAGAAACCCCCGCCCTGGGACTGTGGCAGCAAATTAAAGAAGATTGGATTGCTCATGGTCGGGATTGGACAAAACCGGGATTTCGTGCCGTAGCAGTTCAACGCTTCGGTGTCTGGAGAATGAAAGTTGAACCCAAGCTACTGCGGGCTCCTTTGAGCATTCTTTATAGATCGCTCTACCGAAAAGTCCGCAACACCTACGGCATAGATTTGCCTTACACTGTGAAGCTCGGTCGTCGCGTGGTGATTGAACATCAAAACGCTATTATTATTCACGGATACTGTACGATCGGCGACGACTGCATTATCCGCCAAGGCGTCACCCTGGGAAACCGCTATTTGGAAAAACCGCTAGAATCGCCTCAATTGGGCGATCGGGTTAACGTCGGCGCTGGTGCAAAAATCCTTGGAAAAGTAAACTTGGGAGACGACGTAAATATCGGTGCCAATGCTGTAGTTTTATCAGATATTCCCCCAGGCAAAACAGCAGTAGGTATCCCCGCCAAGATTCTTCAATCTACCAAAAACCAGGAAAATGCTTAGATCAACATTGCAAAAAATTATCCGCCATCTTGCCATGCGTTACGGCAAGTTCCGTGGCCTTTACATCCAATTCTGTAACCCTGGCTGCAAAGAATACACAGAATTTCTCCGCCGCCACGGCAATTTGTACGCGATCGGCGAAAATTGCAGCATCTGGCCCAATACCGTCTTTGGAGATCCCGCCTACGTCCGCATCGGCAACAATGTTCACTTCTCATCTTGTACCGTGCTCGGCCACGACGGCTCGATCGCCATGCTTGACCGGGCTTACAACGTTAAACTAGATGCCGTAGGCAAGATAGACATCCGGGACAACGTATTTATTGGCTTAAATGCGATCATCCTTCGCAACGTCACCATCGGCCCAAATGCGATCGTCGCCGCCGGTGCCGTCGTCACCAAAGATGTCGCCGAGGGCGATATAGTGGCCGGCGTCCCCGCCCGACCGATCGGCCGCGTCGAAGACTTAGTGAAAAAATTGCAAGCCGAAACTCAAAGCCTGCCCTGGGCCGATTTGATTAACAGCCGCGAGGGCAGCTTCGACCCGGAAATTGAACCCGAGCTCGTAAAGTTACGAGTGTCGCACTTCTACGGCAACACATCCACTCCAACAGCAGCGCAATTCCAGCAATCTCCCCTGTCAAGTTAGAGATTCTTCTTAAGATAAATTGCACAAATAGGCACAATTGTCTACATCCTTAAAACACTGCACAAACAATGGTTGAGTCAGTCACTAAGTCAATCATTTCTGCTACAGAAGCAGACTGGAGCCGCGAAAAGTCTAGCAAGTGGTGGGAACCGAGTCGCCAACTGCTCAAATCTATCCGCCACTATCAAAAGTGGCAGAAGCAGGGTGGAATTGCAGGATATGTTTTATGCCGTTGGAACGTGATCCAGCATCGATTTTGGAGCGTGGTAACTGCAACAGACATCCCTTTAAACTGCCAAATACAAGGAGGACTGATCCTGCCTCATCCTAATGGCATTGTCATTCATCCCAGTGCTTCCATTGGCCCTAACTGTCTGATTCTTCAACAGGTGACAATTGTTGCTGATGTGAAAATCGGCGGTCACGTCGATATCGGTGCAGGAGCGAAAATTATTCGCTCGGTAACGATCGGCGATCATGCTTTGATTGGTGCTAATGCTGTGGTGATTTGTGATGTGCCACCGGGTGCAACCGCAGTGGGGATTCCCGCAAAAATCATCGAAAAAAAACCCAAGGAAGTCTGAAAAATAATTTCTAGAAGTCGCAGAAAAATTATGAAATTAGCTGGGCTTTTATTAAAATATAAAACGAACTACTCAGTAGTCGAATTCAAGAGGTAAACCTTGAAACAAATTGGATTAGTAGCGAGCGGACGAAATGAAGGGCAGCGCCTCCGCCCATGCCTAGTCTCGGCCACCGACAAAGTTGCCCGCGTCGTCTATGTCGATTCCGGCTCAACAGACGGTAGCCTAGAGTTAGCCCGATCGATCGGAGCCGATACAGTAGAACTAGACTTATCTATACTCTTTACCCCAGCACGCGCCAGATACGAAGGCTTTGCCCGCTTGCTGGAATTAGCACCAGCCATCGAATTTGTCCAATTTGTCGATGGCGACTGCGAATTGGTTGACGGCTGGGTCCAGAGAGTCGCACAATAACGGGCAGCCCAACCAGAATTAGCAGCAGCCGACTGCCGTACGAGACATTCCCCGCAGCCACACCTTGCAGGATCAATTCTGCTCGAGAAACACTACTCAAACTAAAACAATAATTCAATGGGTACACTCAAGCAGCCAGCGCACATTGCTATTTATCTGCATTGCCTGTTCAATGGGGGTATAGAGCGGGTAATGTTGAACTTAACCCGCAATTTTGTAGCTCACGGTGTCAAGGTAGATTTGGTACTTAACTTTCCCGGGAATCTTTTCCTGTGGGACTTCCCCCCGTCGGTTCGGATTATCAACCTTGAAACTGAAAAGATATTAACAAGAGTTCCTAAATTAGTGCGTTACCTGCGACAGGAACAACCCACAGCTTTAATGTCAGCAAATCATTTTGCTAACGAAGTAGCACTATTGAGTAAGCATTTTGCTGGCTTACCGACACGGGTGGTGGTATCAGAACACACGCATCTTTCCCAGGAAGTGAGAAATTCCTCTCCCTTAACCTTTAAGCATTGGTCGCCTCTGACAGCGCGACTTTTCTACCCCTGGGCCGACGGCATAGTAGCAGTTTCTCAAGGAGTAGCTGAAGACGTAGCGGCTATAACTGGCTTAGCTGGCGAGCGAATCCAGGTAATTAACAACCCAATAGAGATTGATGAAATCATAGAAAAAGGTAAAGAACCTCTAGACCACCCCTGGTTTAATTCCCCAGAATTGCCTGTAATTCTGGGAGTGGGAAGATTAGAAAAGCAAAAAAATTTTCCTAACTTAATTAAGGCTTTTGCTAAAGTACGACAGGTGCGCTCGGCCCGGCTGATGATTTTAGGCGAGGGGTCAGAGCGGGAGTGACTGGAATATCTAATCCGCGAATTGGGCTTGGAAAATGACGTGGCAATGCCCGGTTTTGTAAGAAATCCTTTTGCATACATGGCACGATCTACAGTATTTGTCTTGTCTTCATCTTGGGAAGGCCGGCCGGTGGTACTGGGAGAAGTAATGGCTTTGGGAACCCCAATTGTTTCTACAAATTGCAAAAGCGGCCCGTATGAACTTTTAGACGGAGGCAAGTACGGCGAGCTAGTTCCAGTAGGCGACACTGAAGCGCTGGCACAAGGTATTTTAAAAGTATTGTCCGGTCAAACAAAGCCTGCCGATCCAGCTTGGCTTGCCCAATTCAACCTGGAGGCTACTGCTCAAAAATATCTGGATATTCTGGGCATCACTGATGGCGGATTCCGCTCAGCAGTTCCGGTAAAGTGACTACAATACTCCTAGGCGCGGGCTTCACCAAAAATTTACAATTCAGACTAGCAATCTACATCAAACCGCCCCCAAAGAAATCGACAGAATTTGATTATGGGCAATTCCACTGGTGGCAGAGAGACAAAAATGTATGGCTGGCTCACCGATCGAGACAGTAAATTGCGAAGAAATAACTTAAATTTAGCATTTGTGACCGATCAGCACTCATAAGTATTAGTGTGGTTTAATGCACAATAAGCTACCAGTAGTTGAACACCGAAGACAGGAACTCGTGGGGATTTATTTTATAAAGATATTGTGAAGTTAGCTTTACAGTTACTAAAATATTAAAATAACAGCTCGCGAGTCGAATTTAAGAGGTAAGAGTTGAAACAAGTTGGATTAGTGGCGATTGGACGAAATGAAGGGCAGCGCCTCCGCCAGTGCCTAGTCTCGGCCACAGACAAAGTGGCCCGCGTCGTCTACGTCGATTCCGGCTCAACAGACGGCAGCCTAGAGTTAGCCCGATCGCTCGGAGCCGATACAGTAGAACTAGACTTATCTATACCGTTTACCGCAGCACGCGCCAGAAACGAAGGCTTTGCCCGCTTGCTGGAACTAGCGCCAGACATCGAATTTGTCCAATTTGTGGACGGTGACTGCGAAGTAGTTGATGGATGGATCGATCGGGCTTACAACGAACTCGCCGCCAAACCCGAGGTAGCAGCAGTATGCGGGCGCAGGCGCGAACGATACCCCGAAGCCAGCATCTACAACCAATTGTGCGACATCGAGTGGGATACCCCCATCGGCGAAACCAAAGCCTGCGGTGGCGACTCCATGATGCGCGCCTCAGCATTTCAGCAAGTCGAAGGTTTCAATCCCGCACTAATAGCCGGCGAAGAACCCGAACTGTGCGTGCGGTTGCGCCAAAAAGGTTGGAAAATCCTCCGCTTAGATGCAGAAATGACCCTGCACGACGCGCAAATGACCAGTTTCGCTCAGTGGTGGAAACGCGCTCAAAGAGCGGGTCACGCCTACGCCGAGGGCTCCTGGATGCACGGAAGCGAACCGGAGCGCCATTGGGTCAAAGAAACCCGCAGCACCTGGTTTTGGGGCTTAGCCTTGCCAGCCCTAGCCTTGGCAATGACATGGCCGACAAAAGGCTGGAGCTTGTTACTATTGACTGGCTACCCCTTAGCAACCTATCGCACCTATAACTATTATATAAAGCATCGGGATCTCACAACTAAAGACGCAGCCATCTACGCTTTGTCATGTGTATTAGCCAAATTTCCCCAGCTACAAGGTCAAATCCAGTTTCACCAGCGCCGATTGCTGGGGCAGCAGAGCAAGCTAATCGAATACAAAACCACTAACTCTATTAATTCAGCCAGCTAGAATTACAGCTAACGTCCCAGAAAACCCACCCCTGAGTAGTAAACAAATGAGTAATAAAAGATTAAAAGTTTTACTAATTGTAGAACAGTGCAACCCGGACTGGGCATCAGTACCTTTGGTGGGCTACAATTTTTTTCAACAAATAAACAATTTAGTTGATGCAACACTGGTTACCCATATTAGAAATAAACCAGCCCTTGAAAAACACCCAGAATATGAAAAAACCATCTACCTTGAAGAAGGAAAGTTAGCCAAGCAATATTATAAAATAGTCGAAAAGCTTACCGCAACCGGGCGAGTAAATTGGCCGATTTATCATGCCTTGAATTACCCAATTTATGAGCAATTCAATCAACAAGTATATCAAAAATTTAAAGGAAAAATCCTCCAGGGAGATTATGACATAGTTCATGCTATTACCCCCATGATGCCGCGCTATCCTTTTAAGGTAGTCAGTGTATGCCAGCAGACTCCTTTTATTCTAGGGCCGGTGAATGGAGGCATTCCCTTTCCCCCAGGTTTTCAAAAAACGGCAAGACAAGAATTTGTTCAGTTCAACTTTTTGAGAGCAGTTGGTAGAGCATTAATTCCAGGTTATGCAGAAACTTACCAAAAAGCCCACAAAATTTTAGCAGGTTCACAATATACTTTAAATATGCTAAAAGATTTGTTTGCCATCCCTGATCAAAGAATTGATTTGTTTTACGAAAATGGGATTTCCGAGGAATTTTTATATCACAAAAATATCCTTAATAAAGATGTCAGCAAGATCAATCTGCTTTTTGTGGGTCGGTTAGTTCCTTACAAATGCGCCGATATTGTCATTGAGTCTATTGGCAAATTAGACCCAGAAATTCAAAGTAAAATCCGCTTAAGCATAGTAGGAGACGGCTCAGAAAGAAACAACTTGGAAAACCGAGTGAAGGAGCTTAATTTAGGCGAAATAGTCAGCTTTGCCGGATGGGTTAATCAACAAGAAACTCTCGATTATTACAGAAAAGCAGATATTTTTTGTTTCCCTTCGATCCGAGAGTTTGGCGGCGCAGTGGTAATGGAAGCTATGGCTTGCGGGCTGCCCTGCATAGTGGCTAATAACGGCGGTATTGGTGAATACGTGAATGAAGAAACTGGTTTTAAGATCGAGCCGATTTCTAGAGAGTATCTCACCCAGGAGTTGACAAGTAAAATTAAGCTGTTAGTCGAAGATGAGCGGCTGCGGGAAAGTATGTCAGCTAAGGCGATGGAAAAAGCCAGAGAATTTGCATGGGAAAACAAAGCCATAAAAATCGTCGAGATTTACGAAAAAACGCTCGGTGAGAAAAGTGTTAGTGCATCGATATAGTAGAGCGATCTTGTTGAGTTAAAAATTAGAAAGCAGGTACGACATGAAGGCAAAAATTGGATACTTTATTCCACAATTTCCCGGACAAACACACATCTTTTTGTGGCGTGAGCGACAATTTCTTGCAGAACTTGGAATTGAAACAGATTTAGTATCAACTCAACCGCCCCCCAGAGCGATCGCTTCTCACGTATGGGCACAAGAAGCTCAAAAAAATACTGTTTATCTATTTCCCTTTGTTGCGAAAGATTTTATTAACTCATTCCTAGAGGTTCTCAAAGCTGGTCCCGCTGCATGGTGGCAGTGCCTCGCAGTTATTGCCAAAGCGAATGACACATCCTTATCTGAAAAGGTGCGACTCTTGGCATGGATTGTTGTGGCTGGCAAACTAGCAGGGTTAACAAAAACAAAAGGTTGGTCTCACATCCACGTTCATTCCTGTGCCAATGCCGCCAATATAGCCTTATTTAACTCAATTCTTACAGGCTGTACTTACAGTATGACTCTTCACGGGCCTACTCTAGAAGTGTACGGGTCAAATCAAAAACAAAAGTGGAAAAATGCTGCTTTTGTGATCGTCATATCTCAACTGCTTCTCAATGATGTCACACATAAATTAGCTAATTTTCTTCCCAAACAATTAGCTGTTGCTCCAATGGGAGTTAATATTGCAGAAATTAAACGCAGCCGCCCTTACACACCTTGGCAAGAAGGAAGTCCGTGCAAGATTTTTGCTTGCGGCCGCCTCAACCGGGTGAAAGGTCATCAATACTTGATTGAAACTGTAGGATTGCTGCGAAATCGGGGATTTGACGTGAGGCTGCAAATTGCAGGCGAGGATGAACAAGGGGGCAGCGGATATCACCAAGAGCTACAACAAATGATTGAAGATAAATCGATGTCCGAATGCGTGGAGCTACTTGGGGCTGTTTCGGAACAGACAATTCGCCAAGGTCTAGAAGCAGCTCACGTTTTCGCTTTGGCAAGTTTGAATGAAGGAGTTCCGGTTGCTGTGATGGAAGCAATGGCGATGGAGGTGCCGGCGGTAGTTACTAATGTAGGGGGAACTTCTGAGCTAGTAGATGACGGCGCGGATGCTGTATTAGTCCAATCAGAAAAACCCGCAGAAATGGCAGATGCGATCGCCAATATACTTCAAAATCCAGAACTTGCTTTGAGCATCAGTCAGAAAGCTCGGAAAAAAATCATCGCCAAATTTAGCCATAGTCGCAGTGCAGAAACTTTGGCTCAGTGCTTGGAAAAACTTGGAATAACTAACCCGTCTTAGTTATTCCAAAGAAAAAATTTAATCTCAGAGTGCATAAATCCAGTGGGACCCAAAACAAGTTATGCGAATTTTAATTGTTGCTCAGAACGCCTCAACTAAATTCGGCGGCGAGTCATTGCTGCCGGTCAACTACTTCCGGATACTTCGAGCGCGCCAAATAGAGACATGGTTAGTGGCGCACGCCCGCACCCAGGCAGAACTCACAGCACTGTTTCCAGAAGAGTGTGATCGAATGCACTTTGTACCCGACACTTGGGTGCACCGGCTGCTTAACAATTGCGCGCGATTTATCCCTGAAAGAGTGAATGACTTTACTTTTGGGCTGCTGACTCACCTGTACACCCAAGTGCTACAGCGTCGTATTGTCCGGCGGCTGGTGAGCGAACACGAGATTGATATTGTACACGAACCGACACCTGTCTCGGCAACAGTTCCTTCGTTGATGTTCGGGTTGGGAGTGCCGGTAGTTATCGGGCCGATGAACACGTCGGTTAAATTTCCTCTGGCTTTTCGATCGCGCCAAAATCCTACGATTGATATTTTAATCGAGCTCGGTCACCAGTGCGTCGATTTCTTCAATCGTCTTTTTCCAGGTAAAATCAAAGCCGAGACGCTGTTAGTGGCAAACGATCGGACGAAGCAGGCACTTGCATCTGGGGTGCAGGGTAAAATTATTGAACTTGTGGAAAACGGCGTGGATTTCTCGGTGTGGCGATCGGACTCTAGCTTATCAAGAGGAGCGACCGGGCAGGTTCATTTTATTTTTTTAGGCCGACTGATCGACTGGAAAGCTGTAGACTTGCTGCTCGAAGCCTTCGCGCCCGTCGCCGGTCAAGCCGATGCAGTCTTGGAAATCATCGGTGATGGGCACATCCGAGGGGAACTCGAAGCTCAAACAGCTCGTTTAGGCATCGACAGCAGCGTTGTATTTAGTGGCTGGCTGTCTCAGGAGGAGTGCGCTCTCAAAATGCAACAAGCTGATGCAATGGTTTTTCCCAGTTTGCGAGAACCAGGGGGAGCCGTGGTTTTGGAGGCAATGGCCGTGGGCTTGCCAGTCATAGCAACGAACTGGGGCGGCCCGGCAGACTATCTGAATTCCACTTGCGGTATTTTAGTAGAACCGACATCTAAAGAAGGATTTGTCAAGGGACTGACAGATGCGATGCTGAAGCTCGCTCATTCACCAGAATTGCGGCAGAGTATGGGTTGTGCGGGACGGGAACGGGTCCGGCAGCATTTTGATTGGGAACGCAAAGTCGATCGAATACTTGAAATTTATCAACAAACGATCGACCATTGCTCGAAGCATTAGGTAGCCGAGCATTAAAGCATAAAGCAGCAGCTTTCAGGTTGAAAGCTGCTGCTTGGGGGTGCTAAAAAAGTATGTGGCGGCCTAAAGACCCCCCTGTACATCCTAGCGATCTAAAAACGGGTTAACCCGTTTGTTTGGTTAACCCGCGAGCTTGGAAACTTGCAGATCAATTAGTTTTGCACTACCAGCTTAACGTTGGCATTTTGCAAACCGCGCTGCTTGACTGCGGCCAAGGTCTTGTTAACTGCGTACTTCTGGTTAATGGAGTTGATTAACTCAGTTTGATTGTGTTTTTTGGCGACGCCCCAGAGGTCGGCAATCAGGTCAAAGGAACCATCGCTATTGCGAGACCAACCTAGGTCATATTCGCCTTCGAGAATCGCTACGATGTCGGAGCGAACGCGCTGACCGTTATAGCCACGAACATCAGCTTCTGACTTGACTGAAATGCCCAAGTCGCGCAGGGAAGCTTTCAGGATTTCGGCATCGGTGATTTTGGTACGCAGAGTGCTAAAGTGAGACATTGGATTTCCTCCTAATAAAACTGAGAGAGAAACAACAACGGTCTGGATTTAACGGTGCCGCTGGGCGGCTCTTGAATCGAACTGCTAGCTGTTGCTAGCCTTTGCTCCTGTTTGGACCAGGAGAAAGCTTTTAGAATTCCATTCGCTGGTATTCAGCGACGGAAGACGCAGCGGGCCGTGCACGCTGTCTAGCCCAATCTCGAAGGGCGGTGACCTGTTCGGTCATTGTTTTAGACAGTGGCATTGTAGATTTAATGGCCGCGATGATGTCTAGCTGCGTAAACTCTCGATCTTGAGCGAAGGCTTCGTACATTGCGGCTACTAGCGCTTGCTCAATCTCTGCACCTGAAAAGCCCTCGGAAACATTGGAAAGTTGCTCTAAATCGAAGCGAGTAATTTCCCGACGCCGCTTTGACAGGTGAATCTTAAATATATCTTGGCGTTCTTCTTTGGTAGGCAGATCAACAAAGAAGAGTTCGTCGAATCGGCCTTTCCTCAAGAATTCTCCCGGCAACCGCTCGATTCGGTTGGCTGTTGCCATTACGAAGACTGGGGAAGTCTTTTCTTGCATCCAAGTGAGGAAGGAACCGAAAATCCGGCTGGAGGTGCCTCCGTCTGAGTCTGCCGAACCAGTGCCTCCTGCAAAGGCTTTGTCTAGTTCGTCGATGAAGAGGAGGGCTGGAGAGATGGATTCTGCGGTTTTGAGGGCATTGCGGAGGTTCGCTTCTGAGCGACCCACCATCGAGCCGTCGTAGACTCTACCCATATCTAGCCTCAGCAGGGGCAGTCCCCAGAGGCGGGAGGTGGTCTTGGCAATCAGTGATTTTCCGCATCCTGGTACGCCGAGAATTAACATCCCTTTTGGTTGGGGCAGACCGTATTCTCTGGCCCTTTCTGTAAAGGCGTTGGAACGCTGTCTCAGCCACCGCTTCAGCTCTTCTAAACCGCCGACTGCATCCAGGGTTTCGTCTTCTTCAATGAACTCTAGAATGCCGTTGCGCCGAATTAATTGCTTTTTCTCCGAAAGAACTATGTCTACTTCTTCTTCTGTGAGGCGCCCAGTCGAAACTTGGGCTTTACGATAAACTTTTTCAGCTTCGTCCTTGGTCAATCCCAAGGCTGCTTTTAAAAGTTTTTCTCGCGCTTCTGTGGTAATGCGTCGCGATTTCGTTTGCTCCAACTGACCAGACAATACTTGGTTTAGTTCCTTCATGTCTGGCAACGCGAAGTCTAATACCACTACTTCCTTTTCTAGCTCGATCGGAATTTGCTGCAAAGGAGACATCAGTATAATTGTCTTTTGCGTTCCTTTGAAGTTGGCGATCGCATCGCGCAACCACCTCGTTACCGGAGGAGAATCTATAAAAGGATGCAAATCTTTGAAAATGTAGATGCTAGCGTTACTGTTGGGTTCTCGCTGCCTGATCACCCATTCAATTGCTGCCTCTGGCGAGACGGTGTTGTGTTGGGTGGTGGTGCGAGGTTGACCATACTCCACAATGCCGTGAGTTACAGTCCAGATAAATACTCGTCGCTGTGGTTTTGCTTGAGCTATTGTCGAAATTGCTTGCTCACACCGCTCTTCCTCGGATGTCACGAGGTAGATCAGAGGATATTGAGCTTGGATTAGAATACTGATCTCTTCTTGCATAGTCCTCGACCCACTAGAGACGGTGCTATCTTTGCTGAATCTCAATGCTGCCCTTCGTCCTCTTACTGAAAATTTCAGTTTTAGCTTTTTGGGGAAGCAAGGCATTCTTAGCAGGGAACCAATTCTTCCTCTCCCGGTTTGGCCGTGCTGGCGCTGACGCCCGACACCTGCTTTACTGGAAGATCCTGTTCAGCCAATACGCTCGGCTGACTTGTTACGGATGCCAGTTCTCCATCTCGCATTACTACTGAACCCGTGCATTCTGGACAGTTGTATACCCGATGGGTTTGTCCGTAGGAGGCTTCTACTTCGTCAACCAGTTCGGGATTTCCTAGGTAGAAGACAATTGCCCTTTCTGCAATTGATGACATCGGTTCAGTTTCGACTGCGGCTCGGATTTTGAGCTGGCGATGCAGTTCTGGTGGAAGATACAATGTAACTTTTTGCTTTTCTTGCATATGACAGTGAATTGACTTACCCGGGTATGTATATCAGATTAGCCGCTTAATTCTTTGCTGTCAAGCCTCTATGCTGCTTTAGCGTCATCTTGTAATATTTCGTTACATTTTAGGTAAATCTGGGGCTGTTAACAACGAAAAAGTTAGGGGTGTAGCTGATGAGGCCGAGGTGGAGCGGCAGGTATGGGTAGCGTCAAGGACGATCGACCAACTATAAATATGAACAATAGATATATAAGAGTAGGGCCAACAAATCCTTTGAGTGGCCATCTGGGGTAAGGTGCGCCATCAGCACCCAGCCCGCTCATGAGTGGTGAAGAATACCCCCAAAAGCTTGAAATGTCATAGGGGGCGATCGGTAATATATACTTGGATGCGAACCTGCTAACCTGAAATTTTTAATTTTAGATATCCAAGAACTGACTGATGGATTTAGACCAACAGATTCAAGCATTGATCGAAAAAGCTCCGCCCGACGGTTCGACGCCACAAATCTTAAAGGCGATCGCCCCGGCACTGGTGTTAATTGCCCAACAGCTACAGCACCTCGAATACTCGATCCTACAAGCGGTAGACCAAAGTTGGGCGATCGTGGTTTTGAGCAATCTCAAGCAACCGGGACGGGAGAAGAGGGTGATTTATGCTTGGAACAGTCTTAAAGATGCGTCGCAGGCTGCGGCTGCTGGGGGCGATCGGCTCAGACCGGTGCTTTTGCCTGTCACTCACATTTTATTTCAAATGATAGCTCTTGAAGGTCTTGACAGCATTGTTTTTTTTGAAAGTCCCGGAAATCAGGAAGTCGGGACGGAAATCCCTCGCGAGCAAGTACAGAGTTTAATTAACGTTTACTTGCAACAGTATCGATCGGCTCCACCGCCGGATATTGCCTAAATAACTCCATTTTCTATTAATTGGTAATAGGGCATTAGGCCTTGGGAATTCCCCATTACCAATTCCCCATTACCAATAAAGTGTAACTTTTTAACCTCTAATAAAGTCTACTCAAAACGTATTCAGCCAAATCAATCAAAGCTTGACGGGACTCTGAATGGGGCAGCGCAACTAAGTATTCGACGGCTTTTTGTGCGTGATTTGTGGCTAGTTCTCGCGATCGCTCTATGCCTCTAGAATCTTCTACCAGTGCCAGGGCCTGCTCTAGATCTCCTTCTTGGGCAAATTCGCGTTCTATGAGAACTTCCAAGTAAGGTTTTTCTTCTAGGGCGAATAGTGCGGGTGCTGTCAGATTACCGCTTCTGAGATCCGACCCTGCTGGTTTCCCCAAAGTTTCCGTTGAAGCAGTGAAATCTAATATATCATCTACTATTTGGAATGCCAAACCAATGTTGCGACCGTAGTTGTACAAATCGTCTGCTATTTCCGCTGAAACTTCGCTCAAACAGCCCGCTGCTTTGGAACTGTTGGCAATTAAAGACGCTGTTTTGTAATAACTTTTTTCGAGGTACGCTTCGATCGACAAGCTGGTGTCAAATCCATTGAGTCCCTGTTGAATTTCCCCCTCAGCTAAATCCATAATCACTTCTGAAAGCAGTTTGACTACTGGCAGGTTGTCAAGATTTGCCAAATGCCAGGAAGATTGAGCAAACAGAAAATCTCCCGCCAATACTGCCACTCGGTTGTTAAACCGACTGTGAACCGTCGGCACTCCCCGCCGCAGATCCGACTCGTCCACCACGTCGTCGTGTACGAGACTAGCTGTATGGATCATTTCCGTGATTTCAGCGAGCCGGCGGTGTTTTTCGGTGATTTCCCGATCGGGCATAGTCGCCTTGGCCATCAACAGAACGATTGCGGGTCTCACTCGTTTTCCCTTTGTGCCGAATAAGTATTCTGCAGCCGCGTACAAGATGGGATGACGGGCACCCACTAACTGTTTTAAGTTTTCTGTCAACAGTCGCAGGTCTTCTTCAACCGAGGAAAATAGGAGAGTGCTAGAGATCATGGATACGCCGACTCAAGCCGTAAAGTAACAAAATTTTACAAATCATATCTTTATTTTAAGGTAATTCTCTGCAATAGAAAAGAAAAATCTAGGCGATCGGCAGTTATTTGTCATCTGCCACCCGATGGGAATCACCCGCCTGCCAGAGGTGAGTAGCCGGCTGCCAGAGGGGTTGCCCCTATTGTATCGAATTGTTAAGGACACTGCCAAAAAATCTCTAAATCCCAGAAACCCTGTGTTATTATGGGTATTAAGGATTTAAACAATTCTATACATTAAGTACAGCCAGACTGGCAGGTCGCTTTTAGGTGCCTGTAAAAGTTTCGTAGAGCCAGCCTTGTTAGTCGATCGCAGCCAAAATTTCTGGGACAGATTTTTAGTTCCTCGCGGCTAAAAGTTTTCAGAAGTTAAGAGTAGCGCATCTTATGTGCACGGTAGCTCAAAGCAGCCAAAGTGGATGGTTTTAGGCTGTTTAAGCATCTGTAAAGCAGTAAATCATTATTGATGACCGGGAACGCCTAAATGTTCCCGCAGGCTGGATATGGAAAAACAGCCTTCAGAACCAAGGCATGGTCTTGCGTGCTGACTTAATGTAGTAGGTCTTGAACTTGTCCTGCTCCTCCTCGTCCTTGACTTTTGGTTCTAATTATGATTTATCGCGATATTCCTCTAATTATTCCCATTCTGGCCGCCGGCTATGTAATGACTATTTATGTAGTGCTGATGTTGGCCCAACGCAGCACTAAAATCACTCGATTGGGCGAGTAGTGTACTGCTGGGCAGCCGAAGTCGGCAGCAGCCTCCTCGCTTCACCCTTGAGAATTCGGAATACTCAATAATAACCCTGCCTTGAATGCTTGCGCGCAAAGGCAGGGTTATTATTTACAATTGCGGGCACCATGATTTTCTGGGCTGCTAGTTACTGCAACACGTAGCTACAGTTATCGATGTTCAAGGCCAACAGCCTCTGAGGCAGGATATTATATTTAGTAGCAGCTTGTAAGTACGTCGGCGCGAAAAAACCTAACTATGTTAAAATAAGTAAACACAGAGAATACATCTACTAAGGTAACTCAATATATGGGCGCTAGATTAAGAGTATTTCTTACTCAAAAGCAAGACAAAACCCTATTAGAACTGAGAACTGCGGACGTACCACAAAAAGTAAAAGATCGAGCAGAAGTAATTAGATTAAATGCACATGGCTGGTACGTTGAAAAAATAGCGGCTCATTTTAATTGGACTTCACAAACAGTGAGAGAGGTTTTACATAAATGGCAGAAGCTAGGTATGGAAGGGATGCAGGGAATTAGCAGGTCGAGGGGGAAAACCCAAGTGGAAAGAAGAAGACATAGAGTTTTTAACAGAATGTCTCAAAAATGAACCACGTACATACAACAGTGTTCAATTAGCTCAGAAATTAGAAAAAGAGCGTTCTATCAAATTAAGTCCCGACCGATTAAGACGAATACTAAAAAAAAAGGGTTTATTTGGAAACGAGCCAGAAAAAGTCATAAAGGAAAACAAGAAGTTGCAGTACGCCAAATCAAACTCTTCAGGCCTAGATATGTTGGAATGGGGGGCTGCTGCGGGAGAAATTGACTTAAAATATTGGGATGAATCAGGGTTTTGAGCTCCCAAGCGAACCTAGTTACACTTATTACAAACGAGGTGAGCAAAAACGGCTCGAACAAACCAAGAGGCGTGGTCGTAGATTAAGTATTGTAGGGCTTTTTCAACATGAAATCAGCTTTGTTTACGGTTTGGTAATTGGGGGTGTTGATCGAAAAGCTTATATCAAAATGATGGAGTCAGAAGCCCAGTCAGCGTCTCAGAGCAAGCGAATTAGAGTAATAGTACAGGATAATGGTCCCATACATCGATGTCATGAAGTCCAACAATTATGGTCGAAATGGGAAAGCGAGGGTTTATATATCTTATTTTTACCGAAATATTGCTCAGAAATGAATCCCATAGAATTGGAGTGACAACATCTCAAAAAAGATGAGCTAGCAGGACAAATGTTTGAGGATGAATTAGAGCTGGCTTATGCCGTAATTAATGGGGTAGAAGCTAGAGGAAAAAAAGGAAACTACGCTACAAAACGCCTTAAATTTAGCTCTGAGCGCCCTACTTAATATTTTGTTACCTACTTGTAAATTTCCCCACCGACTTACTTATCGCTCACAGCAAGTTTCATGTCAGGGAAACCCGGCCAATATTCCGAGAAAGCTATTAAAGTGCTCTCAAAAACGCTGAGTTTGAAGTTGTCGGTTATGGTGCCAAAAATCTCAATATTCCTATTTTGTAGGGCAAGAACTTACAGAAATAAAACGCGAAATTTCGGAATCTAGCAACCTGGGGGTTCAACGGAAGGAATCCATAAACTTGCACTGCAATGAAATATTTCATCAAAGGGTGCTTAAATTGCTGAGTCAGGAAGATAGTCTCCGCCATTTATTCACAGCTTCCCAAGAAGAGAATTGGCTAGAGAGAGCCACAAAAGTAATTTTTAATTTAAAAAAATATTATCGTTCTCACTGTAGGGAAAAAAACTAATTGCCAATATTACTGACCCATTAAAACTCTATTAACTTTTGATTAAAAGAACTAAAACACAGAGTAGAAGTTGCCAGAAATTATTAAGCTCCACTGCCTAAATTGTTGTCAGAGCCAGACAAACTAAAACAAGTTTCGATAAATCTGATGCACAATGCTTTACAAGTTATAGAGAATTGCCGAGTTTTAAAAGTAGAGGTGAGAGCAGAAAATCAGAGCCTGCTCGTCAGTGGCAACTGAATTCCCGGGGAATTTGGTCACGAATATTTGATCCGTTCTTTACCACAAAACCCGCCGACGAAGGCAGGGGGTTGGGACTGGAGATTGTTAAAAAAAGTGTGGAAAAACATTCGGGTAAAATAAAAGTAACATCAGTTATCGAGCCAAGGACGTGTATTGTGTCAATTCCGATCGCCGTTTAGCGTGAGCGCACTAAAAATCATACCCCTGCGCGACTAAAAATGCAACTCTAGACCGATGTCGAAGCTGGACTGGGGTGAGCATACCGCGACTGTAAAATCGGAAATCTAAAATGGTATTAAGTGTCGGTTCCGCCTGCATCTATCCCCCTTGATTTGCCCATGTTAACAACAGTGTCTGATACCCAAAGCTTGCTAGAACAGGCGATCGACCCCAAACCACCGGTGCTGCCTCCAGACACACCCTTGAAAGTCGCAATTGCTGCCATGACAGAGGCGAGTGCCAGTTGCATTTTAATCGCCTTTGAGCAGCAATTGCTCGGAATTTTTACAGAAGGCGATGTTGTGAAAATAACTGCTAGCGAAATACCGCTAGCAGGGGTGGCAATTTCTGAGGTAATGACTGAAAACCCGATCGCCATTTCCCTCGATAAAACGGGGAATATCTTCAAGGCATTGAGCATATTGCGATCGAAAAGAATCCGTCATTTACCCCTTACAGACGAAGGTGGCAACTTGCTAGGCGCTATCACTTGCGAAAGCATCCGTCAAATCCTCAAACCAGCCGACTTGCTGAAAATGTGGCGCGCCGAAGAAATTATGACTACACAATTAATAGTTACCTCAAGCAGCGCCTCAGTTTTAGAAGTCGCAAAACAAATGAGAACCCAGCGGAAAAGCTGCATAGTCATCTGCACTGACAGCGACAACAAAAATCAGAAACCTGTGGGCATAATTACAGAACGCGACATTGTTAAATTCCAAGCTTCTGGACTAGATTTCGCACGTACTCCCGTCACCGCCGCGATGAGTTTTCCGCTGATACCGTTGCAGGTAAAAGCCACCTTGTGGCAGGCTCACCAGTTAATGCAGCAGCACGGCATCCGGCGCTTGGTGGTGGTGGACGAGGAAGGATATTTAGCCGGAATTGTGACTGAAATTAGCCTGCTGCAGGCCTTAGATCCGGTAGAAATGCACGCAAATGTCGAGCTTTTGCAGGAAACAGTTGCCGACAAAATTCAGGAGTTGAACAAAATGAACGAAGAATTGCAAAAAGAAGCGTTGCGGAGAACAAAAGTCGAGGAAAAGTTGCGAATCTTAAATGATAATTTGGAAGAACAAATCCAACAGCGAACTTTAGAATTAATTAATGCCAACAGTCAGTTAAAAAAGGAAATACAAGACCGCACCACCGCTGAAGCTGAAGTTCGCCGCCTCAACACCCAACTCGAACAGCGAGTTCTAGACCGCACAGTTCAACTAGCAGCCAGTAACGAAGAATTGCAGCAACAAATTAGCGGTAAAAAATTGCTCGAAGAAAAATTGCACTTTTCTGAAAGGAAAGTCCGCGCCGTTTTTGAAGCGATGACCGACATCGTTCTCGTGCTAGACAGTCAGAGGAACATAGAAGTTTTGCCAACGAATGTGGCAGCGGCTCCTGAGCCTGATTGTGATATAGTCAGCTTGACCATAGAACATTTTTTTGACGACGACAACCCGGATGATTGGTGGGTGTTAGTTCAGCAAGTATTAGAAACACAACAAACTCTCAATTTTGACTACAGCTTAACAGTTTGTGACCGCGAAATTTGGTTTTCCGCCTGCATTTCTCTGTTCTCAAAAGATGCAGTCATTTGGGTTGCCCGCAACATCAACGCCCGCAAAATAGCCGAGTCAGCGCTGTGCCAAAAAAATGCAGAGTTATCTCATACCTTAGAAGAACTGAAGCGGACTCAAAAAGAACTCATTCAATCAGAAAAAATGGCAGCCCTCGGACAGTTGATTGCCGGAGTTGCTCATGAAATCAATTCTCCTTTAGGGGCGATTCGCTCTTCTGTGCAGAACATCGCCGACTTCTTGACCGAACAATTGCAGCAGTTGCCGACATTTTTTCAACAACTATCCCCGGAACGGCGGCAGGATTTCTTTGCTTTGCTACACAATTCCCGCCACGAAACAGATACATTATCTAGTAAAGAAAAACGTCAGTTAAAAAAACTTTTGCAGGGGCAATTAGAATCAGAAAACATTGACGACGCCGCCAGTCTTGCCTGTACTTTATTAGATATCGGCATCTGCAATAATGTAGAACGTTTTTTGCCTTTGTTGAAAGACAGCCAAAGTCGAAATATTGTAGAAACTGCCTACCAATTTGCTACGGTACAAAAAAGCACTAAAAATATTGCTACGGCTACGGATAGGGCAGCCAAAATCGTTTTTGCTTTGAAAAGCTACTCTCGTTACGACCAGTCGGGTTCCAAAGTAATCGCTAATATTACCGACGGTATTGATACTGTTTTAACGCTTTACCACTACCAAATCAAACACGGTGTGGAAGTAGTCAGAAACTATGGTACTAATTTGCCCTCTGTGCTATGCTATCCTGATGAACTAAATCAAGTTTGGACAAATTTGGTTCACAATGCTTTACAAGCGATGGGCAACAAAGGAGTGTTAAAAATTGATGTCAAACACCAAGGGAACGCAATATCAGTCAGTATTACGGACAGTGGTCCAGGCATTCCCCCAGAGATTATGCCGAGAATTTTTGAGCCGTTTTTTACAACTAAACCTCCAGGGGAAGGCAGTGGTTTGGGATTAGATATAGTTCAAAAAATTCTGGAAAAACACCAAGGTGAACTGCAAGTAGAAAGCGTGCCTGGTCAAACAAAATTTACTATATCCTTGCCCATCGAAATCCCTTGATAGTAATTAAAAAAAGAGGGAAATGCCCCTAAGTTTAAAATTTAATAGAAGTAAACTTTTATGCCTAAACCAGTAATTTTGTGCGTTGACGATGAAGTTGTAGTCTTAAATAGTTTAAAAATTCAACTTAAAAAAGAATTTGGGGATGCTTACCTCTATGAAGTAGCAGAAAATGCAGATGAAGCTCTGGAAATTATCGAGGAAATTCAAAAAGAAGATGAAAGTCATATTTTGATCATAGTATCTGACTGGTTAATGCCAGGTATTAAAGGAGATGATTTTTTGATTATGGTTCACCAAAAATATCCCAAAATTGTGAAAGTCATGCTAACCGGGCAAGCCGACGAAGTAGCAATAGCACGGGTGAAAGAGCAAGCCAACTTGCACCGTTGTTTGTACAAGCCGTGGGAGCGCAAAGAATTAGTAGAAACTATAAAATCTGGTTTGGCAAAAATATGAACAATAAACCTGTGATTATTTGCGTGGATGACGAACCGATAATTCTTGAAAGTTTGAAAATTGAGTTAAAAAAAACCCTGGGGGAAGAACACTTATTAGAAACCGCTGAAGGCGGCGAAGATGCTTTGGAGTTAATAGAGGAATTACTGGCGGAGGGTTGCGAAATCGTAGCAGTGATTTCCGACTATCTGATGCCAAATATCAAAGGAGACGAATTACTGAAGCAGATACACAGAATTTCGCCAAAAACTATCAAAATCATGCTGACGGGGCAAGCAGACCTAGAAGCAGTGGCGAATACTATTAAATATGCTAAATTGTACCGATACATATCGAAACCTTGGCAGTCAGAAGATTTGAAGTTGACGGTAAAAGAAGCGATTAACAGCTATTTTAGGGAGAAGCAATTAGCGGAACAAAATGCTCAACTCCAAAAGCTAAATCAAGAATTGGAAACTTTAGTCGAGGAGCGGACTGCACAACTGCGCTTGTCTGAGGAAAAGTTTGCTAAAGCTTTTCGTTCTTCTCCCAACCCGATTACTATTACCAGACTTAATGACGGTCGTTATTTAGAAATTAATGAGGCTTTTTGCCAGACCATCGGTTATTCAGCAGCAGAAATCCTCGATCGCACGGCGCTTGATTTGAATCTTTGGGAAAATATACAAGCCCACGCCGAGTTGTTTAAAATGTTAGATGAAAAACAAATTATTCTCAACTACGAATTTAATTTTCGCACTAAAATAGGGGAAGTCAGAACCGGGTTGCTGTCAGCAGAAATCATTGACATTCATGGCGAAACCTGCGTGATTTCTGTGATTCAAGATATTAGCGATCGCAAATTAGCGGAAGAAAAACTCCGAGCTGTAGCGGCTTCTTTAGCAGCAGCGCAAAGAATCGCCCGTGTCGGTAATTGGGAATGCGATTTCTCTGCCAACACAACTACTTGGTCGGAAGAGTTATCTCGGATTTTTGGACTCGATCCAACCCAGCCTGCGCCAACACTAACTGAGTTTTCGCAATACGTGCATCCGGACGATCGACAAAAGTGGCAAACAACGATCGACACTGCTATTGCTAGCGGGCAATCTTACAGTTTGGAATATCGAATTCTGCGCCTGGAACCGGAAATTGCTGCGGATAATTGCCCCTCCCAAATAAGTGAAGCCGGCTTCATCCGCTACATCGAAGCCAGAGGAGAAGTAGTTGTCAACCAACAAGGGCAAGTGACAAAACTCTTCACAACTTTGATGGACATTACCCCACGCAAGCTGGCAGAAATAGCCCTAGCAGAGAGCGAAGAAAAATACCGTCATTTAGTTGAAACTTCCCAAGATATTATCTGGTCTTGCAATGCTCAAGGCCACATTACTTTTGTGAACCAAGCAGTTAAACAAATATACGGTTACGAGCCTGAAGAAATGCTCGGTTGTTCTTTTAGCGATTTCTTGGCACCAGGAGAAATAGACTGGAAATGGGAACTTCAGCAGCGCTTGCTGACGGGAAAAACTGTGTTTCAGTACGAAAATATAGTATTGGGAAAAGACGGCAGAAAGATTGATGTAAATACCAAGGCGATCGCGCGCATGGACGCTGAAGGAAACATCATCGGCACAACAGGCACTGCTAGCGATATTACCGAACGCAAACAAGCTGAAATAGTCCTGCAAAAAGCCAAAGAAGAAGCTGACAGAGCCAACAGGGCAAAAAGCGAATTTCTCTCGAATATGAGCCACGAATTGCGGACTCCCCTCAACGCAATTCTCGGTTTCAGCCAACTGCTGGCCCGCGACCCAAACCTCGGTGCCGACCAACAGCAATACTTAGGAATTATTAGCCAGAGCGGGGAACATTTGCTCGTTCTGATCAACAATATTCTGCAAATGTCAAAAATTGAAGTCGGGCTGGTGACACTTAATAACAGCACCTTCGACTTGCACAAAATGTTAAAAAATACTGAAAATATGCTGAAGCTGCAAGCCGGAAAAAAAGGCTTGCAGTTAATTTTTGATTGTCGACCAGACCTACCTCAATATATAGAAGCGGACGAAAGCAAATTGCGACAAGTATTGATAAATGTCGTCGGCAATGCTATTAAATTTACTGCAGAAGGTGGTGTTAATTTGAGAATTAAACATGAGCTGCTAAAAAACAAAAATTACCCCGAAATTTCGGCAAGTGACAATTGCTGTTTGCTATTTGAAGTGCAAGACACTGGTTCAGGAATTTCTGCGGAAGAAATGGACAATTTGTTTAAACCTTTCGCGCAAACAGAAAGCGGAAAAAAAGCTCAAGAAGGAAGCGGTTTGGGCTTGCCAATCAGCAAACAGTTCGTTCAGTTAATGGGAGGGAAGATGACGGTAACAAGCACCCTCGGTCGCGGCAGCATTTTTAGATTTGATGTTAAAGTTTCGCTCCCTAATGAAATGGAAATTCAGGTGGCTCAAACAGCTCGCCGAGTGGTGGGTCTTGAACCCGGACAGCCAGAATACCGGATTTTAGCTGTTGACGATCGCCTGGAAAGCCGCTTGCTGTTGGTCAGAATGCTGACATCGCTCGGCTTTGTGGTGCAGGAAGCTGAAAATGGCGTTCAAGCTGTGGAAATGTGGTCGAGTTGGGAACCTCATTTGATTTGGATGGATATGCGAATGCCGGTGATGGACGGTTACGAAGCTACTAAACAGATTAAAGCGCATTTGAAAGGTCAAGCAACGGTGATTATTGCTCTGACTGCAAGTGCTTTTGATGAGGAGCGATCGCTGATTTTGTCTGCTGGTTGCGATGATTTTGTAGCGAAGCCTTTTCGGGAGCAAGTGATTGTGGAAAAGATGGCTAAGCATCTGGGAGTCCGCTATGTTTATGATCGAGAAGCTTCGCTAAGTTCTGAGGCTGCGGTGTCCGCCGAGGTTTCCATGGCAAATGAAACGGCTGATTTGGCTTTTACGCTCAATACTTCATTTTTGGAAGCTATGCCTGCTGAATGGATTGATGAATTGTATTCTGCGGCGGATGCGGTTGATAACGAGGAGATTTTTCGGCTGTTGTTGTCGATTCCTTCTATTAATGCTAGTTTCCGCAGCGCGATCGCCGATTTGGCGAATAACTTCCGATGTGATCGGATTATCGATTTGATTGAGGAGTTTAGAAATTGTTGAAGGATGAAAGAAGAAGGGATTGAACCAGGTTCAGGATTATTGATAATTTAGGTCGCTCCCCTCTTTGTAAACTCCTCTGTCGGCGATCGGGTAATTTACTTCTAGCCAAACTCCACACCCTGGTAATCATCAGTCATTCCCAATTCTTTAATCTCAAATCTCAAATCTCAACTACGATAAGTTCTGTAAATATCAAAGCAGTTGATTGAAAAGGGAGTGCTATAATGAGTATTTAACCAGTTTTCCTAATTTCAACAATTCTTAAATTAACAAAAAATAGCAATCGATGACACAAAATCAAATAGAAGAAAATAAAGGCAACATATTAATTGTTGACGATACTCCAGAAAATTTGCAAGTTTTATCAGCAACGCTGTCGGATCGCGGCTACAAAGTCCGCGGCGTAATTAACGGCAAAATGGCCATCAGAGCCGCGCGATCTGGTTCTCCCGATTTGATTTTGCTTGACATCAAAATGCCGGAAATGGACGGCTACGAAGTCTGCAGGCAGCTCAAGGCCGATCCGAAGACATCAGAAATTCCTGTTATTTTTATCAGCGCTTTAGATGAAGTATTGGACAAAGTAACCGCCTTTCAAGTAGGAGGGGTAGATTATGTCACAAAACCGTTTCATGTAGCAGAAGTTTTAGCGCGAATCGAACACCAAGTGACTATCCAAAGACTGAAAAAACAATTGCTCGATCGCAATAAAGAACTGCAAGAAGAAATAATAGAACGCAAAAAAGCCGAAGAAGCAGCGGCCGCTGCATCGCTCGCAAAAAGTCAATTCGTTGCCAACATGAGCCACGAATTGCGGACTCCCCTCAACGCCATCCTGGGTTTTACCCAAGTCATGAGCCGCGACTCTTTGCTCAGCCACGAAAATATCGAAAATCTCCGAATTATTAATCGCAGCGGTCAACATTTGCTGGAACTAATTAACGATGTTTTAGACTTGTCGAAAATAGAAGCAGGGATAATTGGCTTAGATGAACGCAGCTTTGACCTTTATCAACTCCTCGACACTCTCGAAGAAATGTTTCAAATCAAAGCTGAAACAAAAAAAATGCAACTGAGATTTTCCGTCCACACCAATGTTCCCCAATATATAAAAACTGACGAAAAAAAGCTGCGCGTCTGCTTAATTAACCTGCTGGGAAATGCCATGAAATTTACTCACGACGGGGGCCGTATCTGGCTGCGCGTGAGCGTGGAAAGCAACCAGCCGCAGCAGCCTGCAGAATCGGAAAGTCATCCTAACTCTACCTCAGTCGAACCGTTGTTAATTTTGTTTGAAGTTGAAGACACGGGAATTGGCATAGCAACACCAGAAATTGATACTTTATTTGATGCTTTCGTCCAAACACAAGCTGGGAGAAAAGCGGCTGATGGTACGGGGTTGGGTTTGACAATTACTAAAAAATACGTGCAGATTATGGGCGGCAATATTTGGGTAAAAAGTGTTTTAGGTGAGGGAACCAGTTTTAAATTTAATATCCCAGTATTTGCGGCTATTTCGTCTGAAATAACAGTGGCGACATTGCAGCGGGTGATCGGACTAGAAGCAGATCAACCGGTTTATCGGATTTTAGCAGTTGACGACAATCAAGAAAATCGGCTGCTCCTGGTTAAATTGTTGCAACCAATTGGTTTTGAAGTCCGAGAAGCAGAAAATGGCTACCAAGCTGTTGAACTTTGGGAAAGTTGGCAGCCTCATTTAATTTGGCTGGATACGCGAATGCCGGTAATGGACGGTTTTGAAGCTGTGCGACAAATTAGAGCTAAAGAGAAACAAACTCAGTGGCGAACTATAATTATTGCTCTGACTGCTAGCACTTTTGAGGAAAAAAAAGGCGAAGTTATCGCCGCAGGTTGCGACGATTTTGTGCGGAAACCTTTTCAAGAACAAATCCTCTTTGATAAGATGGCTTGCTACTTGGGAGTGCGCTATCTTTATCAAGAGTTGCCCCGCCTCCCAGCCGGGGCTTTACGGCGTTATTGTGTGAGGGAAAAACCCGATTCATTTTTCGGAGGGCTGCTGGCTCAGATGCCTCAAAGCTGGGTGCAGGAACTCTACGATGCAGCTAATGATGTTAATGAAGAGCTGGCGATTCAACTTGTCGATCGCATCTGGGAAAGTCATCCAACTTTAGCTGATGCTTTAAAAGATTTGCTTGCCGATTATCGGCTCGACAAGATCATGGATTTAACTCAATCGAGTTTAAAATAAATGGATAATAGCGAAATTAAAGTATTGGTGGTTGATGACCAACCGAGCAATCTGCGGTTCTTATCCAAACTACTAACATCCCAGGGATATCAAGTTTACCGAGCTATTTGCGGTCAACTGGCGTTGAATGTTGCGAGCACCCATTGCCCCGATTTAATTTTGCTCGACATTAGAATGCCGGAAATGAACGGTTATGAAGTTTGTCGGAGACTGAAAGCGACACCGGAAACCGAACAAATTCCGGTGATATTTTTAAGTGTATTAGATGAAATGAACGATAAATTACAAGCTTTTCGAGTAGGAGGGGCCGACTATATTACTAAACCATTTCAAGTAGAAGAAGTTTTAGCACGCATCGACAAGCAAGTCGGCTTGCAAAAACTGCAACAGCAATTAAAAGAACAAAATTATCAACTGCAACAGTCGCAGTCGCTGCTTGCTAGCATATTAAATAGTTCCTTAGACTGTGTGGTGGCTTATTCTGCAGTCCGCAACAGTGAGGGAAATATTGTAGATTTCCAGTGGCTCTTGATCAACCCTGCTGCCGAAAAATTTTATGGTTTCCTATTAAATGAGATAGTTGGCAAGAATTTGTTAGCCAAAGTTTCCCAAGTTAGCAATAACGGGTTATTTGATTTGTATGTTTCTGTAGTAGAAACAGGAGAAACTGTAGACCAAGAATTTTATTACGAACAGGAGGCAGATACAATTATTTGGCTGCACATTGTGGCGGTCAAATTAAACGATGGTCTGGCAGTAACCTTTCGTAATATTACCGAGCGCAAACGAGCAGAAATTGCTCTACGAGACAGCGAAGAACGCTTCCGCGCGATATTCGAGCAAGCTGCGGTCGGCATAGCTAAAACCGCGCTTTGCGGTAAATTTATACGGGTAAATCCCGGCTTTTGTCAAATTGTTCGCTATGCACAATCCGAATTGCTACACCAAAACTGGGAGGCAATTACTCACCCCGATGACAGAGAAGCGGACAGAGAATACTTGCGCTCGCTGTTATCCGGGAAGATTCAAACTTTTTCTGTGGAAAAGCGGTTGCTATGTAAAGATGATGCTGTGCGCTGGGCAAATGTTACTGTTTCGGCAATGCGCGATGTCAAAGGGACGCTGCAGTATTTGATTTGTGCGATCGAGGATATTTCCGAACGCAAGCTAGTACAAGAACTGCTGCAAGCGAGTTTAGACACTCAAACCCGCTACGCTCAAGAATTAACTCGTTCTAATGCCGAACTAGAACAGTTTGCTTACGTGGCTTCTCACGATTTGCAAGCGCCTTTGAGCACGATTGCCGGTTACGCTCAACTATTAGAAAAACGCTTTCCCAACCAACTTGATGCCCAAGGGAATAAATTTATCCGCAATATTGTTAATTCTTGCGAGCGGATGCAGGCGCTGATTGATGACTTGCTGGAGTATTCGCGGGTCGGTCGCAGTCAGAAACCTTTTGAGATGATAGATTGCAATCAGGTTTTTGAGGATGCTTGTGCTAATTTGCATTTGGCCATCCGCGAGAATCAAGCTTCAGTTACGAGGGGGGATTTGCCCATGGTAAAAGGTGACTGTTTTCAACTGCTGCAACTGTTTCAAAATTTAATTGGTAACGCCATTAAGTACCGCAGCAGTGAAGCGCCAGTGGTGCAGGTGGACGCTTCGCGTCAGGGGGATAGCTGGGTGTTTTCAGTGCAGGATAATGGTATTGGGATTGCCTCAGAGTACCATCCGCGAATTTTTCAGATTTTTCAGCGCTTGCACACCCAAAAACAGTATTCGGGAACTGGTATCGGTTTAGCGATTTGTCAAAGAATTGTCGATCGGCACGGCGGCAGCCTTTGGGTAGAATCAGAACCCAATCAAGGCTCGACTTTTTATTTTTCTATTCCTCTAACAAAGTGAAGTCAGCAGTCCGCCTGAAGCAGTCACCCGTCCTTTACTTAAGCTTTAAATATCTTTATCTTTTCTTTACAAAAATGCTTATAAAGTGTAGCATATTCACTGATGACATGGAGCTAAAAATTTATCAATATAAATCTATTAGCTCTCTCCTTATACAACTTATAAATCAGCGGTGCGCGCAAGACTTGTTAATTTTTTTCAACTGTATCGAGAGCATCTTGCTTTGGGATGCAGTAGTTTCCCTCGTAGTTCGCGGACAAGGATTTGTGATGTGTTTGCAGTTTGCCGCTTCTCGCACAGACTGCCAAGTGAAACAAGCATGATTCGCAAACCTTTGCAAATGGAGAAAAACTGTAAATTGCTGCAACACAATTTCAGTGTTGTCAGCCAGATTTACCGGATGATGGCAAGAGATGCTTTGCAGGTACTCAGACACGGCTCAAAGTGCCGCAACCTCACAAAAGACGTTCGTAGTGAGGCAAAGCCGTGAATTATAAAACGAAAAAATTTACTCTTTTAATAGCAAACGATGACGAGGATACGCGCTTTTTGATGAAGGAAGCACTGCGAGAAGTTCGATTAGCAATTACGAGTGAATTTGTGGAAAATGGAGAACAAGTGCTAGACTACTTGTATCGTCGTGGTCAATATTTTGCTAGCAGCAATTGGCATCAACCAGACTTGATACTTTTGGATCTAAATATGCCGAGGCTGGACGGGCGCGAAACACTAACTTCGATCAGATCTGACCCCCATTTGCAACAAATTCCGGTTGTAATGCTCACAACTTCCCACCGCAGAGGAGATATCTTGCTTTGCTACCGCTTGGGAGCCAATTCTTTCATATCCAAACCAGTCACTTTTGAAGGATTGCTTGAAGTAATGAAGACTTTATGTGAGTATTGGTTTGAAATAGTTTCACTCCCGCCGGATATGTAAAGTTTAATGGAGGGCTAAATCCATAGTTTGAGTGTATAGTGAATTTGATAAGCCGAAATATTTGCCGATCGCAAGTATCGCTCTCAAAACAAAAAAGTTGCCTTCGACTCGCTCCGAACGCTATAGTTGTGTTAACACGTAACCAATGTCTGAAAATTTTGTTGGTTGAGGATGACCTGGGAAATCCGACAATGATCGAAGACCTTCTAGGGTCATTCAGCGACTCTCTATTTCTTCTCCAAACTGTTAAGTCTCTGGAGATAGGAGTTGGGCGTCTGGAAGTAGACAAGTTTGACGCCGTACTATTAGATTTGTCAGGGTCAGACAGCTTGAGGGGAAGCGAGGATCTCGCAGTTTTGAAAGGGCGATGGCCCACATTGCCAATTGTGGTGCTGACAGATATCAACGATGAAAATATGGCCCGGTCGGTATTGCGCTGGGGCGCTCAAGATTGTTTGGTAAAGGGAAGATTTCACAGAACTCTGCTGGTGCGGGCAATCCATTACGCAATCGAACGCCAGCAAATCGAAGAACAATTGCGGCAGCAGGCTCTCCGACAGCGGCTGTTGGGCAAAATGATCGAACATATTCGATCGTCAATAGATCCGGCAAGCATTCTCCAAAATACCGTTGCAGAAGTGCGCCAATTTCTCCAAACAGACCGCGTTTTAATTTATCGCTGTCAGGATTGGGTGTCTCAATTGGACGGGGAAGAGCAAAAAGGTGCGATCGTCGCCGGTGACGGTTTGCCAGAAGGTTATATTGAAAACCAAAATATTAGTGCTGCTTTGGCGGTGTCATGCTTTGTTTTAGTCGAATCCCAGTCGGTACAAGCAATAGCAGATGTCAGCACTGCCCCCTTGGCTGGCAGTTGCAAAGAATTGCTGGCAGATTGTGAAATTGCAGCAGTTATCAGCGTGCCAATTTGGCAATCAGGCGACTGGGAAACGGCAAAAGAAACACAAGAAGCCCCTGTTTGGGAAGGCGAAAAAAATCAAGATGCAGCAGAAAATTATATCTGGCAGCAGGCGAGTGGCAAACCGCAGGCGCAGGGTAAAAATTTGCCGGATTCGATCGCAGAAAATGACAATAGTTTGTGGGGAATGCTGACAGCCTACAATTGCAGCGGTGTCAGGGAATGGCAGCAGTGGGAAATAGATTTTTTACAGCAGTTGGCAAATCAAGTGGCGATCGCGATCGAACAATCTCAACTTTACCGCAAGCTAGCAATAGCCAATCAAAAATTGCAGCAACTGGCAACTACTGACGGACTGACTGGCATTGCCAATCGCCGCCAGTTTGATCGCGTTTTGAGCTTAGAGTGGCGCCGATTGGCAAGAGAGGAACTGCCGCTGTCTTTAATTATGTTTGACATCGACTTTTTTAAACTTTACAACGAGTTTTATGGGCATCTCGGCGGGGACGATTGTTTGCGCCAAGTTGCCGGGGCGATGGCCAGAGGCACCAACCGGGCTGGGGATTTGACTGCCCGCTACGGTGGCGAAGAATTTGCCCTAGTGCTGCCGAACACCAGCGCCCAAGGGGCAAACGTTGTCGCCCGGAAAATTTGCGACGGCATCGCCAGCTTGAAACTGCCCCACGCGCGATCGTCGATCGGGCCCTACGTTACCCTCAGTTGCGGCATTGCGACAGCGATTCCTTCTGCCCAGGAATCTCCCAACACCCTAATTCGCAGCGCTGACAGCGCCCTTTATCAAGCCAAAACCGAAGGCAAAAATCGCATTTGTCACGCCAGCAGTAACTCGGAATCTTCCCCGATTTTTATGTAAAAGTTGAAGGTAATTGGTAATTAGTAAGAACGTGTTTGATTTTTCACTCACAACTCACAACTCATATTGTTGACCTTTGCATCAGAATAATAATTTTCTGAGTGCACTGCCAGCGGGATGCTATCGAGTGACCCAGAGCAAGGATAATGCTCGCTGGCAGGGTATAATTCCCATGTTACGGTATTTGATATTACTCATTTCCGCTTCCCAATTTCCAATTACCAATTGCTAATTTCTTGTCCCAAATTTGAATTCCTACCAGTTACATTCGGCCGCACGGGAATTTCAATCAAAAACTCCGCTCCCTCACCCGGTGTCGAAATACAACTCAATCTGCCGCCGTGGCGATCGACGATAATCGAGTGAGAAATCGACAATCCCAAACCCGTACCCTTGCCCACAGGTTTAGTCGTGAAAAACGGGTCAAACAGCCTCGATCGCACTGACTCCGGTATCCCCCGCCCGTTATCCGCAATGGATACCGCTACGAAGCCGGAAGCAGCCTGATAAGTGCGAATAGCGATCGTGCTGGGATGTCGATCGCACTCCTGGATCGGACGCTGCTTGTCTCGTTCTTCCAAAGCATCGATCGCATTAATTAAAATATTCATAAATACCTGATTCAACTCGCCCGGAAAACATTCAATTTGTGGCAATAGTTGGTAATCTTTAACAATCTGAATTTCCCGATGACTGCTGTGAGATTTTAACCGATTTTGCAAAATCATCAAAGTGCTGTCCATTCCCTCGTGAATGTTAACCGACTTCCCAGCAGACTCGTCCAATCGGGAAAAGTTACGCAATGATTTCACGATTTCGACAATTCGCTCGGTTCCTACTTGCATCGAATTAAACAATTTCGGGAAATCCTCAGCAATATAATCCAAGTCTATTTCATTAATTTTATCCAAGACTTGGGCTGGAGGATTAGGACAGTAATGCTGGTAAAATTTAATCAACTCCAGCAAATCTAAAGTGTAATTGCGAGCCGGACTGAGATTGCCGTGAATAAAGCTAACGGGGTTATTAATTTCGTGAGCAACACCAGCAACTAACTGACCCAAACTCACCATTTTTTCATTTTGAACGAGCTGAGCTTGAGTGGTTCTGAGTTTGTTAATAGCTGCTTCTAACTCTAGCGCTTTTGAACGTTCTCGCGCTTCCGATTCCTGCAAAGCTGACTCGGCTTGTTTGCGATCGGCAATTTCACTTTGTGCTTGCTCAAACAGCATCGATTGCTGGATCGCGATCGCCAACTGCACGCTAATTTGTTTGAGACACTCGACCTCAATTTCCAGCCAGTGGCGGGGACCCGCGCACTCGTGAGCAATCAATAGCCCCCACAACTTCTCGCCTTGCAAAACTGGCACTACCAAATTAGCTCGCACCTGAAATTGACTTAATAAATTAATGTAGCACTCGGAAAGATCAGCTTGGTAAATATCATCGACAGCTACAGCACGACCGTGTTCGTAAGCAGAAGCATAGCTGTCTTCAAAGCAGGAATCGTTAATAGTTATTCCCTGAATAGCCAGCCAATCTTGGCCCACCGACTCGACATTTACAAAACCGCTCCAATCGGGATTAAACTGATAAATAACTGTCCGGTCTGTTTGTAAAAAGTGCCGTACTTCCGCAACAGTTTTTGTCAAAATTTCTTCTAAATTGAGAGAAGAGCGAATGCGTTCCAGCATTCCTACGACCAGGCGTTCTCGCTTTAATTGCTGGCGCAAGATAGCCTCGGCAAGTTTGCGAGCGCTAATATCTTCAATCACCCCAATTACATAGCTAGGTTCCCCAAACCCATCCCGCACTAAAGATACAGTCATATTAGTCCAAACAAATGAACCATCTTTGCGAATAAAGCGTTTCTCAAGGGAATAATTAAAAATTTCCCCAGCTAACAGTCTGTCGCGCGACTCGACATCGGCTGCTACATCTTCGGGGTGAGAAATATCCCCAACATTTCGCGCTTTCAGTTCCAATTCCGAGTATCCGACAATATTGCAAAAGCCTTGATTTGCATTCAAAAATTGACCGTCTGGCCACACTTTAACAATGCCGATCGCTGCTTGTTCAAATACAGCTCGAAATCGCTGTTCACTTTCTTGCAAAGCAGTTTCGGCTTTTTTGCGATGGGTAATGTCCATTGCCGTGCCAAACAGCCGCACCACCTGACCAAACTCATTTTTAACAGATTGTCCTTTAGCGTTAACGTGCCTGATTTCTCCTGATGGAAAATAGATGCGGTGGTCGATGTCGTAAGCTGTCCCTTCAGTCACTGCCTTTTGGACAACTTCTGCAAACCTTTCTTTGTCATCCGAATGAATTTGCTCGAAAAGTTCTTCCATTGTCGGTGGCAGATTCAATTCTCGACCGTAAACTCGAAACAGTTCTTCCGACCAAGTAATAACTCCTGCCTCCCTATCGAATTCCCAATTGCCGATGCGGGCTATTTTTTGCGCTTCTTGTAACTGTTCGGCAAGTAGTTGTAGAGATGCGATCAACTGCGTTTTTTCCGCTTCTGCTGCAACGCGGGCACTGATATCTTTGTGAGTGCCTGTCATCCGCAACGGCCCGCCCCATTCATCGTACTCGACTACCTTACCCATCGCCATAATCCACTGCCAATTTGCCGCTTTGTTGAGCATCCGAAATTCAACTTCATAGATATCAGTGCCACCTTCCAAATAGGAGTTTAAAGCTTCCATTACCTTCCCTCGGTCTTCGGGATGCAGCAAAGTTTCCCAACTTTTGAGGTTGTTTTCTATTTCTATTTCGGCGTAACCCAGCATTGATTTCCAATGAAAGTCGAAATAAGTTTCGCCAGTAGCTATATTCCAATCCCACAGCCCCAAAGAACTGGCTGAAACCGCCAACTGCAATCGCTCTTGACTGAGTTTTAATGCCGATTCGGTGCGTTTTATTTCGGTGAGGTCGGCAATTATGGCTATCATTCCTATCGGTTGACTAGCGCTATCTTTAATGCAGTTAGCTCGCAATAAAGCTTCTCTACTATCGCCATTTTTACTCTTAATTTCTATTTCACTGTCCCAGGAAAAACCTTTCCGCAGCACCCTAAATAACTTTCTCAAATCTTGAGATTTGGGGTACATTACTGCTGGGCCGCCGGCATTATTGAGGTCCTCCACTGTATAGCCGTAGCGCTGAATAAATGCTTGATTGTGATAAACGGAATAACCGTCCAAATCTGCGATCGCGATCGCATCACTAGCGCTGTCTACAGCTTGAGTTACCAGGCACAGAGTCAGTTCGGCTTGTTTGCGATCGGTAATGTCAAAAATCGCTCTGTCGAGCCACAAAACCAGCCCTTCTAGATTGTAAGTTGGCCTACCTCTTTCCGAGATCCACCGCACCGCCCCGTCAGCGCGAACAATCCGGTATTCTAGATTGTACGGCTGTTTTGACTCTACTGCTGCGCTGATTTGTCGATCGACCATTTCCTTGTCTGCCTGGTGGACAATGCTGCCAAAACTCAAGCGGTTGTTGCGAATAAAATCCCCAGCAGGATACCCACTAATTACCTCAATTTCATCGCTAATAAATACCATCGTCCGCTCAGCATCATACAAGCTGCGGCAGATAGCGCCGGGAATATTCTCAACGAGCGATCGAAATCTGGCTTCGCTCTCCCGCAACGCTGCTTCTGCCTCTTTTAAATCAGTAATATCCAGCACCATGCCTTCCCAAACTATATCCCCTTCCTGCCCTATTTCCGTCGGACCCTCGACTCGTTCCGGTCTCGAAACCCCTTGCATCCACTTAAGTTTTCCCGACGGTACAATCGCGCGCCATTCCTGCTGCCATGGCTGCATATTTGCCGCAGAAACAGCAATAGATTCTTCAAATTTTTGACGGTCATCTGGATGAATAAAACTAAAAAGTAGTTGAGGATTCTGCTGAATATTTTCTGGTTCCACTTCATATAAATCGCGGCTAGCCGAAGAAATATAAGGAAAACTTTTTTGACCGTCGGTTGATAGGCGAAATTGATAAATTATTCCCGGCAAATTGGCAGCAAGTTGCCGCAGTCTAGCTTCGCTTTCTTGCTGGGCTAATTGTTGGCGCCTATCCTCAGTGATATCTCGAATTATCCCCACGAGAATTTTACTGCCATCGGTATTTTCAAAGACAGTTTTTTTAGTAGACACAATGTGCTTTGCACCGTTGGCGTCCGTAAATATTTCCTCACTCTCGTTTTCTTTCCCCGTCCTAAACACTTGTTGGTCAGTATGCCAAAAAATCTCAGCTTCTTGTTTTGGGAAAAAGTCATAATCCGATTTGCCCAACAGTTCCTCGCGCTGCTTCCCGATCAGCTTGCAAAAAGCATCATTTAACAGTATCCAACGGTGCTGTTCATCCTTGACAAAAAGTGGGTCTGCAACTGCATCGATCGTATAATTCAAAAACTTTTTACTAGCTTCGACTTCTGAAAAAGCTAAAATTTTATCTGTAATATCATTGATAGTTCCTGTCGTCCCCTGCGCCTCTCCGTTCGAGCCCACAATAAAAAATTCTTGCACTTCCACCCACCGAATTTCGCCATTTTTGGTAACATATCGACTTTGATAACAACAGGGTGCGTCTAGATTGGGTTTCCGACCTCTAAACGAATTTAAATAGTGGTATTGCTCCTCAGAATGAATGTAACTCAAACAGGAAGTTCCTAAGCTTTCATCAACGGTAAATCCGGTAATTTCCGTCCAAGCTGGATTGAGAAAAGTCCAATTGCCAGCAGTATTTGTTTCAAAAACGACTTCTTTGATATTGCCAACAACCTGCTGGTATTTTTCTTGACTTTTTTGCCATTCTGCTTGCCGTTTCTGGCGGGCGATCGCGCACCTGAGGGTTCGCACCAGCAGCCGACTGTCTACCTGTCTTTTCACCAGATAATCTTGGGCGCCGGCGGCAATTAGCTCGACAGCCAGTTCTTCGTCATCTGCGGCTGTCAGAATGACGATCGGAATATTTATACCGCAATCTTGAAGTCGGAAAAAAGTATTAAATTTTGGGCTGTCAGGAAGTGAAAGATCTAATAAAATTACATCAAAAATTTTGTCGCTTAAAATTTCTATAGCTTCCCGGAGGCGAACTACATTGGTCATATCAATTGATTGTCCTAGTTGGGGTTCAGACAGCAGTTCTTGAATGAGTTCTGCATCTTCTGCACAGTCTTCTACTAAAAGAATTTTCAAACCAGCAGGCGTTAAAGTTGACTCAAAAACAGATGTCATACCATTTTATATTTTATATTTTTGATTTGAGAGTTGGAATGACTGATGACTATCGCACTTTGGTTCTTGCCTACAGTGGCATTTTTTTTTACTGCTATCCTTTTGCTATTTTTTAGTAATTATAAAATCTCAGCAGCGGATGCAGCTACCTAGCTCATGATTGGGGAATTTTAACCGCACGCTTGAGACTGCGCTGTGTGCTTGCATACCCCGCAGATTTATTTGTAGAATTGAGTTGTTCGCTGCAAGTTTTCCGCCTCGCCCCAAACCTAGTGGCCCAAAACTATCATACTCTTACCAATATTGCAACTCAACTCTGTTTTAATTTACAACCTTTGGCAGGGGAATAGCAAGAGGCAAGTCAAAAGAGCGCGGAGTAATCAAGATTTGCATTGCTGATAGCCTTTGAAACTTTAGATTTTAAATAGCCATTTAAAGCTTGCCTGAAGTAGGATTATTTTTTTTAAATGGTATTACTACTAAGCTAGGAGAATTACCGTTGATTTACAAAATACGCTCTGAAATTGTCTTCGGTTAATGGCCCGAAATTAGCGCCTATTTGTATTGAGAAATGCAAGTCCTCTCTTGAGCGAGGAACCAAGACTTGCATTCCTTGCTACAAACCTAATTACCAACTTAATTACGGTTGTGTAACCGGACACAATTTAACTCAGTTGAGTCGCTCAGTTTTTCTGCGGTTTTGGCAGCACAACTGTAAACACGCTGCCTTGACCGACATTGCTGCTAATAGCAATTTCACCATTAAAAGGTTTTAAAAGTTCAATACAAGTATAAAGTCCTAGGCCAGTTCCTGTCGGTTCCCCTTCGGTTTTTTCCTCGCCTTTAGGCGGCTTGGAGGTGTAAAAAGGGTCAAAAAGTTTTGGCAAATCTTCAGATGATATGCCGCATCCCGTATCTGCAATATCCATGTATATGTTCGAGTCGTCTTGCCGAGTCACGATAGTTATTTCTCTGCTTTTCTTTTCCCACATTGCATCCATTGCATTATTGATTAAATTATAAAATACTTGAGAAAGATAAGAATAAATTAGTGGAATACTGGCAATCTCTTCGTCATAAAAGTATTTTTTTCTAATCTTATTTTTAAAATACAGGTTACCTTCCAATAGCTGAATTTCTCGCTGCACTAAATCGTTGATATTCACAGGGTGCAAATCTTGCTTTTGCTCGTTTCGGCTTTTCATCATCAGAGTATCCATGATCTGATTGATTTTTGTGACAGCTTGAAATATATACTTAGTATAATTAAACAGAGAGTCTTCTTGAATTTGTGTGGCTTTTGTTTCAATCAAATCGACGCTAGTTTGGATCACTTGCAAGGGACTTTTGAGGTTGTGAACCATTCCCTGGGTCAAACGTCCGATGATGGCTGTTTTTTCCTGGTTTATTAATTGCTTGGTTTTTTGTTCAACAAGTCTTTCCAGGTTTTGGTTGAGGTGGGCAAGTTCGAGGTTTTTTTCTTCGAGTTTTTTTTGCAAGCTGCGGATTGTCAAGTGGGTTTGAATGCGGCTCAAAACTTCTTCGTGCTGGAAAGGCTTAGTGATGTAGTCAACGGCTCCTGTCTGAAAGCCTCTTACTTTATCAGGGGTATCGGAAAGGGCGCTCATAAATATGATGGGAATATCTTGCGTTGACGGGTCTCCTTTCAAACGTCGGCAAGTTTCAAAACCGTCAATTCCTGGCATCATGATATCCAAAAGAATCAAGTCTGGATGGATGTAGTCAATTTGCTCGATCGCACTTTCGCCGTCTAGAGCCACTAATACTTTAAACCCGTAATTCCTTAACAACTCGAAAAGTACGTCAAGATTTGTTTGGTTATCATCGACAATTAGTATGATGCTTCTTTCGGAATTCTTATCGTTCATATTCAAGGGAAACATTCAATTGTTTTACTTTTTAGTTGTGGGTTGTGAGTTTAAATCGGATTCAAGTGATTTTCTGCGGCTCTAGAAATCCGGTTGCTTCATAGATGCTTTTATTTCCAATCACTCTTTGAGGAGCTCGCTGCGAGTCAGGGCCGCCCAAGCAAATTAAGTTGTCGCTTCGCGGGAGGCCAGAGCCCCTGATTGAGAAGGGTACTCAGGGCGCGAGATTTAACTGATTTTGAGTTGTCTGTTAGCTACCGTCAATTTTAGGACAAATGTTGCTTCAAAAAATCTCGAATTTGCTTGAGCTGAAATCCTTTAGCAAGTTGGCGCAGGTGATGAACGAAAGGCACTAATGTCGCGTCCGAATGTTCGAGTTTAGCAGTTTCTTCCAGAATAGCTTCAATATCCCCCATTGCAGCCAATCTTAATAACGCCAAGACTGACTCTGAGGCAGGAGACACCATCCTTGAGTCAGCAGCAGCAATCTCAGAAGATGCTTTTGCAGTTTGATCTATCCGCTTTTTGGTTGGTGATCTTTCTTCGTAAACCCATTCTAGTCTCAAATGCAGGCGCAATAATTCTAAAAGCTCGTTAGTTTGAATCGGCTTGGTGAGAAAATTATCGCAACCTGCAAGTATACTCTCTTGCTTGGTAGTCTCGTAAACGTTAGCGGACAAAGCCAGGATAACCGTATCTTTTAATTCCGGCAACTGTCGCAGCCGCCTGGTAGCTTCCCAACCGTTCATTACGGGCATCAGCAAATCCATTAAAATTATATCCGGTAGAAATTCCTGTGCTTTGTGCAAGCAGTCTTCGCCATCTGTAGCTTCTGCAATTTCAAAGCCTAAATGAAAAAGCAGCCTGTGCAACATGGCGCGATTTACTTCGTGATCGTCCACTATTAGCACTTTCCGCCGGGAGCCGATAAAACCTACAAGCCGCCTTTTTTGTTGCCGGGAGGGGAGTTCCGAACACTGGGCGACTGCTGGCAAGTCTACATCCAACCAAAATATGCTGCCTTTGCCGGGGGTACTTTGGACGCGAATTTGGCTGCCCATCATTTTGACTAATTTTTGGCTGATGGAAAGTCCCAGTCCAGTACCTTCGACGAAATTGTTATGATCGCCCACTTGATGAAAAGGCAAAAATATTTCTTCTAATTTATTCTGCGCGATGCCAATGCCGGTATCTTCGATTTGAAAGCGAATTTTAGGCGTAGGGGCACGATCGTCGGTATTGTCTGCTGTTATCACCTCGCGCGCTTCTTTTGTTTCCAGCGGCGGGAGCGACATTTGCTGCGCGTCTAAATTCGCGGTCAAATGGATCATCGTTTTAGTGGCAATTTCCGCTGTCAAATTACAAGTGTCGCAGTTGGTTTGAGGATAATTCTCGGGGAAATTTTCTGCATAACCCACTTTGAATGTAACGCTGCCACGGTTCGTAAACTTAACGGCATTGCTGAGCAAATTAATCAAAACTTGACGCAACCTTTTTTCGTCTGCCAAAATGCCGTCGGGAAGCGCTGACACCTGCTCGTAATTAAAGGCAATTCCTTTTTGAGCCGAGCGCATCTGGAACAAATCAATAATACTTTTAACAAAACTGGCAAAATGCACGTTTGTCAGCGACAGCTCCATTTTACTAGCTTCGATTTTTGAGAGATCTAAAACATCATTGATCAGCATCAGCAGGTGATTGCCGCACTGGTGAATGTTGTTAAGACTTTCCTGCTGATCTGGGGTAAGGTTTTTATCGACTTTGAGCAGTTGAATGTATCCCAAAATCCCGTTCAAAGGCGTCCGCAATTCGTGGCTCATGTTGGCGAGAAAGTCGCTTTTAGCGCGGCTGGCGGATTCGGCGGCTTCTTTAGCTAATTGCAGGGCGGCTTCTGCAAGTTTGCGATCGGCAATTTCGCTTTGTGCTTGTTCAAATAGCATCGATTGCTGAATGGCGATCGCCAACTGCACCCCCAATTGTTTTAGGCACTCTCCCTCCAATTGCTGCCAGGGACGCGGGCCCGTGCAGTGGTGGGCAATTAACAGCCCCCACAAGTTTTCGCCTTGCAAAATCGGCACTACCAGATTCGCTCTCACATCGAGCCGAGTCAACAAAGCCAAGTGGCAGTCGGCCAGGCCAGCATTATAAACATCTTCTATGGCTCTAATTCGGCCGTCTCGGTAAAGAGTAACGTAGGCTTCCCCAAAACAGGGGTCATAAATTTCCATTCCTACAATTGGTAGGAAATTTTCGGCAACCGACTCGACAGCGATAAATCCACTCCCCTCCGGATTGAATTGGTAAATAATAGTGCGATCTACTTGCAAAAAATGCCGCACTTCTTCGACACTTTTGGTAAGAATTTCTTCTAGATTTAGAGAAGATCTAATGCGTTCCAGCATGGCTACTGCTAACTGTTCGCGCTTTAATTTTTGGCGCAATATCAGTTCTGATTCTTTGCGTTTTGTGATGTCGGTAATTACTGCAATTAAACCGATGGAATTTCCATTAATATCTTGAATACTGTCGGCTCGCACCAGAGCAGTTACTGCTTCGCAGCTCTTAGTTTGCAGCGCAACTTCACCACACCAAGAGCAACCTTGACGAAGGCTTTTATAGATTTGTTTGTAATTTTTATGCCGGACGTAAAGCGCTGCCATATCGCCAATATCATTGAGTTCTTCCACCGTGTAGCCGTAGCGCTGAATGAAGGCTTGATTGTGGTAAATAGATCGCCCTTTCAAGTCGGCGATCACGATCGCATCGCTGGTACTTTCGACGGCTTGAGTGACCTGCACTAAAGCTAATTCTGCTGCTTTGCGATGGCTAATGTCCGTCATCGAACCCACCATCCGCAGAGGGTTTCCGGCTTCGTCCCACACTGCTTGAGCGCGGGCGAGCACCCACTTATAGCTACCGTCTTTGCACTGCAAGCGGTATTCGGCGGCGTAATTGGGAGTTTGGCGATCGAGATAAGCTTGGATCGCTGCTTGCACTCGTGAGCGATCGTCTGGATGGATGCGATCGATCCATGCGCTGTTGGTGCTGTCGATTTCGCCGTCTGTGTAACCGATAATTTCTTGCCAGCGGGCCGATCGAAAAGCTTCATTTGTCTGAAGATTCAGATCCCAAATTCCGTCTTGATTGCCTTTGAGAACTAACTGCCAGCGTTCTTCACTTTTACGCAATTCTTCTTCGGCTTGTTTGCGCTGAATATGATCGCCCAACTGAGTCGCTACAGCCTTAACCAACTCTACTATACGCGGTTCCATAATCGAGCGCTCGCGCTTGCAGAATACTAAAACTGCCAGCACCTTTGAGCTAGCGTGAATTGGCACTCCGAAACAAGCTTTCAATCCGACTGATGCCGCCATTTGCGATCGGGCAAAAAGATGATTTTTAGCTAGAGAAATATCTTCAATCCATTCTACATTTCTGGTTGACCAAATCCGTCCAGGTACTGCCACTCCGGTGGCGAATCTAATTTTTCTACTTTCGCGGCCGAACGTATCTAAATCGCGATCGCTAGCGTACCAAGTTTCGCTGTGTTCCAAAAAAGTACCATTAGCAGTCGGTATCCAAGCTTCCGCAAAATTCCAGCCGATCGCATTGCACAGCAACCGCAGGATATCTGGGAGGGCGCTGTGAAAATCTGCCGACTGACTAATGGCTTGACTTGCTGCCAGCAACAGCTTTATTTCATCTTCTGCTTGCTTGCTTTCTGTAATATCAGTTCCCGTGCCGAGAATTTGTTTTAACTTACCATCGGCTGTTTTTGCAAATACGGTATCTCTGCTGACAATCCAGCGCCAAAAACCATCCTTGTGCCTAATTCTGTATTCAATTTCAAAGATATCCCCTTCCGCACCAGTTTCGACTTGCTGTAAATAATCAGGTATTTTGAGTGAATCTTCCGGGTGCATTAAAGTTGACATCATCCACGGCCCGATTGCCTGAATCTCCTCTACTGTATAGCCGAGAATGCGGTATATAGAAGCGTTCGCATAGATATTTTTTTGTTCTATTAAGTCATAAACATACAACATATTAGGACTTGCCCCAGCAATTTGTTGAGCGAACCGCTGGCTTTCTCGCAGTGCTGCTTCTGTTTTTTTTCTTTGGGAAATATCGCGAACAATGCAAATGATTTCCCCGTCGGGCAGCATTGTCAGCGAGACATCTATAGGGACTTCCGAGCGGTCGCGACGGCATCCTACTGCTTCGGTGCTGTAAGAACCTTTCTGCACTAAAGTCGGCAGGACTTCTTGCTCGAACCTTTGCAGCTCTGCACCTTGGTAGAATGTTTGCCAACTTTTACCTAAGATTTCTTCGAGAGAGTCGTAACCGTAGATTTTTAGTCGGGCTGCGTTGCAATAAATCACCTCTTTGTCGGCACTGAATATGGCGATACCTTCGGAAGCTTGGGCCATGGCTGCTGCTTGCCTCTGGAGGACTGACTCGGAGCGTTTGCGTTGAGTGATATCGCGGACGATAGCGATAATTTCGTCCTCCGTGCAGAAGACCATTCTCGCTTCAAAATCGTACAGTTCACCATTAACTGGCATTTGATATTCTACGACTTGAATCTCGCCAGTGTCGATCGCTTGTTGATTGCCGGACAAGATTTTTTCAGCAAAAGCAGCCGGCAATATGTCTTGTGCTTTTTTACCAATTAGTGATTGTTGTGGTAGGATATTCTCGAAATCTTTGGCCGGCTTGAAGTCTACAAAAGTGCCGTCTGCCCGACAGCGAAATATCATGTCTGGTATCGCATTTAAAAGAGCGCGGTTGGTGGCTTCGCTCTTACGCAATTCAGCTTCAGCTTGCTTGCTAAATGTAACGTCGCGAGCCACTGCATAAATCAAACCTTCTCCTGCAAACGGCGATGCTGTCCACGACAGCCATTTATAAGTACCATCTTGGCAAAGATAGCGGTTTTCTAAGCTAATAACGGGGTGGCCTTTTTTAAGTTTTTCTAATTCGGCTACAGTAATTTCTAGGTCTTCGGGATGGACGAATTCTATCAAAGGTTTGGCTAAGATTTCATCCCTGCTATAACCTAATACATTTGACCAAGCGGGGTTTAAGCGTTTGAAATACCCATCAAAACCTGCAATGCAAAGTAAATCCAGCGAGAGATTAAAAAATCGATCGCGGTCTTGCTGGGTTTGTTTCAATTCCGTAACATCCATCACCAAACCGTCCCAAACTATATCGCCGTTGGCTTGCTTTTCTGGCTTGGACGCCCCTTGCAGCCATTTCACTCGATCTCCCATAACTTGTCGCCACTGGTGTTGCCAAGCTTGCTGAGTCGCCGCTGAAGTTGCGATTGAGCGCTGCAAGTCTGACATGTCGTCAGGGTGAACTGTTGCAAAAGCCAACGTAGCATTTTCTTCTATTTGTTCTGGCTTTAAATTGTAGAGTTGCCAACTGCCCGAAGAAACGTAAGTAAAAGATGTTTTACCATTTGCATAAAGCCGATATTGATAAATCATTCCCGGCACATTGTCTGTCATTATTTGAAAGCGAGCTTCGCTTTCCTGCAATGCAATTTGCTGCCGTTTGTAGTCAGTCACATCTCGCATTGTGCCGACCAACATTTTACGACCATCGCCGTTGTTAAAAACTGTTTTTTTGGTAGAGATAATGCGTTCTTTTCCGCCGCCATCGGTAAAATTTTCTTCTGTTTCCTGAGAAAGACTTCTTTGCAATACTTGCTCGTCTTGTTGCCAAAAAAAAGCGGCTTGTGCTGGGGGAAAAAAATCGTATCCTGACTTGCCAATCAGTTCCGATCGCCTTTTTCCTATCAAATTGCAAAAAGCATCGTTTAATACGATCCATCTGTGCTGCTCATCTTTGACAAAAATCGGGTCAGGAGTAGAATTTATTGTGTGATTTAAAAACTCTTCTGATGCTTTTAATTGAGCTTCGTAACGGTAGCGATCGCTCACGTCCAATACTACTTTAATCAGGTGGTCAATCGAGCCGTCGAGGGCGCGAATACAGCGCAGAGAAACTCTAGTATAAACTGTTTTTCCGTCTTTTCGGCGCCACCTTTGGTCTAAAACATAGCCTTCACTCTCCGCTGCCAAAATTTTATTTAGCTGCTCTAAGCTAGGCTGCACGTCTTCAGGAAAAACCCACCTATCCCAATTCTCGTGCAAAAAATCTTGGCGATCGTATCCCAGCAAATCGCACAAAGCATCGTTCACTTCCAACCACTCGCATTTTTCTGGGGCTGAGGGGGAAATAGGAGGAGCCAGAATGGCAATTCCGACGAGAGAATTCTCGACTACCGACCGATATTTTTCTTCGCTTTTTCGTAAAGCTTCTTGGTTGTGCTGTCGCTCGATTGCGTAGCGAAGCGATCTAATTAACACTTCGCTGTCGATTTTTCGCTTGACTAGATAATCCTGAGCTCCGGCTTGAATTGACTGCACGGCAAGCTCTTCATCGTTGCGGGCAGTCAGTACGACAATCGGAGTATTTAGGCTGTATTCTTGTATTTTGACAATTGTACTTAAGTCTTGGCTGTCGGGCAGCGAAAGGTCTAGTAAAATCACATCAAAATGTTCACCGACCAAAAGTTGCTGCGCTTTGCTCAGACGGTCTGTACAGCTTACTGAGAGACTTTGACGCTCGCCTCGGCTGACATTTGTTTCTAATAATAATTCTTCGATAAGATCGGCTTCGGCTTGATTATCTTCGACTAGAAGAACTTTAAAGCCGTTTCGCTTTGCGGCTGGGCTCAAAACTGATATCATATACCTTGTTCTTTGTCATAAGGCAGTCGAGCTAACTATTATAGCATATAAATAATTCTATCGCCCGAAATCCCGCCACTGGGAGTTAAAAACTCTGTGGTTCAATAATTACAATCCACGCTATGGGACTGTTTTTTTGCTCTAAGTATATCCACGCAATTAGAGGCATTTTAGGGTTTTTAGGAGCTCGGTTTCACAAAAAAACTAAGGTGCTTCGTGTGGTGTTTTTTTGGGCGAGCGCCCCGGTCAGTCGATTTTAGATTTTAGATTTACTCTACAAATGAATCGGGGAGGTTGAACCTTAGTCTAAAATTTTTGCCGACTCAGGACTCCTGTAGGAAACTGGTATCCGTTTTTGGGCGGGGTCAGCCGATCGCGCGATCGAACCGCACTCTTTGTTGTCTTTCAATTCCCCTAGCAACACCCTCCAAGCGATATCCCCGCACCAATGAGCACTCAACGCCAAAAAAGCGGTGGGAACTATCTTCGCTATTCATATTTTTACCAGTTCTTTTATGATACCTTACATAAACTCATTACTGCGATTTCTTTACTTTTTGCAATCAAATAAAAAATCTCCACAGGCCTTGCTATTTAGGAAAAAAGTGATAATCTTGAAATAGAGGCAATCGAAAACTCGGTTGATACAGCCTAGGAAAAAATCAGAGAATTTCGGTAACAAAATTACAATTAAAAATAAACTGTCTTTTGTTTACTGGCTTTTGACAGAACTGAGATGAAGTTGAGAGGAAAAAAGTAATGCTCGACAATTTAGCAATTGCATCACGATCCGTTTTAATTCCCAAAGAAAAAGCCTTAGTATTATTGTTTGATGAAGTCGGCATCGCCGACATCCCATTAGTAGGCGGTAAAAATGCTTCTTTGGGCGAAATGATTCAACAGTTAACCGCCCAAGGAGTCAGAGTTCCCAACGGATTTGCAACTACAGCACACGCTTATCGGCACTTCATCCAGTCAGCGGGTTTAGAAGCTAAATTGCGCGAAATTTTTGCCGACTTAGACGTAGAAGATCTGCAGAACCTGCGACAAAAAGGCAAGCAAGCGCGGGCACTGATTCTCGACACACCATTTCCCCGAGAACTGCAAGCGGCGATCGCGGATGCTTACGAAAAATTGTGCGATCGCTACGGCGACAGTACAGACGTAGCAGTACGTTCCTCCGCCACCGCCGAAGACTTACCAGACGCCAGTTTCGCCGGACAGCAAGAAACCTACCTCAACGTCCAAGCTTGCGCTGGCGTCCTCGAATGCTGTCACAAATGCTTTGCTTCCATATTCACCGATCGCGCGATTTCCTACCGCCAACAGCGAGGTTTCGATCACTTTGAAGTCGCCCTATCAGTCGGCGTCCAAAAAATGGTGCGATCGGACTTAGCATCCTCCGGCGTCATGTTCAGCATCGACACCGAAACCGGATTCAAAAACGCTGTATTAGTCACCGCCGCTTACGGATTAGGCGAAAACGTCGTCCAAGGCACCGTCAACCCCGACGAATACTTCGTGTTTAAACCAACATTAAAACAAGGTTTTCTCCCGATTTTAGACAAACGCCTCGGCAGCAAAACACTCAAAATGGTGTACGATATCGGCGGTTCTAAATACACCAAAAACGTCTCCGTCATAGCAGCCGAAAAAAATAAATTTGCCATACAAGATGATGAAATTCTGCAACTAGCAAAATGGGCAGTCCTCATCGAAGAACACTACTCTAAAGTGCGCGGGACTTATACCCCGATGGACATTGAGTGGGCCAAAGACGGCAATACGGGCGAATTGTTTATTGTCCAAGCGCGACCCGAAACAGTACAATCTCAAAAGTCTGCTAAAATTTTGCGAAACTACAAATTGCAAGGCACCAGTGCAGTTTTAGCAAAAGGACGCGCCGTTGGCGAATCAATCGGACAAGGCAAAGCCCGTGTGATTTTAGATGTTCACAGAATCGCTGACTTTCAATCAGGAGAAGTTCTTGTCACCAACAAAACAGACCCGGATTGGGAACCGATTATGAAAAAAGCAAGTGCGATCGTCACTAATTCCGGCGGTCGCACTTGTCACGCCGCCATCATCGCCCGAGAAATGGGAATTCCCGCCATTGTCGGCACCGGCGACGCCACCCAAATCTTGAAAAACGGGCAAGAAATCACGATTTCTTGTTCAGAAGGAGACGAAGGCAAAGTTTATGCCGGTTTGCTTCCTTTTGAAATTCAAGAAACTGCGATCGAGAATTTACCCCGCACCCGCACTCAAATTTTAATGAATGTCGGGAACCCAGAAGAAGCCTTTGGTTTATCAGCAATTCCTTGCGACGGCGTAGGCTTAGCGCGGCTAGAATTCATCATTGCCAATCACATTAAAGCACACCCGCTGGCACTAATTCACTTTGACGAATTGGTAGATGAATCAGTCAAAGAAGAGATTGCAGCACTGACAGCACTTTACCCACACAAACCCGATTTCTTCACCGACAAACTCGCCCACGGAATTGCCACAATTGCCGCCGCATTTTATCCAAATCCAGTCATCGTGCGGATGAGCGATTTCAAGAGCAACGAATATGCTAATCTCTTAGGAGGGCGGCAGTTTGAACCCAAGGAAGAAAACCCGATGATCGGGTGGCGCGGCGCCTCTCGCTACTACGACCCAAATTACCGCGAAGCTTACGCTTTGGAATGCAAAGCATTAAAGCGAGTTCGCGACGAAATGGGCTTGACAAATGTGATTCCGATGATTCCATTTTGTCGCACCCCGGATGAAGGGCGAAAAGTGTTAGCCGAGATGGCAAAACACGGTTTAGTTAAGGGCGAGAACGGCTTGCAAGTGTATGTGATGTGCGAATTGCCGAGCAATGTGATATTTGCTGACGAATTCGCCCAAGTTTTTGACGGATTCTCGATCGGCTCTAACGATTTAACTCAGCTAACATTAGGATTAGACCGGGATTCTGCTTTAGTCGCGCACATTTTTGACGAACGGAATGAAGCTGTCAAGCGAATGGTAGAAATTGCCATTAAAGCCGCCAAGAAGTACAATCGCAAGATTGGCATTTGCGGTCAAGCCCCCAGCGATTATCCTGAGTTTGCTCGTTTCTTGGTTGAGTTGGGAATTGATTCGATTAGTTTGAATCCCGATTCAGTTTTGAAGACTTTGTTAGATGTTGCTAAGGTGGAAGGTGCGGGTTCGTTGATGGATTTAGCAGGGGATGTTGCTAAGGTTTAACCGTTTTGGTTTTTGAGAGCAACCGGGTTTCTCAAAGAATAGCTGCCCCATGTTCTGACTTGGTTGTTTTTGAACTCGACCCGGTTTCTCATATCTAGTCCTGTAAAATAACTGATTTCGCGTTTGTAGTGATTAATCCAAGTCCTCTGATTTTTATCAGAACTTGCAGGCGTCACTACAAACCTATTTGATTGCGGGTAATTGACCTGACATAATATCACATCATATCTGCACTCCTGGCTTTATTGAACCCTGGCGCTGCGCTTTACCAAGAAAGTGTCGCCAACAGCGATCGCCCTCCTCACGCGGCAGCTAACGCTTAACACAGGGGTGGCCTAGTTTGAGACTTGATCGGGAACTTTTCTTATTTAAAACCGTCTTTTAGAGGACAATTTTCTATTGCCATCGCCTAAATTAAAAAAAATATTCTCCACATAAGCTCTGAAAATGTGCTAATAGTTCTCCTGATTATTTTCATTGGTTTAGCTCCGTCGCTGCTGTCTTTGTGGGTGATGCGCTCTGCCGAGAGCCAAGCCCGCGACAGAATTGCAGCGGCCAGGCTTGCGGTAGCCAATAGATCCCTGCGAACTCAACTAGCAACTGCCGATCGCACTTACATACAAGGTCTCGGTTATCCGATCGGCGATATCACTTGCGAGTATAACGCCCGCTCTAATTACATTCGCTGCGCTGTCAATCCTTCTGGGCCCTGTCAAGATTGTCGGTACTACCAAGCCAGAACTCTTGACGCTCGCGGTGAAAAGATATAGCTTATATTGATGCTTGTATCTATGCCTATTTGGGGATGTAATAATCAATGAGTTAATATATACTTAAGTGTAAGGATTGTTGTTGGAGCTTGTTTTGGACGAGCCACGCCCAAACTCAGCAATTAAAACCTAATCGAGCATTATTGCTTGGTTACAGTTGCTTGGTTACAGTTGTCATAACAGGGGAATTGCGTTCGGTGTTTTTCTAGTTGAGGATTTACGAGCAGAAACAAAGTTTAGATGATAAATTTTGGTTGGGCGGCGAGAAATCTAGGAATAAATTGGGTTTCTAGTCTCCTGGGCGTAACTCCTGCACTTAAGAAAATTAGCCAACAAAAATCGTAAGTAGCTGAGGGGCAAATCTCCAAATCAGTTTCTCCAAAACATCATGAAAAATTCTGCACGAAACATTGTCCCGAGCATTTATCTTAAACAGAAACCAGCTCGAAGACTCTAAGTTGACAAGTTGAGAAGTTGCTTGTGGGCGGCACTAATCTGTTTTTGCGATCGTAGCGAAACAGTCTCAAACCTAGATTGCTATCTCCAGACTCCAAGTCATGAATTTTTAAGACGCTTCGTCGATACAGGGTATGCCAATTTCAATTGAATCTCATATGTTGCACCATTCTCAAGAATAGGCTTTTCGGCCTGTTCCACAAAAAGTGAATTTTCTTATGGGCTGGGCAGGAGAACCCGCCCATATAAGGGTTGTTGAGAATGGTACAAGATCTCAGTTGAATAACACTTCGGGCACGGCCGCCATAATTATGTCACGGCTATAACTCCCTAATTAATGTCTGGTTGGTATTGTGAACAGGGCTTGCACACCAAAACCAAAGAAACCGAGTTGTTTACCGGGAACGAGGGCTGCAAAGAAGTCTTTTCGTCCCTCAAACCCGGTTTATACGTCTAGAAATAGTGAATTTTCTCTGCAAATTAAAGTGCATTAGACCATGTACAGAAAACCTCATCAAGTAAATTTTTGAGAACTCGTGTTATTATCTACTGCCCGATGTAAGAGATAAGCGTGTAACAGATAGACTCGCTAGCAGAAAAGAAAAAAGCCGAAGGCAAAATATCACCCGATAGAGAGATTATTGGGATTTAACCCCCAAATCCTCAGCGCTTCTGCCGGCGATATTGGCAATGCTATCAAATATCAATGTAGCACTGCTTTGTGCTGAGTAAAATCCGCTTTTTGCTTTTGCTCCAAGTTAAGCAGCAGAGCCTCTTACTCTGCAATTAAACCTTTTCAATAGGTGATAATGATCATCGGGAAATGGGTACATCATCTACAATCCGTGAGCCAATTTGACCATGCAAAGCATCTGCAACAAACCAATTTTTATTACCCCACAAATATGTGAGTCCACCGCAACGATTGCGGGCGAAAACTCCCGAACAACAGCAACTTATCATCAGAAAAAACCAATAAAACAAGTAAAAACAGAGGAGTGTTTCCTGTCCCAGAAACTCCGTGGCGACAGGGGAATTGGGCATCCCCACAGAGAATTTTTGCGAGCAACCGAGTCTGTGGGCGCCCGGACTCTAAAAAATGTACTGTTCCTCGATGCCAGAGTAGAGAACTGCGACAGCTTGGCAAGAGGAGCAACAGCCGATACAGAGGTATTTGTACTGGACTCAACGCGAGATGGAGTCGAGCAAATTACTAGAATTTTGACCCATTGCAGCGATTTAGACAGCCTTCAGATAGTTTCTCACGGTCGAGAAGCGGGGATGCAGCTAGGGTCGATCGAACTCTGCAACGAGAACTTAGAAACCTACAGCCATTTGTTACAGCAGTGGGGAAAAGCCCTCAGCGAGAGAGGAGATATCTTGTTATTCGGCTGCTGCGTCGCAGCGGGGGAAAGCGGCGAGGCCTTCGTGCGGCGGCTGAGCTTGATAGTCGGTGCAGATATTGCAGCTTCCGACAACTTGACGGGGAGTGCGGCACTCGGCGGCGACTGGCAATTAAAATTTGCGACCGGGGAAATAAAAGCGAGAATCGCCATTGAAAAAGAAGTGCTCGAAGCCTACCCTTACGCCCTCGGCACATTAGTTAACGAAACTTTCAAAAACTCCACAGTTAGGGGGCCTTGGATTTACGGGGGAAACAACGGGGCACTGTTCAATCCCACCAGCGGGGTTCCAGCAGCCAATCAACGTATCCCCGGCATTACCGGAGGCACAGTATCCGGCGTACTTCCGGCTTTGGGCGGTTCGAGTCCCGGCGATGGCGCTCTGCAATTAACTCCAGCAGCAGGTGATAGGGAAGCCTTTGTCATCTACAACAACCCCCTTCCTTCAACCGACGGTCTCAGAGTCCAGTTTGATTTTTATTCTTACGGTTCAAGCCAGCAATATAGGGCTGAGGGCCCATTTATTAGCCCTCAGCCAGGGGACGGGCTGGGTTTCTTCTTGATTGACGGCACTGTTAGCCCAACCAGGACTGGGGGTTATGGCGGTTCTCTGGCTTACGCCCCACGAACGGGTATACCCGGTATTGAGGGAGGTTATTTAGGCATTGGGCTTGACGAGTTTGGCAATTTTTCAACATCCACAGAAGGGCGCTCCGGCCCGGAGCCGCCTCGGATTCCCGGCTCCTCTATTGGTTCTTTTAGACCAGATTCAGTAACGGTTAGAGGAAATCAAGCAGAAGGTTATCCGTTTTTAACAAATGCGATCGTTCCCTTCGGCATCGATAACATTCCGACGAGCATTGACTTTAGTGGCCCTGAACCCGGCAGTAGTTTTAACTTCAGCAATACGTTCACCAGTGATCGCAATTTAGCCAAAAGATCCGTTCAAATTACGCTGAATCCATCTAACGATCCGGTGAATCCCTCTCGCCTCACCGTTGCCTTCGATGAAAATTTCGACGACATCTACGAAACTACATTGATCGACATCCCCAACTTGGCCACCGAAAACGGCCCAGTACCGCCACTTTTCAAATTTGGTTTTGGCAGTTCCACCGGAGGCGCCAACAACATTCACGAACTTCAAAACGTGGTAGTTGAAACTATCAATCCTCCGAGTATCGCCGCTGAGGTTGCCACTATTAAGACCGGCCCCCAGTTCGTCAAGTCCGAAGGCAGCATTACCTACAGGATTACTACAGTAAACAAGGGGCCAGCGCCTGCTACAAATGTTCTGATTCAAGACGAAATACCTTTAGAACTGCTGCGTCCGGGCGGATTGCCCCCGGTTCTCAATGCCTCCAACAACGGCACTTACGTGAACCAAACCAAGGCTGTCACCTGGCCGTTAATTCCGGTTCTCAATGCCGGCGAGACTGTGACTTACACCCTGACAATTGATTTGCCGCCCGGTTTAACCAGCGGTAGGAGTTTTGCCAACGTTGCATTCAGCACTAGCTCGACTTTCGACCCCGACCTTAGCAACAACAGCGGTGTGCTTGCGCCAGGGCAAATCGAGGCGCCTGGTGTAGTCTTTACCACAGTTGTCGATACAGTCGCGGATTTAGTTACTACCAAAAGTGGCCCTGTGACTACTTCGGCCGGGTCAAGCGTCGCCTACACATTGACTACGACTAACATCGGGCCAGACCCCGCTGCCGATGTGACCATCACTGACAGCATTATTCCGGGTTTAACAGGAGTCAGCGTATCGGACGGCGGCACTTACGACCCAGTTTCGGGCATTGTCACCTTCCCAGCACTGACGGCGCTGGCAAATGCGGCTACTGCGACCCGCACCATCAGTTTCATTGCCCCAGCCACCCGTACCGACATCAGCAACACCGCCCGGAGTAGGGCGGCGACTTTCGATCCGATCGCCACTAACAACAACGGCTCGACAACCAACAAAGACGGCACTCCCACTAACTCTACGGTTACGACAAGTATTGCGCCCAACGCGGATCTGGCAACCACCAAAACCGGCTCTACGAGTGCTACGGCCGATAGCTCGGTCAGCTATACGATCGCCACAGTTAACTTAGGGCCGAGCCCAGCAGAAGCTGTAACTATCACTGACAGCATAGTTCCCGGGTTAACCGGAGTCACGGCATCTAACGGCGGCGTTTACGATCCAGCGACAGGCATTGTCACCTTCGCCCCCGTGGCAATCGCCAATGCGGAGACTGTCACCCGGACGATCGGCTTCACCGTACCGCCCACCCTAACTTCCATCAGCAACACGGCAAGAAGTACCTCCATCACTCCCGACTCCACTCCGGCCAACAACAACGGTACAAACCCCAACGCCACCGTCACTACCTCGATCGATGCTGTGGCCGATGTTGTCACCCAAAAAACGGCTCCGGCCAGCATCAAGGTGGGCGACACGCTCCTTTATACAATTACTACTACCAACAACGGGCCGAGTCCCGCGACCAACGTAGTCATCACCGACAGCCTGATTCCCGGCTTAACGGGAGTCACCGTATTCGACGGCGGAACCTACAATCCTGCCACAGGGACGATCGATTTCCCAGCGATCGCGACTTTAGCCAGCGGCAGCAGCGTCACCCGCCGCCTGACTTTTGTACCGCCGCCTACCCTGACAAGCATCACCAACATTGTATTGAGCCGATCGGACACTCCAGACCCGGACTTAACGAACAACAACGGCTCGACATTCGCAGTACCCGGTGAGGCGGGGGGCCGAGTCACCACCTCGATCGATCCTGTGGCCGACGTGGTTACGTCCAAAAGGGGTCTCACATCTGCTCCTGCTGGTAGTTCCGTAACTTATACTATAACTACCGCCAACAATGGGCCGAATGCTGCTGAAAACGTAGTGATTACAGACAGCATCATTCCCGGTTTAACGGGAGTCAGCGCATCCGATAACGGCACTTACGACCCCGTGACAGGGGTTGTCACCTTCCCAACAATTCCCAGTTTGACTAGCGGCAGCAACATCAACCGCGAGGTAACAGTAGTCGTTCCAGCGACGGGCACCATTAGCAACACTTCCCAGAGTCGATCGACCACTTTTGACCCCGAACCCAGCAATAACAACGGTTCCGAGTCCAGAGCCACTGTCACCACCGCCATCAGCGCGCAGGCAACACCCAACAAACTTCCATCAGCCAACAGCAGCAACGCTGCGCTAGCGCCCAACAGCGTTGTTCAAATTAGCGGGCTCGGAGGCAGAGACTCAGACGGCACAGTGGTTACATTCACCATCAGCACCCTGCCACCGGCAAATCAAGGCGTCCTGTTATTGGGCGACCCCGCAACGGGGGGAGTCGCCGTCACGGCTGGTCAAACCCTGACAGTCGAGCAAATGACGCAGTTATTCTTCCAGTCGGCCGGCAATTTTACAGGGGCAAACTTTAGCTACAGCAGCACGGACAATCTCGCTGGCAGCAGTCCTGCAGCCACAGTTTCTCTGGTGTCGCTGGCGTTCAACGACCCGCCGGTACCCACAAACTTCAGCAAGACCCTGGCGCCAAACAGCACCGTCAACCTCACAGGGCTGACGACCAAAGACCCCGACGACTCGATCGAATTCTTCACCATCCACACCCTGCCACCCACTAATCAAGGCGTCCTCTTCTTGGGCGACCCCAGCCAGGGAATCCGGGTCACGGCCGGTCAAAGACTCAGCGCAAGTCAAATCAGCCAGCTATTCTTCCAAGCAACCAGCGAATTCGCAGCCACCAACTTTACCTACAGCGCCACAGACAGCCGGGGCGCCATCAGTCCAGCCCCCGCTACAGCCTCCCTGCTAGCACTATTACCTGCCGCCGACGAGCCACCCGTCGCCAACAACACCAGCGTCGCTTTGTTGCTGGGAAGAAGCGTGAACATCCCCGAACTCGGAGGAACCGACCCCGACGGTACAGTGGTTTCCTTTACCGTAAACACCTTGCCGCCAGCCAATCAAGGCACCCTGTTCTTGGGCGACCCCAGCCAGGGAGTGCGGGTCACGGCAGGCCAAAGCCTGACAGCCGAGCAAATTACCCAGTTGTTCTTCCAGGCTTCCGCCAATTTCACAGGGGCAAACTTCACCTACAGCGCTACAGACAACCTCGGCGCCACCAGTGCGGCAGTCGCCACTGTCTCTGTAATTCCCCTTAAGGAACCGATATCCACGCCGACGCCCGCGCCCATACCTACGGCGACACCAACGCCCGCACCGATAACGACGCCGACACCCGCGCCGATACCGACACCCGCGCCGATACCAACGCCGACGCCCGCGCCGATACCTACGGCGACGCCAACGCCCGCACCGATAACGACGCCGACACCCGCGCCGATACCAACGCCCGTGGCGATACCAACGCCCGCGCCGATACCAACGCCCGCGCCGATACCAACGCCCGTGGCGATACCAACGCCCGCGCCGATACCAACGCCCGCGCCGATACCAGCCCCGGAACCAACGCCAACACCACCAACACCCGCGCCCGTCCCGGAACCAACACCACCAACACCAGCCCCGGAACCAACACCAACACCAACTGCAACTCCAACACCAACACCCGCGCCCGTCCCGGAACCAGCACCACCAACACCAGCCCCGGAACCAACACCAGCCCCAACACCAGGGCCTATATTCGGCCCAGTACCCGAACCCGATACCGGTTGCGGTTGTGACCCCTTGCCCCTGCCACCGAACTTCACATTTATCCCACCCCAGCCTTCGCAAATACTTAACTTCGACTCCAACGCCGCACAACTCATCGACATCCAAAACACGATACTAGGCACTGCGGCAAACGATTATTTAACAGGGAACGAAGCTAACCAACTGTTTGTCTCATTTGAGGACGACGACACAATTTTAGGTGAAGCAGGCAGCGATATCGTTTACGCCGACCAACAGCAAGACTTCATCGCAGCAGGTAAGGCCAACGACATCGTTTACGGCGGCAAACAAACCGATGCCGTATTTGGCGGCAAACAAGATGATCGCGTTTTTGGCGATCGCAATGGAGACACATTGTACGGTGATCGCGGTGCCGACACCATAGTCGGCGACAACGGCAACAACATCGACTTGACCGACAACGACAGTGACCTGATTTTCGGCGGGTCTTCAAGCGACGCCATTGCAGGCACTCAAGGTTCGGACACGGTTTACTCGGGCAAAGCTGGCGACATCGCCTACGGTGGCATCGACAACGACCTAATTTGGGGTGACAAAGGCCCGGACACCCTTTCCGGCGACAACGGAGACGACTCTGTGTTTGGTGGCGTACTCAACTCCCTAGACAGTGACCCCGACGGCTTCGATTTGCTATTGGGAGGTGATGGCAACGACGTACTTAACAGCCAAGAACAAGACGACACCTTGCTGGGCGGCAACGGAGGGGATTGGGTGTTTGCAGGCAAAGGGGGCGATCGCATTTTCGGCGAAACTGACTCGGATACTCTCTACGGCAATCAAGGTTCCGACACCATACTCGGTGACTACGGCACTCAACAAGCCAGCACAATTGCCACCGAAGAAGCCGACTTAATTTTTGGTAACGACACCGGCGATATCATCGGTGGCGGCAGCGGTAACGACAGCATTTTTGGCGGCAAAGGTAACGACTTAGTTTACGGCGGCAAAGATAATGACAGGATTTGGGGCGAACTCGGTTCCGATACCATTGTCGGCGATGAGGGAGACGACTCGCTTTATGGCGGCTTGCAAAACCAGTTAGTCTCCGATGTTGATGGCCGCGACTTGCTATTTGGAGGAGATGGAAATGATTTCCTCAATGCGGGTGAGAGTTCCGACTCTTTGAGTGGGGGTTTGGCTAACGATACCCTTCGTGGAGGCAAGGATGACGATGTAGTACAGGGAGATGCTGGCGATGACTTGATCTACGGCGATGATGGCAGCGATATTTTGTGCGGTGATCAGGGTAACGATACCATTAGTGGCGATCGCGGGGAAAATCTGCGAGGCGCTGTGGGTGAAGACGGTCAGCAAGACTGTATTAACGGTGGTAGTGGCGATGACCTGTTATATGGCAATGAAGGTCAAGATACTATCAACGGTGATGATGGTAATGACACTATTTACGGAGGGAAAGATAGCGATATTCTCAATGGGGGTGTTGGGGATGACTGGCTGTTTGGTGATGGCGGAGATGATACTTTGATTGGAGGTAATGGGAATGATCAGTTTGTGTTAAGCGCTAATAGCGGTATGGATACTGTGCTCAATTTTTCTGTAGGAACTGATAAGTTTTTCCTGGCTGGTGGCTTGAGTTTTGAGGCTTTGCAAATTAACTTTACGGCGAATGCCACACTGCTACAAGTTGCGGAGACTGGGCAGATTTTGGCTCAGGTTTTTGGCGCTGATAATTCTCTGACTTCTCGGGATTTTCTGACTCTTTCTCCTTAATACCAAATCGCAGTTAATCCGCTGCATTTCTCCTAAAATTCTAGCAACTCGGTTTATTTAACAAACCGAGTTGCTTAATATTTCACAATAAGAAATATTAACCTGGTGAATTATTGGGTGATTCGACTTGCTAACGAACATGAAATTGGTTGTTAGTGAGTGATATCATGTCCGGTAGTACAACCATAGTAAAATAGCTAAGTATACCCTTTGTAAAAAGCATCTATCTGACGAATGCCAAAAGGTATTAGCATTGAACCACATCTATCGTTACGAGAACTAGAACAGCGTTACCGTCAAGCTTCATACCCGGTTGAAAGAAGTCATTACCAAATTATCTGGTTATTAGCATCTGGCAGAAGTAGCCGAGAGGTTTCACAAATAACTGGTTACAGTCTCAGTTGGATTTATGAACTAGTTTGGGGGTATAACCGCATTGGTCCCAAATCACTTGGAGATAAAAGGCATGAACATCCAGGTGCCGATACACTTTTGAATGATGTACAACAAGCACAACTATGGCAAGCGCTACAATCACCTCCTACTGAAGGTGGGCTTTGGAACGGACAGAAAGTTGCAAATTGGATGAGTGAATTATTAGGACATTCAGTTAGTAGACAACGAGGCTGGGAGTATTTGAAGGCAATGAGACTACGTTTGAGAGTAGCTCGACCCTCTCATCAGGAAGCAGACTTTACGGAACAGGAACAATGGAAAAAAAAACTAGCAAAAACGGTGACTCAAGTTCAAGAAAATTACGCCGACGCCGATGTAGAAGTTTGGACAATGGATGAGCATAGAGTCGGGCTTAAACCAATAATTAGAAGGATGTGGGTAGATGAATGGACAGTACCCGTAGCAAAGGTTAATTGGCGATTTAAATGGTTATGGTTATATGGTTTTGTTCATCCGCAGTCTGGAGAAACATATTGGTGGATTCTACCCTTTGTAAATACCGAAATTTTTAATCAAGTTTTGGCTGATGCAAGCTCAACATTTTAAGCTCGGGGAAAATAAGCAAGTTGTACTAGCTTTGGAGCGAGCTCTTTGGCATACTGCCGGGAAGCTTGAAGTCCCAAAAGGTATTCACATTGTTGAGATGCCATCTCACTCTCCAGAACTTCAACCAGCAGAAAGACTTTGGCCACTTACAAATGAGCCTCTTGCTAATCGAACATTTGAAAATCTTGATGAATTAGAAGAGGTTTTATTTGAGCGCTGCAAACAATTACTCCAACAGCAAGATTTAATTCGGGGTTTAACAAACTTTCACTGGTGGCCTCAAGTTCCAGTTTAGGCTTAATTATGGGTAAGTACCCGGACATGATATGAGTCATTCATTCATCTTTGATAAAAGCTAAAAAACGAAGTTGATGACTACAAAATTTATAACCATTTTTTGAGTGAAATATAGATTATCTGAAATTCCGCGGATTGACCCCCCTAAAATTGGTTTTTGATAAGGACTCAAGTCTTAATAAAAGTCAGATAAATTAAGCCACATTTACTACAAATACGAACGCTTGTCAACTGCTTTTAGGTAAAAAATATCTAATTACACGGTTTATTTTCGTACATAGTGGTTGTTTTTTTTATCGTAAAATAATTGAACGCCACGTCTGAATTGGCTAAAAAACCCTTGATTTTCCAGGTAAATACAGCGAACTGCTACTTTGGGAAGATGTCGCTCAAAAAAAAATCGAAGTAAATAGAACTTGTTAAGTATGCGAAGTCGAGAAATTAGCAATTAGAAATTTCCCATTAGCAATTAACAATAATATCTACCACTGAAGATTGACAATTAACAAATCCAGGAGCTATCTAACTCATGAAAAGTTTATGGTGCAACTACTCTTCACCAATTCACAAATCAAGTTGCGATCGCCGCGACACCGACTGCATAAAAGCTTCTTTTATGGGGGCGCCGTTAGTCAGTGATCGGGCGATATATATTTCCTGTTTAACAAAAACGAGTCCGGGCGTCAAGACTAAACATGAAAAACATTTAGTGTGCATCGACCCGAGGGTAGAGAATTATCAGCATCTTGCCAGCGGAGTCAAACCGGGGACAGAGATAATTGTCCTTGATCCAACTCTGGACGGAGTAGAACAAATTACCGAGATTCTAGCTAAACGCAGCTTAATTGCCAGCCTTCAGATAGTTGCTCACGGCAATGAAGCTTCCGTGCAACTGGGGTCAACTGTACTGAAGGATGAAAACTTGCAAAAGTACGATCGGCATTTGCAACAGTGGCGCAATGCCTTCACGGAAAAAGCCGATATTTTAATATTAGCGTGTAAGGTTGGGGCTGGAAAATCCGGGGTTGCTTTTGTGCGGAAGCTGAGAAAATTAACAGGCGCACATATAGCGGCTTCCAACCATCTAATTGGCAGTGCAAAATTAGGAGGAAACTGGCAATTAAATGTTACAGCAGGACGAGTAAAAACCGCAATAGCCTTTGAAACAAAAACCCAGGAAACTTACAGCGCTGTCCTCATTAGTTTAGTGGACGAAAGTTTTCAAGACGCACGTCTAATCGGGCCTTGGATCTCTGGGGTTACTGGCACGTCAGACGCTCCAGCTTTAACAGCAGGAACCGGAACGGAGAGTTTTCCGGGTTTGAACGTAGACCCTGCCGGCAGCGGGGCGTTGAGATTAACTTCAAGAAGTTTTGACCAATCTACTTTTGTTATCTATAACAGTCAGGTTCCAGTCAACAGCGGTCTTAACATTGTCTTCGATATATTTGCCTACAACGGCACTGCACGTCCGAATTTAGCAGGGCGGACAGGGGACGGCATAAGTTTCTTTTTAATTGACGGTACTGTGACCCCAACAGTAGCTGGAGGCTATGGAGGGTCTCTCGGCTACGCCCAAAATACAGATACAAATCAGTCCGGTTTACGGGGAGGTTATTTAGGAATTGGATTGGATGAATTTGGAAATTTCTCAACTACAACTCAAGGGCGTGTAGGCGGAATTGGGGTGGCTCGTAGAGCTGATTCGGTAACACTTCGAGGTAGCGAAGTTACGCAATATAAATTTTTAACTTCTACCTTTGTGCCGCAGGGAATAGATAATATTCCCGATACCGTAAATCCTCTGCCTCCAAACGGGCCGATCAACGCCATTACTACCACTCGCGAAACAGCCCGAAGAAGAGTTCAAATTATTTTGCAACCCCCCAATTCTGCAACGCCAAACCGTCTCACTGTTAACTTTGATCTCAACAATAATGGTTCGTTTACAGATCCGGGTGAGACTATTATCGACATTGCCAATTTAGTGTCGATAAACGGGCAAATCCCGGCAACATTCAAATTTGGTTTTGCTGGTTCAACGGGAGACGCTACAAATATTCACGACGTTCGCACTTTGTCTATCCAAACTATAGACGTGCCCGTTACTACAGCAGATGTTGCCTCAAGGAAAACAGGCCCGGCCGCAGCGGCACCGGGTAGCCCCATTACTTACACAATTACGACAGTAAATAACGGCCCGAACGACGCCGAAAACGTGGTGATTGAAGATAGATTGCCCGTCGGGGCAGTATTGAGTAGTGCCGAGGGCGGCGGCATTTTCAACCCGACAACCAGACTGGTCACCTGGCCCACTATTCCGAATTTACCTGTTGGGGCTACCACCACGCGCACCGTAACTGTTACGACCCCAACTACACTTGGCCCTATTACCAACAGTGTATTCAGCAGCAGCAGTACGATCGATGCCGTACCCGGTAACAACAGCGGCAGCAGCCCGGAGGCGCGAGTCACGACCACTATTACGAACGATATTGCCGATGTAGTGACGGTCAAAAGCGGGCCCGGTACTGCAGCAGCCGGATCGACTGTCACCTACACAATTACGGCAACCAACAGTGGGCCGAGTCCGGCAGCCAATGTGGCGATCACCGACAGCATTGTTCCGGGTTTAACAGGAGTCAGCGTCTCGGAGGGCGGCACTTACAACGAAACTACAGGTATTGTGACTTGGACGCCGATCGCATCCCTAGCCAGCGCAGCCAGTACCAACAGAACCGTCAGTTTTCCACTTCCCGCGACCGGCGGCCCCATCGCCAACACTGCTAGCAGCACCTCAACGAGCCCCGACCCCAATCTCGACAACAACAATGGCAGCAGCCCGTCAGCAAGAGTCACCACCACGATCACCGATAGCGCCGATGTAGTGACGGTCAAAAGCGGGCCCGGTACTGCAGCAGCCGGATCGACTGTCACCTACACAATTACGGCAACCAACAGTGGGCCGAGTCCGGCAGCCAATGTGGCGATCACCGATAGCATTGTTCCTGGCTTAACAGGAGTCAGCGTCTCGGAGGGCGGCACTTACAACGAAACTACAGGTATTGTGACTTGGACGCCGATCGCATCCCTAGCCAGCGCAGCCAGTACCAACAGAACCGTCAGTTTTCCACTTCCCGCGACCGGCGGCCCCATCGCCAACACTGCTAGCAGCACCTCAACGAGCCCAGACCCCAATCTCGACAACAACAATGGCAGCAGCCCGTCAGCAAGAGTCACCACCACGATCACCGATAGCGCCGATGTAGTGACGGTCAAAAGCGGGCCCGGTACTGCAGCAGCCGGATCGACTGTCACCTACACAATTACGGCAACCAACAGTGGGCCGAGTCCGGCAGCCAATGTGGCGATCACCGATAGCATTGTTCCTGGCTTAACAGGAGTCAGCGTCTCGGAGGGCGGCACTTACAACGAAACTACAGGTATTGTGACTTGGACGCCGATCGCATCCCTAGCCAGCGCAGCCAGCACCAACAGAACCGTCAGTTTTCCACTTCCCGCCACCGGTGGCACCGTCGCCAACACTGCTAACAGCACCTCAACGAGCCCAGACCCGAATCCTGCGAACAACAACGGCAGCAGCCCCGAAGCACGAGTCACCACCACGATTACCGAGAGTGCTGATGTAGTGACGCTCAAAAGCGGGCCCGCTACTGCAGCAGCCGGATCGACTGTCACCTACACAATTCTCACCGAAAACAGAGGGCCTAATACCGCCACCAACATCACCCTTACAGACAGCATCGTTCCCGGTTTAACGGGCGTTACAGCATCCAACGGCGGTATTTACGACCCAGCCACAGGCATTGTCAGCTTTCCGCCCATTGCCAGCTTAGCTGACGGCGTGACCCTCAGCCGGACTGTCAGATTCCCAGCCCCGGCGACCGGCACTGTCAGCAACACAGCAAGAAGTACCTCAAACACGAATGACCCGAATCCCGGCAACAATAACGGCAGCGAGCCCGGCGCAACTGTTACCACCAGCATCGACTCTGCCGCGACTCCGACTCCCGCACCGACTCCGACTCCCGCCAACCAACCGCCGATAGCTAACAACGTCAACCTCGAAATCGCCCCCAGCAGCGCTGTGGCGATCGCAGGACTTGGAGGAACCGACCCCGACGGGTCGATCGCATCCTTCACCATCAACACCGTCCCACCCGCCAATGAAGGGCTGATATTTTTAGGCAATCCTGATACGGGCGGCACTATTGTCACCGCTGGTCAAATTCTGACACCTGCTGACATTAACCAATTATTTTTCCAATCGACAGCCAACTTTAGCAGCGCAAATTTCACCTACAGCGTTACAGACAACCAGGGCGCTACCAGCCCCGCCAGCGCTACTGTATCCGCGCTGCCGCCATTGCCAAACCAACCACCCATAGCTAATAACGTCAACGTCGAGATCGCCCCCAGCAGCACTGTGGCGATCGCAGGACTCGGAGGAACCGACCCCGACGGGTCGATCGCATCCTTCACCATCAATACCGTCCCACCAGCCAATGAAGGGCTGATATTTTTAGGCAATCCCGAGACGGGCGGCACGATTGTCACCGCTGGTCAAATTCTGGCACCTGCTGACATTAACCAATTATTTTTCCAATCGACAGCCAACTTTACCACCGCAAATTTTACCTACAGCGCTACAGACAACCAGGGCGCTATCAGCCCCGCCAGCGCTACTGTATCCGCGCTGCCGCCATTGCCAAACCTACCGCCAGAAGCAGCCCCAGTCACTCTTGATATTGCGCCCAGCAGCACTGTGGCGATCGCAGGACTTGGAGGAACCGACCCCGACGGGTCGATCGCATCCTTCACCATCAATACCGTCCCCCCAGCCAATGAAGGGCTGATATTTTTAGGCAATCCCGATACTGGTGGCACGATTGTCACCGCTGGTCAAATTCTGACACCTGCTGACATTAACCAATTATTTTTCCAATCGACAGCCAACTTTACCACCGCAAATTTTACCTACAGCGCTACAGACAACCAGGGGGCTACCAGCCCCGCCAGCGCTACTTTAACTGCCATTCCGGCGCCCGCACCAACACCAACACCCGCGCCCGCGCCAACACCAACACCCGCACCTGTACCGACGCCGACACCCGCGCCTGCGCCAACACCAACACCAACTGCACCGGAACCAACACCAACACCCGCGCCTGCGCCAACACCAACACCAACTGCACCGGAACCAACACCAACACCCGCGCCCGCGCCAACACCACCAACACCAACTGCACCGGAACCAACACCAACACCAACACCAACTGCAGCGGAACCAACACCAACACCAACTGCAACTCCAACACCAACACCCGCGCCCGCCCCGGAACTAACACCAACACAAGCGCCGGAACCAACGCCCGCGCCCGAACCAACCCCTATATTCGACCCTGTGCCCGAACCGGATACCAGTTGCGGTTGCGACCCCTTGAAAGGGCCCCCGAACATCACATTTATCCAACCCCAGCCAGAGCAAATACTCAACTTCGACTCCAACGCCGCACAACTCATCGACATCCAAAACACGATACTAGGCACTCTCGGAAACGATTCCTTAACAGGAAACGAAGCTAACCAACTGTTTCTCTCATTTGAGGACGACGACACAGTGTTAGGTGAAGCAGGCAGCGATATCGTTTACGCCGACCAACAGCAAGACTTCATCGCAGCAGGTAAGGCCAACGACATCGTTTACGGTGGCAAAGACAACGATGTAGTGTTCTCCGGCAAACAAGACGATCGCGTTTTTGGTGATCGCAATGGAGACACATTGTACGGTGATCGTGGTTCCGACACCATAGTCGGCGACAACGGCAACAACATCGACTTGACCGACAACGACAGTGACCTGATTTTCGGCGGGTCTTCAAGCGACGCCATTGCAGGCACTCAAGGCAGCGACACCGTTTACTCCGGCAAAGGCCCTGACAGCGCCTATGGTGGCATCGACAACGACTCGATCTGGGGTGACAAAGGCCCGGACACCCTTTCCGGCGACAACGGAGACGACTCTTTGTTTGGTGGCGTACTCAACTCCCTAGACAGTGACCCCGACGGCTTCGATTTGCTATTGGGAGGTGATGGCAACGACGTACTTAACAGCCAAGAACAAGACGACACCTTGCTGGGCGGCAACGGAGGGGATTGGGTGTTTGCAGGCAAAGGGGGCGATCGCCTTTTCGGCGAAACTGACTCGGATACTCTCTACGGCAATCAAGGTTCCGACACCATACTCGGTGACTACGGCACTCAACAAGCCAGCACAATTGCCACCGAAGAAGCCGACTTAATTTTTGGTAACGACACCGGCGATATCATCGGTGGCGGCAGCGGTAACGACAGCATTTTTGGCGGCAAAGGTAACGACTTAGTTTACGGCGGCAAAGATAATGACAGGATTTGGGGCGAACTCGGTTCCGATACCATTGTCGGCGATGAGGGAGACGACTCGCTTTATGGCGGCTTGCAAAACCAGTTAGTCTCCGATGTTGATGGCCGCGACTTGCTATTTGGAGGAGATGGAAATGATTTCCTCAATGCGGGTGAGAGTTCCGACTCTTTGAGTGGGGGTTTGGCTAACGATACCCTTCGTGGAGGCAAGGATGACGATGTAGTACAGGGAGATGCTGGCGATGACTTGATCTACGGCGATGATGGCAGCGATATTTTGTGCGGTGATCAGGGTAACGATACCATTAGTGGCGATCGCGGGGAAAATCTGCGAGGCGCTGTGGGTGAAGACGGTCAGCAAGACTGTATTAACGGTGGTAGTGGCGATGACCTGTTATATGGCAATGAAGGTCAAGATACTATCAACGGTGATGATGGTAATGACACTATTTACGGAGGGAAAGATAGCGATATTCTCAATGGGGGTGTTGGGGATGACTGGCTGTTTGGTGATGGGGGAGATGATACTTTGATTGGAGGTAATGGGAATGATCAGTTTGTGTTAAGCGCTAATAGCGGTATCGATACTGTGCTCAATTTTTCTGTAGGAACTGATAAGTTTTTCCTGGCTGGTGGCTTGAGTTTTGAGGCTTTGCAAATTAACTTTACGGCGAATGCCACACTGCTGCAAGTTGCGGAGACTGGCCAGGTTTTGGCTCAGGTTTTTGGCGCTGATAATTCTCTGACTTCTCGGGATTTTCTGACTCTTTCTCCTTAAGACCAAATCGCAATAAACAGCGTGTAAGGTTCCATTCACACAGCACCTTACCGCTGTTTATTCAAAAATCCTAATCCTAAAAAAATAGCTGCGATGCTTCCTGCTACACAAATTTCTCGGTTTTTTATTTTCACCATAACTTCAGCTATGGGGACTAAAACTACTTCAATATCTTCTGTAATATCTAATTGTATTTTGGTGGCAAGCTTGACATTTTTAGCAAAATATAGGTAGATAGAATTGGTGTCTTTTACAGGGTTATCATATAAGGTTGCTAGTTCCAAAATTTCTTCAGCAACATATCCCGTTTCTTCGGCAAGTTCTCTGGCTGCTGCCGATTTCCCGCTCTCTTCAGCAGGGTTGAAAGATCCAGCAGGCAGTTCCAGCAAAATTTCGCCTACTCCGTGCCTGTATTGGCGCACTAATACAAGTTCTTGCTGCTCTGTCGTGGCAAATACTAGGGCGATATTGGGTCGGACATTAACAAAAAAGTCGTCTATAATTTGTCCGCTTGGCAATTCTATTTCATCTTGTCTAACCTGACACCACTTGTTGTTAAGAACGAAGCGCGATCGCAATATTTTCCATTTAGTTAAATTTTTCATATCGCCATAATGCTAAACTTTCAGCGTCATCCGAAGGCACAATTTTCCCATCCATAATCTATTTCAGATCAAAAATTTCACCCAGCCACCATGCCATACAAAAAATTACTCACCAGATTTGGGGAAGACTTACCAAAATGGACTGTGAATTTTCTAGCACCCCGATTGTTGGCGATCGAGTCACTGAGTCTGAGTCTAGCAGTCGTCGCCGCAGTTGCAGCAGTGCCTGCAGCACAACAACCAGCAAATGCTTCTACAGTCACAAGTTGGCAATTCGATCCGGCGACGAATCAGCTAGAAATTACTCTCCCGGAGGGAACAACCCCCAAGTATTCTCTACTAAATCCCAGTCAGATTGCTGTGGATTTGCCCAATACTGAGATCGGAGTAGATGCAACTCAGCTATACCCACAAGGCAGAGTGCGTTCTGTGGGAGTGAGCCAACTGCGGCCGGGAACGGCGAGAATTTTGGTCAATTTGGCTCCGGGAGTCGGTTTTAGCGCAGGGAAAGTTCAATTCCAAAGAAGTGGGGTAGAAAATCGCTGGGTGTTACGCCCTTCGATCGAACCGACTGCAAGTATGGAAACTCCCCAAACTCAACCCCAGCCTGCAATACAAGTACCGCAAAACCAGCCGCCGACAGATTCCAACTCAACTGCTGCCACAGAGGTCGATCGAGCTGAATCTCCTACTTCCCCGAATCCCGCTACAAGTTTTTCGCCGCCGCCAACTCCAAATGACCAAATACGGCCGATAACAGTGCCTTTAGTCAATGTTCGCCTTGACGAACGCCGTGGGGTACAAGCGGCAGCAGTACCCCGCCTAGAGCGTCAAATAACGGCTGCTGCTGCAACCCAACAGCGGACGCTTACCTTTGGTGAACCACTTCCTCGCGGCGGATCAAATGCTGCTTTGCAGGCTGCGGCTGAGGCAAATGTCTTGTTGCCGGCGGGCACGGAGCTAAGTTTGCTATACCCGGGCGATCGGGCTTTGCGGCTGCAAGCGAAGCCCAGCCGGGAGGAAGTGCTGCTGCTGCAAGGGGGAATTCTGGACAGTCGCGGTAATACGATCATACCTGCTAATACGCCAGTCATCGGTCGGTTTGAAACAACCAACCTCGGCAGTAGATTTGTGGTGGAAGCTATTAGTCTCAACGGTCGCAATATTCCTCTGTTGGCTCGCTCGGAACCCGTGGGAGGCCGACGAGCTCAGCCTTCCGATCGCAGTTTGTTGCGAAATACTGGTATTGGTGGCTTAGCTTTGTTCTTGCTGAGCGGCTTTTCCGGCATCGGTTTGTTGGTTGGAGCAGCCGGTGGTGTTGCTACAACTTACGTGGCAGCCCCTCAACCTGCTACGATTCAACCCGGTCAAATTTTGCAAGTTCAGTTAACGGAAGATTTCCCCCAGTTCAGTTTTTGAAGCAAGAAGGAAGAGGGGACAAGGAAGAACGAAGACGTTCGAGGGAAGAAGGAAGTCTTCCATCGAACCTCTTTGTTCAAAATTTACTGAGAGCACTTTTCCCTTCTATGAAATAAACTAAGGACTTAGGCAAAGCCTAAGTCCTACCCCCTATCTGTAATTGACTCAAGTGAAAACCGCTATATCGGGGATTTAGAAATTTTGACCTTCAGTGGTTGGAGCTATCGAACCCGGTTGGTTGAGGAACAGGTTTTTAGCGCCGTCGTTTTGGTAGATACAGTTAATTTCGGGTTGAGCTTCCAGGGGGCCGGTGAAGCCAAAGGTGTTCATGCGATTTTTGCACTCTCGCACTTGGTTTTGGCTGATGAGTTTTCTTTGTTCCAGAATTGCCCAGTTATTGGTTCGCAGGACACATCCGGGGCGCATACTCGGCTGCGAGATGTAGACGTTGAAGGGGTTGAGGGTGACATAGAGGCGCATATCTGTCACCATGGCGCTTGCTCCAAACTGCACGCAAAGTTCTGGGTTCGGGGCGCTGCGATCGATAAATTCACGGGAGGCTACGTTCTCAGGGCTAATTGTAGCTGTAGAGCTAAAGGCAATGCCAATCCCAATTCCCAGAATAAAGACGGCTGTTAAAATCCCTAGGGTGGCGGAATTGAGGAAAGAGGGTTTACCGGACTGAGGTTGACGCCACGACTGTCCGCCAAATGAGCCGGAGTCTTCATCTCCCCGGGAGGGGTCGCCGCTGAATCTGTCGTCGTTGTAGGATTTAGGTTTGCGTTTCATATAAGGTTCCCTCAGTTCTGGAGACTCAACAGGTAGTAGTTTGTTATTTTTAACCGATCTCGCCTTTCTAATATTATGGCGCTAGGAAGGTGGTTGCTACAGGCCCAGGACACCCCGTCTGGGTTTGGTGTTGGGTTCACAACTCGCGATCAACCAAGGGGCTGCCTTGTCTGAATTTTCAGATTTCAATAAAATAGCTGAAAGTGACATACTCTTGCACAGCGGAGGAATCCGGCTCAAGACTGTTAACAAATTTTAACATTTTACAAGTCAGGAGGTATAGATTAGTGTCTGTCGAAATTATTCAAAAGGCTTCCACAGTCCGCAAGCTTGCACCGCGCTACCGCGTTCTGCTGCACAATGATGATTTCAATCCTATGGAGTACGTGGTGCAGACTTTGATGGCGACGGTACCGAGTCTGACTCAGCCACAGGCGGTAAATGTGATGATGGAAGCCCATACTAACGGGATGGGATTGGTGATTGTTTGCGCTCTCGAACACGCTGAGTTTTACGCTGAAACGCTCAATAATCACGGGTTGAGCAGCAGCATCGAACCTGACGATTAGAATCTGACGGTACTGCAAGGGATTCGCCCAGCCGATTTCCGACTCATACCGTCAACCCTCATACCAAAAAGCCAAGGGTTGGGCCCTTGGCTTTTTGGTATATTTAATCCGGTAGATATGAAAATTTGAAGAGCATAGGTTTTTCGGAACGGCCGGAAGTGGTTCGGAGCTAGGTGAGCTCGATCGCCAATTTCAACTCTCCAATCTCAAATCTTTATCCCAGGAAACTAAAGAGGAAATTAATAACGTCCTCCTCCGCCTCCTCCTCCGCGAGCAAATTTTCCAGGGCCGCCGCCGCCCCGGTTGCCGCCACCCCGGCCGCCTTCATCTTCGCGCGGCTTAGCTTTGTTAACTTTGAGGTCGCGACCCATCCACTCTGCTCCGTCGAGAGCACTAATGGCTGCATCTTCTTCTGCATCTGTGGACATTTCTACAAAACCAAAGCCGCGGGGGCGACTGGTTTCTCTGTCGGTAGGTAGATGTACTCGCTTAACGGTTCCGTATTCGGCGAAGACGGTGGTGATGTCTTCTTGGGTAACTTGGTAGGATAAGTTACCGACGTATATCGACATGAGGAATAACTCCAAAATTTAGACAGTGCGAAGATTTCAGTTTCGGAGAGTCCCCTGCCGATACAGAAGGGCAAGTTTTTAGACAATTCTGTAGCAATGAACAAAGCCTGCAACTGAATCTGATTCACACTTGGTACTTTAACATAGAATAGCGTCTTTTGAGTAGGTTTCAGCAGTTAATTAAGTCGTTCTAATTAAACGTAAAACTTTTAGGGTATTCATAAACCTGGTTTATCGGTGTAATGTTTTGGCTGCAGTGGAAGCAGAGAAAGTTGTGGCGCGCGCTCTCACCGCAGGAAAGATACATCCACCTTGCCAAAGTTGGTACTCAAAGCTAGGTTTACGTTTTCCAGGGCTTTGACTAACCACACCACGCCTTCTCGGGTACTGCATTCGTAGTGACCGAACAAAATTGCCAGCCGCTTTTCTAGATAGGGCTTGACTTTGCCGCAAATGAGTACGATTTTCAGCAGCAAACCAGTGGTTTGGGTCGGCCCGAGGTTTGAGATCAGGTCGATGAAGACAAAGTGGTTGGGTCGCACAGGACTCTCTACTACTAAAAAGTTCAATAACTGGCTGCAAGTTCTGATCATTAAAAATTCATTAAAGTTCTGATCATCGCTGTGGGGCAGGGTATTTTGTAGTTGCTTATACAATTTTTCGTTAAAGAGACGTTTACCGTAGCGGTCATCGGTGACAGAAGAAATCAGGTATTCGTACAAGTCGTCTTTAAAGGAGCGGTAGGACTGATTTGTGCTGGCGTTCGCCGTGAAACGGCCCGCTAGCTGTCTGTAGGTATCGGCTCCTTCTACTTTTCCGACAAATTGCTTGAGGGCAAAGAATAGTTCCGGGTCGGTCAACAGGGTCGGATTTTTTATAACTTGTATATTTCGGCCGAAGGAAATGGAGGTTTCCCGACGCGCTATCTGGGCTTTTCTCACTTGGTGAGCCACGTATTGTGAGAGATTGATCTCAAATTGCTGCTGCTTTTGAGCTTGGATTTTTTTAATGATTTTTTGCTGTTCGTAGGTGCTGTCGTCGCTGAGGAGGCAGTGTTTGTAGAGGTAAGGGTAACGGGGAATTAAGGTTCCGAGGGCAAGGCTAGCAGGGCTTTTGCTGTTGCTGCTATCTTCATTGCTGTGAGTTATGACTTTGGCTAAGCGTTGGAGGGTGAGGTACTGTTCGCTTTCGATAAATTGATTTACTAATTTAGGGATGGAGCCTCGCCCCCCCGATCGATTGTATCCAAATAATATTTTGGGCGCTTCTTCAAACACAGCGATCAATTCAGGGATGGCGGCTTGCTTGCTCGGGTAAGTTTGCCAGCGGTTGATCAGGATGTGGCAGCAGCGGTTGAGGATGTATTTGAATTCTTGTTCAGCGTGTTCTGAGCGTGCTATTTTTTCGAGCGCGTCGGCGACGGAGCGATCGGGATATCCGGTACCCTGGATAAACAAAGTGCGAAAGCGACTGATGAGTTCAGCCGGCTGCTCTCGCTGTACCAACTCCAGCCAGTGCTTGTAAAGTAGCTGTTCTTCTTCGTAACTCTGTCTATTGTAGTCGTTCACTGTGGTTAACCCTCCGAGGCTGGGGCAGTAGCTTTCAGCGCTATTAGCTGGATAAATGGGCCTATGAAGCGCAACAATTGAGTCAACCAAGCTTCTCGCCGGATGAAGCTTAGGGGTAGAAGCTGTCAGCAGCTTAAGCCGATCGATATTTTTTGCTTAGTTAAACTATTTACCAATACCAGCATGACATGAATTGTTGGTAATTAGCAAGGCCTTAAATCACCATTGACTTTGTAAAGTATTGGTAAAGATTGTGGGTAGGTACGGGATAATTTCTTGGCTGGCTAACGATTTAGTATTAGGATTGTCAAGGTCTATTCTGGTCAGCAGCACCCTGTCAGTTAAATTTGAGGTCGGGCAAGGTAAGATTAGCTGTGAAAATAATTATTTGAAATGTGAGTGCTGGTAATATGGTTTGTTGCGTAAGTATCGCCCGACTTGCTGAAATTTTAACTGTACCTTTGCCTGCTGTGCCTGAGGGCGTTTTGACAGCTTTAGGGACAGGTATTGCCACAGATACGCGCACTCTTGAGGGGGGGGAAATATTTTTGGCGCTGCGGGGAGATAATTTTGACGGGCATCAATTTGTGGCAAAAGCCCGGGATTTAGGGGCGATTGCGGCGATAGTCGATCGAGATTGGCAAGAGGAATTGCCGAATTTTCCGCTGTTGCGCGTTGACGATACTTTAAAAGCTTATCAGTCGATCGCCCGCTGGTGGCGCGACCAATTCAGTATACCTATAGTTGCTGTTACTGGTTCTGTCGGTAAAACTACTGTTAAAGAGTTAATTGCGGCGGTTTTGTCAACGAGAGGAAATGTTCTTAAAACTCAATATAACTACAACAATGAAATTGGAGTACCAAAAACTTTGTTGGAGCTTTCATCGGCACACAATTATGCTGTAATTGAAATGGGAATGCGCGGGAGTGGCGAAATTGCGCTGCTGTCGCAAATTGCGCGTCCTACGGTTGCGGTAATTACTAATGTAGGAACGGCGCATATTGGACGATTGGGATCGGAAGACGCAATCGCCCAAGCTAAATGCGAACTTTTAGCCGAAATGCCTACAGATAGCATTGCTATTCTCAATCACGATGGTGACAGATTAATCGCAACTGCAGCCAAAGTTTGGCAGGGAAAAACTTTAACTTACGGTTTAGAAGGCGGGGATTTGTGCGGGGAATTGCTGAATCATAATACAATGCTTGTAGAAGGTCTGGAATTGCCGCTGCCACTGCCGGGACGCCACAATGCTGTAAATTATTTGGCTGCTTTGGCGGTAGGAAAAGTGTTAGGTATTGATTGGGAACTTTTAAAGCAAGGTTTGTCTGTGCAGTTACCGGATGGACGGGCGCGCCGCTACGATTTGCCGCAGGATATTGTGATTCTGGATGAGACTTACAATGCTGGTTTGGAGTCGATGTTGGCGGCGCTGAGACTGTTAGCAGATACTGCAGGAAAGCGCCGGATTGCGGTGTTGGGAACGATGAAGGAATTGGGCGATAGGGCGATCGAATTTCACCGGCAAGTGGGAAGGGCGGCGCGAGAGTTGAATCTGGATGCTTTGTTTGTTTTTGCTGATTTTGAGGAAGCGGCGGCAATGGCTGCGGGTGCGGCGGGTCTGCCTTTTGTGGAGGTAGAAGATATTGCGAGGGAGAATTCCCGGGAAGATTTAGCAAGGCATTTAATGGAGTTTGTCACACCGGGCGATCGTATTTTATTTAAGGCCTCTCATTCGGTAGAGTTAAATAGAGTTGTGGAGAAGTTTCGCGCTGATTTAACTGGCGAATAATATCAGAGCCGCGTCAATAATTATAATTAAGTTGGTAGTGAGGACTAAAGTCTTCATAAAACTCTATCGGGCTGAAGTCCTCGCTACAAACCTATGTTTTACACGACGATATGATAAGATTTCCCAAGTGCGATCGCCCTGCTTCACTCCCCTGACTGAATTTGACTCCTCACCCACTCCCGGAACAAGCGAATTAAAGCATTTTCTTTTGTAGTCCTCCTCAATTCCAAAAAGCGCAGCATCTCAACTTGCGACAAAAAAGGAAAAGTCGGAGACACATCTCTTTCTCTATATTCCTGTGCTTCCAACTGATAAATTATTAAACGATTTCCGTCGTAGCGCCAAACTTCCGGTACGCCTAAACTTGCATATAAAGAAAGTCGATCGATCGAACTGCTAGTCACGTCAATTTCCACCACTAAATCTGGGGGCGGATCTTGATTGAGATCGATTTGTTCTTTATCCCAAACCACATCCTCATTTTCGATATAGTAGCACTGATCCGGTTCCAAACCGCGAGCCAAATCCTCCCGCCTGCAAGTTAGAGAACCCAAACTGCAAATTTCAACATTCAATTCATCACTCACGCTTTCTACAAAACGTCCCAAGATTTTTTTGTACTTTTCGTGGGGTGCTGATGGAGTCATAATTTCTAAATTTCCGCGATCGTAAGTCAGGCGAATTCCTCCTTGTTCGGCTAACTCATTCACCAGGGATTCGTAAGTTTTCCAGCTAATGTTTTTCAGCAGAATTCCGCTACTTTGACTCGGGATCAGGGTGGCTGTCATGGCTACCTGCCTGGGTTTTAAATTATTGATTGTATATTAGGAAACATTATATTGATTGATGCGCGATCGCCCTTTTAGAGAGACTTTTGAAGGGAGCGTCTCTTTTGGAGAGTAAAAAGCATTTGTGAGGAGTGCGAGCCGGACGTTGGCTAGGTTGTATATCCCTAGCGCGTTCTCACAGCGAACACTCCTGCCAAAAGAAAATTGGGATACTTCCATTGACCAACGTTAAAAACTAGATTTTCCTAGTTTTTAACGTTGGTGATTGACTGCGACAAATCAATTCGTCGCAGTCAATACATTACTTCGCGGCAGCTTGACGCTCTTTTGCCGCCTTAATCACTTCTTCAGCGATGTTATTCGGACAAGGAGCATAGTGCGAGAAGGACATGGAAAACTGACCGCGGCCAGAGGTCATAGTACGCAAATCGCTAATGTAACCAAACATTTCGCTCAAGGGTACATCTGCCTTGATCCGTGCTCCTGTTTGTCCTGTCTCCTGAGATTTCATCATCCCCCGGCGGCGGTTGAGGTCGCCGATCACGTCGCCCATGTAATCATCTGGAGTGAATACATCGACATTCATAATCGGTTCGAGCAACTGAGGCCCCGCTTTCGGCAGAGACTGCCGATAGGCCGCTTTGGCAGCAATTTCAAAGGCCATTGCTGACGAGTCAACGGGGTGGAAACCGCCTTCTAGAAGCGTGAATTTCAAGTCCAAGCAGGGGAATCCGGCCAAGACGCCTTTGTCGATGCAGCTTTCAAAGCCTTTTTCGACGGCTGGCCAATATTCTCTCGGCACGCTACCACCAGTCACTTTTGACTCAAACTGGAAGCCACTTCCAACCTCACCAGGCTCGATCACATAGCCGATTTTGGCAAATTGACCGGAACCACCTGATTGCTTTTTGTGGGTGTATTCGTCTTCCAAGCGCTTGGTAATCGACTCGCGGTAGGCTACCTGTGGTTCGCCGACTTCTACTTCGATGCCGTGGGTGCGCTTGAGAATGTCTACTTTGATGTCGAGGTGTAACTCGCCCATCCCCTTGAGAATCGTTTCGCCGCTTTCTTGATCCGTCACCATGTGGAAAGATGGGTCTTCTTGCACCATCTTGGTGAGGGCTGCTCCCATTTTTTCTTCGCCGCCTTTTTGTTTCGGTTTGACCGAAATCGAAATAACGGGATCGGGGAATACCATCGGCTCTAGGGTGGCGGGATTTTTGGGGTCGCAGATGGTGTGTCCGGTGCGGACGTTTTTCATGCCGACGATCGCCACAATGTCCCCTGCTTGCGCGGATTCAATTTCTTCGCGAGAGTTGGCGTGCATCTCCACCAAACGGCTGACGCGCTCGGTTTTGCCCGTGGCGGTATTGAGTATGGTGTCGCCCTTGGACAGAGTACCGGAGTACAGGCGCGTGAATGTTAGAGCACCGTAGCGATCGTCCATGATCTTAAACGCGAGTGCCCGCAATGGCCTGTTGGGATCGACAACGGCAAACTCGCCGGTTTCCTCGCCCTCGAGATCGACTTCTGGCTGCGGTGTGACTTCCATCGGGTTTGGCAGGTAGTCAACTACGGCATCGAGAACCAACTGCACGCCTTTGTTTTTAAACGATGAGCCGCAGTAGGTGGGGAAAAATGCCCGATCGCGAGTACCTTTGCGAATGCAGCGCTTGAGGTCTTCGAGGCTCGGCTCGTTGCCTTCGAGATACTGTTCCATCACAGCGTCGTCTTGCTCGACGGCCAGTTCGATCAACTTTTCGCGCCAACTTTCGACATCATCGACCATATCGGCGGGGACATCTTTAATTTGATAGTTCATGGGATCGCCGGAATCATCCCAGATCCAGGCTTTGCGGGTCAGCAAATCGACTACGCCGCAAAACTTTTCTTCTATGCCGATCGGCAATACCATCACCATCGGTTTAGCGCCAAGGATTTTATCGACTTGCTTGACAACGCGGTAAAAATCTGCACCGGTGCGATCGAGCTTATTGATGTAGATGACGCGAGCGACTTTGGAATCGTTAGCGTAGCGCCAGTTGGTTTCAGATTGCGGTTCAACTCCACCCGAACCGCAGAACACACCAATGCCACCATCGAGAACCTTCAAAGAACGGTAAACCTCGATCGTAAAATCGACGTGTCCCGGAGTATCGATGATGTTGAGCTGATGCTCGTTCCAGAAGCACGTGGTAGCAGCGGACTGAATCGTAATACCGCGCTCTTGCTCCTGTTCCATGAAGTCAGTAGTCGCCGCGCCTTCGTGAACTTCACCAATTTTGTGGATTTTACCTGTCAGTTTCAGGATTCTTTCTGTTGTGGTGGTCTTGCCAGCATCTACGTGGGCGAAGATGCCGATATTTCGATAACGAGTGAGATCTTTCATAATTACTGTTGAGATTAAATGCGACGAACCGTCGGCGACCACCTGCAAGCGTAACCAGCGAGGAATCAATGTTGCCTTAGGCGCCAGTACAGGCTAGATTTCCTTTCCCCTGTTTCTGGCAGAACTATCTTAATTTTGACACTTCTTCGTCAATCCTGCGAAGGATTCTTGGTGGAATAAGTACCCCAAGCCTGGCTCCTCATAAAAATAGCGTAGATTAAGGCCAAAATCCTCTCCTAAAGTAGTTTGGGTTGAGGCACTCGTTTCTAACAAACTCGTGTTTTTGACGTTTCGATCGATCTGATATTTTGCAGCATTCTCAGCAAAAAAGTATAAACCGCGTTTCCTGACAAAAAACCTAGGGTTTTACGTGAGTTTAGGGGAACAAAATCGGTTTCTGACATTAGTGACATTAAATAAGTAGCTGCAAATAAACCGCCCTATGGGGAGGAGGACGGGTGAGTGCAGCAATAAACTGGCGGCTTTGATATATATTCGCTTAACCTGCGACTACAAAATATTATTAAAAACCCCGTTGCTGCGTCCAAAACTATCTAAGTCAAAATCGACCCACTCATCATCCGCTGATATCTCCGCTCCAATTCATCCCGCACCACCGGCCATTGATTCAAACTTTCATCATTATCAATTACCATTTGAGCCGCCGCCCTCGCCAACTCCAAAACCTCCTGATCCTCCACCAAGCTCGCCAAAGCAAAATCTGGCAAACCCGACTGCCGAGTTCCCAAAACCTGACCAGGCCCGCGCAATCTCATGTCCATTTCCGCAATAAAAAATCCATCTTGAGATTGTTCTAAAACCTTCATTCTCTGCATGGCTTCCGCACTTTTGGAACCGGGCATTAACAAACAATAAGAACGGTTGCTGCCCCGACCGACTCGCCCCCGCAACTGATGCAGTTGGGACAGTCCAAAACGCTCAGAATTTTCAATCAGCATTACCGTTGCATTCGGCACGTCCACTCCCACCTCGACCACAGTAGTAGATACTAAAATATCCGTTTCTTTGTCTCGAAACTTAGTAATTGCCTCATCTTTGTCAGCACTGCTCATCCTGCCGTGGAGCAAACCCACCTTAAACTCAGGAAATACACTTTTTTCTAGTTTTTCTTTTTCCTCAATTGCCGATCGCACGTCCAACTTTTCCGACTCCTCCACCAGCGGCAGCACCACATAAACTTGACGCCCGCTCGCCACTTCCCGCCGAATCAAATCGTAAGCTTGGATTCGTTCTTTGGCAGACAGTACAGTGGTTTGAATCGCCTGCCTACCGGGGGGAAGTTCATCAATTTGACTCACATCTAAATCCCCGTGCAGTGTCAGGGCCAGCGTCCGGGGAATGGGAGTTGCCGTCATCGTCAAAACGTGGGGAGCTTCGCCTTTTTGCTGCAATTTAGCGCGCTGGTGCACACCGAATCTGTGCTGTTCATCAATTACCGCCAAACCCAATTTATGGAAATTCACCGTATCTTGAATCAGCGCGTGAGTTCCCACTAAAACAGGTAATTCTCCGGTTTCTAATTGGTTGTGAATTTCGCGGCGCTTGGCTATTTTTGTGGAACCAGTTAACAGTTCGACAGACAAGTGCATCAAGTTAAACCAACCTACCAATTTGCGATAGTGCTGTTCTGCTAAAACTTCTGTCGGCGCCATTAAAGCGGCTTGATAGCCGGATTGAATTGCTGCTAGCATTGCCACTACGGCGACTACTGTTTTGCCAGCACCGACATCGCCTTGCACTAATCTGTTCATCGGTTGCGACGAAGCTAAATCGTTGAGGATGTCGTTAATTACTCTTTCCTGAGCATTAGTCAAGGCAAAAGGCAAGATTTCATAAAAATGTTCGATCAATTTGCCAGTAGGAAGGATGACTGCACTAGCTTGAGCTTTCCTTTGGGTTTGCCGGCGCTTCAAAAGTCCTAATTGCAGGTAGAAAAATTCGTCAAAAACTAAGCGGCGGCGGGCGGCGGCCAAACAATCTCGATCGAGCGGAAAGTGAATATTAGTTACCGCATCGGCTAAACCCATTAAACCGTAACGCTCGCGCAAATCTTCCGGTAGGGATTCTGGCAACATTTTTGCCGCCGGCATTGCAGCCAAAATCGATCGCCTCACCGAACCAGCATCCACCCCCTCCGTCAGCGGATAAACTGGTATCAAGCGACCGACTTTCATCGATTCGATCGCACCCTCGGAGTCGTCTAATACTTCTAACTCAGGATTTTCTAAAGTAATTCCATATTTACCCTGCTTCACCAAGCCGGAAGCTGCCAGCACCGCACCTGTACAATACTCGCGCTTTTTGAATTCTTGCCAACCGCGATTACTGTAGCGAGGACCTGCAAAAAAACGACTTATTTTTATTTCTCCGGTACGGTCTTTTAAAATAACTTCTAATATGGTTAATTTCTTATTTTTCGGACTAGAAAAGCAATTGCAGCGCTTTACTTCTGCGATTAAAGTGACAGTTTCCCCAGCTACCAGCTCGCGAATTTGTACTTGCTTTGCATAGTCGATGTGGTTGCGCGGATAGTAGTAAAGCAAGTCGTATACAGTGTATAAACCCAGTTTTGCCAAGCGGTTGCCGTTGGCAGGGCCGATGCCGGTGACACGGGTTAACTGTTGGTCGAGAGTCAGGCTGGGCGGTGGGGGTGCTGTACTCAGGGGTGCAGTTCGGGGAACGGAAAGTGCTGGGGCGGTTGGTTCAGAAGCGTTAGCGTTTGCGGGTCTGACTTGTCCTACTTGTTTTTGCTGGTGGCGAGTTTCTTGTTCCCAAACTTGCTCCATTTGCCTCAAAAAACTGACCGTAATGGCGATCGAATGTTGGCGCTGTTCGAGATCTTTCTGAGGGTAGATGTCAAATTCAGCGGCTAGTTGTCTGGCTCGATCGCGCGAAGAAGCCGCCACATTAGCTGCCAACTGTCTTAAACTCAGACCCAGAAACTCGCTGAAGCGGTATTGACTGCCTTGGATGTCGTTAAATCCGCGATCGGCTTCTACTGAAAGAGCTTTTTGCAATCGCTGCCATTCGGGTCGATCGATAGTCATATCAATTTTAGATTTTAGATTTTAGATATTAGATTTTAAATTTTAACTTTTTCTTTTAAGAAGCTTCTACCAAAAAAAGTATAACACCGAGAAACCCGGTTTCTTTAAGAAAGCGGGTTTCCCAATAGCCTAAAAGTTTTACGTTTTTCCTTCTTCCCTCTTCCTTCTTCCTTCTTCCTTCTTCCTTCTTCCTTCAACGTCCGATCAATCTTCAAACCAACTCGATCGCCAAGCCGACTCAGCCTCCACTACAGCGAGTTCCCGCTGCTTTTTCTGGTAATCGCGGCCCAGCGAGTTCAACTTTACAGACAGGTTACGAATTTGCTGGCGCCAAGCCGAGGTTCCCGCATCGGCAAACTCTATTTCCGACAGCCGCAGTTTAATCGCTGTAATGTGCAGCGCCCTACTACCCAAGGTTTCTGCCAATTTTCGCGATGCTGATGAGGCATCAGTTTCAATGATTAAGTTTAATAAGTTAGGCGGCCCGGCAACACTATCGCCCGAGGATTCAGCTTGAGAAGCAGCTTCTAGAACCGGTTCTGGCAATTGACTCGGCAAGATTCCCGACTGTTGCAGCAAGCGGTTGGTGTCGCGAGAAAGCAGCTTGAGTATATGGGCGATCGACTTTTCAATACTATTTTGCCAGCGTGCCAAACTTTCTGGGGAATTGGCACTTGGCAATTGATAATTTGCCAATGAAAATAGATAGTTAATGGCGGAAACTTGGTTTTTTTCCTTTTCGTCTTGTTCCTTTTCGTCTTCTTCGTCTTCTTCCTCTTCGTCTTTGTCGAAGTCGTCTCCGTCTTCGTCTTCCTCTTCGTCTTCCTCTTCGTCTTCCTCTTCCTCTTTCTCTGCTTCTGATTCAGTCACCAGCGATCGCAATTTTTCCTCCGACGCCGCAGCCAAAGCCCTTACAGACTGCTGCATTTTTTGCCTCCCCTCGAAGGACAACTTGAGAAACGACTCCGGTACTGCTTGAGTGCAAAGGTGATAGCAAGCCAAAATTAACTGCTGTCGCACCGCTTGTCCCAACGCAGTTAAATAACCTTCGTAGGTACTGCGAAACTCCAACTTCAAGGCTGCTAAAGCCTCTTCGAGTCCTGCCAAATCTTGCTCTATTCGCTCTCTTGGTCGCACCATATCTCTCGTATAAAATTAAAATAATACTTACGCAAGTTTTAAATTCTTACGCTATCTGTAATAGTAAGGTGTGCAGTGCACACCTTACAAATATACTGGGTTCATAAGTCCTGTAAAAATTAAAAATTAAAAATGCAAAAAATCCAGGTTTCACATTTTTAATTTTTAATTTTTAATCTTAATTTGGGATTATTGAACACCCATTTGGGCTGCCACTTCATCGGCAAAGTTAGCTTCTACCTTCTCAATGCCTTCGCCCAAGACAAAACGCACGAAGCGGCGCACTTGGACATTTTCTCCAATTTGGGCGATCGTTTGTTTCACCAACTCTTCCACCGAGATATTCTGATCTTTAATAAAAGGCTGATCCATTAAAGATAACTCTTTCATGCGCTTCTCAATCCGCCCTAGAACAATCTTTTCTTTGATGTTCTCCGGCTTGTTGCCCAAGTCATCTTTGCCCATTTCAATTGCCTTTTCTCTTTCGACAACTTCGGCGGGGATATCTTCAACTTTCACGTATTCCACATTCGGGCAAGCTGCAATTTGCATCGCAATATCCCGCACCAACTTTTGGAATTCTTCGCGACGTGCCACAAAATCTGTTTCGCAGTTAACTTCCACCAGCACTCCCACGCGGCCGCCGGTGTGAATGTAGCTGCCTACAAGTCCTTCTGAGGCGACTCGTCCACCTTTTTTACCTGCCGAAGCCAGACCTTTTTTCCGCAGCCACTCAATGGATGTTTCCATATTACCTTCGTTTTCAACGAGGGCTTTTTTGCAGTCCATCATGCCCGCGCCAGTTTTTTCGCGCAGTTCTTTAACAAGTTTTGCAGATATGTCCGCCATCTTCTTTAAGTTCCCAATCAAAATTAGTTATTAGTCATTAGTCATCAGTCATTAGTCATCAGTCATTAGTCACTAATTTTAATGTTAATGATTCGACCCGAGTGAAGAAATACCCACTCGATCTTAGTACCGACTTTGTAGGTGTAGCGCCAGAATTAATTCTGGCGCTGACACAATCAATGCTTTTGCCAGAACTCTACTAATGACTTAGACTCGTGCTATGTACAATTAAAAATTAAAAATATCCAACTAAAAATAATTATTATTTTTAATTTTCAATCTTTAATTTTTAATTTCCTGGTGTCAGATGCCGAGAGCAATACTAGCTCTCGGTTTCTTCGCCGTCAGCGTCAGCGGCGTCGTCGGGATCTACATAATCGGGGTCATCCAATTCTTCGATTTCGACATCATATTCCGCGCCTTCGTAGCCACCTTCGTAGTCGTAGTCTTCCTCAGAGTCACCGCCCTGCTGACCATGACGACCTTCGTAGATGGCATCAGCTAACTTGCCGACAATCAGCTTGATCGATCGAATAGCATCGTCATTCGCCGGAATCGCAATGTCAACCAAATCCGGGTCGCAGTTGGTATCCAACAGAGAGACGATCGGAATTCCCAACTTTTGGCATTCCAACACCGCATTATACTCGCGGCGTTGGTCTACCAGCACCACTCCGTCGGGAATCTTCCGCATAGATTTAATCCCGCCCAGATATTTCTGGAGTTTTGCCATTTCTCGGCGCAGTACCGAAGCTTCTTTTTTCGGCAGCAAATCGAGGGCGCCGATTTCCTCGCGACGCTCCAAATCCTTGAGGCGCTCCACGCGGGACTTAATAGTCGTCCAGTTGGTGAGCATTCCCCCCAGCCAGCGCTGGTTGACGTAATAAGCACCGCAGCGTTGAGCTTCTTGGGCTACAATCCCTGCAGCTTGGCGCTTCGTACCCACGAACAAAAACTTTTTGCCTTTTTCTGAGGCAACTCTCATGTACTCGTAGGCGTCTTCCATAAGCTGAGCGGTTTGCACGAGGTCGATGATGTGAACCCCGTTGCGCTCTGTAAAAATGTATGGAGACATTTTCGGGTTCCACCGACGGGTTTGGTGTCCGAAGTGAACCCCTGACTCTAACATTTGAGCCAAACTGACTACTGGCATTGTATTTTTAACTCCTAATTCGGGTTAATCCTCCACCCGGTCGTATTTCTGAAGGTTTGCGCCCTCGAAACACCCGAAAACCCGGATGTGCGAATTTAAACAACTTTTCTAGTTTATCACAGCGCGCGCTACTTTTTCTGAAAATTTGATATCCGTAGGGTTGGCTTGGCACCCGGATGTGAGATTTAATGGGCGGGTTGGGTGCGGGGTGTGCAGGCGGCGGTTAAAGTTACTCGCAAGCGCTTCTTACAACCGAAAAATGCCGGTGGGAGGTTGCCAAAGCCTTTGTTCGCTTGTGAGAGAATGGCGTTGTTGGTGGGCCTCTTGTGCCTTCTACCTTCGATCGAGCTGGTATCGATTTTTTTCGATCAGCAATTCAGTCAGCGTTAGTACACTGCCCTCTCGATCCGCAAAAATCCCAAAGCTAAAAACGCCATGCCCATACCCATTCTCGTCCTGCTTGAAGTTCTAATTGTCATCGCACTTTCGAGACTTGTAGGTTTAGGATTTCGAGCGATCAAACAACCTCAAGTCATTGGAGAAATTGTAGCAGGAATTATGCTTGGACCTTCTCTGTTTGGCTTAGTTGCACCAGATTTAGCAACAGCACTTTTTCCCGCCGAAGCCGTTCCCTTCCTCAACGTGCTATCAGAGGTGGGGCTAATATTTTTCATGTTTTTGATTGGTTTGGAACTGAATCCCAAGTATCTCAAAAGCAATTTAGATATAGCGATTTTAACTTCCCACGTCAGCATTTTACTGCCCTTTTCCCTGGGAAGCTTGCTAGCGCTGCAGCTGTATCCCATCGTTTCAAATAATAGCGTTTCCTTTACCGCCTTTGCTTTGTTTTTGGGCGCTGCGATGTCAATTACGGCCTTTCCGGTGCTGGCAAGAATTATTACAGAACACAACTTGCAGAATACAAAATTGGGAACGTTGGCCTTGACTTGCGCTGCGGTAGATGACGTAACGGCGTGGTGTTTGTTAGCGGTGGCGATCGCAGTTACTCGTACTAATTCGATGATCGGTGCTGTGCCGACAATTATTGCATCTTTAATTTACATCGGTTTCATGCTGACTGTAGTCCGTTGGTTCTTGCAGCGACTTTCCAAACAGTACAACCGCACTGGCAGATTAACACAGTTATTGCTCTCCGGCATTTACATGGGAGTTGTAGCTTCGGCATTAATTACTGAATGGATCGGCATTCATTTAATTTTCGGTGCATTTATGCTGGGTGCTGCCATGCCTAAAAATGCGGGATTGACCAGAGAATTAGCAGAAAAAACAGAAGACTTTGTACTAATATTTCTCCTGCCCATATTTTTTGCTTATAGCGGGTTGCGAACTCAAATCGGCTTGCTCAACAGTCCTGAATTGTGGCTGCTGTGCGCCGCAGTTTTAGGAGTGGCAATTGTCGGCAAATACCTCGGCACTTACGTTGCAGCTAGAGTATGTGGCATCAGCAACCGCGAAGCTTCAGCCCTGGGATGGCTGATGAATACTCGTGGTTTGACTGAACTAATTGTGCTGAATATCGGTCTTTCCTTGGGGGTGATTTCGCCGCTGCTATTTACGATGTTAGTCATCATGGCTTTAGTGACAACTTTTATGACTTCGCCACTGTTGGAGTGGACTTATCCAAAACGGTTAATTAGATTAGATATTTCAGAAGTTAACTCTGAGGATTCCGAATTAGAAGATTTACAAATGGCTGACATCAACGAAGAAACTGCTAACAAATTGCTGCCCACTTATCGAATTTTAGTACCTGTTGCCAACCCCAGCACGCAGAAAGGTTTACTGAGACTAGCGGTAGCGCTGGCGCAGCCTGCTGCTGGTATGGGCGGTGATGATTTAAAGTCGGCGGCGGTTCATCCTCTGAGTTTGATAGAATTAAATGATGACTATGCTTTTGAAAGTACGCCGGCGGAAGCCGATCGCATTATTCAAGAGCGTCGCTCGAAATTATCAGAATTGATTGATAGTTTGGAACTGCCCGAGGCAAGAAAATTCGTACATCCCATCATTCGCGTTACTAATGATGTCGCCCGGGAAACGGCACAAATTGCGGAGATCGATCGCGCGGATTTGATTTTAGTAGGATGGCATAGGCCTACTTTTAGCAGCAACCGTTTGGGAGGACGTGTCGGTCAAATTCTCAGCAACGCAAAGGTGGATGTAGCAATTTTTGTTGACAGAGGCAGGGAAAAATTGAATAACTTGTTAGTACCTTACGCCGCAAACATTCACGATGACTTGGGGTTAGAATTGGCGCTGAGACTGTTAGTTAATAGCGAGGAACGCCGTTTGACGGTGCTGCGGGTGGCGGTTGACGGGGAATCTGGAAATGAGCTGAGTTACGAGTTTCAGCGAGTGATGGATCAGTTACCAGTTGAGGTACGATCGCGCATTGAAACTCCGATTGTGGAGGCTGCTGAGCCAATTCAAGCAGTGGTTGCGGCTTCTGCTAATGCTGATTTGACTATTGCGGGTACGAGTCGGGAGTGGGGAATTGAGCGCCAAACTTTGGGACAGTATACTGATGAATTGGCTGTGCAGTGTCATTCTTCGCTGCTGATTGCGCGGTGTTACGTTAGAGTGCGATCGCACTTGGCATCGGTACTTCCTCAAATGTAGTCAGTTGACTGTTGACTGTTGACTGTTGGCAGTTGTTATTAGTTATTGGTTATTGGTTATTGGTTATTTGTGAGTTAGTACCAATGCCCAATGCCCAATGCCCAATGCCCAATGCCCAATGCCCAATGCCCAATTATTAATTACCAAGATGATGAATCATTTAAGCCTCAAATCGCTGGCATTTTACGGGATTGCGATCGGCTCAGTTGCACTGCTGTTTAAAGTAGTAACTGCTTATGGGGAAGCAAATTTAAAGGCTCCTTCGGCAATTGCGGGAAATTATCGCTTCGATCCTAAAAGTTTGCCCGAATGTCTGAAATCTGATGTTTTGGTATTGACAATCGAGCAATCGGGTGTTTATTTGAGCGGTAATTTGCGATCGGGCAGCAGGGAGGGCAGGGAAAAAACAGCCCAGGAGAAACCTTCTCTATTTGGTAAGTGGGAAACTCAAGGATTGAACTTGTCGGGTGCGGTTGCTAATTTAGCTGGTTGCAGCGACTCCACAGCAACCGGTCAAAACAGTTCTGTTAAAATGCGCGGAATTGTGGAGCAAGAAAGCCTCAAAGGAAAAATTAGTCTAACTGATAAGGCGGCGGCTACAGATTTTACGGCTCAAAGAGAAGCGGCGGTGCAACCCCAGAAGCAGGAACATTGATTGATCCCAATAGAGAATAAGAAATGGGAAATGGGTAATTCTTTGTCGCTTTTCGACTCTCCCCTTCTCCCCTAACGAAGCAAGGAATCACAAAGCTCCGGCGACGTGGGTGGGGAGTGGCAGATCAAACTCCCGCTGGAGCTCGCCTGTGACGGTCGGTTGCTGCTAAATTAGAAAATATGCCTAAAAGTCAATGATAAAAATAAAGTATCCCAGAGAAGTTCTTGGTTGAGAATTTGTCTTGCTCAAGACCCCCCGTGCCCGTATAGTTTGTTTGGAATGGATGTTGCCGTGATATTAATGCCGTCAGAAACTTCGCTTACCCAGTCAAACCCGTTAATTTTAGACAGTTTGCCAGACTTGTCGCCTTCCGATGGGGGATGTCCCCGCCGAGCCAGATTACAAATTGACTTGATGTTGCTGGCGATCGAAGCCTTGTATCTCGGAGGTGCCGAAGAAATGCTGGTGGTGTCAAAGGACCTGGAATTGGAATCAATTATCAAAAATCGGGTTGCCCTTTGGCTGATGCGTAATACTAACCCGCTGAGACGCTACACCCAGCGCCGCTCGCTTACTATGGTGGAGGCAAAAGCGCTGGTGGCGATCGCCTGTAATATGGCGCGTAAGTTAACCGCCACAATTCGGCAGTTGCTGCTAGACTCGCAGCAGTTGCGATCGAGAAATATCCCCCTCAACCAGAACCTGCCGCTGGCCGAGTATTTAGAACGCTTTAGAGCTCACTTTCGATCGCGCATGAACCCCAAGCGATCGCTAGTTGCCGCTTACGATTCCGACGACAAGCTCAACGAACTAGCTTTGAACTTGTTGAGCAAACTGCTATTTTGTACAGGCACAGCCGGAATGCAGCGCTTCTGGGTTAGCCTGTTTGATGGAGAAGTTGAATAAAAAATGACTATTAGGCGTCAGTACAGTCTGCCAAATTGCACCCTAGTTCTAGAAGGGTTGAGCGATGGATCGGCAACCAGCCAGTTAGATATACGACCGGTGCTTTCCATACTAATGAGCGCTGAATGCTATGTGAAAGGTCTCGGCGAGCCCCTGACGGGGGGGCGGGAGTTTTTTGAAAGCTTGGTGAGGGCCGTCAGCAGCTACGCTCAAGAATTTATGAGCGGGGTGCATTATCCCGATCGCTACGGCCCGAATGTGGGCATGGTGCAGTTACACAGAATTGACGGGAATTTGCACCGATTGACCGTTCTACCCGCCTCCACAGGCAGCCCAACCCCAATCGATCAAAAAACAGAACTGTCGGCAAAAGTTGATTTGACGACGGTACAGCTATTTGACTTGGTAGAGGCGATCGATCAGTTTTTTGCCGACACGCAGACGCTGCCGGAATTATCGCTGCAATTAACCCCAATTTCCAAGCGTTACGTCAAGTCGGCCGAACCTTTGGCGAAGCGGACTTTGCCTGCTGTGGTGGGGGTGTCGAGTTTGGCTTTGGCTGCGATGGCGTTTTTCTTGGTGCCGGTGCCAGAAGTCCAGCGCCAGAGAGATCCGGTGCCGCAGCCCAATCCAGCGGGCCAGAATCAGGGGACGCCGAATCCGGGCGGATCGGGTTCGCCTAATCCCAATCCCACGCCCCCTGCAGACGGTTTGGTGCCTGGGACTCAAACTCCGAACGCTGAATCGATTTCGCCGACTCCGAGCCCCGCGCCGCAGTCGGACGCTTCACCAAGCCCCACACCGCAGTCGGACGCTTCACCAAGCCCCACACCGCAGTCGGACGCTTCGCCGGAAAGCACGCCCAGTCCTGTTGCTGAAGGTTTGGCAAGCCCTGAAGCAGCAGCCGTGCCAATTACCGACCCAGGGGAAATTGAGCTGTTGAGGGGCAAACTTTCCCAGCAAATTGACGGATTTGTGAAGAATCAGCCTCCGGGTGATGCGGAGTTGGTTTATCGGGTGAGTGTGGCCCAAGACGGGGCGATTGTCGGTTACAAGCCCGAGAATTCGGCAGCAGTCGATCAATCCGAAACGCCCTTGTCGGAGTTGCTTTACAAACCGGTTGGCACCAGGTCACCGGCGGAACCGCTGGCTGATTTCCGCGTAGTTTTGGCACCAGACGGCACTGTTCAAGTCACTCCTTGGTAATGGTTGATTGTTGACTGTTAACGGTTAACTGTTGACTGTTAACGGTTGACTGTTGACTGTTGAGTGATACCAAATCCCGCTTAAATGCTCCCTCAATCTCTTAGTCTGCGGAGGCAGACTTTGTTTTTGTAGTAGCGATTTCAATCGCCGAATTATCTACAAACCGATTGCTGATTCAAAGCCCTGTTGGTGCGATTGGCTCAATGTTTGGGTCAAATCCTCCAACTTGATTTGTGCGAATTATCCACAAAAATGCTCCCTGTTTTAAGAAAATTTTGGCTATTTCATCTTGGGTGCGCCTGGGTAGCATTGTTCGGTAACTAATAGCAGCTTTTATCAGGTTCACTATACCGACAAAAAAGGTTTTTTTCAGTTCCGCATCAATCCCCGCCAATCTTGCATTTTTCCGCCAATCTGGACGGACAATGCCGAGGGGCATTAATACTTTTTCTAAACTCTCTCCTAAAGCTACTAACTGGTGAAACCTTTGGGTTTGTGCGTCGGTGGGATGTGTTTTCAACCAGTCTTGAATCTGAGGATTTGACTCTATTTCGGAAGTAATTTTTTTAATTGTCGCGTAAATTGCCTGACTTGAATCTTGGACGCAAGAAGTTGCTGGGGTGACTAAACTTGCGCCGGTGCCGTCTCCGCTGCGGTAGCGGGCCATCATGATATCTAGTTGCTGGTTTAATTCGGTTAAAGGCGACAAGGTGATGCCGTCAAAATCGTAGTCGCAACACACGCAATCTAATTTACAGATGATATCGCAAACCGGGCGATCGCCCAACCAGCCGCGCTGCAAGTCTCCCATGTAGCTTTGCCATTTGCTGGAACCGGCAACAATTCCGTCGGGATTATGGGCGTAAACTTGTTTGTATTCTATGTCAAAACGCAGTTCGCTGGTAAAGCGATCGCGCACCACTTTTGCTACTCCCAAAGCAAAATGTCCGGTGACAATTCCCAGCGGTGGCCGTTCGCCTTTTTTGCCGCCGATACCGCCGAAACTGTGAATCACTATCCCGATATCTCCTTCTTGCCAAGGAGAGATTGAAGCGTTTTCTGTAGCCTCATTTGGGGTTAACAATATTCTTTTTGCTTGCCCTTTTTGTGCTGGTGTATTTTCCCAATTTTTGTTACTTAAATAAGCGAGAGATTTTTTTAGACCGAAATGTGTTTCATCTGGTGTTAATTGGGCAACTTTGCGGGGTTCGATTGCCTGCACTACAAATATACTGTCTTCGTCTCTATCGCCATAAATGTACCAGCCGTCTGGATTTAAGGGGGATTGTTCGATCAGGTGATTGGTAGACCTCGCTACGCCATTTTTGTCGGGCTGTACTTGTGGAATCCGAATAATTTCAGCGGCGCCGTCAAATTGTTGAGATGTTTTGTTGAAATGCCGGACAATAAATTTGTCGCTGTCGGCTTCTTTTCGCTGTAAAATTGAGACTAAGGCGCAGAAACGTCCGATAATTTGTACGGGTTCGCGATCGATCGTGAGTTCCTGGCGATCGCTGCTGCTATAATTAATCGCAATCACCGGCCTGCGTAGCATCACAGTCACGCTGTCTTCGAGTCTGCTGCCTGTTAGAGTTTCTAAAGGGCTTACATTTCGCCAGCCGTTCAATCTATCTGGATGGATGTTGCCAGATTTTTGACTTTTTTTAGTTTGTTGTGTGAAGTTTATATCTTGACTGACTGCGTGGACAAAAAACTGTACTTCGCGATTTGTACTCCATTTCAAAAATGCTGTTTTGCCAATGAAATTTTTATATTTTTTGGGGGCATTTATTACTTCAAAAAAAACTGTCCCGTAGGGTTGGCGCTGTTCGCTTGAGGGCAAAACTAAGCGCCCGTGCCAAAGAGCTATCGGCTTGTAGAGATAGGCAACCGCTGCTGAATTTTCGCAGATTATCGGCGGCTCAGGCACTTCTGAAATATCGTTTTTGTCTCCAAAAATTGCAGCAGTTAACTTGCCGTCACTTTCTACGAAAACAGGTTCTAAAAAAACGTTTTCAGGCTCTGAAATAGTAGCGGTTAAATTGTCCGTCTTTCTTTTGAACGAGCGTTTAAAAAACAGGCTATTTTTTTCCAATTTTGCCTGCAACCAAGTAATAAAAAGGCGAAGAAAAATAAAAGCTGTTAAACCGAAAACAACAGCTAATATTATCATGCCCAGAGTCAAAATGAATTGGTCGAAAAACTGACCTGACAGTAAAAAAAGGGTTGGCCCGATCCAAGGAAATGCCGCCATAATGTCTAAAAACGAGTTTTAGGTTCGATCCAGTCTTTGCTGGCTTGACTGCCGAAAACTAGGGGTTTGTCCTCGGTGACAGGTACCGTTTGCCCTGTCATATCCACTGCACAAAGAGGCCAAGATCGATCGCCCAAATTGCCTGCGCGGAACAGAACTTTTCCGGGACAAACTTGACTCCAACCCAACAATACAGCATGAGTGTAAAGACTGCGAGCCGGAGCAACGGTATAAGTGTAATTATCATTTTTGTCCCAAATGACACCGTAGTCGGACATATCGGAAGAGTTGAAAAGTGCTTCAAATTCCCGGGCGAGAACGCGGGAACCGTCTTGATTCCAAGAAACAGGCACTAAAATGGCGATCGTCCCAGACATATCTGTATCATCGCTACCATACATCCCACTTTCCGCCAGGGGCGAAGCAGCCGCTACTGTTTGCAGTTCCCCGGTTTTGAGATTTTCCACAAACATGACGCTGCTAACCCGACACCGGGAGAATTCCGGCTGCACTTGCAACTCAATTCGACTGTAAGCTGCGTATTGGCCGTTAGTTGAAACTAGGGATGGACTGCGATAGTAGCGGAGGCCTGTGCCGGCAGTGGAACTCACTTTAGCATGAGTGGCACTAATCCATTCCCAAGGGACGGGATAAGGGCTATTTAAAGGGTCAGTCATCGGCTTTTCTTCCAAAAGTTTTACTGGATCATCCAACAGATTCAGGCTTGCACGCAACGGACTAGAAACCGGGTTTCTGCCTCGATGCTTCGTCGCCAAACCCCAGATTTGTAGAAACCGGGTTTCTTTTTTAGATTTTAGATGGGAGGCAAAATCTAAAATCTAAAATCTAAAATCGACTGGCAAAAGCGGCAATGTCTGCTAACTTAATTTAGTTGGTAACAGAACTTAACTCAAGTCCTATTAAAATCCAATAGGTAAGATAGTATCGAAATTAATCTGGTATGTGCACCGAGAGGGATGAAATATGACGCGATCTTTTAACCAAAAACCTTCAATCCCCCCCACTCGCGTCTCCAAGTCGCGGGGAAAAGGTTTGCTTGTACTGTCGCTGATTTTTCGACTGCTGCTGCTGGGGGTGGGCAGCGGTTTTGCGTGGGTTTTGGGGATGGCGATCGCTCAAGTTTATCCGTCAGGCGCGACGGAGATGCCGCTGGCAGAGAGATTGCTGCGTGTAACCCAAAATTTGACCTCCAGCCCGAAACGCGCCCCAGCAACGCCAATTCCGGCGCTTCCGCCACCAACCGCTACACCGACTCCCCAGTCCAAAGTCAGTCCTGCCCAGAGAGAGAAATTGCAGTCGGATTTGAGACAGTTGCAGGGTGAACTCAACGCGCTGATTGGTCGCACGGCGGCTTTGGAGAGTCAGTTGGGCAGCAGCCGCCCGACGGAAACTTTGGAAAAGCGTTTGCAGTTGATGTCGCGGGAATTGGCGGCGCCGGAAACGGCGGCAAGTGTTGCCCCTGCTTTACCGGCGATCGGCAGCAGCCCGAGTCTGAACCCTGAAACGGTGAATACTACGCCACAGAATGCCAATAATCCGGTGTTTGGGGGGGATGGGCTGATGGTGACTCTACCCAGCGATGTTTTGTTTGATACTGGCAGCATTTCTTTGCGCGCGGGAACTAATGCGATTTTGGACAATTTGGTGGCGGAGTTGGGCAACCACGAGGGGGCAACTGTGCGCGTTGCCGGCCACACTGACGACGCGGGGGAAGCGGCGGACAATCGCAATGTGTCGTTTGCGCGGGCTCAGGCTGTGGTGCAGTATTTGTCTGGTGTGCTCGGTCAGAAGTATCATTGGGTGGCGATCGGCTATGGGGAAAGTCGCCCTTCGGTGGATAATAGTTCCGATACTAATCGGCAGCGCAACCGCCGCATTGAAGTGGCAATTAATCCTTAGTTTTTAGTGATCAGTAATCAGTTACCAGTCATTAGACTTATTGCATAAATATTTTGATTGAGAGGGGAACAGCAGAGCCAACGGAGAGGCACTTCAAGATTGTTTGGGAAGGCTAAAATTCAAGTCTAGTCTTTAGTTGATAGTGCGAGATTAAGATCTGGTGAGTGTTTTTTTTGCAATTTCTTAAGCTCGCACTGAACTTTCAAGCATATTATGCCGATGCCAACAGAAACGATATAAATTAAATAGTTCAATTCCCCTCTCCCTATGGCCCCCTTTCGGGAGCATCTCATATTTGTAAAAACACTTCTTCTGGCTCCTTCCTTCTTCCTCCTTCCTTCTTCCTCTGGCCTCCTGGCTCCTAACTTCTAACTCCAATTTCTAGCTTGACTGCTTTCATTGAGATGCTCCCCCCATTTCCCCATCTTCACGGCTATCACGCCGAAGGTGTAACAGGTGGCAAGTCAGAGTTATTTTTAGCCCGATCTATTGCTTCTCGATGTTCGCTCCTAAGTTTTGGTTTTAAATACAAGTTTTCAATCAAAGCTGCCACTCCCGCAAACCAAGGCGGCACAATTACAGCTCCAATAATTCCTAATACTTGAACGCCTCCCAAGACAGAAAGCAATTGATATAAAGGATGCACACCAACCGATGAACCAACCAGCAAAGGATCGAGTACGTAAGTTTCTAAATTTTGGATAATTACAAATAACAGTAATACCCACAAAAGTACCCAGCCACCTTTAGCTAAGGCTACGATTAATGCTGGTACTGCTCCCAACACTGGGCCGATGAAGGGAATCAAGTTGGTAACACCTGCGATCGCACCCAAGCCTAAAGCAAATTCCGGCATTCCCAAAATGCTCAAACCTGTGGTAATAAATATCCCTAAAATCCCCGAAACTAACACTCGCCCGCGAATATAACTCCCCATTCTTTGACCGATTGGCGCGGCTTGTGCGGCTAATCTTGTGTCCCAAGGTTTAGGGAAAAATTGCACCAAACTTTTGATTAATGTGTCGCTGTCGGCCACCATGTAACCTGAAATAAATAATGCTAAAACTAGGCTGAAGACCCCACCTAGAATGCCTCTCGTTAAACTGTACGATCGCAAAACCAGTTGTTGACTCGATCGAATCAGCCAATTAGTCAGCGATTGAGTGTCCACCAACTGACCCACCAAGGTTGGGGCATCGTCGGTTAGGCGACTCAATAGATTAGTTGCCACAGTTCGCAAACTTTCAACATACAGTGGTAACTGTCGCAGCAGTAACTCTATTTGTTCGATTACCGTGGGCCCGATTAACACTACCGTGCCGCTAAATCCGCCGATGAGAGTTAAATAAACCATAATCACCGCCAGCCAGCGCGGAACCCGCATCGTTTGGGCCCAATTAACGATCGGGACGATCGAAGCAGCCAGCACGACTGATATCATTAGAATTACTAGCAGGCTCCGCAATTGCCACAGCAGCACTAGCAGCAAGGACGATGCTACAATTAGCAGCAAGTTAGGTAAAGAAATGGTTATCCGCTGTTCTGACATGATTAAGTAATAAAGGTTTGTATTCGCGCTTATGTCCTCCCGCAGGGCGGGTTTATTTATCTTATCAGTTACCACATATATGTCGGGTAAAACTCACACTTACTCATATTATAATAAAAAGTAACATCGGCACAAAAAAATAATATGCAACCGCAATATTCAAACCAAGATTTTTCCACCATGTCGTCTATAAAATCACCAACGCTGTTTTACGAATGGCAAAATTATCGCTGTGGTTATGATGTTTATAACCAAACTACGGCGACAGAAGATAGCATCCCTTTGTTATTAATTCATCCGATAGGAGTGGGATTGTCAAGAATCTTTTGGCATAGATTTTGTGAGAGTTGGTACAAAGCAGGGAACACTAATCCGATTTACAATCCCGACCTTTTGGGCTGCGGCGATTGCGAAATGCCGGCTGTGGCTTGCTATCCTGACGATTGGGCCGCACAGTTGCAGTATTTCTTGGAAACTGTAGTCAAAAAACCTGCGATCGTCCTCGTACAAGGTGCTTTACTATGTGTAGCCTTGGCTTTAGCAAAAAGGCAGCAGGAAAGCGGCTCAAATTTAATTCGTGGCTTAGTTCTCGCAGGGCCTCCCGCTTGGGCGGTGATGAACAAACATTCGACAGAAAGACAGCAACGGATTGTCTGGAACTTGTTAAATTCTCCCTTGGGAAACGCTTTTTACCGCTACGCCAGACGCGCTGAGTTTTTGCGTTCTTTTTCAGTGAAACAACTGTTTGGCGATGCGGCAAAAGTCGACAGCGAATGGTTGGATGCTTTGCAGGCTGGGGCGGCAAATCCTGACAGCCGACACGCGGTTTTCTCGTTTTTAGCGGGGTTTTGGCGCCAGGATTATAGCGGTACGATTCAAAAGTTCGATCGCCCCGTACTCGTTGTGATGGGAGAAAAAGCCTCAAGCATCAGTCAAGCGGGTAAGGAAGAGAAACCGGATGAAAGATTAGCGCAATATTTAGCTTATTTTCCCAACGCGGAAGGTTTATTAATGCCGGGGCGCAATGTTTTGCCCTATGAATCCACCGCAGAATTTGTCGCGGCTGTTGCGGAGTTTGTGGATAAGTTAAAGAAAAATTAAATCTATTTGTGGAGTTATTATCTAATAATAACTGACACAGTTAATAGACTTCATCATGTGTCCCGATGTCGAGTAAAACAATGACTTCACTATTTGTTTCCGTATCCTCTTCTATCGAGAACACAATCCGACAATTATAGCCGCAAGAGCAGGACTGAAGACCATCAAGTTTGCCACCTAATTTATGAGTACCTAGGTTGGGAAAAAATACATCTGCTTCCATTTGTTGAAGAGAGTCTTCAATACGTTGCTGGAGGTCAGGATTTCGTTTCACAAACTTGCGGAATGCTCGTTTGAATTTGGGAGTCAGAACCAGTGGTCTCATGTTTCGGGCTCGTCCAAAGACTGGCGTAATGTTGAAATAACATCCTCGGCTGACTGCTGTCGGAATTTGCCTTTACGGAAATCAGCTAAGGTTTGTGGAGCATCCGCAGCTATTTCGGCGCGGATACTCTCGCGGTGACGGTTTTGCAGGATTTTTATCAGCATTTCCTGCTGTTCGTAGGACAGTTGCAAAGCAGTTTCTAGCACTTGGTCGAGGGTATTCATAGAACTAGGCTATTACCTCTAAGGTTGAACAACTTGCGAAGTTTAGTAAATTGTATCGCTTATTCCAAGACTAGGCTAAACTTCAAGAAAAATGCACTAAACTAGGTCTTGTCATGAGCGAGCGCAAAATCATTACGATCGAACCAGGTAAACGCGGTGGAAAGCCTTGCATCAGCCGAATGCGAATTACCGTGTATGATGTGTTGCGCGGGCTGGCTGCGGGAATGTCTCATACAGAGATTCTAGACGATTTTCCAGAGTTGACGGAGGAAGACATTAGAGCGTGTTTAGAATTCGGCGGTTGAAACCGCTTCTGGTCAAACAAAGTCTGCCTCCGCAGACTATGAATTTAGTTTCAACCCCGATGCCAGATGGTTGTACCATCCTTTTGATCGATCAAAGTAATCCCATTATCCTTAAGTTCATTGCGAATGCGATCGCCCTCAGCAAAATCCCTCGCCTTTCGGGCATCTTTCCGCTGCTGAATCATTGCCTCAATCTCCGCATCACTCAAACCGTCAACAGCATCATTGCTATCACTTTCCGGCTGAACTTCTAAACCCAAAACCCCAGCCAAAGTCACCAAAGTCACCCATTTTTGCTGCAACAATTCCGGTGAAGTTTCTGTTTTGCCTTGATGCACTAAAACATTGCCTTCCTTGCCCAATTCCTTAGCCAATTCAAACAAAACTGTCAAAGCGCCGGGAGTATTGAAATCATTATCCATAGCTGCTTGAAATTGCTGGACTAATGTGTTATGTTCTCCAGTCAATTTATCAATTTTCTCAACATCCCAACCCAGTTTAGAGCCGTGTTGACTGCCAAAAAGTAAGCCTTCCTTAAGAGTGTGCCAGCCATTTTTAGCGGAGGCGATCGCCTCTTCGGTAAAATCTATTTGACTGCGATACTGCGCCATCAACACAAACAGCCTCACCGCCATCGGTTCCACCGCTTTTGACTTCTCGCTTTCACTCTTACTCCCCCCCTTACCAAGGGAGTCTTCATTCTTACTCCCCCCCTTACCAAGGGAGTCTTCATTCTTACTCCCCCCCTTACCAAGGGGGGGCTGGGGGGGGTTAGATTCCAAATCCCCCGACCAATTGCCCTCCAACAAATCGCGAATTGTAATAAAATTGTGCAAAGATTTCGACATTTTTTTGCCGTTGACAGTCACAAAAGCATTGTGCATCCAATAATTAGCAAGTGACTTGCCAGTCGCCGCTTCAGATTGAGCAATTTCGTTTTCGTGGTGCGGAAAAGTTAAATCGGAACCGCCGCAGTGAATGTCAATTGTTTCGCCCAAGCAATCGCGCACCATCGCCGAACATTCGATGTGCCATCCGGGACGACCTTTTCCCCAAGATGAATCCCAAGCAGGTTCACCGGGTTTAGCGCTTTTCCACAGGGCAAAATCAGAGGAATCTTGCTTTTTTTGAGCTTCTATTTCTGCGGTTTCCAATCTACCGCTAGCCCCGGCTTGCATTTCTTCCAACTTGCGTCCGGAAAGTTTTCCGTAATCTGCAAATTGTCTGACGCTGTAGTAAACGTCGCCGCCGGAAGCATAGGCATAACCTTTATTTTCTAATTCGTGAATCAGCCGTTTAATGCCGTCAATTGTATGGGTGGCGCGGGGATATTCATCCGCCCTGAGAATATTCAGCTTGTCCATATCTGCAAAATATTCATCGATGAAACGTTCCGCCACGGCTTCCATTGTGGAATTAGTTTCGCGGGCGCGATCGAGAATTTTGTCGTCAATATCTGTAAAATTCTGCACGTAGCGCACATCGTATCCCCGCCACATCAGATAGCGGCGCACCATGTCCCAAACAATATAAGCGCGGGCGTGGCCGACGTGGCAGTAATCGTATACCGTAACGCCGCAGCAGTACATCCGCACCTTTCCTGGTTCGAGGGGCTCAAAAGGTGATTCGCGACGGGTCAAGCTGTTGTAAAGCGTTAGGGGCATGGGATTTGAGATTTGGGATTGATGTACTGCTCTAATTTATTATATTGCGGTTGGTGAATCTTTCGGTGTCGCTACCAAACATCTGTTAAATCTAAGACAAATCCCGGTAACACATCTTCCCCTGACAAAGTGCTAGGATTATCTAATATTTCCACATCCTGATTTTGTCTGTATATCTCAACTTTCTGGTTTTTGCGATCGATTAACCACCCCAAACGAGATCCATTCGCGATGTATAGCGGTTCTCAAGAAAGTGAAATACACGGGCTAGTTCGATGCCCCATGCTTTTAGGTCCGATGCCCAACGCCCAAGAGCACCTCATGTTACTGATAAAGGCTATATTCCCGCATTTTTTCTCGCAATGGTTCCAGGTTGTCAGACTTAGAACGCAATACAGATTCAGAAGAAATAGCGACCTTAGAAGGGAAGAGAGAAAGTAGTACGTCAACAGATGCTAGAATATCTCAGCCCCAAAGTTGCCATTTTTTTATCCAAACAGTAACCAAAACGGTTAAAGGGCGATCGCGCACGCTTAACAGTTATTTACAGTTTGTAGGGGGGAGTTGACAGTGAAATATAAAGAAAAAAATAGCTTCAAAACAGGAGTCAAATGGCTACTGTGGTCTAGTTTTCTCACTCTAGGCATCGGTGGCAGCTTATTTGCCTACGGGTTATATCAAAATCAACCTCCGGAACCTGTAGAAGTGGGCTTGATACCCGTCAAACTTGGCGATATTGAAGATACGATTAACGAAAGCGGTATTGTTGAATTGGGTGGTCAACAAACTCTGAAATCTCCTGATGATGGTACTGTCGATCGGGTGTTAGTAAAGATCGGGCAAACCATCACCTCTGGTCAGAACTTAATTACCCTTCGTAACCCCGAACAGAAAACAACTCTCATCAAGCAAGAGTTGGAGATTCAGAAACAAAAACTTACTCTAGAAAGCTTACACCAAAAAGTTGTCGAAGCTCAGGAAAAGTTGAGTGCTGCCCAAGGGAAACTTCAAGATTATAAATCCAACCAAAATGACGAGTTATTAGAAATCCAAAAACGGGAACTAATCTTGGCAAACAACCGTAAAAAAGTTGTTGAAACTGAGGAAGATTTGACCGCTGCTGAGCGCAAACTAACCACTACAAAATTATTAGTTGAAAAAGGTTATATTCCGAGAAATAACGTGCAAGACCAAGAAGACCTAGTTCGCAAGGCTAAAGCACTTTTACGAGAGGCACAGTTTCAAATCAAGAACGATCTGCTCGATCTTACAATTTTGCAGAATAAACTAAGAGGTAAGGAAAACGAACTTCTGAAAGACGTAATTAATGCTGAGTCTAAACTGCGAGAAGCTCAGTTAAACGTTAGTACAAATAGTCGCGGACTCAAAAGCTTACAGCTTGATTACCGAGAAAAAGAACAAAAACTTAAAAACAATATTGTGACTGCATCTATTGATGGTAACGTACTTGATATTAAAGTGAAAAATGGCGACGGAGTGAAACGTAGTGATGAACTTTTGACATTAGGAGACCCTTCACAAGAACTCATAAAAATACAGCTTTCTACGCTAAATGCTGCTAAAGTTAGACCCAAGCAGTCCGTCCGTATCAGCATTATTGGCCCCAATCCTAAGCAGTTTTCAGGAAAAGTAGACAGCTTATATATTCTTGCTCAAAGTGGTGATAGTAAAGGAAATGACGACTCTAATCAAGGCAGTCAACCAACGGTTCCTGCAACAGTAAGACTCGATGCTCCAACCCGGACTTTGATTCCAGGGAGTCAAGTGAATGTGGAGATAATTTTGCAGCAGCGCCAGAAGGTAGTAGTTTTAAATACAGAGGTAATTGTGCGATCGGAGTCTAAGCCTTTTGTGTGGATTCGTGACAGTCAAGGCAAAGCCCAGAAACGGTCAGTTACATTAGGTTTAGAAGGATTGACACAGGTAGAAATAACTTCTGGTTTGCGGCCAGGTGACAGTGTTGTGATACCCCCTCCTGAACCTTCCTTAAAGCCAGGAACTCCTATTCAGGAAGAAAAAACAACTAAAAAGAAAGAAAAAACAGACGGTGCCGATCAGGAATAAAGATTAAAGAATAGGATCAAATCAGCTAATTTTATTAATGTACGAAATGTTGAGTTGTGATTTTTAATTACTTATGAGCCTTTCTCCTATTGACCTCCTCCGCCTAACTTGCCTTTCCCTAAGTGGCAATCTTTTGCGTTCTGTCTTAACTACAGTTGGAGTTTTTATGGGTGTAGCTGCGGTCAGCGCAACGCTGCAAGTTGGTAACATTAGCCGCGCCGTGATTGCCAAGCAATTAGCTGAGCGAGAAGCGCCTCAAGTGCGAATCTTTATGGGGGGTGACACAAGCTTGAAATTAGAAGATATGGAATTTTTGCGGCAAAGGCTGAAAGGAGTTCAGGCGATTAGCGCAGCAAATTGGTTGGGATTTAATGACAATAAAGTTATATTTCAGGCTGAAGAAGCGGAACCTAGCAGCGACGCTGTTTCTCAAGACTACTTGCTGACATCGGGGCGGCGATTAATGACGGGGCGTTTTTTTTCCCCTAGTGATTTTGCTGACTATCGACCCGTAGTAGTAATCGATGAATGGCTGGGATCGCTACTTTTTACAGGTGACGTGGAACCTGTAGGTCAGCGCATTTATGTTGACCGCAGACCTTATATTGTGATCGGCGTGATGGAGAGTAAGCAAGATTCTTCGGAAAAACCAAAAGGTGAAATACTGGTGTCGATGTCGGTTTACAAAGCAATGACAGGTAGCCAGAGGATTGACTCAATTTCAGTGCGTCCTTACAATCTCAAAGATATTAAAGGAATGGAAAAGCAGGCAAAAAAGGTTTTGAAGCAGCGCTTTCCCCAGGCAGAGGTTTATACTTGGAACAATGTTAAGAAAATTTTGGAGCAGCAGGAAATTCTGGAACTCGCTTCACAGGGACTATTGGCAGTGGGGGTAATTTCGCTATTGGTGGGAGGGGTTGGTATTGCTAATATTACGATCGCGGCGGTGATGGAACGTACCCCAGAAATTGGTTTGAGACGTGCGATCGGGGCTACTCAGAGAGATATAATGTTGCAGTTTATTCTAGAAGCAGTAATTCTGAGTTTAGCGGGGGGAATTGCTGCTATTGTGACGGTACACGGGTTAACGGTGGTGGTAGCGGATGTTTTTAAGTTGCCTTATAAATTTGACAGCAACACAGCAGCTTTGGCTTTAGGATCGGCATTAGCTGTGGGAGTGGGAGCTGGATTTCTCCCGGCTCTGCGAGCTAGTCAACTCGATCCTGTTAAAGCGCTGCGTCAAGGGTAGTCATCCCGTAGGAAATCGCCATAGAATTACTTGCAGAAATCACTGGAGTTAGCATGACTGAGCAACCGCACGAAGATTATCTCCCAAATAGCGATTCCCCTGCTCGCTACGAGATTCCTTGGATATTTCGTTTTAGCCTAGTTATGGTTGCAAGCTGTGGGCTATTGGCGATATTTGCTGTTGCTTTTAAGTCTAGTTCAACAGTCAAAACTGATGTTAGCTCTAAATCTGCGATCCCGCCCAAAATTCTGCCACTTACCACTAAAAAACATCTCCCACACATCCAAAATCTACCGCAAAATCAGGCGCTCATTAAACCCCAAAATCAGAGAGAAACGCCAACTACCAACCAGAGAATAGTTATTCCTCAATTCCCCGGCGAAAATCCCACAAGTAAAATCAAACACTCACCACTTCCCAATTCCCAATCCCCAGTTCCCAATTCCGAAGTATTAACAAAATCTACTCAAAAGAAACCTGTCCCACCAGAATCAATAGTAATTTCTGAAGTTCCACCAAATCCAGAAATAACAGCAGAATCAATACCTGAAAATACCCAAAATTCAACTATTCAACAGCAATCTATAGCGGATGAATTAGGGGTTGAACTGACACTACCGGAAGTTATATTTTTAGGCTTAGAAAACAACAGAGATATCAAAAATCAATACCTGGAACGCATCGCCCAAAAACAAGATTTAGCCGTAGCAGAAGGCTTGTTTGTCCCTAGTTTTACACCGAAACTGTCCGTCTCATCAATTCCTTTGAGGAATGGGGGAAGAGTCGCCACTACTGGCGAAGTCGATTTATCGGCCCAGGTGAGTGTCAAAATTCCCACAGGAGGGAATATAAGTTTTGGTTGGAGTAGTAAACAAGGACAAGATGCGAATGGTTTTGGCATTAATAGTGAAGGTTCTTTAAGTCAAAATCTCACGTTAAATTTTACCCAACCTCTGTTAAGGGGAGCTGGAGTTGCTGTCAATCGAGCACCAATTGAGATTGCTCGCCTGAGTGAAAAAAGAAATATTCTGAGTTTGAAATCGAGGCTAATTGAGACAATTACCTCAGTAATTTTAACCTATCGAGAGTTGATTAAGGCTCAGGAACAAGTTAAAATTTCACAAAGTTCTCTGAAAATTGCCCGTCAGCAACTGGAGATTAATCAGGTTTTGATTGAGGCAGGAAAGCTAGCAAAAGTTGATATTTTTACAAGTGAAAAAGCTGTAGCAGATCAGGAAGTGACAGTATTAAGTAGTGAGGAGCAACTGAAGAAAGCAAGATTAGCACTGCTGCAAGTTCTAGACATCGATCGCAATCTTAATATAACAGCAAGAGAAGCTGCTACTGTACAGACTAACCCTATGGATTTATCTAATATTCTACCCTTAGCTCTGTCAAATAGTCCTGATTATTTACAAGTACAGATCGAGCGGGAAATCGCTAAATATCAATTGCTCGTAGCGGAAAATAATCGCAAATGGAAATTGGATGTAAATGCAAGTTATAAGAATAATGCTACTAATCTTTCAGACAGCAGCTCGGATTTGAGAGCGGGACTGGTTTTGACTCGCGAATTTGGAAATAGAGGAATTGAGCGAGATTTTCAGAATAGTCGTGTTAAGCTATTACAAGCTGAGAATAATTTAAAGGAGTACAATCAAAAGCTGGAAGTTGAGGTCAGAAATGCAATTCGAGATATAAATTTGAATCTTAAGCAAGTAGAACTAGCTCAAAGGTCAAGGGAGTTAGCGCAAAAGCAATTAGAAATAGAGCTAGACAAAAGAAGATTGGGAGTGGAAAGTTCTCGGAGTATCGATATTGTGACTTTTCAGAAGGATTTAATAGAGGCTAAAAATGCAGAACTTAATGCGAGAATTGCCTATTTTAATGCTTAGACAAATCTTGATAAAATAATAGGTACTACTTTGGAGACTTGGCAGGTGAGGATTGAAAATGAAGAATGATGTTAGTTAGTTGTTATCGGATTGAATGAGACTTGTCAGTAATTCCAACCAGCCTCCATCGGATCGGGAGCGGTAGAATCAGCCGTCAAGCAGATAGGTACAAGGCTAAAAATTTCATTCTTCACAGTAGAAATCTGAAAGTGTTTCGCAAATGTTACAACTGCGTTGTGCCTACTTGAATGGTTAATTTGCAGTTTAATATTTTTGCAAAATCGGGATGCTCCCGCGAAGCCTTCTTGTTAGAAGGATTATAGAGCAATACGGTTCAGTTAAGGAAAATTGTAGCGAAAATGTTGGGCGGAGTGAAACGGAGGGTTCGTTCCACGGGCCCAACCTACGCACGATCTGTTTTTTAGCACTAACCCAAGCGTATTGGATTATAGAGAAAGTCTTCCACTTTGTCATATTCGCAAAGACATATCCATTCTAAACGATCGCCCCCACCCTCCAAACCCATCAAAAGCCCCCTATCGCAATTTGTCATCAAATCCTGACATTCGCGGCAGCACCGATCCCCAAACCTCCAATTTGTCAAGATTCCCTGACAAATTGATCCCCAAAATCACGAAAATGCGTATAAGTACCCAGGATTGAGGCAAAAGACCCCTTGACCCGATCGCAAGTTGTCTGCAACATTAAGTCATGACAAAGCGATCCCAAAGAAATGCTTCGATTAAGCAGCCCTGGGAGTCGAATAGCGCTTGTGCTGCCAGCACAGCGTTGCTAGCAGCACCGATCGCACTCACAAAATCGATCTTGTCAATCAAGAATCGACAGATAAAGCTTTATTTAGATCTGACGGTGCGCGCAGAAGCCCAGAAGTCCAAACCCCCGATCGCATGGGGGACAAGACAAGCTAAAAACAAGCAAGGCTTCAAAGGTTGGAGAGATTTGGAAGCTCGATAATATGTGGATTTAAAAGAGTTTCTAACTCAAAAAGTCAACACATTTGTGTTGAGAGGAAAAATCTAACCCGCCATCCCAAATTAGTGGAGAACAAACTCATGGCAAAAGAACGCCCACCATTAGAAGAGATGACTTTGCGACAACTCCGCAGAGTTGCTAGCGAATGTGGAGTCTCTCGCTACAGTCGGATGCGGAAATCGCAACTTCTGGCATCAATTCAAGAAATTCAGCGCACCAAATTTTCCTACAGCCCATCTCGCAAACTAGAGGCACAAGAAGCAGTGGAAGCAGCAAAGTTTGAACTCGGTCAAGAAGATAGAACAGGCGGTTCTTTGTCATCTGTAGATGAAGGTTTAGCAGATTTGCCCAACGGCTACGGTGAAAGCCGGGTGGTGTTAATGCCCCGCGACCCAGAATGGGCCTACACTTACTGGGATATTCCCAACGCTCGCAAAGAAGAATTGCGCCGTCAAGGAGGACAGCAACTCGCCCTGCGGATCTACGACGTTACAGATGTTAACCTCGAAACTCAGAGCCCGCACAGCATTCAAGAATATCCTTGCGACGAACTGGCGCGGGAATGGTACGTGCCAATCCCCGTGAGCGATCGGGACTACGCGATCGACATCGGCTACCGCTGTGCAGATGGGCGCTGGCTGGTATTAGCTCGATCGGCCCAAGTCCGCGTTCCTCCCGTCTATCCCAGCGACTGGATTGAAGATCAATTCATCACCCTCGATTGGGAAGAAGAGTTGCAAGGCAAAACCTTCGCCGAACTGGTTCCTCCGGCCAAGAAAATGGCACAAGCAGCTAATGGCTTCGGTTTCAGCCCCAGCAACGCCATCTACGAACAAATCTTCGGCATGGCAGAATCTGCCGAATCCCTGCGCGTAGCGGGTTCAGTCTTCGGTTCCATGCAGCACGTCGCCGGTTCCGTCCAGCAAGTCGGCATCCACGAACAAGCGCTCAGTTCCTACGTGTTCCCGTCCGGCGTCGGAATGTGGGCGGCTCCCACCATGTCCGGCCTCACCGCGTCGGGTGTCGGTATGTCCGGCCTCACCATGTCGGGTGTCGGTATGTCCGGCCTCACGATGTCCGGTTTCGGTATGTCAGGTGTTGGTATGTCGGGAGTTGGCTTCGCCGCCCCGATGCGCCCCCGCCAGTTCTGGTTAGTTGCTGATGCCGAATTGATCGTTTACGGTGCCACCGAACCCGACGCTACCGTCTACGTAGGCGGACAGCCGATTAAACTCAATGCTGACGGCACTTTCCGCTTCCAGATGTCCTTCCAAGACGGCTTAATCGACTATCCGATTTTTGCAGTAGCAGCAGACGGCGAGCAAAACCGCGCCATCCACTTGAAATTCAACCGCGAAACCCCAGAACGGCGCACCAATAGCAAGCACGATGCCGTTGTGGAATGGTTGGGTTAATCCCAAAGGTCGAAAGGTCGATCGAGCGGCGGGCGCTCATGCAGGTTTGTGCCAATTTTTTAACCATCACAAGGCATAGCCTGAGCCGATCGTGATTTGTTAAGGTTAATCGCAGACAACAACCCATAACACCCCCTATACACCGTTCTCCTGTTTTGAGGAGCGGTGTTTTTTGTATTTAGAAGGAAGAAGGAAGAAGGAAGAAGGAAGAAGGAAGAAGGAAGAAGGAAGGAGGAAGAGGGAAGAAGGAAGAAGGAAGAAGGAAGAAGGAAGGAGGAAGAGGGAAGAAGGAAGAAGGAAGAAGGAAGAAGGAAGAAGGAAGGAGGAAGAGGGAAGAAGGAAGAAGGAAGAAAATTTGAGTTATCTAGGAAAGAAGTTTTAGTTATCTAGGAGAGAAGGAAGAATCAATCTACTGCATGGGTTTTAGCAATTAAGAATGTCCTCACCCTCACGGCAGTTGCTATATGGCAAAATACCAGGCAAGTGGGCGATCCGTAAAAGTTATACCAATTCTTAAAAGTAGGGATAAAGATAGATTGTATGCAACCATCTGTAGAAACTTAGGCAAGGCCTAAGTTTCTACTTTATTTCACCCGATTGACAACGGGTATCTTACTTATATCGTTTCTGGTTGCAGCGGTATTGTTCAAATGTCCAAAAAGTCAGTTGGCGCGAAAGCATAATTTTAGTCAACAGCAAACAGTCAACAATCATGAGGAGGGCAACCGGAATTGATATGAGACCATTTTCTTAATATCTATCTCTAGATAGATGTTTACTTAAATCCCGTTGTTGCTAGTTAAATCAAAATTTGCACTCTTCACTCAAGCATTATTAAGTAAGCTAAAGTTTACTTAAACTTTTATTGCACAAATTCACTAAATCCAGCGAAACAAAAGAAAGCGAGTTATGAGAGAAAGAAGGCGATCGCACCGCCATTTCTCAAAAGCAAATGCAAAAAATAAATTCCCCCCAGCAACGAAGCCAGAAGCATCCCCGTCTTTTAGCCTTATTTGCTGCCACATTAACCGCGGTCTTACTTTTATTTATTCTGCCGGCACTGACTCAACAGCCAGTCGTGCTCACCATGTTAATGCAAGGCCAAGACATTGTTAACTGGAGACCCTTTGTCAAAGAATTTGAACAGAAAAACCCCGACATTCGCATCAACCTCATAGAAGGGCCTTTTGACACCAACCTCATAGAAAATCTTTACACATCTGCCTTTCTTTTAGGCGAATCGCCCTACGACATCATTAACATGGATATTGTCTGGGTTCCCAAATTTGCAGCCGCAGGTTGGGTAAGCGATTTGACAGACAGAATTCCCCCCGAACAACTATCAAAATTTATCCAAGGTAACGTCGAAGGCGGGCGGTATCGAGGCAAACTTTACCGAATTCCCCACGCTTCCGATGCTGGAATGCTTTATTACCGCAAAGACATTTTAGAACAAGCGAAAATTCCAGCGCCGAAAACCTTTGAAGAGATGGTAAAAATATCTCAAAACTTGCAAAAACAGGGAAAAGCAACCTGGGGTTATCTGTGGCAAGGTAAACAATACGAGGGAGTATCTGCGATGTTTGTCGAGGTGCTCTCCGGTTTTGGCGGCTTCTGGGCTAACCCTCAAACTTTTGAAGTTGGGTTAGATAAACCCGAGGCAATTAAAGCAGTGGAATTTCTCAAAAAAACGATCGCCTCTGGCATTTCTCCTCCGGGTGTCACCACCTACGGCGAAGAAGAAACCCGGCTGTTGTTTCAAAACGGCAAAGCGCTGTTTTTGCGAAACTGGCCGTATGTTTGGAAGCTGGCAAATGCCGAAGGATCGAATGTTAGAGGCAAAATTGCGATCGAGCCAATGCTCAGCAGTACGGGTAAAACAGGCGGTTCCTGCTTGGGTGGCTGGGGCTGGGGAATTGCCAAAACCTCAAAACATCCAGAACAAGCCTGGAAAGCAATTCAGTATCTTACCAGCGAGGAAACCCAGCGCAAATTTATTTTAGAAACCGGTTTAATTCCCAGTTACAAATCCCTATTTACCAACAAAGAAATAGTCGCCAAATATCCCCACTACCCGCAACTGCTAAAAGTAGTGGAACGGCCAGCTTTGCGCCCGCCCCTGGCACAATACGCTCAAGCTTCTGATATTTTGCAGCGTTATTTGAGTTCAGCTTTTACTGGGAGAATGAGTGCAGAACAAGCAATGAAAGCAGCAGCTAGCGAAACTCGCAATTTATTAGGCAGTTTGAAACAACCCCAAGCTTCGTAAAACTGACATCTTGCTATTCTGTTAGAAACAGGCAAGATGCCTGTTCCACAAAGAGTGAATTTTTTTATTGTGGGGTGGGCATCTTGCCCGCCCGAACAGGCAAGATGCCTGTTCCACAAAAAGTTAATTCAATTGTGGGGCGTTGCTCCTAGCCCGCCATAAAATAAATTAAATAAAGGTGAACAATATGCAATTAGACAAGATGCGACAGCGCGAACAAAAAACCGGATGGATATTAGTAGCACCAGCTTTAATAATTCTGATGCTAGTATTTGCTTACCCAATATTACGCGCTTTTTGGCTGAGTTTATTCACCCAAAACCTCGGTACAGAATTAAAACTGGTTTTTTCCGGTTTTGCTAACTACAGTCGAATGTTAGGGGACGGGCGTTTCTGGCAAACTTTAGGCAACACCACCGTATTTACAGTCGCCTCTGTTTTACTGGAATTAATTCTCGGTATGGGCATTGCCTTAGTTTTAAATCAATCCTTCACAGGGCGCGGCATTGTTCGCACAATCTCCTTGCTACCTTGGGCGCTGCCCACTGCATTGATGGGAGTAGCTTGGGCGTGGATTTTTAACGACCAATACGGCGTAATTAACGACATTTTAAGGCGTTTGGGATTGATTCAAAATAGCATTAGCTGGCTGGGAGATCCGACTTTGGCAATGATGGCAGTGATTACAGCCGATGTGTGGAAAACTACGCCCTTTGTCAGCTTGCTTTTGCTAGCGGGATTGCAATCAATTCCCGGTGATTTGTACGAAGCACACGCGATTGACGGCGCGAGTAGCTGGCAGAGTTTCCGTCAAGTTACCGTTCCCCTGCTGATGCCCCAAATTGTGATTGCTTTGCTGTTTCGATTTGCCCAGTCTTTCGGCATTTTTGACTTGATTCAGGTGATGACGGGAGGGGGGCCTGCGGGGGCAACGGAGACGGTTTCTATCTACATTTACAGCACGGTAATGAGGTATTTAGACTTTGGGTATGGGGCGGCTTTGGTGGTGTGTACTTTTTTGCTGTTAGTGGCAGCAGTTGCGATCGCCGCTTACCTGTTATCGAGAGCCCGCACCAATGCAGCAGGAGGAAACTAAGACGATTTTAGATTTGGGATTTGAGATTTTAGATAACCAACAGTTGCACTTTTATTTCATTGGTATAAATTATGTCGATCGCCCGCGAACAACCTAGCAAAAAAACCTTTGACATCCGGCAATTAATCTTGCCAATCTCAGCGCTCTTAATCGTCGCATATTTTCTCGCACCTATTATTTGGCAGGTGCTAACTTCTTTCAAAGTAAATGCAGATATTTCAGCGATTCCCAACGTCTACATTCCCAAACGAATTACTTTCGAGCATTACCTGTCCCTATTCCAGCGCCGCCCCTTTGCACTTTACATTTTAAATAGCGCTTTTGTTTCCATTACTTCAACATTGCTGTGTTTAGCAGTAGGCGCTCCCGCAGCTTACGCTTTAGCCCGGTTGCGGCTGTGGGGCGAGAGAATCATCCTGGCAACTGTGACGATAGTTACCTTATTTCCGGCGGTGCTGCTATTTTTAGGACTTCTAGAAATTGTCAAAGCTTTGGGTTTAGGGAATAATTATTTAGCATTAATTATTCCTTACACCGCTATCAATCTACCGCTGACAATTTTGGTGATGCGGAGTTTCTTTCAACAGTTGCCCAAAGATTTGGAAGATGCGGCTAAAGTAGACGGATACAACACTTTTCAAATGCTGTGGCAAATCGTGCTACCGATGACATTTCCAGCTTTAGTCACAACTGGAATTTTGACATTTATTTCAGCTTGGAACGAGTTTATTTTTGCACTAACATTTATGACTCGCGAATCTCTAAAAACAATCCCCGTCGCCACGGCTCAACTCAGCGGAGTGTCAGTATTTGAGATTCCTTACGGCCCGATCGCCGCAGCCACCGTTTTGGGAACTTTGCCCTTAGTTTTCCTAGTTTTAGTATTCCAGCGGCGCATTGTTCAGGGTTTAACGGCCGGGGCTGTAAAAGGATAAATCGATTTTAGATTTTAGATTTTAGATTTTAGATTGGAGAGTAGTCAGTAGCCAGTAGTCAAAAAAGCCACAGAAGATTAATCCGTGTATCGGTGTCGTACTGTTCTTACCAATTCCCAAATACTCATTAAAAATCATGGCCAAATTGCAACTAAAAAACCTCAATAAAACCTACAGCCCTAAAGTAGTTCCCGTAAAAGACATTAGTTTGGATGTCAACGAAGGAGAATTTCTAACCTTGCTGGGGCCGTCGGGGTGTGGCAAATCTACGACTCTCAGGTTAATTGCAGGGTTGGAACAGCCAACTAGAGGCGAGATTAGAATTGGCGATCGCGATGTCACTTATCTCAGACCGGGCGATCGCGATATTGCAATGGTTTTTCAAAGTTACGCGCTGTATCCACACATGACAGTATACGAAAACATGGCATCGAGCCTCAAACTTCGCAAAATCTCCTCCAGCGAAATCAACCGATTAGTGACAGAAGTTGCAACATCCCTCGGATTGACGGAATTAATCGATCGCAAACCCGGAAAACTATCAGGTGGACAGCGGCAGCGAGTCGCCCTCGGCCGCGCATTAGTGCGCCAACCGGAAGTATTTTTGCTCGACGAACCTTTGAGTAATCTCGACGCATTATTGCGGGAAAAAGTTAGGGCAGAACTCAAACAATTATTTTCCTCCCAAAAAGCTCCTGTAGTGTACGTAACTCACGACCAAACCGAAGCAATGACGCTTTCTACAAAAGTGGCAGTTCTCAACAGCGGCAACGTGCAGCAGCTCGCTCCGCCACACTTAATTTATACCCGTCCTGCCAATCAGTTTGTAGCCGGTTTTGTGGGCAGCCCGCAAATGAATTTGCTAGTGCTTAAATGCCAGGGAAATTTTGCTAAGTTGGGGGATTTTCGAGTTCCACTCCCAAATATGCCGACTGTGCCCCCAGAAATTGTGTTAGGAATTCGTCCGGAACACGTCGGCTTTGCAGATGCAGAGGCCGGCAATATGCCGGGCCCAGACGCCATTAAAGGTGAGGTTTATTTAGTGGAAAACTTGGGAATGCAAAATTTAGTTAGCGTCCGAGTTAAAGGTGTGGACTCAGTAACGGTGCGGGCTTTGCTGCCAAATGACCGCCACTGGAATTCAGAAATTGTAGAGCTGGTTCTTCCGCCTCAGTTGCTGCACTGGTTTGACGTGAAAACGGGCGATCGCTTGCAATAAGAATTTGCCCTGCATAGCATGATTGATTAGAAATGGTCTAACCCTGTGCTGAAAAATATTTTTTTTGCTTATAACTAAGTTATGACTTTAGTTAGAGGTAGAACTCTTTGGCTGCTGTTAAGGTGATATTCATGTGTGAAAAAGCTAATTGGCTGACACATAGGTTGCGTGTTTACCAGATGTTATCGCTAACCTATAACTCTATTATTTATGTGGTTAATGGCAAGTTGAAGCTAAGTTGGCTTTCCCTCGCGTTAGCTGCTGATTTTGGAGCAAGTCAATTAGTAGATGAAAAAATGTTGAAAATTATCACCAATCAACTTAGGGAGTATGACCGAGATGAATTTGATTTCCACAGCCATTGCTCGCATTAGTTCCCTGCTTAAGGGCTTTCAAATCAAGAGTTTTTTGAGTGTTGTCCTAGTCGGTTTTCTGCTTCTGACAACAAATGTTGATTCGGCGCGCAGTAACCAAGGTTTTGGCGGGCAAGCCAGCTCAAAGACCGATCTAAACAATTCTGAAAGACCCCAAACAACGCGGGAATGGAGGCAAGAAGCTCGCGAAACGTCAGACTCTCCGGGCGAACGAGTTCAGAAGATTGGGCAAGAGGCAGGAGCAGCCGTGAAAGAATTCGGTGAGATGTACCAAGACACTGCTAAGAGAAGTGTCCGCGAATTAAAGGATAAGTAGATCCAGCTAAAAAAATCTAACACTGAGAAACCTGATTGCTGTAGGGGCAGCGCCAAGAGTGTTCGCCCTTGCGGGTTTCTCAACACCTGAACAGTTTGACGTTTAAATAGGTTGAGCTACTTAATAAGGCAGAGACCATCAAGTAGGCGAGCATAAATAAACTAAGGCTGACGTTCATAAACCCGGTTTCTCATGTGAAACTGGGTTTTTGAGTTGGAAGCTTTTTATGTTAAATTAAATCAAAGTCGCGTTAAAAACCCCTTGATATCAAGTCCGGTAGCACCGGACTTGTATAATGGGGTGTAGTTAATCGCTCATGGGATCGTACAATTATGGGAAAGCGTCTAGTCATTGAACCACATCTTTCAGTAGAAGAACTTCAGAGCCACTACCGAAGGGCCGCCGACCCCATTGAGCGGACTCGCTACCAAATTATCTGGCTATTGGCTAAAGGATTGGTGACCGAAGAGGTAGTTTCAGTCACAGGCTATCACAGAGATAGAATTCGTAGAATTGCCCGTCGTTACAACCAAAGTGGCCCACAAGGATTAATCGATGGTCGTCGCTCTCATCCCGGCCGAATACCAATGTTGTCGGATATTGAGCAAGCACATTTGTGGCAAGCACTCAACTCTTTGGCAGAGGATGGTGGACTGTGGAATGGTCGTAAAGTAGCCGACTGGGTGGCGCAATTGAAGGGAAAGCCAATTCACAGGCAGCGTGGGTGGGAATATTTGCGGCAGATGAATTTCAGACAACTCGTGCCACGAGCCCAGCATGACGAAGCTGATATCGAGCAGCAGCAAGAATGGAAAAAAAACTAACTTTGGAACAGGCGCGGCTGCAAGCAAAGTATCCCGAAGCTGAAATCGAGGTTTGGGCTATGGATGAACATCGATTGGGACTTAAACCCATACAGCGACGTGTCTGGGCGCAACAAGGAGAACAACCAATTGCTGCTGTTAAATGGCGTTTTCAATGGTTATGGCTCTATGGATTCGTTCATCCGGAGTCTGGGGAAACTTATTGGTGGATTCTACCAAGAGTCAATATCAACCTATTCAACAGAGTTTTAATAGATTTCGCACAACATTTTGGCGTAGGTAAAAATAAGCGTATCATCTTAGTTCTTGATCGAGCAGGTTGGCACATTCGCTACCAAGTAGAGCTTCCTGAAGGAATTCATTTGTTTTTTCTGCCTCCTTATTCCCCAGAATTACAGCCGGCTGAACGTTTGTGGCCTGTGACTAATGAACCAATAGCCAATCGTTCTTTCAAGTCATTGGATGAGTTGGAAGTTGTGCTATTCCATCGCTGTCGGCGCTTACTTCAACAGCAAGACTTAATCCGTGGTTTAACTTTCTTTCATTGGTGGCCAGCGTGCGGCTGCTAATTGCGCTCCCACGCCCACCATACAAGTCCGGTGCTACCGGACTTGATATGATAAGACTCGGCGGTTGAAACTGAGATATTGCAGGATTCTCAATAAGCATTTCAAGGGCGTTGCTTTGAGCAACGCCCCACAAGAAAATTGAACTATGAGTGGAACAGGCCGGAAAGCCGGTTCATGAAAATGGTGCTTTTGGGTCAGTTAAAACCGCTTTTCACCTCGAACTCCGATGTGGCTTCGATCGCCCCTGGAATGCGAGTTGGGAGTCAAACTAGACAAACTTTCGTCCCTCTCGCTTGAGAGTAATAAATAAGGGGTAAGGCACTTAGGTTGCACCCTACATATAGAAGTTCCGCGTAATTCCTGATGAATAAACATTTTAACAGTCTTTGCTTGACCGGCCTGCTGTTCATCCTGCCTGTTTGTCCGGCAACAATTGCCAGCGCTCAACCTGCCGAAACTTCAGATACTAATGCCAAGCCAACAAATCTCCTCAAAGATGAACTGTATTTTGGCTTAAGAAAACCAGGAGGCGAGACAATTTCTGAATCCGAATGGCAGGAGTTTGTCAGCGCAGTTATTACCCCTCGCTTTCGGGAAGGGCTAACGGTATTAGACGGAGCGGGGCAATTTGTCAACAGCTCGGGAATTCTGATTCGAGAAAACTCTAAAATAGTTATTTTGATTTATGAAAGTAGCCCGGAGAAAAATCAAGCTATTAATGAAATTATCGAAACTTACAAGCGCACTTTCCAGCAAGAGTCTGTGTTGCGGGCTACCAGCGAAGTTAAGGTTTCTTTCTGATGCGGTTATCCAATCAGTGTATTTATGATATTATTTGTGCTGAGCAAGGTCATACCCTCAAAGATAAGTAGGGTGCTGGTGCAAGAAAAATCATAATTTTTGGGTATCGATCGCACACTGCAACAAGTCGTTAGAAAAACCTGCCCGGGAGAAAACAAAAACATGACGAACGACGGCAACCAAAAAGCTGAACCGCCGGAAAGCGAGGATTCAAAAGAGTTGGACGGTATGGCGAAAGCTTTTCTTGTGAGCGTGGCTTGGTCTTACGCAGAGGCATTGGAGCGAACGAAACGATCGCAAAATCCACAGGAACCAGCGCCGGAATCTTCGACAGAACAAGTCGAACGCGATCCTGAAAAAAATTAATGAAAGACTATTAATGCGATCGATTTGCCAAACTATCTGTGCAATCGAATGCAATAGTCAGTTCGCTGTTTTGAGTTAAGAACAATCAACTCAGAACAGCGAACTGTGCAGCTAAAAGCGGATTTGTGTTGGATTTTACAAGAAAAAAATTGGAAGCCCCGTGACCCTTCAACAAGCTCAGGAAAAGCTTTAGTCCGGTGATGACAACTGCGTTGCAGGTGTGAACCTCAAGCTATATCTATTCTTAAAAGAGATTTAAACTAAACAATGTACGGTTTTACCGCTACAGTGTACAAAACAAATAACTAATTTTTAGATCGGTCTCATGTCTAATTCAAAAATGATTGGTAAAGCGATCGCAGGTAGCCTTTGCTTGGGCATCCTCATTAGCTTCAACGCCTCACTCGGCCCCGCATCCGCAGCAGCACCAACAATTGCTCAAGCTACAGCCCCCGCCACGAGCAACATCGACACGCAACTCCTAGGCCAATGGCAAGGCACAGTCCCCTCCGGTCAGTCTTTCACCTTCGTCTTTGCCCCAGAAGGCAAATTATTTCTCATGGCTAAAGGCCCCGACGGAGCAGCCCGCGCCAAAGAAATGAGGTACAAAGTTAATCTCGGTGAAAAACCGATGCACCTTGATGTCGGCCTCAGTAGCACAGAAACCGTTCAGACTGTTTTTGAATTGACTCCCGAAGGTCAAATGCGGCTTCAGTTGCAAGGCACCAATCCCGGACAGGCCAGACCTAATTCCTTAAACGAACAGGCAACCGTGTTTAAAAAGGTCTCCGAAGCCACTGCACTGCCTGCTGACACTCAAGTCATCGGTTTTTGAGGAAAATTACTCGCAGGCAGAAGGCACTCCAGTAGTTCTGAGTTTTGAGTTTTAAGTTATACACCATTTAAAATTCAAAACTCATCCACGGCGAAGCGTTGCGAAGAATGTTAGCTTTCGCCATCTGTTATGCAAAGCAATCTTAAAATCTTCCTACTGCCTTCTGCCTTCAACAGGCCCTGCTACAATCCACTTAATCTCCATTTAACTGCCATAGACCTCCATGAGTGAAACCGTCCTCGAAGTTCGCAACCTGCGGGTTCAATTTCAATCTGCGGACGCAGGCGATGCGTCTGCAACCGTCAAAGCGGTTGACGGCATTTCGTTTGAGGTCAAGCGAGGGCAAACTCTGGGCATCGTGGGAGAGTCGGGGTCGGGAAAATCGGTAACATCCCTCGCTGTTATGGGTTTGCTGTCGAGTTCGTCAACGAAAATCGATGGCGAAATTTGGTTTTATTCGACAAAAGACGGCGCTAGCAAGGGGCCTGTGAATCTGCTGGAAATGCGGGACAGGGAAAAACAAACATACCGGGGCAGCCAGATTGCGACGATTTTTCAAGAGCCGATGAGTTCGCTAAATCCCGTTTATACGATCGGATTTCAACTCACAGAAGCCATTTGTTTGCACCAACAGGTGTCGCAGACAGAAGCGCGGCGCCAAGCTGCTTCTCTGCTACAAGAAGTGAAGCTGCTACCGGGCGACGATGAGATCAGGCAGCGGTGTTTGACTTTGCGGCAAGAGCATTCCCGGGCTGCTGCAGGGAATCAAGCAGTTATAGAGGACGATCGCGATTTGATGCAGCTCGTCAACGGCCAAAAACAAGCTATGCTCGATCGCTACCCCCACGAACTCTCAGGCGGTCAAATCCAGCGCGTGATGATTGCAATGGCCATTTCTTGCAATCCAACTTTATTAATTGCTGATGAACCTACCACGGCTTTGGACGTAACCGTGCAGGCAACAATCTTAGCTTTGCTGCGGGAGTTGCGGGACTCTAGAGGCATGGCAATGATTTTTATTACCCACGATTTGGGCGTCATTGCTGAAATTGGCGATACGGTGGCGGTGATGTACCGAGGCAAGATTGTTGAGTGCGGTGCGATCGAACAAATTTTCAGCAATCCCGAACATCCTTACACAAAAGGTTTATTAGCTTGCCGCCCAACTCTCGATCGGCAACTGCGCCGCTTGCCGACTGTTTCCGATTTTATGGATGTCACCACAAATGCTAGCGGCGAATTAGTAATTGTCGAGAAAAATGCCGAGTTAGACGGCGACAGCAGCGGGGGAAATCCCGCTTTTGCAACCGGAAAACCGCCTCGGCTGCCGCATATTTCCGGCCCTTTGCTAGCTGTTGATAACTTGCGAGTCGGTTTTCCGGTGCAGGGAATGTTTGGCGAAACTAAACGCTTGTTTATGGCGGTAAACGATATTTCTTTTGAGGTTTACCCGGGCGAGACTTTGGGTTTGGTGGGCGAGTCGGGCTGCGGCAAATCAACTTTGGCGAGAGCTTTGCTGCAATTAATTCCGGCGGCCAGCGGTAAAGTGTTTTTTGAAGGTCAAGAAATTACGCCTCCTGCGAAAAGTAGTTCCGCATCACAGTGGATGGCTAATTATCGGATGCAAAAAGAGTACGATCGCAAATTGCGGTGGCTGCGGCGCGATATGCAAATTATTTTTCAAGACCCTTTTAGTTCTCTCGATCCGCGCCTAAATGTTGGGGATGCGGTGATGGAACCGATGGTAATTCACCGCTTTGGTAAGAACCAGAAAGAACAGCGCGATCGCGCTGCTTATTTGTTGGAGAGAGTGGGTTTAAATCCCGATTTCATGCGCCGCTACCCTCACGAGTTTTCTGGCGGACAGCGGCAGCGAATTTGTATTGCTAGAGCTTTGGCTTTGAATCCTAAGTTTATTATTTGCGATGAGTCGGTTTCGGCATTAGATGTGTCGGTGCAGGCGCAAGTTTTAAATTTGCTGAAGGAGTTGCAAACAGAGTTTGGACTGACTTATATTTTTATTTCTCACGATTTGAGCGTGGTCAAGTTTATGAGCGATCGCGCGATCGTCATGAACAAAGGTAAAATCGAAGAAATTGGCACTGCCGAGCGCATTTACCGCCAACCCCAACAAGCTTACACGCGGCAACTTATAGCTTCTATTCCAGCAGGGAATTTGGAGCGAATTCGGCAACAGCAACTAGGTCGCCAAGCTGCTTGGCCCCCATCACCTGCGGATGAATCGAAACAGGTTTGAGCTCTAGTGTTTTAAACTGGTATCAATTACCCATTGCCCGTTACCAATTACCAATTACTAATTAGCCATTACGCGCGAACATCTCGGTCAACGAAAAACTGCTACGAAGATTTTTTTCATTTTATCTTCACAAATTAGCAGTTTATTTTTATTTTAAATTCATAATTTATGGTCAAATTCAACCTGCTTGAACTTGACTCATATTCCGGGTTTTTCAACCCACAGCCAGGGCGCTCCGCGCAGTATTTTCCTAAATCAAACCCAGTTATTTCTACACGAAAAAAGTTGGGTATAACACGCTAGTCTAACGCGGTAAGCAGCTTTAGGCACAGCCTACATAATTAGGTACTGCACCTAGGAGTGCGAGTTTCTGCGCCCAGGACTAGCTAAATTAGGCCAAATGTCCAATGCCTAACAGCAATATCTAAGGCAGTATTATAGATAAACTCTCTCTCTGAGTCGGAAAAATTATAAAATGTGCACCCCAGCTAAAAAGAGATTGCTCGCTACTGCCGTAAATACACTTAGTTATCGGGTGGTTTTGCGTAAATTTACGCATATCTTTAAATGCTAGAGCTTGCCAATAAGGAAATTTTTACAATATTTAAACCTCTTTATTGTAATTTTTAAATCAGGAAAAGTCCAAGTTAATCTCGAGTCAAAAAATGAAACACTCACTTCAACTCGAAGCCTCAAAAAACGCTAAAGTGTTTAACTTACTGCCAGGGTTTTTAATAAAAATCCGAGAAGCCTTCACTAGAATACAAAAGGTAGAAAGCAGAAAGCAGGATGAAAAAACCAGATTAGCGACGATCGCCCCTGGCAGTGTCTTCTCAATTTTGATAATTGTACTGCTTGTCTTAAACGGGTGGCTCGTAGCTGGCAGCGCTGATAATTTCTACGATAGCCAACTCGCCCTGGGATTTTTGGCAATAGCAAATATTGTCTTTTTGGGGGTATCGGCGCGCTCAAACGCCTCTTGGGTCCTAGCGCGCAACGATCGCCCATCCACCGAACCCAACGGAAGCGATCGCTTTTTTAGCCTTTCGCTAGATTTACTGTGCGTCCTTAGTTTTGACGGTTATTTAACACTGATCAACCCAGCAGCAGAAAAAATGCTCGGCTATGCACCAAGAGAAATGATTGGCCAACTCTTCCTTGAATTCGTGCATCCAGACGATCGCGAAGCTACTTTAAAAGAAGCTGAAAGTATTGCTGCGGGGAATAATACCGTTGGGTTTGAAAACCGCTGGCGCTGTCGCAACGGTTCTTACAAGTGGATAGCTTGGACTGCTACCCGTTTCTGCGAGGAAGAATTGCTCTATGGTGTCGGCCGCGACATTACCGCTCACAAACAAGCAGAAGCAGCGCTGCAAGAGAGTCAACGTTTTGTGGAGCGAATTGCCAATACCAGTCCGAATCTTCTCTATGTTTACGACGAAACCGAGCAGCGAAATGTCTACAGCAACCGCGAAATCGCTGACACCCTCGGCTATACCCCCGAAGAAGTTAAAAAAATGGGTAGCAGTCTGTTACCTACCATTATCCACCCTGAGGATTTAGCTAAATTTCCCGAATATTGGCATCAATTAGAAAATGCTCCCGACGGCGAAGTTGGTGAGTACGAATACCGGGTGCGCGACAAAAATGGCTGTTGGCGCTGGCTAGTCAGCCGGGAAATTGTGTTTAGCAGAACAGAGGAGGGAAAAATTCAGCAGCGTCTCGGTGCTGCTACGGACATTACAGAGCGCAAAATAGCAGAACAAGCTTTAGCAGAACAACTTAAACTTTCTGTATTTACAGCAGATGTGGGCATTGCTCTGACTCAAAACCAGACTTTGCTTGCAACTTTGCAATATTGCGCCGATGCAGTTGTGCGCCATTTGGATGCTGCCTTTGCTCGGATTTGGACGCTGAATGAAGAGGAAAATGTATTGGAAATGGAAGCAAGCGCGGGGATATATACTGGCATTGACGGCGCTTACACCCGCATTCCTGTCGGCGAGTTCAAGATTGGTTTAATCGCCTTGGAGCGAAAACCTCACATCACTAATTCTGTGCAAGAAGATCCCCGACTCCACGACAAAGAATGGGCCTCACGAGAAGGAATGGTGGCTTTTGCTGGATATCCGCTAATTGTTGACAATCAGTTGCTGGGAGTAATAGCGATGTTTACTCGCCAGGAGTTGAAGGAATCAACGCTGGTTGCTTTGGCCTCGGTAGCAGATGCGATCGCCCTGGGAATTAAGCGCAAACAAACAGAAGAAGCTCTCGCCAGACAAAAGCAAACTTTGAGGGCAATTATTGACAACGCTCCGATTTGGGTGTGGATGGCAAATGCTAGCGGGCGGATGTTATTAGTTAACAAAACTTTCTGCGAAGATGTGGCTATACCTGAATCAAGATTTTTAGCTGCATCTCACTATTTCGAAGTTTTGGGCTTAGAACAATCTGCTAACTGCATGGCATCTGACGCGCAAGCGTGGAGCCAAGATATTCCCTATTATTCTGAAGAAATTTTCGAGCTTACTGAGGGTAAATATCACGAACTGGACACAATTAAAACTCAGGTCAAAGATGATTGTGGTAACGCGATCGGCTTAATCGGTTTGGGTTTGGACGTTACAAAACAAAAAGAAGCTCAAAGACAGTTGCAAGCTTCGGAAGCGCGATTCCGCAAGTTAGCGGAGAAGGAAGCACTGCTGAACCAGCTAGCTAGCAATATCCGCGAATCTCTAGATTTAGATACTATTTTGGCAACAACTGTGCAGCAGATTCGCGACTTGCTGCAAGTCGATCGCTGTGTGTTTATCTGGTATTTGCCCGACGCTTCACCACCTGCTTGGGATGTCGTCCACGAAGCTAAAAAGGATGATTTGTTCTCGCTTTTGGGTTATTTCCGTGCTGACATAACGGGTACGCTGCCGCAAAAAATCGCTAAGTTGGAAGTTTATCAAATAGATGATGTTGCAACTGTCAGCGATCCCGTAGAACAAAAATTCTTTTTGGAGCTTGGTTGCAAGTCTGTCTTGGATTTACCGATTAAAAGTGCCGGCGGTTTAACTGGTGTTGTTGGCTGCGTTTCTTGCAGGGAGGTACGCAAGTGGACAAAAGAGGAAGTGGAGTTAATGGAGGCAATTGGCGATCAATTGGGCATCGCCATCAGTCAATCCGAGCTCTACACTCAAAGCGTCCATTCAGCCCGGATAGCACAAGAACAAGCTGCCAAACTCGAAGTAACTCTGTGCGAACTCCAGCAAGCTCAAACTCAACTCGTGCAGGCAGAAAAAATGTCGAGTCTCGGTCAGATGGTAGCAGGAATTGCCCACGAAATCAATAACCCGGTCAGCTTTATTTTCGGCAATCTTACCTACACAGAAGAATACACCACAAACCTGATGAAACTGCTGCAAATGTATCGAAATGAATACCCAGAACCTTCTCCAGCTCTTCAGGAGGAAATAGAGGTGTTAGAAATGGATTTCTTGCTAGAGGACTTGCCGAAAATGCTGTCTTCTATGCAGATGGGAGCTACTCGCATCCGGGATATCGTGAGGAGTTTGCGGAATTTCTCTCGCCTGGATGAATCTGACATGAAAAAGGTTAACATTCACGAAGGCATCGACAGCACATTAATGATTTTAGAACACCGTCTGAAAGTTCAGCCCGAGCGCCCAGCAATTCAAGTCGTTAAAGAATACGGACAATTGCCACTGGTGGAGTGCTACGCCGGACTGTTGAATCAGGTGTTTATGAATATTATCGCTAACGCTATTGACGTTTTACAAGAACCGCTGGAAAATCCGGGAATTATCCGCATTCGTACAGAGGTAGAAGGTACTCTCGCTGTGATTAGAATTGCTGATAACGGTGCAGGTATTACCGAGCAAGTCAAGCAGCGGATATTTGACCCGTTCTATACTACAAAACCGATCGGTTCGGGTACTGGGATGGGTTTAGCGATTTCCCACTCAATTATAGTCGAAAAACATAAAGGTGAAATCAATTGTATTTCCGCTCTAGCGAAAGGAACTGAATTTACGATTAAGATTCCGATTAAAAGCACAAAGATTTAAAATATATTTGTAGGAAAAATCCCTAAGGTGAGTTAGTGGGAAAAACTAGAATTTTTTGTACTAACCTTAAGACTGGCGCATCCTAGAGACTACACACAGATAATAGTTATTTTACCCAAAAGTTGTAGGGTACATATTGCCTACCCTACAACTAAAATTGATATGATATTAAAAATCTAAAATCTAAAATCTAAAATGGCATTACCTCCCGGCAGTTTCGGTTTACCCCTAATTGGCGATACTATCAACTTTTTGCAAGATTCCCAATTCGCCAAAAAACGCCACCAGCAGTACGGGCCCCTTTTCAAAACCAGCCTTTTCGGACAGCCTACCGTGTTTATGCGTGGCCAAGAGGCTAAGTTGTTTGTTTTAAGCAATGACAACCGATATTTTGTTGTGACTTGGCCTCCCAGCACGAAAGCGCTTTTAGGGCCGCTTTCCTTGGCACTGCAAACGGGTGCTAACCACCAAAATCGGCGCAAGTTGCTGTACCAAGCGTTTCAGCCGCGAGCGCTGGCTGGCTACATCGGCGCGATGGAAAATATCACTCAGCGCTATTTGGAAAAATGGGTCAAAAGGGAAACGCTGACTTGGTATCCCGAACTGAGAAATTATACTTTTGATGTGGCGGGTAAGTTGTTAGTAGGGATTGAAAATGGTTCGGAAACGGCGCTTGGACATTATTTTGAAACTTGGTGCAATGGTTTATTTTCGATTCCTTTAGATGTGCCGTGGAGTCAGTTTGGTAAAGCTAAAAAGTGCCGAAAGCTGCTGTTAACCGAACTTGAAAAGATTATTCGCGATCGCCAACAAGGAACTCCAAGTGGCAATGATGCTTTGAGTTTGCTGATTTCGGCTCGCGATGACGAGGGAAATAGTTTGAGTTTGGAGGAGTTAAAAGATCAAGTGCTGTTGCTGCTGTTTGCGGGACACGAAACTTTAACTTCGGCGATCGCCTCTTTTTGCCTTCTCCTAGCCCAACATCCCGATGTGATGGCAAAAGTCCGCACCGAACAGCAGCAGTTCCCCGCTACGGAACCCCTAACATTGGAACAACTCAAACAAATGACCTATTTAGAACAGGTGCTGCAAGAAGTGCTGCGTTTAGTTCCACCCGTGGGAGGTATTTTTCGGACAGTCATTAATGCTTGTGAGTTCGGCGGCTATGAAATTCCAAAGGGTTGGAGTGTGCTTTCTCAGATTAATCAAACCCATCAGGATAGTCAACTTTATCCTGAACCCGATCGCTTCGATCCCGATCGATTTAACTCCGAGCGATCGGCAAAACCGTTCAGTTACGTGCCATTTGGTGGAGGTTTGCGGGAATGTTTGGGCAAAGAATTTGCCCGGTTAGAAATGAAGTTGTTTGCGGCAAAGATTGTTCGGGAGTTTGAATGGGAGCTTTTACCGGATCAAGATTTGAATTTAATCACAGTACCGACTCCGCATCCGCGCGACGGTTTGCGAGTAAAATTTCGTCGAACAACAATGAAATAAGTAGAAGCTTCAGTTATACACCCTCCTGATTTTCCTGTTCTTCTTGAGAACAGGCTTTCCGGCCTGTTCCACACGAGATGAATTTTATTGTGGGGAGTAGGGGTTGGGCTTCTAGCCCGCCCTGAAAGCCTGATTGATAATGGTGCAAGATCTCAGCCTCAATCAATATCCAATTGCATCGGCCCCAAATACTTAGTTAAATAAGGAGAAAAAACCTCATAAATCAGAGTCAAGGGCTTCCCATGATGCCAAAACAAATAGTGTCGCCCCCAAAAAGGGCCCGACTCTTCAAACGCTGATTCCAAAGCAGGCGAATCACCGCAATAAATGCCCTGCACATCGCGATACAATTCTGTCCGCAGTCTCGCTAAACTGGCCCAAATTGGCAAAGATTTATTTTGTAAATATTCGTCTACGTGGCTCGCTTCCCACCAAGAAGTTGCATAGGCTAAGCGCTGTCCCGAAGCAGTCCGCAGCCACACTTGGCGGCGCAGGCGCGGCCCCGGAACCGCGACAATTTGCTGGGGCGCGCCGTCTGCGTCTTCACCCACTAAAGACATATCGATCACATCTACTTCAGTGGGTTCCCCTGTCAGCAGTTGCAGGTGACGGGTGGGGGAACCGTCACCTAGCAGCAGTATTTGCCATGCCGGTGCTAGCTTGGTGTGGGGTAAACCCTTCTGTACTGCGTCTTCTGCTCCTTGCCACAGGGGGTTGAGAGCGTGCCAGGTGCGGCTGTTTTTGGGTGTAAATGTTGCAGTCAAGGGTCTTTACAAAACTTAATTTTTTGTTTATTATAACGCTTCTTCAATTATCCGCTCAAAAATCAAAAATTGCTCGACCGAGGACGATCGCCCATAGGATGTCCGGTTAAATAGTTATAATACTTCTGTTCGGGATTTTTATTCTTCCTTCTTCCTTCTTCCTTCTTCCTTCTTCCTTCCTTCTTCCTTCCTTCTTCCTTCTTCCTTCTTCCTTCCACTATATGTTACGAATAACCGAAATAAAACTCCCCCTAGATCATCCTCAAGATGCGATCGCCAGCGCGATTCTCAAAAAGCTGCAAATTCCCCCCGAAGAATTACTCGGCTATTCCATCTTCAAACGCAGCTACGATGCTCGTAAAAAAGCAGAAATCCTCCTTGTCTATATTGTGGATGTAGAGACGACACAGGAAAAGCAACTTCTCCAACGCTTCAAAAAAGATCCTCATGTGATGGTGACGCCAGACACGAATTATCGCTATGTAGCCAAAGCCCCCAGCAATTTGACGATTCGCCCCATTGTGATTGGTACAGGGCCGTGCGGTATGTTTGCGGGCCTGATGCTGGCACAAATGGGGTTTCGCCCCATCCTTTTAGAACGCGGAAAAGCAGTGCGCGATCGCACGGTTGATACCTTTGGATTTTGGAAGAAAAAAGCAGAATTCAACCCAGAATCTAACGCCCAGTTTGGCGAAGGTGGTGCGGGTACTTTTTCCGATGGCAAGCTCTACAGCCAAGTTAAAGATCCTCAGCATTATGGACGGAAGGTGTTGACGGAACTTGTGAATGCAGGAGCTTCACCGGAAATTTTATATATTAATAAACCGCATATTGGCACGTTCAAACTGGTGGGAATTGTCCAAAGCCTACGCGCCCAAATTGAATCATTAGGCGGAGAAATTCGGTTTCAAAGTCGTGTAGAAGATATCCACATCGAAAATGGAAAAGTGCAGGGACTTACCCTCGCCAGTGGAGAATATATTGCTAGTAATTATATAGTTCTGGCGGTGGGACATAGCGCCCGCGATACTTTTGAAATGTTGTTTTCGCGCGGGGTTTACATCGAGCCTAAACCTTTTTCCATTGGTTTTCGGGTGGAACATCCCCAAACTATCATCGATCGCTGTCGTTTTGGCGATCGGGCGGGCCATAAGCTTTTGGGTGCCGCCGATTACAAACTGGTTCACCATTGCCAAAACAATCGTTCTGTGTATAGTTTCTGTATGTGTCCCGGCGGTTTGGTAGTGGCGGCTGCGTCAGAACCGGGGCGACTTGTCACTAATGGGATGAGTCAATATTCTCGCAATGAACGCAATGCTAACAGCGGGATTGTGGTGGGTATCACGCCGGAGGATTATCCGGGTCATCCCTTAGCCGGAATTGAGTTTCAACGTCGCCTAGAAGAACGGGCATTTGAGTTAGGTGGTGGCACTTACAACGCCCCTGGGCAGCTTGTGGGTGATTTTTTGGCGAATCGCCCTTCCACGGCGCTAGGCAGTGTGCAGCCGTCTTATACGCCGGGAGTTGTGATGACTGATTTGAGCCCAAGTTTGCCAGATTATGCGATCGCAGCTATCCGCGAAGCACTTCCGGCTTTTGACAAACAGATTAAAGGATTTGCGATGGATGATGCGGTTTTGACTGGGGTGGAAACGCGCACTTCTTCACCAATTCGGATTAAACGCAAAGATGATTATCAGAGTTTGAATACAGAAGGTCTTTATCCTGCTGGGGAAGGTGCAGGATATGCGGGTGGAATCCTGTCGGCGGGGATTGATGGGATTAAGGTGGCGGAGGCAGTTGCTTTGAGTATTTTGCAATCTTCAAACCACAACATTTGAGGCTGGATTTGAGGATTTTTAGATGATTTGAAGATTGCCGTCAACCGTCAACTCTCAACTGTCAACTGTTCAAACAGCAGCTAAACGCGATCGAATTTCCGTATCGGTATACTCCGGCGTCCAGCCTTCTTTGGTGGTAAAATAGCGCACCGCTTTAACTTTCCGGGCTGCTGTCAAATAAAACCAGTGTTCTGTATTCGCCGGCACGTTGATAAATTCTTCCGGCTGCACTGTGAGTTCGACTTGGCTGCCGTCAGGTCGCACGAAGCCGAAAATGCCCTCGCCTGCTACGATATAGCGGACTTCATCATCGGCGTGGATGTGACACTTGCTGAATTTGGACAGCATGGTGTCGAGGTTGGGAATGTCTGGGTGCAGTACGATTAAGTCGCGATCCTGATAGCCTGCACTTTCCGACAACTGTTGAAAGTAGCCGTCGAGGGCTTGCAACACTTGCTCTTTTTGAGTGTCGTCAAGAGCATCTTTAGCTAACAAATTTTGAATTTCAGCGCTGTCACCCACCGGCCAGCGGTTGAGTTGTATGTTTAAGGAAGCGAGTTCTCGGGTAATGTCGCTTTGTTGAGTGTAGGTTGTACCGTTTTCGAGTCGCAGGATAGCCATTTTTGCACGTTCCAATTTTTGGGTGAGGCGATACACAGGCACTGTGAAAGATGTTTGTCGATCGCGCCTGTACCAGAATCACAATTTTAACGCTAATTTGAACAGGCAAGATGCCTGTTCCACAACAGTTCAATATTTGTCGCGATAACATTGATAAGTCAGGCGCCAGCTAGCACCAGCAGCGATCTGCAACACTGAAATATTTTAGATGTAATTTTTGCAACAACCATGCCTACTTATACTGGAATTTCTAGCGAAGCTTTTCAGCATCCCCTCGATCGCCAAGCCGAGGCAGCATTGCGGAGCGTGCCTGGATTTGACTTAATTGCCAGCAAATTTGTAGAATTTGTCTACGAACGACCGCAATTCGTTTACCTAATGGGAAATAGCATTCAAGTCGGTCCACGCCAATATGCCAGCATTTATCATATATTTCGCGAGTGCGTGCAGGCTTTAGATGTTTTCCCAGAACCAGGTTTGTTTGTTTCTCAGAATCCCTCAGTTAACAGCTATGCCCTGGGAAAAACCCAGCCTTATGTAGTATTAAACACTGGTCTTTTAGACTTGTTGGACGAGGCGGAACTGCGGGTAGTCTTGGCTCACGAGTTGGGACACATTAAATGCGGCCATCCAACTTTAAATCAAATGGCGATGTGGGCGATGAGCGTCGCATCGACAATTGGCGAGATGACTTTCGGTTTAGGAAATATGGTCGGTAGCGGTTTAATTTTCGCTTTTTACGAGTGGCGGCGCAAGGCTGAATTGTCGGCGGATCGGGCGGCTTTGTTGGTGACGGATGACTTGAACAGTGTGATGAAGACGATGATGCAACTGGCGGGAGTTAGCAGTAAATATGCTGACCAATGCAGTTTGCAAGAATTTATCCGCCAGTCTGACAACTATCAAGAGCTCGATCGAGACAATCTCAACCAAGTGTATAAATTTTTACTTTACAACGGCGGGCAAGGCGTGATGCTGAGTCACCCTTTCCCGGTGGAACGGCTGAGGTATTTGCGAGACTGGGCCAGTTCCGAGGAATACCGCCAAATTAAGCTGGGGAACTACAAGCGGGCGGTATCCGAGGGTGCGGTTGATGTGAAGTCGCAAACGCCTAACAGTGAGACGGAGGCTTTGCGCCGTCAGATTGAAGAGTTGCAGCGGGAGATCGATCGGCAAAAATCAAAGCGAAACTAAGTTTCCTCGTCCCCAGGCTGTGCCTGGGAACCAGCTAAATGTTTTGTTGAAGATTTACCGGATTTGAGGGAGGGAGAAACGTAAAAGGAAGGTAAACCAGTGAGAGACTTACTCGCAACTGGCCTCCAATCTAAAAACTGTCCCCTCCTTTCGGAAATCTGTTTCTGAGGAGGTGTAGTTTAAATCAAGAGAAGCTTATAAATCAACGGGGCTAAAAAAAATGATTATTGATAACGCAATGAATACTAACAAGCCAACTTCTAATTTTTTCGGCAATGTGGGAAAAGTCGCGATGGCTCTGACTCTTCTGGCCGCCGGCATGGCATTTACAAATCCTGGGAGAGACAAATATCTAACTTATGCTTCCGGCGTACTCCAAACCGAGTTGGAAAGCACTGTGTGCAAAGATTCTCGGGTTCCGAAAGCTTTGAGCGGCATTACAGATACTTTGATCGGCAGTTGCAAGAATTTGCTGACTTCGCAGCGGGACACGATCGAAAGCTTGCTCGACAATACAACGCAGCGTCAAAATTTAGGTGTGGTCAGTATTTACACAACTGAATTAGGCAAAAAAAGCTATCAAACGGTTGGAGCTTTTGGTAACTTTGTGACGCTGCCACCTAGTTCGGAAAATGCTCAAAATTAGAGTCAAATTAAGTTCAATTGTTGAAACCGGGTTTTGTAGAAAGCCCGGTTTTTGCTTACGTAATTCTCTCTCAGTTAATCTCAATAAATTCGGAGAGCGGTAGCACATATTTTTAATGAGGCCCGCTATTAGAGACAAAATATTAAGTTTTATTAAAGAAGAAAAGTTATTGTGCCACTTAATATTAACATAAACGCTATAAAGTTTGATGTTTAACAAATAAGCAGATGGCAATGCAATTAAGTAAGGGTGAGAGATTTAATATCTCTAAAGAAGCGCCCGGTTTAAAAAAAATGGCGATCGCCCTAGGTTGGCAGGTGACAGGGGCAGGAGAAAGCTACGAGATTGATGTCTCTGCCTTTATGCTAGGTGCTGACGGCAAAATCCCTAACGATAAATATTTTATCTTTTACAATAATCTGCAATCCGGTGACAGTTCGGTACTGCAATTGATTCGGGATAAAAACAACCGAAGTCAAGAGAATAAAACGATTTACGGCGTTATCTTAAAAAGAGTTAATCCTGAAATTGAGGAAATAACTTTTGTTGTCACTATTGACGAAGCAGAAAAAATTAATGCAAATTTTAGCAATATCAAAAATGCTTTTATCAAAATTTACAATTTGGATACAGAAAACGAACTTGTTCGTTATGAATTAAAAGAGAATTTTTCGCGAGAGACTGCTGTAGAATTTGGTCGCTTGTATAGAAAGAATGGAGAGTGGAGATTTCAAGCGGTAGGAGCAGGATATCAGGCAGGATTGCAGAGTTTTGTGGATAAGTATTGCAGCTAAAATAATAATAAAATTGCTCCCATTACTCACGAGTTGGCAAGGGGAACAGCAGATGATTGGCAGTTGTCGGCTGGGGAGTTGGAGGTAGAGTCACAACCGGAAGCGGAACAGTCTCGTCTGGAGCTTTTGGTAAATTTGTTACCTTGTTACCTAGTTCTGAAAATGCTCAAAAGTAGGGTCAAATTAAGTTCAATTGTAGAAACCGCTTTGGGAGAAAGGCAGGTTTTTAATTACGTAATTGTACTTAAGTAAATATCAATAAATTTCAGATACAGGCAGCACATATTTTTAATCAAGCCCGCTATTAAAAGCAAAATATTAAGTTTTATTGAAGAGCAAAAATTATCCGGGGACTTAATATTAACATGAACACTATAAAGTTTGATGTTTAACAAATAAGCAGATGGCAATGCAATTAAGTAAGGGTGAGAGATTTAATCTTTCTAAAGAAGCGCCCGGTTTGAAAAAAATGGCGATCGCCCTCGGTTGGCAGGTGACAGAGGCAGGACAAAGCTATGAGATTGATGTCTCTGCTTTTATGCTAAGTGCTGACGGCAAACTACCTAACGATAAATATTTTATCTTTTATAATAATCTTCAATCCTGTGACGGTTCGGTACTGCAATCGATTCCTGACAAAAACAACCGAGGTCAAGAAAAGAAGACTATTTACGGCGTTATTTTAGAGAAAATTAATGCTGAAATTGAGGAAATAACTTTTGCGGTCACTATTCACGAAGCAGATAAAATAAAGGCAAATTTTAGCAATATCAAAAATAGTTTTATCAAAATTACCAATTTGGATACGGGAAGCGAACTGGTTCGCTATGAATTAAAAGAGAATTTTTCGCGAGAGACTGCTGTAGAGTTTGGTCGTTTGTATAGAAAGAATGGAGAATGGAGATTTCAGGCAGTAGGAGAAGGATATCAAGCAGGATTGCAGAGTTTGGTTGACAAGTATGACAGCGGAAATAGCAATAATATTTCTCCAATTACTCACGAGTTGGCAGCGGGAACAGCAGCAGATGATTTGCAGTTACCGGCTTGGGAGTTGGAGGTGGAGCCCGAACCGGAAGCGGAACAATCTCGTCAGACTCGAAGGGTACAGCCATCACGAATTAACAATCAAGTTAATAACTCGCGAAGCCGCAAAATACCCGCAGCTTTATTAGCAAGTTTAGGGGTTTTGATGTTGGGGGCAGGTGCAGGGATGAGCGCCTTTATGCGATCGGGAAATGAAACGCTCAAGCAAGCGCAAATACTGGTCGTTGAAACGCAGAATGCAGAGAAAGTCACGGATGTCAATTTACTCAGAAGTTTCGATAAACGACTTAAAGAAACGATCGCCAATTTAGAGAAAATTCCTAACTTACCCGGCTTTGGGTATCAACAAGCTAGAGCTGATTTGCTGCAACTGCGCCCGAGTTTGGTTCCTGTAGAGCAAAACTTACAGGCGGCAGAAAGTCTAGCAACGGCTCAAAAATTGGCGATGGAAGCTGCTGTGGTTGTGCAAAAACCGCCTCATCCGATAGAAGTTTGGCATCAGTCGCAAAGTAAATGGCAACAGGCGATCGCACTTTTAGAAGCGATCGATTCACGTACACCTGTTTATAATCTAGCTCAAAATAAGTTATCTAATTACCGGGCCAATCGCGCTCTTATCAGTCAAAGAGTGGCGATCGCTCAAAAAGCTGCAAATTTTAGCAACCAAGGTTCTTTGAAAGTTCAGAAGGGCGATGTTCCGGGGGCGATCGCCAATTTTACTCAGGCTTTAGCGCTGAATCCGAATATACCTCAAGCTTACCTCGGATTGGGAATTGCTACTGGCCAACAGGGAAACAAGCAGCAGGCAATTTACAATTACGATCGAGCGCTGCAATTTAATCCTAACTTGGCAGAAGCTTATTTCGGTCGCGGTCAAGCATACTATGAATTGGGAAACAAACAAAAGGCGATCGCCGATTACGAACAAGCTATTCGCGTTAATCCTAATTATGGTTTGGCTTATTTGGAACGAGGTGCTATTCGCTGTATGTTGGGAACTAAATCGCAAGCAGTAGCAGATTTCAACCAAGCTGGAGAACTTTTCTCAAAGCAGGGAGACGGCAAGAATTACCAATTAGCACAAAGCTTTATTAATGATTGTCAAGAACCCATTGCAGAGGCTGCAATCTGCGATTATCGAAGGAAAATAGACTCCTTCGGCCGACCCTGCGGTCGCTCTCTTAATGTTCCGATTATAATTAGAAGAAAATCGGCGATTGATGCCTCAAACTCTGACTCTACTAATATTAAAAGCAATAGCAGCGTTGAAAAAATCTCGCCTGCAAATTCTGATAGCAGCAGTACAAGAACTCGCAGCAGGCGAAGAAGCAGAAGGTAAACCGCTGTGGCATTAGTCAATATAGCAAGCGCCAAGAGGGTTAGGAGGTTGTTAATGGCTGAAACGATGGATTTTATTCCTTCTTCCTTATTCCTTATTCCTTATTCCTTCTTCCTTCTGCTATAGATGACAAAATCTGCTGGTAAGCATCGATGGTTTGCTGGGCGATCGCATCCCAGTTATAATGCTTTTTGGCATACTCTTTGCCGTTCAATCCCCGCCGTTGGCGTTCCTGTGGATTCAGAAGGGCAGATTTAATTGAATTGGCGATCGCCCCTACTTCCAAAGGCCCCACCCAACCAGCTTCTGCTTGCTGTATGTCTTCGGCAATATGTATGCGATCGGAAATGGCGACAGGTACACCCGCTGCCATCGCTTCTGCTACAGCAATGCCAAAGTTTTCGTAATAAGAAGGCAAGACAAATAAGTCGGCGTTTGTCAACAGTTCACTTTTTAAATCGCCGCTCACAAAGCCAGTTATTGTTGTGTATTGTGCTAAGATTGAATTCTGAATTTGTACTTTAATTCTTGTTTCATAACCAGCATCTTGGGGATTTGAACCCGCTAAAATAAACTTAAAATTTATTCCCGATGCCAAAATACTTTCTAATGCTGTAATTAGCAAATCAAGCCCTTTTTTAGGTTCAATTCGCGACATAAATAAGATGATTGGCACTTGAGATTCTGGCAATCTCTTAGGAAACAAACCTGCTGTCACCCCCAATGGAATCACCAGATCCAGTGGCCCAGGCATCTTGCCTGGGAAGTCCAAATCCCGTGGCACAGGCATCTTGCCTGTGCAGTTCAAACCAAATCTTTCTGAGATTTTAGCCTCTTCTTTACTTGTGAAATGAATGGCGGCCGCCCCTGCTAAATTAGGGCGTTCTAAAACTGCTGCATAAATCTGTTTTAAGCGCTTTTTTTTCTGCAAATCTGCGGGGTCAAGCATACCGCAGGGACGGATAATATACGGTAAGTGGCGATATCTAGCAATTGTAGCAGCGAGGGTAGTTACTGGTGAGAAAAGAGCGTGAATGTGGGCCAGGTCAAATTGTCGCGCATTTTCATTCAACCACTGCAATAACGAGAATGAAAATTTATATCTGCGCCAGGGATAACAGCGGAAATAAATAATCTGATAGCCGTTTTGTTGTATTGGTTGATTTAGAGGGACATCTAAGGGATGTTGACCGATATCTCCGTTAGAATCTGTGGTGATAATGGTGAGATCAATACCTCGGGAAGCGAGGGCCGCAGAAAGTCCCAGCACCATTTGACTTGGCCCGCCGTAGACGAGGGAAATCGAGGGGATAATTTGGAGAATTCGCATGGGGGATAGTTCTTTCAATCAAAATATCAACATCTCCCATGACAAATTTAATTATCTGGAAAAGGCTGCCCGTCTAGCTGTTCCGCTTCCTCTCTCTTTGTCGCTGTAATTTGGGTATTGTGAGCCATTGTCTTGGAAAATTCATACATTTCACTGGCTTTGGCTTCCGCAGCTTTCACAATTTCAAGGATTGCCAGCAGTTGGCTTTCATCTGGTAATTGTTTCATGGTAATGCTTCTAATCTCTCAATTACTTGGTCTATCATAATTCTCGCTTCAGGAGCCATACGTAGCAATGCTGCTAAATAATCTCCTGCTTTTTGAACATCTTCATCGGGCACACTAGCCATCAATACATTGCCCACAATGTGCTCTGCTTGTAAGCGAACACCTGATACGCAGAATTGAAAATTACTGATCGAAGAAAAGTATTGCATCAGTATTTCATTTTCTGGAAAAAGAGACATTGCTCTTCTAAGTGCAAAAAGTCCCTGCGTTGCTTGGCGTTCGGTCTCGTGTAGTACCTGGTAGAGTTCGTCAACCAAAGAGCGTAGGTCGGAAGGAATAGACATTTACTACAACTTTTATTTAACACTTGCATTATACTGCTAAAAGTTACAACAATTCTTTGTAAAATTCCAACAACTGCTCAGCTAAAGCTTGATTGGTATAATTGCTCATCGCTCTATGATAACCCCGATCGCCCAAATCAGCCGCCAACTGCCGCCGCTCCATCAATTGCTGCAAACACTCGCGCAAAACCCCTGCATTTCCCTCGGGGAATACTAACCCCGCATCCCCGATGACATGGGGAATTTCCCCGCAGTCGGAACCAATAACCGGAATTTTACAGGCCATCGCTTCAATTAAAACGTGACCGAATTGTTCTTTCCAGCCCACAGTGGTCAAAGTTTTGAATTTATAGCTCGTTTGCGAGGGCAATACCAAACAGTTCATTAAGTTAATGTAGGGGGGGATTTCCTCGTGGGAAACGCTTTCTACCCAGATTATTCGGTCGCTGATTCCCCATTCAATACATTTTTCGGCAAGGCGCGTCCGCAATTTTCCTTGTCCTACTAACAGCCACTTCCAAGAGCTTTTTTTCAACCCTGCCAAAGCTTCAGCTAAAGTTAACAGTCCTTTTTCTTCGACAAATCGCCCTACAAATCCTACCACAAAATCGGTCGGCTCAATGCCGAATTGACTGGATAAATCAGCGTCTTTACCAGTGCGGCGAAACAAAGTTTCATCTACTCCCAGTTGTGGCATTACTTTTACCGCACCTTGATACCCCCGCTGCCGCAAAATTTTAGCTCCATCTAGGTTGCCTGCAATAATTCCGTCGGTGTGCTGAAGATTGTAATTTTCTAAAAGTGAAACAGGCCAATTCAATTGATAAGGCAGATTCCACCAAGTAAATAGTATATTTTTGGCTTTTAATTTAAGCAGTTTATTTAATAAAATTAATTGAGCGCAAGCAAGGGATTTTGAACCTTGTTCAACTTGGATTATCTGGGGTCTAAAGTTTTGCAAAACTTTAATTAAATCCAAACCAAAGCTTAGCAATCCTTGATTATTTTGACTAAAGTTGGAGACAGGGATTACTTTAAAGGAACCCTTTTGATAAAATTCCGTTTCTATAATTTTATTTTGAACCCCTCCGGGTTTCCAACGCTGCGGCACTACAACTGTTACTTCAATATCGGGTTGTAGGCTTGCTAATATCTTGAATTTTTCCCGGTTAATGTCCACAATATAGGTGTGACTGGCAACGAGAATTCTCATTTAGGGAAAGGGGGAAGGAATAGGGAATTATTCAGCGTTAATGTTGTCTTGATGGCTGTAAATTTGTCCATCATTCCACAGAGATTGAATTAGTGTATTTATAGCACTGAGAAAACCAAACATATAAAAAGCAAATCTAGTTATAATTTTAATGGGCGAGTGGCTTTTATAACAAGGCGGATTTCCCAAAACGTGGCAATCAAAGAGTTTGGCAAAAAATCGCAGGCATTGAAAGGCTGTTAAATTTTTCAATCCCATTAGAAAGTGATTGTGATAAAATGTGATTTGATATTCGAGCGATCGCGTGCTGACATCGTGACATCCGCCGCTCTCTTCCCCCAAGTGAACTAAACACGCATTGGGATCGTACCAAATTTTCATGCCCGTCGATCGCAATCTCAAACAAAAATCCGACTCCTCCCGCACTGCACTCCCTGCAAACCGCTCGTCAAACCTCAGCCCCCATTCAGCAAAAACCTGCCGGCGAAATGACATATTGCAGCCTCTAGCCGAGAGCACCTGCTGCGGTTTGACTGTATGCACCAAATCGATAAAATACCAGGCAATGCCCGCATCCATCGCTTCTGAGGGCAAATATTCGATCGCCAAATCCCCCCCAGAATTATCTAGTTTCATTCTGTCAAAAACCCGACCCGCCACACATCCCACATCGGGTTTTTCTAAATAGTTGTCAGCGTGAGCAGCCAAAAAACCCTCTGGCAATTGTACATCATCATCAATAAATAAAATAATCTCTCCACCTGCGCGTCGCACTGCATAATTTCGAGCAGCCGGCAAACTTGCCCAATCTACCCGAAACCACCGAATTTTGCCAGCATTTGCCAATTCCTCTAAATAAACTTGAGTTTCTGATTGGTGGGTGCGAGTTTGATCGATTACCAGCACTTCAAAATTCGGGTAATTTTGCCGAATCACCTCAGCCAATGTCTCTCGCAGAGGTTGCTCGCGGTTGTATGTGGGTATCACAACAGAAATCATCATGTGCAGTTGCCACTTTCCTTATTTCTCTACACGCCAAAGCCAGACATCACCCGGTTTGTAAATTGGTGTGATTTTATATTTTTGCACTTTTTCTAGTTCAAAGTGCAATGCTTCTGTAGCTCGGTAGAGAAATACATCGCTAAAACCATCAGGAATTTTTACTTGTTCGGGTTTAACTGCCAGCAAAAGCTGTACTTGCGGCTTCAGGAGATAGCTGACAGACAGTATTTTTCCTGTGATGTTGTTGCCTCCGTGAGTTATTACTAAAGGTTTTTCCGCTTGATTGACAATCGCCGCTAGTTGCGGATTATATTTAGTGCTAGAAGGATACTTGTTCCACCAAAGTTGCGACTGTGAGCTGACCCCACAAGAAACTATTCCACTCGATATTAGCGCTATTAAACCGAGCTGCCACAGCTTTTGTTGTCGGGGATTGGTGGCGACTGCAATTTTAGCGGTGAATAGATAGGCAACAGCTATCTGGATTGCTAAAATATAGGGAACCAGATAGCGAGCGGCAACGCCTCGCACTGCTATCAATACTATCGCTGTAATTCCGATCGCTGTCAATACAAACAGCCAAACTCGTTTGGGAGTTGAGTGGCAGAGCGAGTATATTGAATGTGCGATCGCTAACAGCAATACGGCCACTACAATCAGTCTGATTAAATCTGTAGCAATATTGCTCGAACCAAATTTGATAATTCCGCCCGCCGAATGCGTGTCGATAAACATTCGGCAGGTGATGAGAGTTAAAGGTTTAAGTGAAGACATCAAAGGCATGAAAAAGCGGGGAAAGCCTAGTGTTGCCTCAATTTTTTCCGAGTTATAAAGTAAGATCCAAATCCAAGGAGCAAAAATAATTATTGCTGCCGCTAAAGCTAGTAAATAAGCAATTAATGTTTTACTAAAACGCCAATTTTCTGTGATAATTACATAGATGCCGTGGGCGCATACTACTAAAAAAAATAATAAACTAGAATAAAGTCCAAAAGTCAGGGCGATCGCATAAATAGACCAAACAGTCTTACTCAATTTAGATGTTTTCGGAGAATTTTGTAGGGCGATCGCCCGCAACAGAATTGCATTCGACAGAAAGACGAGGACTGCAAACATCATGTAGGGTCTTGCCTCTTGCGCGTATAAGACGTGAAAGGGTGAAACAGCAACGATTGTAACAGCCATCCATCCCACAGACGCAGAGCCAAATAATTCCCAGCACAGCCAATAAATGCTGGGGAAAACTAACAAACTAATCAAAGCTGAAAGACTTCTGACAGTCGCCACTTGCGGGCCGAACAACTGCACCCAAAACCGGGCTAAAATAAAATACAACGGCGATAGTTGGGGTTCTTCTGTAGCTAAACCTTTAACAGTATCCCACCAAGTTTTTTCGGGATTTATCTGCTGGTATTTCCGCTGCAAATCTGCGGCGCTAATTGTTTTGCCTTGAAAATCTTGCTGCACCATTTCCGTCCAAGTGTAGCCAGAAATTCGCAGCGAGGTAATAGATTCGTCGAACGAGTAGACTTTGCGATCCAGGTTAGTAAAGCGAAAAAATATCCCCGTTATTAATAGGACGACAATTAAAAATTTTAACGAAATTAGATGCAGCCGCCCATTTTGAATTGATTTGGTGTTCATACAATCAGAAATGGGGAAATGAAGAAAGAAGGATTTAGTTATTTAGGAGAGAGGGAATAAGCAAGAGGGAATAAAGAATGAGAAATTGGTTTCAATAGCCCCTATATTTATCTAGAGGCTTCTTCCTTCTTCCTTCTTCCTTCTTCCTTCTTCCTTCTTCCTTCTTCCTCCAGATTAATTCCCCATTTCCATCAGATAGCTATGTGTTGCTGAACGGCTAAAACTAAATTTTCAGTCCAGAAATTAGCCAATTCGGCGCTGGCAGCTTCCACCATAACTCGAATTAGCGGTTCAGTGCCAGAAGCGCGAACCAAAACCCGTCCCTGTTCGCCCATTGCTGTTGTAGCACGTTCGATCGCATTTTGCATTGCCTCGCACTCGTGCCATTTCAGGCGTTTTTCGCGATCGTCCACCCGAATATTTCGCAGCAACTGCGGATAAGTTTGGAAACTGCCACTTACCAATTGTGCCAAAGATTGCCCGGACTGGCGCACCAGCGAAGCCAAATGCAAAGCTGTCAGCAAACCGTCGCCGCTGACACCGTAATGCGGACAAAGAATGTGGCCCGACTGTTCGCCGCCCAACATCGCACCGGTGCGCTGCATTTCAGCGTGAACGTACTGATCTCCCACGTCGGTTCTAGTTAGTTTGCCCCCCAATTCTTCCCAAGCTCGCTCGAAGCCGAGGTTAGCCATTACAGTAGAAATAATTAAATTGGAGGGTAACTGTTGGGAGTCGCGCAACTGTCGGCCCCACAGATAAAGAATGTAATCGCCGTCAATCGTTCGACCTTGGTTGTCAACACACAAAACTCGATCGGCATCGCCGTCAAAAGCAAATCCCAAATCGGCATTGTGTTCCAAAACTGCCGCTTGCAAACTGTCTAGATGAGTAGAACCGCAGTTAACATTAATGCGAGATCCATCAGGAGAGTCGTGCAAACAGATCACATCCGCCCCCATTTGCGCGAACACCGCCGGCCCCAAACCCGCGGCCGCCCCCCAAGCCAAATCCAAAACAATCCGCATTCCCTCCAAATTCATCTGTTGCAGCGAATCACAGAGCGAAGTGGCATAATCTTTAACCAACTCAGACCGATGGTAGTGGTGTCCCCAACCCAAGCTAGCAACCGGAACCTTTGCCCCCCGGATTCCCGCTTCGATTTGTTCCTGCAACTGCTGCGACAGCTTTGAGCCGTTTGAGTCAAAAAACTTAATGCCGTTGTCTTCTGGGGGATTGTGAGAAGCCGAAATCATCACTCCGCCAACCGACTCCGAAACGCTTGCCAGATAAGCAACGCAGGGAGTGGGACACAATCCCAAATTCCACACTTCCAAACCGGCGGCCGTCAAACCTGCTGACAGTGCCATTGCCAGCATATCGCTGGAATTCCTGCTGTCTTGCCCCAAAATCACAGGCCCCTGGTTGGGGGAATGTTGCCGTAGAACTTGTCCAGCCCAGAAGCCCACTTGCAGGGCTAGGGGTGCATTCAGCAATTCTCCAACTTTCCCGCGAATGCCGTCTGTGCCGAAGAGTTTGGTATTTGGCAGGGAGAGGCTATTTCCCAGCAGAATCGTATCCAGTTTGGCTGGCTGTACCGAGTTAACAGCCGGAAACTCGCTGCCACGAGGGCGCGAAGGTGTCTGAACCATATTCACTCCTTTAGGAATATTCACACTCACACTTTGGGTTCATGTTACAACTGAAAGTCTTTATTTTCAGCGTAAACTCCATTTATTTCGTCGATTGCTCAAGCAACTTGCTGTGACAACCTACGCACAAAGCTTAACTTCATCGGAAAAATTTGTATTGTACCCAAGGGAAAAACTTTTAGTCCCGGGCGCGCCAACGCCATGAAACCCGGTTTCTTTCTGCGTCGAGGAATGACGCTGCTGCTGTTTGAGCCTGTCAGGCACTGCGTGTGTAGAAGGTTAATGCTGTATTGCCGTAGACTTTGTGGCGGCAAATTTCTAGGCCGGAAATCGCTTGTGCCGATCGCTCCGGGCTGTGTTCGATCGCGATTTCGCCGTTTGGTGCTAGCATTTCTTGGCTGGCGATCGTGTTTAACACAGGTTCGTACAAGTCGCTGGCGTAGGGCGGATCGAAGTAAATGCGATCGAACTGCTGCCCCGCTAGTGTTGCCAACTTCGCCGTCGCGTTTCCCCGCAGTATTTGGAATGTTTGGGACGAGTCTGCTACTTGCTCCCAGTTTTCGCGGATAATCGCACAAGCTTTCGCCGACTGTTCGATGCCAGTGACACTCGCGGCTTGACGACACAAAGCTTCTGCACCCATCGAACCGCTGCCGGTACAAATGTCAAGCCATCTGCAATCTGCGATCGTCCCTTGCCAAATATTAAATAAAGCTTCTCTGACTCGCGAAGGTGTAGGGCGAGTTGCGAGTCCCGGCAGAGTTTTTATTTGGCGGTTGCCACAGATTCTCAGGCTCATTTAGGAAGAAGGAAGAAGGAAGAAGGAAGAAGGAAGAAGGAAGAAGGAAGAAGGAAGAAGGAAGAAGGAAGAAGGAAGAAGGAAGAAGGAAGAAGACTTTTAAAAATGTCAAACCCGGTTTCGGCAATCTACCGGGTTTTTCCAGACTCATGCCACCTAAGCGGGTACTTTTTCCCTCACCAGACTGACAAAATTTGACAGCATTTGCAATCCCGTACTCGAAGACTTTTCCGGGTGAAATTGCACGGCCATCAAATTGTCTTTAGCTATAGCCGCCGTCACGTTTTGACTGCCGTGACTCACCATTGCCGATCGCACTTCCCAATCAACCGGATCGACATAATAAGAATGCACGAAATAAACCCAAGGATCAGACGGTAAATTTTGCCACAGCGGCAAATTCTGCTGAGTAAGTTCCAATTGATTCCATCCCATGTGCGGAATTGTCAAACCCGGTTCCGACCGAAATCGGCGCACTTTTCCCGCAATAACGCCCAATCCCGGTTCTACGCCTTCTTCGGAACTTTCAAACAGAATTTGCAAACCCAAACAAATGCCTAAAAAAGGTTTTCCCGAGGCGATCGCACTTTTTATCGGTTCTATCAAATTGCGCGATCTTAAATTCTGCATTGCCGGATCAAACGAACCAACTCCCGGCAAAACCACCGCATCAGCCTGCTCGATTATAGCAGGAGAATCTGTAATTTTTGGCACTGCACCCACATTTTCCAAGCCTTTACAGACTGAGTGCAGATTGCCCATGTCATAGTCTACTACTGCAATGACAGACATTGACTTACTTGCCTTATATTATCAATATCAGTATTATTGCACAAATATGACGGCGAAAATCCTGCTAACCTCATTTGATACTTGGCTTCCCTATCAGCCATCCAACTCTTCGGACGACTTATTAGCCAAGATTTCCCAAATCAAATCTTTGCCTGATTCCCTGACTTTTTTGAGGAAACTGCCAGTAGATTTTCAGCTAGCACCTAATTTAGCGATCGCCCAAATCAACCAACTCCAACCCGATACTATTATCTGCTGCGGCATGGCCGAAAGTCGGCAAAAATTAACCGTAGAATCTGGCGCTTGTTGCGATAGCGACATTCGGAAAACCGCAGTTAATCTCGAACCGCTAGTTGCTGATTTAGCTGCCACAGAAATCAGTCACGAAGCCGGAAAATTTGTATGCGAAGCCCTATATTATGCGGTTTTAAAACATATTTGCGATTCTCAAATAGCCGCTAAATGTATTTTCATCCACGTACCAATTTTAACTCCCGACAACGCTGACAGAATTGTCGCCGATTTTTTATTAGTTATGGAACGCCTAACTCTCGCAAGTAATAAATAGGTCGCTCTAATTCAACTTAAAAATTTGTTTAGTATTCAGAAACCCGGACTTTTAAAGAAACCGGGTTTCTCAGTGTTAGTTTTTTTTACTAACAACTGCCAACTGCCAAGTCTTTAGCCGCCGTAATTCCAACCCGTGCTTTCTAGCAGCAACGGATTGCCTTCTCGGTGGACGCCGGCTGCCAAAACTTCTCCCACATAAACCGTGTGATCCCCGTGTTCCACAGCACCGACAACTTTGCACTCGACGTAACCGAGAGAATCCGAGATAATCGGACAACCAGTTTCCGCGCCGGGATAAAATTCTACATCCTCAAATTTATTGCCAACGCGGCGCTGCTGCTTGAAGAATTTCTGGGCTAACTCTTTTTGCCCTGCTTCTAGGAAACTCAAAGCAAAGACACCGCTGGCTTTGATCATGCCGTGGGATTTGGAGTCTTGCTTGACGCAGTTGACAACTAAGGGAGGGGTAAAGGAAGATTGCATCACCCAGCTAGCGGTGAAACCGTTGACTTCCTCCCCGTCTTTGACACCGCAGATGTACAATCCGTGAGGGATTTTCCGCAAGATGGTCTTTTTAGCTTGTTCGTCTAGCACGGGCTTACCTGTTCGATCGATAATTCTACACCGCCCAGTTTACCAATGTCGCGCCCCCAAACCCAACTGTCTTAAGGGCTATTCGCTAATATTGCCTTTTTCGATCCCAAACTTGACACCTGTTTTAAGTCAAAATTAACAACTCACAACTACTATGAAACTCCATACTTTTTAAACCAATCTTGCATCCGTTTCCAAGCATCCTCAGCTTCTTTTTCCCGGTAACTGGGGCGATAGTCGGCGTTAAAACCGTGCGGCGCATCTGGATAAAGCACAATTTCGGAACCGCTGCTGCCAGTTTTGAGAACTTGCTGCATTTTCTCGACTGTATCGTTGGGAATTGACTGGTCTTTGCCACCGTAAAGACCCAATACGGGCACTTTCAAACTTGCTGCAATGTCGATCGGCTGTTTGGGAGTTAAATCCGTAGAATTGCCAACCACACGCCCGTACCAAGCAACTCCCGCTGTGACTTTAGGGTTGTGGGAAGAGTACAGCCAAACAATTCTGCCACCCCAGCAAAATCCTGTAATTCCCAACTTATTAGTATTGCCTTTTCCTGACTTTTGTGCCCACTCTAGGGTAGCATCTAAATCAGACATAACTTGAGCGTCAGGAACTTTCGAGACAACTTTACTAATAATTTCTTGAACCTCGGTGAGTTTAGAAACATCACCTTGACGGGCAAACATTTCTGGGGCGATCGCTAAATAACCTAATTTTGCAAAACGGCGGCAAATATCTTGAAGGTGGGCGTGAACTCCGAAGATTTCTTGAATTACTAAAATTACTGGAAAATTGCTGCCGCTGGCTGGCATGGCTCTGTATGCTGGAATTGAGCCGTCTTTTACCGGAATTTTTATCTCACCTGCTATTAAACCAGCAGCATCCGTATTGATAACGGCAGCCGCAATAGGATGAACTGCTAAGGCAAATCCGGCGCTTAATGCGGTGACAGTGATAAATTGTCTGCGAGTTAAATCAGTCATGGGGATTTTAGATTTTAGATTTTAGATTGGGGAATTGAGAATTGGGAATTGGGAATTGGTAATTGGTTATTTCATAATTGCTCCTTCTTCCCTCTTCCTTCTTCCCTCTTCCTTCTTCCTTCTTCCTTCGAGGGTCTAAAAAGCCGATCGTGCTCTGGATGGTACAAGCGCGATCGCCCTTCTGCTGATTTTCCCAACGCCGGACTAATCACATACATTGTCGTTCTGATCAAATTATTTTCGCGCGTAGCAACGGCCATTTTGTCAAGGGGAACTAGCACAATTTTTTCATCCGGCCAGCCCAACCGATAACAAATCGCTACAGGCAAATCTGATGGGTAATGTTCCATCAATTTAGCTTGAGCCTGTTCGACATGGCGAGCACTCAAATACAGGCACAAACTCGCTTGATGAGCCGCTAAACTCGCCAATTCTTCGCGTTCCGGTACTTCTGTTCTGCCGCTAATTCGCGTCAAAATAATTGTCTGCACAACTCCCGGAACTGTCAACTCAATTTTTAGTTTAGCTGCGGCAAGTTGAAAAGCGCTAATTCCCGGGATTACCTCAAAAGCAATTCCCTCGGAAGCCAAAGCTTGCATTTGTTCGCCGACAGCCCCGTAGAGACAGGGATCGCCGGAATGGAGGCGGACGACGCTTTTTCCGCCGCGCACTCGTTCCACCATCAAAGGTACAATCTCTTCGAGGGTCTTATCCGCAGTTTGGATCACTTCAGCATCCGCGCGCACCCCCTGCAAAATTTGCTCTGGGACTAAGGAATCCGCAAATAATATGACATCAGCCGCAGCCAGTAATTTTTGAGCCTTAACAGTCAACAAATCCGGGTCTCCCGGGCCTGCACCTACAATGTATACCCTTGGAATTAAGGCTTCAATCTCTGTCAAACTCATTGCTGCTAAAAAATTTGCTAAATTTACGGACTCTTCCGGATGTACCTATTTTGCTGGGAAGTAAGGGATGGTAGATGCACCCTGGTTTTGAACCCTAGAGACTAACCTCTCTGGGGTTTTTTATTGATCCTCTGGGGATTTATGAGTGATATTTGCCCGATCGCTATTTGGGGAGACAACATCGGGCAAAGGTCGATCGAGCAAATAAAGCCAAGCTAACCCACCCAAGCCTAAAACAATCCCAGTCAAGCTTACCATTTGTGCCGTCCGCAGCGGCCCCAACATCAAACTATCAGTTCGCAACCCTTCAATCCAGACTCGACCGGAACTGTAAGCTGCGATATAAACCAAAAATAAAGCACCAGTTTTTAAGCGAATTTTGCCCTGCAAATCTCGGAAAAATAAAGTCAGAAGCAACCCAAATACTGTCAAATTCCACAGAGATTCGTAGAGAAATGTGGGGTGGAAGTATTCAAAATTAGCGTAGGCGGGCGGGCGGCTGTTTGGCGGAATATAGAGTTTCCAAGGCAAATCCGTAGGACTGCCAAAAGCTTCCGAGTTAAAGAAATTTCCCCAGCGTCCGATCGCCTGACCGAGAATTGCCGAGGGCGCGATTAAATCTGCCAATTGCCAAAAAGAAACTCGCTGGATTTTCGCAAAAATTAAAGCTGCGATCGTGCCACCCAAAATCGCCCCGTGAATCGCAATTCCGCCTTTCCAAATCGCAATAATATCTTCAGGCCTCTGGGCGTATTGCTGCCACTCGAAAGCCACGTAATAAATTCGAGCACAGGGAATAGCGCCCAGAACCAGCCAAATTGCCAAATCACCCAACAATTCCGGGTTGACGCGGCGTTTTTGGGCCAAGTATTGGGACAGACTGACCCCAATCAAGACGGCAGAAGCTATCAACAGCCCGTACCAGCGGATGGCTACGGGGCCAAGTTGAAAGATAATTGGGCCGGGCGATGTAAATTGAAACGCTAAGGGCAGCGCCAGAATATTTAGCACCATAAAAGTTGCATTAATTGTGATGGAAAGCTGTCAAATTTGCATACCCTTTAACCAACTCCAGAGTTTATTTTAGGTGGCTACGGTCATTTACACGCAATATTTGGGGAATTTTACCAAAAATTAACTGGATTCTTGATTGTGCAGATTTCTGTCTTGAGTTTTCTTTGTGAGTCCACAATAAGAGCCCCCTAACCCCCCCTTTTTAAAGGGGGGAACCGGATTATTCTTAAAGTCTCCCTGATTAAGGGGGGCTAGGGGCGATCGAGACTCCGCCTTCTGCCTTCTGCATAAGTGCCTTCAGGAGGATTAACGGCAGCTTTGGTCGAGAAGTTTTAAGATAGAGGGTGGCTTTAAATTTTCTGATGACTTATGTCTCCTACTTCCGTTTCTCAGGTGTACTCTTCTGGTAATTCCAGGGGCGCGAATCAGTCTCGCAAGACTGCTGCTTTGGCTGTTGAGTCGGGTAAAATTCCGCCCTTGCTGGGGGCGAGTTTGGCTGAGTTAACGGACTGGGTGCAGCAGCAGGGACAACCAGCTTATCGGGGAAAGCAGTTGTACCAGTGGATTTATGAGAAAGGTGCGCGATCGCTCTCTGATATTTCTGTATTCTCGAAACAGTGGCGCGAGACTGTTGCTAAAATTCCGATCGGGCGATCGACCATTCATTATCGATCGGTCGCACCAGACGCCACCGTAAAATATCTCTTAAAATTGGCAGACGGTCAAATCATTGAAACAGTCGGCATTCCCACCGATAAACGGCTTACTGTCTGCGTCTCAGCCCAAGTTGGCTGCGCGATGGGCTGCGACTTTTGCGCTACCGGAAAAGGCGGTTTCAAGCGCAACTTAGAAAAACACGAAATCGTCGATCAAGTCTTGACAGTACAGCAAGATTTCGGCCGCCGAGTCAGCCACATCGTATTTATGGGCATGGGCGAACCCCTGCTGAATTTCGATAATGTTGTAGCTGCTGTCCAATGTTTGAATCAAGACGTAGGAATTGGACAGCGAAATATCACCATTTCCACAGTAGGAATTCGCAATCGCATCAGCCAACTAGCCGAACATCAACTGCAAGTTACCCTCGCCGTCAGCCTCCACGCTTCTAATCAAAGATTGCGCGAAGAGTTAATTCCTAGCGCCCGCCCTTATCCTTTGGGTGAGTTAATCGCAGAATGTCGCGAATATGTGCGATCGACTGGACGCAGATTAAGTTTTGAATACGTACTTTTAGCAGGCGTGAATGACTTGCCGGAACACGCAGCCGAGTTAGCAACTCACTTGCGCGGTTTTCAGTGTCACGTCAATTTGATTCCTTACAATCCGATTCAGGAAGCTGAATATAAGCGACCGACTCCCAATCGAATTAACAGTTTTGTATCGGTTTTGAAGGAAAAGAAAATTGCAGTTAGCGTGCGGTATTCTCGCGGCTTAGAAGCAGATGCAGCCTGCGGACAATTGCGGGCATCCGAGGTTGAGAAGTGAATTTTTAACCCCTAAAAATTGTCGTAGGGTGCGTCCGATTGCGTTATTTTATCGAGGATTGAGAAAGTATAGCAATCCTAAATGAGTTGTAAATGTTTTACCCCACCCCAACCCTCCCCTTACTAAGGGGAGGGAGTAAGAAATTCACAAATGATTTAGGATTGGCTATATCTTCTGACGCACTCTACTACTCTCTACAAGCGTTTAACAAGTATCCACCGCAACTCTAACGGCGGTGTTTGTTTCACAGAAAATAAATCCCGCCCGCTAGCCCAACTCACAAACCAAGGTGTCGGCGGCCACGCAGAATCAGGCAAATGTTTTTGTTCGTATTCAATCACCGATTGATCAGAAATAATTTCTAACGGCAAACCCTCTATGGCTGCTTGCAATTCTTGTCTGGTAATCAGATAAGACCAACACAATTCAGACATTTGTTTTGCCATCTCATCGGGTTCGTAACCCTCTACAGCTAAGAAAGCACTGAATAATATAAACCCGCCACTTAAAACAGCATCGGACATTTTGCCCAGGAACAAACGAATTTGTTCCGGGTAGCGGAAGTGTGAGAGAACTTCGGTAGCAATGGCTAATTTGTACCGATAAGTTTTCATTCTCAATAATGGGTCTAAAACGTCGCCTTGGGTGACATTTATCGGCAAGTTTTCGGCGGTTGCTGCTGCTGATAGCTTCTCGGCAAAAATCGGCGTTAGTTCGATCGCATCCACGGAATGGCCTAACCTTGCTAAAGGCAAACTATTGCGCCCTGGGCCCGCACCCACATCTAAAATAGGTGCTTTTCCCGGTTCGCCTAATTCGGCGGCAATGGCGATGACTTTGGCATCGGGATGGCTGCCGAATAAAGGTTCGGGGCGAATATCCGGCCAGCTATGATATTTCTGGGCCATCGATTCGATTTGAATCTTGGTATTCAGAGTAATGCCACCGGCTAAACCGCTTTGGGAATTAGCGGGAAAATAGGAGACTATTAGATTAGCGTGGGGGGAATTTTTGAATCCTTCTGCTAAGGCGTTGGCGATTAATGTTCGCAAGTTTTCGGCTTGGGCAGCGTCGATGTTTTGTCCGAGAATGTTTAAGAAGTCTGAGAGTAATTTAAGATAGTCGTCTAGCATCGATGGCAAGCAAGGCAGATAGAATTCTCCCTTGAGGCCGATGCTCCTTTTGAGCCTTTCTTTGAGAATTAATTTCAGGCGATTCGAGTCTGTCAACGGCGGGCCTGTTTCGGGTGATTCGCTGACGGACAATTCGGTGACAGATGCGGCACTGGTGAGGTTTTTAGTCACAATATTTTTGATTAGATTCGGCAATAAGTGCGATCGCACCGAGCATAATCTTGTGCTCTTGCACCTGAATTCTCGCGTGCAGTGTTTCTGCGGTATCATCAGGCAATACTGGCACCGCAGCCTGCATTAAAATCGGCCCGCTGTCTACTTCTAAACGGGCGATATGTACCGTACATCCGGTGATTTTAACCTTAGCTGCCAGTGCTTGCTCGACGGCGCGAATTCCTGGGAAACTCGGCAATAAGCTGGGGTGAATGTTAATAACGCGATCGGGAAAAGCATCAAACAAAACTTTGGTAACAATTCGCATCCAACCCGCCATCACTACCCATTCTACATCATATTCTTGAAAAGTTTTGACAATTTTTGTATCTAATTCTTCGCGGCTTTTGCAGTCGCGGTGATTGAGAAGAATCGATGGAATACCGTATTTTTCGGCTCTGGCTGCGGCTTTGGCTTCGGGGTTGTTGTAAATTAATATTGGTATTTGAGCGTTGAGTTGTTGATTTTGGATGGCTTGGGCAATTACCTCGAAGTTGCTGCCGCTTCCTGATGCTAAAACTCCTAATTTTAATGGAGGATGGGCCGGAGCGAGCGCACTTTGGCCAATCTCAGGAGAAATCAGGCAGGCATTGGAATTAACAGATACTGGATTAGCGGTCATTCGATTTTAGATTTTAGATTTTAGATTTTGGATTGACCCCACGGATAAATTCGGGGGCTGGAGGATTTTAGATTTTAGATTTTGGATTGATTCCACGGATAAATCCGGGGGGTTGTACCATCAAGAAATTCTTGGTCATAAAGATAAAAACTATTCACTCGTCTTCTACAATACAGGTAAAGGGTAAGGTGTGCTGGGTCGCACTCTACATGGAGATATTGCCTAAGTCCTAAGTATATTATTTTTTTTCGCTGACCTACTGATTCACTCCTATTCTACAATATTCTCAAAAAACTCTTCCCTGAGAATCGAATAAAGTTTTAGATCCCAATATCTGTCTTTGACAAATAGGTGCTGTCGCAATACCCCTTCCAATTGCATCCCCACTTTTTCCATCACCCGAGCGGAAGCAATATTGTTAACTTCACATCGAGCCATAATTCGATTCAGCAACATCTCCCGAAAGCCGAATTCAATAACTGCATTAACAGCCTCGCTCATGTATCCTTCGCCCCAATAGCTCCTAGAGAGTGCGTAGCCAATTTCCGCGCGGCTGTGCGTCATGCTCCATTCCACAAATCCGCAAGTCCCGATAAACTTTTTCTCGACTTTGTGGACAATTCCCCAATCTACAAGCTCTCGTCTTTTGTACATTTTTGTAAGTGACTTGAGAAAGTCTTTAGTGTCTTCGATCGAGGTGTGGGTTGACCACATTGTGTATTGGGATACTGCGGGGTTTGAGGCATACTCAAACATATCCCTGGCATCGTTTAAAGTAATTTTTCGGAGCAGGAGCCTTTCAGTTTCTATAGTGGGTAAATGAGCTAATATATCGAGAAGGTTCATTTTGATATTGACCTATATTGTGATACCATTTAAAACTAAAAGCTAAAATTTACAAGCCAATGGTTCGGATTAAATTTGGGCGTTTTAACTGGTTGGATAATGATGCGATCGCAGCTTGGACTTTCCTGGCCCCAGCTTTGCTGTTTCTGGGTACTTTTTTGATTGGGCCGATCGCCTATTTATTTTACCTCAGCTTTACCAGCGGCAGCTTTACCCAGTCGGGAGTGCGTTGGATTGGCTTCAACAACTACTGGCGTCTAGTCACAAACCCGGATTTCTGGCAAATTCTCCAAAATACGCTCTATTTTACTACTGCAACAGTCATTCCCAGTTTAGTGATTCCATTGGGCTTAGCAGTTTTGCTAAATCGCTCGTTTGCTTGGCGAGGAGCTCTCCGCACCGCTTATTTTATTCCCTCGATTACCTCTTTAGTTGCAGTTGGCTTGGGTTGGCGGTGGTTGTTTCAAACCGAAGGCCCGGTGAATAATGCCCTGAATGCGATCGGCTTAAATCCAATTCCTTGGCTGAGTAGCACAGTTTGGGCAATGCCAGTGATAATTCTGCTCAGTGTTTGGAAACAATTAGGCTTTAATATGGTAGTATTTTTAGCAGGCTTACAAGCAATTCCGGTCAATCGTTACGAAGCCGCAGAATTGGATGGAGCTAATGCTTGGCAGCAATTTTTGTACATCACTTTACCCGGTTTGCGACCGACTTTAGTATTTGCTACCGTCACTACTGCTATTTTTACTCTGCGGAGTTTCGAGCAAGTTTACGTCATCACTGGCGGCGGCCCTTTGAACTCTACTAATTTGCTAGTTTATTATATTTACGAGCAAGCTTTTTCACAATTTGATTTTGGCTATGCAGCCGCTGCGGCAACTTTCCTGATGGCTTTAGCTTTGATATTAGTCTATTTACAACTAAAAGTTTGGGGCGAAGATGCTTGAGATCACGTCCGGTAGCATCCTTCGTGTATGGGCGGGGCGGGTTTACCAAATTGTTTTTTTTAGGCAATTATGTTTGGTAAAACCCGCCCATACGCGCCAATTATACAATTAACCAGGCCCAATGCCCAATTACTAATTCCCCATTTTATATTCCATGTACTCGGCTGTTTGTTCAGCCTGTGCTGTACCCAAAAGCTTGCCGACAACGTGCAAAGACATATCAATTCCCGCAGCAATTCCCCCAGAAGTGATGATTTTGCCGTTATCTACAAATCGCTGATTTTCGATAATAGTTGTGTTGGGCGCTAATTCTTTCAATAAATCCAATGCCTGATGGTGGGTAGTTGCTTCCAAACCTTCCAACAAGCCAGCTTTTGCCAAAAGCAGTGATCCCGTACAGACAGAAAGCACTAATTCTGCTGTTAGCGCACACTCTTTTATCCAGTTAATAACTGCTGAATTATCGATTAACTTTCTCGTACCTTGTCCTCCCGGTACAATTAAAATATCCGGTGGCGGACAATCGGAAATGGTGCAGTCAGGATTTACACTCAAACCATTGCGGGCGTTGACAGCACCCGGATGTTCGGCTACGGTAGAGACTGCAAAAGGTCGCTCGCCCTTACTTAATTGTGATGTCACCGAAAACACTTCAAAAGGGCCTGCAAAGTCTAGTACCTCGACATCATCAAACATTAAAATAGCTACCTTCCTAGTTGCCATAAGACATACTTCTGATAGAGACCAAAAATATTGGCGATTTGTTATCGTAGAACTGGTATAATTTAAATCATTAAAGCTATGCCGAAAAAAATTCGCCATCGCGCTCTGAAACTCTTTGTTTTGTGTCTGGCTTGTGCCTTAGCAAGTGCTGTTGCGCCAATTTTTACGCCCGCTCAATCCACAACTCAATTAGAATTTCGCATTATTCAATTAGAACGTCAAATTTCAGAACTCAGAGGACAAATCTACAGTTTGCAGAATCAAGGTTCTAGAGTTAACAGGCCTCCGTCTCCTTCCGGTTCTGGTCGGACAAATGCTAGAATGCCGTCGGGAGACCCGATGTTTGACAATTTAGCAACTTTGGCAATTGAAAATAAGCAAGATATTATCAAAATTCAAGAGCGGTTGTCAAAGCTAGAATCGTCGAGAAATCGCTAGAGAACTCATTAGTTAGAAGGAAGAGGGAAGAAGGAAGACACGAGACGGATGTTGACACGGATACAGGGATTAATTATTGAACCCAAGTCGGGAGTCCGGAGTCCGGAGTCAGAGGGAAGAGGGAAGAGGGAAGAAGTCAGTAGTCATTAGTTAGAAGAATAAAGTCATATTCTCCCCAGCTCCCAACTCCAAACTCTCCCCCTCTCCCCCTCTCCCATCCTCCGACGTTGAGGTCGAGAACAGCAGGGTCTGCTAAAAGTTAACTTGCAGAACTATTCAATGATATGGAAATAAAAGCCTGCAACCACAAAATTGATTACTAGCAGCAAGAGAAACCAGCCTGCGCGAAATGTGTAAGGGAATTTGCCCGTTTTCATCACGGAGTCGGATTTTAATTGGTTCTTCGCTATCTCTGGCATAGGTAAAGCTCCTAATTCATAATGTCACTCTATTCACAAATAGCAGAGAGCGTCGCACTTATGCACAATCCTCTAGAGTTATTTTTTGTAACAAGGAGTTTATACCGAGTTGAATTCACATTAATTTCAATCGCTCTCTCCGGCGTGGTAGGAACTGCGGACGAGAGGCCCCGATCGCACGCGCTCAAACCCCATCTCCCGGGCGATCGACCCGAAACGGTCAAATTCGCTCGGCGTCCAGTATTTACGCACTGGGAGGTGATCTAGAGATGGTCTCATGTATTGACCGAGGGTGAGCCGATCGCACTTGGCATCTCGCAAATCGGTCATCGCTTCGACTATCTCGGCTTCGGTTTCCCCGTGTCCCAACATCAAACCGGATTTTGTGGGAATAGTTGGGTCATATTGCTTAACAATACGCAGAACGTCGATCGAGCGATCGTACTTGGCCCCCCTCCGCACCGGCCCTTGCAATCGGCGCACCGTCTCAATATTGTGGTTGTAACAAGCCGGTTTAGCCTCCACCACCGTGCGAATCCGATCTCGCTGCAACTCCTCGATCCCTGAATTCTCCCCCTCTGAGCTCCTCCCGATTCCCCCCCAAAAATCCGGCGTTAGTACCTCAACTTCAGTATCCGGGTTCAGAAGGCGGATTTGGGCGATCGTCCTTGCAAACCAACCCGCACCCCCATCCGGCAAATCATCCCTCGCCACCGAAGTCAGCACCGCATAGCGCAAACCCAACAACTGCACCGCCTCAGCCACCTTTTGCGGTTCCTCCGGGTCTAGCGGCATCGGAGAATGACCTTTATCTACTTGACAAAAAGCACAAGCGCGGGTGCAAGTCGGCCCCATCAACAAAAAAGTCGCCGTTTTTTGCGCGTAGCACTCGCCCCGGTTGGGACATCTGCCCTCCTCGCAAATCGTGTGAATTTGCCGCTGTTTAATAATTTTTTGCACTTGCGAAAGTTCGCTAGCTTTGCCAACGGGCCTACGCAACCACTCCGGCATCGCCTCAATTTCACCCCGCATTTGGGCAGCAACTGCTTTGACAGTAGGAGTTTTAGGAGTTTGGGGCGACATAAAATTAAGTGGCGATTGAGTTAATTCCTTCGATCGTATCCGAAATCAAAGCCCCTGAACTTGTAGGAGTATCACGCGAAATCAGAATCGCGCCCAAGTGCAACAAAACTAAACTCGCCCAGAATTATGGGTAGAATTCTGTTAGGGATATACTGAAGGTTGCAAATCATCACTCATTCATTACTGAAGGAGTCAGTCGTGGCTGGTCAAAAAATCTTGGTAATCGATGACAGTAAAGTCATCCGCGTCCGAGTCCGAGAGATGTTGCCTCAGGGTAACTTTGAAGTTCTAGAAGCAAAAGACGGCGAAGAGGGACTCAAACTGATCCGTCAAGCCCGGCCAAATCTAATTATGTTAGATTTCCTACTGCCCAAAGTCAGCGGTTGGGAAGTGTATCAAAAAGTGCAAGCCCATCCTGAGCTTTCTAAGATACCTTTGGTGATCATGTCGGGCCGCGAAGAAGAGGTGATGGAAAAAATTCCGAAACCCTTTGAGAAGCATTTTTTTGCATTCATCGCCAAGCCGTTTGAGAAGAAGCAGCTAACCGAGGCAATCAAATCGGCGATGGTACTGGCCAAAAAGAAACCAGTGCCGGAAGCCCCAGCCGCCGCCGCTGCACCCACTTCTGGAGCGGGCGCCGCCGAAATTCAGGCGATGACTGCGAAAATGGCGAAAATGCAAGCGGAAATTGATGCACTCAAAAAACAAATGACTCAGGTGATTACGATCATCAAGCAGAAATTGAAATAATTCTGCTGTTTTTTGAAGGCACTTATGTAGAAGGAAACTTCCACACCGTGCAACTTTCAGTTGAGTCTCAAAGGCTGCGATTTTATCTGCATTTTTTTGCCAAATTGTTTGAGCGAGTGCGATCGCCAATAGCCTGCAACTGGTTTCTCAAAATCCCAGTGAGAAAATCAATTAAAAGTTAAAAATAAAACAAGGGAGGAAATTAATTATTAATTAATATTAGGATTTTTAATTCCCGCTCGTTCCACACTCAATTATTAACTCCTCAGTCTCATTTTTTTGGTTAATGACTAACGACTATTCCGATTTTTTGCCTCAACTGCGTGCCTCAACAGAGCAATTATTGAAAAGACTAGACTGCTTCGATCAAGCGCAGGTATTAGCGATCGGAGATTTGACCTTGGACGAGTTTCTTACCGGACAAGTAGAGCGAATTTCCCGCGAAGCACCTGTGTTGATTTTGCGCTACGAAAATACTCAGCAAGTACCCGGAGGTGGCGCAAATGCTGTCTATAATTTAGCCAAACTGGGAGGCAAAGTAAAAGTTGCTGGTTTGGTGGGAAAAGACGACCAGGGAAAGGCTTTGTGCGGTATTTTTGAGGCGGCGGGAATTGATACGGGTGGGATTTTAATCGATTCGCAGCGTCCAACTGTCACCAAAACTCGAATTTCCGGGCACGCGCGGCAGTCGGTGACTCAGCAAATTGTCCGAGTCGATCGCAAATCGGACGAGTTGCCGGATTTAGATTTGCAGTTGCAACTGGCAGACTACATCCGGCAGCAAATACCGACAGTAGATGCAGTGGTTTGTTCCGACTACGGCGACGGAGTTTGGACGAATTTGGCGATCGAATCGGCAGTGGTTCCCGGCAAAACAATTGTAGACGCTCAAATCAATTTGCAGCGATATTCTGGAGCAATGTTATTTACTCCGAACTTGCCCGAAGCCGAGCAAGCCGTCGGATATCCTATCAAAAACCCTCAAACTTTAATGCAAGCAGGACGGGATTTGTTGCACTTAACTCAAGCTCAAAAAATCCTGATTACTCGCGGCGAAGAAGGGATGACTTTGTTTGAAAGGGCGAACGGCGAAGAAATCAAAAATTCACCCCCTCCAACATCTATTTGTGAAAAGGGGGAATTTGCCATTCAAAGTTGGGACATTCCTCCTTTTAACAAGACTGATGTATTCGACGTAACCGGTGCTGGAGATACAGTTGTAGCAGCAATGACTTTAGCTTTGTGCGTCGGTGCATCTGGTTGGGAAGCGGCAGTTTTGGGCAATTTGGCGGCTAGTATTGTTGTGCGTCAATTCGGTACGGCAACGACGACAGCAGAGGAAATGAAAGAAGCTTTGAAAACGATGATTGATCACTAATCAGTTGTAATGGGTGATTGATTATTACTTGTTCCCAGGCTCTGCGGGGTAACGTATATCCGGAGGCTCTGCCTCCCATTTTTGCCAGCAAGCGAGGCAGAAAAAGAGTGATCTCGGTTCCCAGGCAGAGCCTGGGAACCAGTTAAAATTCCCAATTCCCAATAACTACTTACTCTTTTTCAAAAGTTGTCCCTTGTCATCAATTGTCAAACCGCTATTAGGAAAATCGCTCTTTGTCAAACGGTCAATCAAGCCCACAGTCCTAAAATTGTTATCAACAGCCGGCACACCTCGCCCGTCAAGTTGGATGGGGATAATCTTACCAGAAACAAAATCCCCTTGCGGAGTCATTTTCACATCCAAAATTAGAGATTTACCGAGTGCTCCTGCCGTGGACAAAGTGCGATAACCCAAAAAATTTCCCAGAGAATAAGCAATCAATTTCCCTTTATAAAGTTCCATCGCTCGGGGAACGTGGGGGCCATGTCCCAAAATCAAATCTGCTCCCGCATCAATCATCGTCCGCGAAAACAAAACCATATTTCCCCGGTTTTCTCCGTAAAAGAACTCAGTTTTATTTCTCACATTCAGAGCTCCCGTTCCTTCAGAGCCAGCATGAACTGATATCACTACAATATCAGCTTTTTCCTTAGCTTTTTTGACAACTTCTGATCCTGCTTTCAGTTCCAGCAAAGAATTGTGAACGTCGCCGTAGTTGCTGAAACCGATAAATGCAAAATTCACACCCTTGACATTTTTATAAACAATTTGATCTCTTTTGCCAACAGACTTCATGCCGTTGCTTTCGATGTTTTTAATCGTGTCATTAAATCCCTGCTCGTTAAAATCGTAAGAGTGATTGTTGGCAATACTCAAAATATCAAAACCAACATCTTTGAAGATTTTGGCATAACTCGGAGGCGTCCGAAAGGCAAACAGCATTCGTCCGCCGCCTGCTTTGGAACTGTAAGGATAATCGGTCATCGTGCTTTCAAAATTGCCAAACAGAATATCAGCTCCTTTGAGGTACGGTTTTACCGACTCTAATAACATCTCTTTTTTTGCCGGCAGTTTGTTGTAGGGATAATTTGTGCCGGGGATCATGTCACCAACTGCTTTGATGCTGACAGTGGCGGGCACAATGGCAGGTTTTTTGGCAGCCGGGGAGGGCGATTTTGGAGCGGGAAGAGGTTTGGCTGCGGCTGCTGGTGCTGGTGTCGAGCTCACTTCTTGTACCGCAGGCTTGGACGTTAGAGGGTTGTTAGTAGCGGTGTTTGAGGATTTGTAAAATTGAGAAGCCAGAACAAAGCCGGATATCGGTACGAGAATTAGACTCAGAGCACCGATTGACAGCCGAGATTTTTTAGTTTTAGTGCGGGCTAACTCTGGCTGCGGTGATGGCTTTTGCTGCCTTTGGTTTGGGGGTTTTGGAGTTGGGATTTTAGGGGGTTGGGGCGGAGATTTTTCTGGTGTTTGAGTGGGCGCAGTTGTGACATTTTGAGGTTTTTCTAGCTTGGGCAAAGTCACAGGAATGGGAGAAGCGGCTACACTAGCGGCTACTGCTGCACTCGCAGCTACTGCGGCATTCACGGCAACTAACGCACTCACGGGTTCGGAAGTCAAGCGTTTTTTTAATTCTACCGTCTGAGTCCAAGCGGGTAATTGCTGGTCGCCCTGCCGCCCGTAAATAGTCACTGAGTAAAGGTTATTTGGTTGCAGCCGCTGCAACCCTTTGACTGCGACTCGGAGACAGGCTTCTTCTGCGGGTAAATGTTCTCCTTCCAGCAGCAGGTGCAGGGTGTCATTTTCCCGGCTGGCTTTAGCCGTGACGCCGAAGCTTTGGAGTGCTTGGCTGATCAGAAATGCGATCGCCCTGGCATCGCCTTCTTTTGCTAAATTTAAAATATCTTGTTGGCTCACAAACGCCTCTACTCTCACACTAGAAATTTAGCTCGATCTTATATCAAATTTGGCGACACAGCATTAAATACCGATTGATTTAACTTAAGTAAGTGGGTACAAATAAACAGAACGTTGGCAGAAGACGCCTGCGTGAAAGGGTCTACTCGCTCTCACTATAGCTCCTAACTAAATCCGACCCTACTTTTACAAGATAGTATGATTCTTGGCGCTTGCTAGGTGAATACAATATTTCCTAACGGTTATCTTAGTCGATCGCCCAAACACTTCTATCCGGGATAATTGCCCCCTTCAAATTAACATCGGTCAAATCAGCGCTCTCTTTCTTAAAGCATTTTTGGTAAATAAAACTGGTTTATGAGATCCAGAGTGCGTCATTAGAATGTACTGAAAATATGCGGTTTAGCAGCGAAGAATTAACGAAAAAACCAGGTTTCTCGTTGCCAGTGCCAATCCCCCTGTCCCACTTCCGCCCAAATTCAGACAAAAACGATCGACCCGCAGGCTCGGAAGCTTGTTAAACTCTTGGTCATGCCACGCTATTAGTGAGAAATCGACGGCGAGCCACAATCGTCTGCTAGCGCCCCCGCAGTGCTGCGCTGCGGGGCCTGCACTGCAAACTGCACGTAGGTGAGATTAGCTGCAATCAACTTTCGGGATGCCACTGCTAAAGTCGCGGCCGCCGATGTAGTTGTTCGTTTTAAACTAATTAAACTAATTATTTAAAGGAGTTGCAGGTCAATGACACAATTGTGCTTATGAGAGCTGGCTCGGTGCCCTCTCAAACCAGGGTTTTTCGTTAGTCTGGTGCTATTAGTGAGTTAGTTAAGCCCATAGCAGCTAGGATCGAGCTAACTCAAGGTTAAACTAAAGCTCGTCATGCGGCGTTGCCTCTCAAAACCCGGATTGAGTCTTATGGCGCATTACCGCTCCTCTGTATGTTTGTTCACCTGCATTGCCTGTCTGGGCGCTGCGTTCAGTCCAAGTGCGGACGGAAAGCACCAGGCTCTCAATGCTTCCTACCGGGCTGTTTCCCCAGAAATTGCTCAGGCGAACTCTCCCCCGGACGATCGCCAGGATTCCAAGCCTTCAAAACCGTCTCCAGCGCCCGATAAAAACAAATCTCAGCCGTCCAAAACGTCCAAATCTAATTCTAAGATCCCGAAATCGGTATCCAATTTGAGCGTCATTTTGTCTCGTCAGCGGGGGTTCTTAATGTTGGGTTTGGCAGCAGTTGTCGTCACGGCAGCGGCAGTATTTATCATGCTCAAATTAGTTAGCAGTGACGAGTCAAATTATTCTAAGCGAAGACGGGGAAGATTTGATCGCCACAACCAAAGAAACTCTCAATTTACTAATCCCGATTCTCCTACAAACTCGCACGGAAATACACAGCAAGAGAATTCTTCTGGGCTATCAAAACCGCTGTCAGCCTTGCCCTACGGTTTTGATTTGCCAAAAGACAACAGTCTCGACAGCAGCGATCAACCTTTTATCCTGGAATCCGGGGAATCAGCATCCGACGATGCAGCATTCGAGGGCGATGGAATTAATTCCGACACCTCACCCTTGGAAACTCACAGCAATGGGTACAGCAACACAGGTTTCAACATTCCCGAAACAACTAATCAAGGCGATTCCCTAGCGAGTCGCAAGAAAGATATTGCCCTTCCCGAAACGGATGGTAGACCTAAAGTTGATATTATTGAAGCACTGATTGAAGATTTGCAGCACCTCAATCCGGCAAAGAGGGGCAAAGCAATTTGGGAACTAGGCCAGCGGGGAGATTCCAGAGCAGTTGAGCCGTTGCTCGATTTGCTAGCAAATTCCGACTCCAAGCAGTACAGTTTAATTTTGGCAAGTCTCTCGGAAATTGGCATTCGCACGCTCAAACCCATGAATAATGTGTGGTCAATTTCGCTGCAAAATGAAAATCCCGAAGTGCGTAGAAATGCAATTCGCGACTTGACGCGGGTTTACGAATTGGTGAATCAAATCAGTTACTTGTTGCACCGTGCGACGGACGATCCCGATCCAGAAGTTCAGGAAACTGCTCGCTGGGCAATCAATCAGTTGAATCGCATCCGTCCGCGTTCTGGGATGGATTAATAAATGTAGCAACTTTCAAATTATTTGAAAATAGAGATTTGAGATGGGAGAATTTATAATTTAGATTATGTTAAAATTAGTGAAGGGTGACTAATGATTAAGGACTAATGACTAATAACACTTTAAAACTATTGTTCCTCTCAACTTCGGTCGGTCAACTAGGTTCGGGGTTGGGTGGCGGTGTCGAACTTACAGTCCTTAATATTGCTAAAGAATTGCAGAGTCGCGGTCATAAAATAGCAGTTGTAGCGCCGATAGGTTCAGTCTTAGAATCAATTCCAGTAATCGAAATAACGGGTGATTTGCAAGTAACCGCCCAAACACAAGATTACAATGATCCTATTGTGATGCCCGCAGATTCGGTGCTGGCGAATATGTGGGAATATGCTCGCCAAGTTCAGGATGAATGGGATGTCATTGTTAATTTTGCCTACGATTGGCTGCCGTTTTATTTGACACCATTTTTTAGGACTCCGATCGCACATTTGATCAGCATGGGCTCCCTTTCTGCTGCCCTCGATCGCATCGCCGGACAAACCGCCCTCCAGTTTCCTGGTACGATCGGAGTTCACACCGCCTCTCAAGCCAAAACATTCGCCTTTGCCGATGAATGTCAGTTGTTGGGAAATGGCATAGATTTATCCCTGTACGAATTTTGCAACAAACCGCAGTCTAAATTAGCTTGGCTAGGCCGCATCGCCCCGGAGAAAGGCTTAGAAGATGCAGTAGCAGCAGCGAAAATTACAGGCATTCCCCTGAAAATTATGGGCAAAATGCAAGATGAGGATTATTGGCAAAAAATTTGTGCAGATTACCCGGATGCTCCGGTAGAATATTTAGGGTTTCTGACAACAACCCAAATGCAAGAGCAAGTCCGTCAGTGCCAAGCATTGTTGATGACACCACGTTGGGTGGAAGCTTTCGGAAATGTCGCGATCGAGGCTTTAGCGTGCGGTGTGCCCGTGATTGCTTACGAGCGCGGGGGGCCGGCGGAAATTGTGAGAGACGGACTGACGGGCTTTTTAGTGGCTCCTGATAGTGTAAATGGCTTGGTAGGTGCGATCGCCCGCTTAGACCAAATTGACCGCAGCGCTTGCCGACGACAAGTAGAGGTAGAATATTCTTTAGCAGCTTTGGGCGATCGTTGTGAACACTGGTTCAAATCTATCACTGCTAGTAGGGTTCGTCAGTAATAATACTGGCAGATTTTTATAAAGATTCGCTGACTGATGCACCTTACAAGTTTATTGAACAGCAATTCAAATCTATTCTAAAATTGAGTTAAATAAACTCTTAATCGATCACAAAAAAACCAAACTGAAAAAACTATGGCAACCGAACGTTTAGTGCTTTTATCCAGTAGAGAAATCGAAAAAATGCGCCAAGCAGGCCGTTTAGCGGCCGAACTTCTGCTACATCTTGAACCGATGGTAAAACCCGGTGTTAGCACTCTGGAAATTAACGACGAAGCCGAACGCTGGACTTTGGCACACGGAGCAAAAAGCGCTCCCCTAGGCTATAAAGGATTTCCGAAATCTCTGTGTGCTAGCGTCAACGAAGTAGTCTGTCACGGCATCCCGAATGCGAAACAAATTCTTAAAGAAGGTGACATTATTAATATTGATGTAACGCCTTTAGTGGATGGTTATCATGGGGATACTTCCAAAACTTTTTTTGTGGGCCAACCTTCACCTGTAGCGAAAAAGTTAGTTGAAGTAACCGAGGAATGTTTAAGAAGAGGAATTGCTGAAGTCAAACCAGGTGCTCGTACCGGCGACATCGGTGCAGCGATTCAAGAATATGCTGAAGCACAGGGTTTTTCGGTAGTGCGAAATTTTGCGGGACACGGGATTCACCGAGTCTTTCACACTGAACCGGAAATTTTGCATTACGGCAAGCGGGGCACAGGAAAAAAGCTCAGACAAGGCATGGTTTTTACGATCGAGCCGATGATTAATGAGGGTACTTGGGAAGTGGAAATTCTCGCCGATGGTTGGACATCTATCACCAAGGATGGAAAGCTTTCGGCTCAATTTGAACACACTCTGGCTGTGACTGATTCTGGGGTGGAAATTCTGACTTTACCGTAGTAATGATTAACAAACAATCTGAATAACTCCCTCCTAAATCAATAATCAACCATATCCCGTAGGGGCGGGTTTCACAGGCAATATCTAAGGATTATCGACAATCTAGATAAACCCGCCCCGCCACAACCGATAACCTATATCAACCTGAAATTTGCATCGAATCCGAAAATGTAGGTTTGTATTTATGGGTGGGGGCGGGTTTGCGAGATTGTCTGTTTCAGTCAGAAATTGTCTGTAAAACCCGCCACTACAGAATTACGATCGATTCACCAAACACGATATAACTAATAACTAATAACTAATGACTGACATAAAATTTCTGCAACCAGGAGATTTGCTCAAAGTAATTGCCCCTAGTGGCACTTTGCGAGAATCAACTAACTTTGAAAAGGGTGTAGAAATTTGGAAATCCCGCGGCTATCGAATTCAATTAACACCGGGTTTTGACGATCGCTGGGGCTATTTGGCCGGTTCCGATGAAAACCGCGTCCGACAGCTCGCAGATGCCCTCAATGACCGCGATTGTCGCGGTATTCTCTGTGTTCGAGGCGGTTTCGGCAGCACTCGACTTTTGGAAAAAGGAAATGTGGGAAAGGCGGAAAACTCCCAATTTCCACCTCCGGATTCCCATTCGCCGAAATGGTTAATCGGCTTTTCAGATATTACTGCTTTGCTGTGGAATCAGGCTAAATTGGGTGTTTGGGGTGTTCACGGGCCGATGCTGACAACTTTGGCTGCTGAACCGGATTGGTCTGTCGATCGACTTTTTGACTGCATAGAAGGTCGTCCCTTACAATCTTTGCAAGGTAAAGGATGGGGCAGCGGAAAAGCCACCGGGCGACTGTTTCCGGCGAATCTGACGGTGGCTTCTCATTTGCTCGGAACCCCGTATCAACCGGATTTGACCGGGGTTATTCTCGCCTTTGAGGATGTTTCCGAGGCTCCTTACAGGGTCGATCGAATGCTGACTTTGTGGCGGATGGCCGGGGCTTTCGCTGGGGTGCGGGGCATTGCTTTGGGACGCTTCAGTCGTTGCGAGATTGATCCAAGTATTCCCAGTTTTAGCATTGAAGAGGTTTTGCGCGATCGGCTGGGGGATTTGAATATTCCCATTGTCTCGGATTTGCCCTTCGGCCACGAGGGGGTTAACGCTGCTTTACCTATGGGAATCATGGCTTGTCTCGACGCTGAATCGGGATTGCTGATTTGCGGCGATAAATCGCAACTTTAGATTAGAGATCAACGTCTATAACTTTAACTTGAGATTTTCCACCAGCTAAATAGCGGGGTTGGGTGAGGTTGACACGGTTGGCAGAAATTACATTTAAAATGGATTGTGTATGCAAATGTCGGCGCCAACAAAGCAAAAAGATTTTAAATTTTTCCAGAGGTTGATATGAGAACGCACAACTTGTTAAACAGTATTGCGGCCACTGTGCTAGTTGCAGGATTGGCACTCACTGGCATTTCGTCTAGTGCAGTTGGCGAACAGATACAGAATAACGATCGCATAGATGGAGTAATTCGCCGCACTTCCCCGATTTACCGTTTCCGGAATATGTGGGTTCCGGGCTCTCCGACGGAAGAATTGCGCGGCCAAGAATACACATTCAGCGCTCGGGAAGGCGATAACATTGAAGTGTTTTTAGACACAGATACAAGGAGCGGTTTTGCTCCCGTCATGGTGCTGTTTTACGGGAACAACAAACAAGTCGCTTTTACCCAAGAGCGTTCTTTTAATTATCAAATTCCTCGTAGCGGCGATTATAAACTGTTAGTGTTAGCAAAAGATGCTGCCAGAGGCGGTAGCTACACGCTGGAAGTGGCGGGAATTGATGGGGGCGACAGACGAGCTCGCAATTCGCGGGACGATTGGTACACCAGGCGAGATGACGGTCGATATGACGGTCAATATGACAGAGCACAGCTTCTGCAAGATGATTTTGGCTTGCGGTCTGTTGATTGTCGCGAGAGACGTTCTATGGTGAGAGTCAGGTTTGACGATGCTAATCAAGACTCGACTTACTGCGCTGTCCCGACTAGAAACTTCCCGGCGGGAGATTATTATTACAATTCGCGGACGAGAGATTTAGACTCGGCGAGGCGGAATGATAGTAGATTCGATGCGGGCCGAGATCAATGTCGGGTAGTGGTGGGCGGAATCTGCGTGACGAGGTAAGATAGGTCAAACTGTAGCGCGGAATCAGAAACCCGGTTTCTACGAAGAAACCGGGTTTCTGAGCCTATACATAGGACTTATACAGTCCTTTATATACGAGTCGATCTCTGGCTATCGCCTCACTTTCTTTGGCAATGACAAAATACACATTTGTACACACAACGATTTTGTCAAAAAGGACGATCGCACAGTGGTAAGCTACCAAAGGCATTGAAATATCTAAGGTAGAGAAAAGTTAAAATGTCGGCATTAAATGAAGTTCCCTTGTTGTTGCGGGCAGCCCGCGGCGAAACCCTAGACCGCCCGCCCGTTTGGATGATGCGTCAAGCCGGCCGCTACATGAAGGCTTATCGAGATTTGCGAGAAAAGTATCCCTCGTTTCGCGAACGTTCCGAAATTCCCGAAGTTGCGATCGAAGTTTCCCTTCAGCCGTGGCGCGCGTTTCAACCAGACGGCGTAATTCTGTTTTCCGATATTGTCACCCCCATGCCGGGTTTGGGCATCGACATGGACATCGCCGAAGGCAAAGGCCCGATTATCCACGCACCCATCCGCACTCAGCAGCAAATCGACAACCTGCAACCGCTGAACCCGGAAGAAAGCTTGCCGTTTATCAAAACAATCCTGAAATCCCTGCGCGAGGAAGTCGGCAACAAATCCACCGTGCTCGGTTTTGTGGGCGCGCCGTGGACGCTGGCGGCCTATGCCGTTGAGGGCAAAGGTTCTAAAGATTATGCCATCATCAAAAACATGGCATTTTCCGATCCAACTTTACTGCATCAGTTGCTGTCGAAATTCGCAGATGCGATCGCCGTTTACGTGCGCTATCAAATCGACTGTGGCGCGCAAGTAGTGCAAATGTTCGACTCCTGGGCCGGCCAACTCTCCCCGCAGGACTACGACACCTTCGCTTTACCTTACCAGAAACAAGTATTCGAGCAAGTCAAAAAAACCCATCCCGACACACCGCTAATTCTGTTAGTAAGCGGCAGCGCCGGCATCCTCGAACGTATGGCAACATCCGGCGCGGATATCGTCAGCGTCGATTGGACTGTTGACATGGCCGACGCGCGCCGACGTTTGGGCCCGAATATGAACGTTCAAGGAAATCTCGATCCGGGCGTGTTGTTTGGTTCTCAACCGTTTATTCGCGATCGAATTCTTGATACAATTCGCAAAGCGGGCCCGCGCGGACACATCCTCAACTTGGGACACGGCGTATTACCGGGAACTCCCGAAGACAACGTGCGTTTCTTCTTTGAAACGGCAAAACAAGCGGACAAATTGCTTGCAGTTGCTGCTTGATTTGATTTCGATTGTAGAATCCGATCAAATCCGGTTAATTGCACCTGATATTTGTAGAGATACGGCAATGGGCATTGCCGTGTCAACTTAACGTTAAACGTAGTATCTGTCTGCTGTCTGACGATTAGGGATCGATCCCCCCTAGCCCCCCTTAATAAGGGGGGACACGAATCTTCTCTCGCGTCCCCCTCCTGCGGGGGATTTAGGGGGATCGAGACTGAGTTAAAAGCGAGATTTATCAGGGGTTCCAGTCTTAAGTTGACACCAAGAGGCAATGCCGTCTGCCTACCGTCGAAAAAGATTATATAATCGGAGCGAATCCGGTTAATTGTACATTATATTTGTAGGGACACCGCAATGCCGTCTCCCTACCGTCGAAAAAGCGTCAAATCCTCCCTCTTCCCCTGCGGCAAAATGAACTCCAAAAAAATTTTTGTGACGGGTGCAAGTGGCTGTATCGGTCACTACATGACCGAAACTTTGATTCAAGAAACAAACCACGAACTTTATTTATTAGTTCGCAACCCCGAAAAATTAAAATTTGACTGGAAAGCCCGCCCCGGCATCAATATAATACAAGGCGATATGCGAGATATCGAGCAATTTGCGGAACTTCTCCAAACAATAAATGTAGCAATTGTAGCCGCCACTGCTTGGGGAGGTACTCAAGAAGTTTTTGATGTTAACGTAACCAAAACTCTCCGCCTAATTCAACTACTTTCGCCACAGACTTGCCAGCAAGTAATTTATTTTTCAACAGCCAGCATTCTCGGTCGAGACAACAATTTGCTTAAAGAAGCCGGGGAACTGGGGACAGATTATATCCGCTCAAAATACAACTGCATGGTGCATTTGTCAGCCTTGAAAAATTTGCCTCCGATTACGGCACTTTACCCGACATTAGTATTGGGAGGAGACGCAGAAAAACCAGTCTCTCACTTGTCCTCTGGTCTGCCACTTGTCGCAAAATGGATTGGTTTGATTCGCTGGTTTAAGGCAGATGGAAGTTTTCACTTCATCCACGGCGCAGATATTGCCAAAGTAGTTAATTATTTAGTTGAGCATCCGCCTGCTTCCGAGGAACCGCGACATTTTGTGCTAGGAAATCCGGCGATTACAGCTAACGAAGTGGTAGAACAAGCTTGCAAGTATTTGAATAAAAACATATTTTTTCGGATTACTCTTTCAGCTTGGCTAGCCGATTTCTTTATTTGGCTGTTCCGAATTCAGGTTGCTGCTTGGGATAGATTTTGCATCAGCTACCGCCATTTTACTTATCAAAATCTTGTGAATCCCGAAAGCATAGGAATGCCGAGTTACTGCGGCACAGTTGCCGATATGTTAAGAACTAGCGGGATTCCCGGCACAGATTCAAAGTAGAAGGAAAAGGAAAGAGGGAAGAAGGAATGCGCACCAAACGAGTAATGTAGGGTGCGCAGTGCGCACCAAACGACTAATTGAGTGTTTCAAATTCTTTTTTGCCTTAGTCCCAGGCTTTTTAAATGCGATTATCGTTAATTAAGGGTCAAATACGATAAAATATCAGCATTTGCACACTTTAACAGGGAACTGCAAGCTAAAAATTGCGCTTATTTTGTTTGTCTTAGGGGGTGTCACCCCTCGCCAGATATTCGATCGAGTGCAAGATCGTAATTTTAGCATTAACATTAAGTCTTGAGAGTCGATCGAACTCTCAAACACGCCAGCCCGATCGCAAGTTGTTTACTGATGTGAGGTTTAACATATAATGCGAGTTCTTCTAGTTTACCCGCTGTTTCCGAAAACATTTTGGTCTTACGAGAAAATCCTAGAATTAGTCGATCGTAAAGTGCTGCTGCCACCGCTGGGTTTGGTAACGGTAGCAGCTATTTTACCCCAAGAATGGGAATTTAAGTTAGTCGATCGCAATATCAGACAAATCACCGAAGCAGAATGGGAATGGGCAGAGCTCGTTATTCTCTCCGCAATGATTGTCCAAAAAGAAGATTTGCTAGACATAATTCGCGAAGCAAAACGGCGCGGTAAATCCGTAGCTTGCGGCGGCCCTTACCCGACATCCGTACCCGAAGAACCTCAAGCAGCGGGCATAGATTACCTGATTCTCGACGAAGGCGAAATCACCTTGCCGATGTTTGTCGAAGCAATAGGGCGCGGCGAAAAAAGCGGAATTTATCGATCGGACGGCGTAAAACCCGATGTTACCACAACCCCAATCCCCCGCTTCGATTTGCTGGAATTAGACGCCTACGACTCGATGTCAATTCAATTTTCCAGAGGCTGTCCTTTCCAGTGCGAATTCTGCGATATCATCGTCCTCTACGGCCGCAAACCCCGCACCAAAAACCCCCAACAATTGATAGCAGAATTAGACTGTCTGTACAACTTGGGCTGGCGGCGCGGCGTGTTCATGGTAGACGACAACTTTATCGGCAACAAACGCAGCGTCAAACTGTTGCTAAAAGACTTAAAAGTCTGGCAAGAAGAACACAAATTCCCCTTTACTTTCAACACAGAAGCATCCATCGATTTAGCCCAAGACCAAGAATTGATGGACATGATGGTTGCTTGCAATTTCAATGCAGTGTTTCTCGGGATTGAAACTCCCGATGAAGAAAGCCTGCAAATGACGAAAAAATTCCAAAATACCCGAAATTCCCTGATCGAATCCGTAGAGTTAATTGCCAAATCCGGTTTGCGAGTAATGGCCGGATTTATCATCGGATTTGACGGGGAAAAACCCGGTGCCGGTCAGCGGATTGTCAAGTTTGCCGAAGCAGCAGCCATTCCGAGCACAACCTTTGGAATGCTGCAAGCTTTGCCGCACACTGCATTGTCCCACAGATTAGCAAAAGAAGGGCGGTTGCGCGACAAATCGGGCAACCTCAACCAAACTACCTTGATGAACTTTATTCCGACGCGGCCTCTCGAAGATATCGCCCGCGAATATGTCGAGGCATTCTGCGAAGTGTACGATGCTGAGAAATATTTAGACCGGACTTATCGCCATTTCTTAATGTTAGGTGCACCTACAGCAAATATACCTGCTCGAGTTCCTAGTTGGATAGACTTGCGAGCACTGTTAACTGTGGTGTGGCGTCAGGGAGTCAAGCGCAAAACTCGGTGGAAGTTCTGGCATCATTTGTTCAGCATTCTCAGACGCAATCCTGCGGTTTGGGATCATTATTTGACAGTGTGTGCTCACAACGAGCATTTCCTCGAATACCGCCAGATTGTGCGGGATGAAATCGAAGCTCAATTAGCCGACTTTTTGGCTAATGAGTCTCAAACTGTATATCAAGAACCTGTTGCTGTTGAGGAAAAGCAAGTGCAAGCGGTTTAGGGTTGGAGAATTAAACCGCAGATAAACGCAGGTAAACGCAGATGAATGTAAGATTGTCTGCGTTTATTTTGTTAAACTTATTTTACAGACTTAGTTTTTTAAGATCATGGAAACTGTAAATATTCATCAAGCTAAAACGAATCTCTCACGACTATTGTCGCGTGTGGAACTGGGAGAAGAAATCATTATTTCCAACGAAGGCATCCCAGTCGCAAAATTGGTTCCGTTTCGTACTTCATCCAATCGACGAGCTAGTTTAGGGAAAGATCGAGGGCGATTTCTTTTGCCAGAGGACTTTAACGATCCTTTGCCAAAAGAGATTTTGACAGCATTTGAGGGAGATGAAGAGTGAAACTCTTGCTGGATACGCAGTGTTTTTTGTGGTGGTTTGCCCAACCAGATCGATTGAATGAGGAGGCGATCGCACAGATTGCCGATGAAACGAACGAATTGTGGTTTTCTGTTGCTAGTGTGTGGGAAATGGGCATCAAAGTTGCGATCGGAAAGTTACCACTCCCAGAACCGATAGATACCTACATTTCGACACGCATGATACAGTTAGGTGCGCGATCGCTGGAAATTACAGCACCTCATGCCCTGCGAGCGGCTGCCTTACCATTACATCATCGAGATCCCTTCGATCGAATGCTGATTGCCCAGGCTCAGATGGAGGAGATGACGCTTGTGAGTGCTGATTCAATGTTCAAGCAATACAGCGATATTGCTATTCTTTGGGCGGCCACTTCGTGAGATTAATCTCGTTTCCAAGCTCTGCCTGGGAATGTCATATTCTGCGGATATGCTGGCTCAAGAAAGCAAGCAGATAGAGCCTCCTTCGGCATTCTCATTTTCTGACTGAAAAGGTGAAATACTACTATTGGCTGCTGCACTTATTTCGGCAGATAGAGGCGCGATCGCCCGCAGTTATGAAAATCTAATTACAAGATAAAAAATATCAAAATAGCGATCGCCCTCAACCCGCCATGCTAGGAACCAATCAACTCAGAACAGCCGCTCTCTTAGGACTTCTAAGCGGCCTTCTCGTTTTAGGAAGTTATTATTTAATCGGCAACGAGCAAGGACTTTACATCGGTTTAGCGCTAGCAGCGTTCTCAAGTTTTAGCTCTTGGTACTATTCCGACACGGCCGCGTTAATGGCTTACCGCGCTCAGCCGCTCGCGCGCAGCGAAGCTCCCGAACTCTACGATATGGTAGCCTCGCTGAGTGAAAAAGCAGAAATTCCGGTGCCGAAAATATTTCTAGTTCCCACTCAATCTCCCAACGCATTCGCCACAGGAAGAGACCCGGAACACGCGACAATAGCAGTTACTGAAGGCATCATAAAGCTGCTTTCTCGCGAAGAATTAGAAGGCGTTTTAGCCCACGAACTCACGCACATCCGCAACCGCGATACCCTCACTCAAGCAGTTGCAGGCACAATTGCCGGTGCAATTACATTTGTCGGGCGAATACTGACTTTTGGAGCGCTTTACGGCCCAGTGACGCGGGATAGCAGACAAGGCGCGAATCCGTTTGGTTTGCTGTTTTTAATCATTTTAGCACCGCTATCAGCAACCGTAATTCAAATGGCGATTTCTCGGACGCGGGAATTTGCAGCAGACAGCGGTGCGGTAGAAATTACCAATAACCCGATCGGCTTAGCAAACGCCCTGCAAAAGTTGGAGAAACTGGGTCATGAAATTCCTATGCACGGCAATCCTGCGATGTCGCCGCTGCTGATTGTCAATCCTTTTTCGACTAAAGGTTTGCAGTCACTTTTCCGCACTCACCCGCCGACAGAGGATCGCATTCAACGCCTTTTGGAAATCGCGCAGCAGCAGCAAGGTACTCCAGTTATGGCCTACGTCCCCGGAATTTGATCGCTCGAAAATGCAGCAACAATATTTAGAAACCCGGTTGTTTGAAGCAGCCGGGTTTCTGTTTGTTTATAACGATCGCTGTATGAAACGACTAATTCTTCGATTTCGATAGGTGAAGGGCGATCGCTTTTTCCGTAAATATCGGACTGTGATTTCGATAGGTAAAGGGCGGTCGCTTTGGCCGTAAATATCGCACAGTTTTGTCTTTACTGTGAGGCGTGATGCCTTTATTGAAAGGATTTACCCCACCCAGCAATTCATCAGGCTTGTTCTTTAAGTCCGGTGATGCTAGTAGTGGTCTATAAACTTCACCTTCATAGGGCTTCCAAACATATCCAAGACTGAACGATCGAAAAACCGAAGATGCTCCCGTTGCTTGCCAAACAGCTTCAGCTAAAACCAATCCAGCAAAAGCCAAGCCAGGCTCTTCAATCAATTCGCTGTAGGTTCTAAACTCATCTACTTCCATACCAACTAAAGCATACCGAAACGGTGGAGCAAACCGCAAACGCAGATACAGAAATCTACCTATTTCCGTCATTAAATAAGCACTTTCTGGAGTGTTAATTCCAATCTCACTGATGCCACTTGGACAAACTCGACACCACCAATTTTCTTCTATATCCTGAAAAATTTCTGCCCGACATTGGGAAACCCTACCGTTTGAGAGCACGCAGAAAATTTTATTGAAATATTGAGCAAATTGCTGTGCTTCCGATTGCTTTGTGCCACATTCAGCCGATAAGCTAAACACCCATGCCATTGCTGTTCTCCCGTTGAGTAAATTAAACTATCAAACTTTCTCCCATTCATTCTGTGTCTGGGCCAGGGCTGCTTCATATTTCTCTAAAAGCATTGTAGCGCTTGGCAAAATACTGACATGAGTTGGACTATCTTTCACAGCTTCAATATCTCCGAGGATCTTGCTGTCGTCAATCTGCCAAAGAGGATCTTTTCCTGTGCCGCCAAATTTTGGGGGTTTGCGGGATTGTGGTAAGCCTTCGATAGAGAGGGATACAGACATTCCTTTTGTGTTTCTAATGGCTACAGTGACAGACTCCTCTGAAGACTTGCGCTCTGTTTCTGGTAGTAAATAACCTTGTTCATCCAACCAGTCTTTGGGCACTTGCTCAACATCAATGTCAGTACCGTGTCTGACTCCCAGTAGCCTCGCGCTGCGTCCCATTTTGGGTTTACCGTTTTCTTCTGCCATGCCTCGATAATAGAGTGTTGCCATTAGCCTTTTATCAGCCCAACTCGATCGCCAGACCAATCATAATGTAATTGCTGCATTGGTTGGATGCGATCGCTCTTTGTTTTTGCAGCTAATTCGTGAGATGTCACTGCTCATTTATTTTGATTTGAGTATCAGGGAGAGCGCCCTGTGATTGCTCTCCCTTAATACGATTACTTGCGATCGTACAAACGCGGGTTTGTCTGTTTGCCGTTGTCTGTTTCAGTCGGCTCATCGTGGAGTGCGATCGCAAAACGCAGATGATTTGGAATCATCTGCGTTCATCGGCGGTTTAATTAAACCCTATTAAACTGAAGCCGCAACCTTATCTAAAGGCCGCACTTGACGGAGGAATTCGCGAAGTGAATCACCTTCCACCACCTCAGTTTCCAACAGTTTCTGGGTAATTGTTTCCAACAATTCCCGATTTGCTTTCAGAATATCCAAAGCTTGCTGATGTGCAGTTTCGACAATTTCCTTCACTTCTTGGTCGATCGCCTCAGCAGTCTGAGCACTTACCGCGCGGCGGGCATTTCCCATACCGTCATTGAGGAACATTGATTGTTGACCTCGATCGTAAGCTAGAGGCCCCAAAACCTTACTCATCCCGTAAGTGGTCACCATCCGTTCAGCTAAATCCGTCGCCCTTTGCAAGTCGTTGGAAGCGCCAGTAGTAATGCTACCAAACACGACTTCCTCAGCCGATCGCCCCCCCAACAAAGTCGCAATTTGACCCCGCAATTCCGATTCATCTAACAAGAAACGGTCTTCAGTCGGTAACTGCAAAGTATAACCCAAAGCAGCCATACCGCGAGGGACGATCGAGATTTTCGCAACTTCGCCATTACCAGTCATCAGAGCACCCACCATCGCGTGTCCAACTTCGTGATAAGCAACGATGGTTTTCTCTTTTTCATTGAGCACGCGGCTTTTCTTTTCCAAGCCAGCTACAATTCGTTCGATCGCCTCTGCAAAGTCTTCCTGCGCTACAGTTAGGCGTTTGTTGCGGGCCGCCAACAAAGCAGCTTCATTCACCAAATTTGCCAAATCAGCGCCGGAAAAACCGGGGGTGCGAGTGGCGATCGCCTTCAAATTAATATCCGGGCCCAACTTCACTTTTTGAGCGTGAATGTTCAAAATTTCTTCGCGACCAGATAAATCGGGGCGATCGACTAAAACTTGGCGATCGAAACGACCAGGGCGCAACAAAGCAGCATCCAAACTTTCCGGGCGGTTAGTTGCAGCAAGCACAATTACCGTAGTATTGCCCGCAGCAAAACCATCCATTTCAGTTAACAATTGATTGAGAGTTTGTTCGCGTTCATCATTCCCACCGAAGCTAGCGTTACTGCTACGAGATTTGCCGATCGCGTCCAATTCATCAATGAAAATAATACAAGGAGCCTGTTTCTTAGCCTGCTCGAATAAATCTCTAACTCTTGCAGAACCAACACCTACAAACAGTTCCACAAACTCCGAACCGGAGATGCTAAAAAACGGCACGCCAGCTTCACCAGCCACTGCTTTTGCTAACAGCGTTTTGCCAGTTCCCGGAGGCCCGACTAACAGCACGCCTTTCGGAATTCGCGCACCAATTGCCGTAAACCTGTCGGGAGTTTTCAGGAACTCAACAACTTCGACTAATTCAGTTTTAGCCTCTTCTACTCCAGCCACATCAGCAAAAGTAATTTTCGCCGATTCGCCTTCTACATAGACCTTAGCTTTGCTTTTTCCGAGCGAGAGCGCACCCTGAGGCCCGCCACCCTGCCTGTTCATGAAAAATTGAAAAATCGCCACAAAAATCAGCGGCGGAACCACCCAGCTTAAAACACTGCCGATCCAGCCATTTTTGGCAGGGGGAGTTGCCGCAAATTCAACGCCTTTTTCTTGCAAAAGTTTAGGAAGTTCCAAGTCAAAAATCGGCGTCGTTGACAGCACTTGACCGGGTTGGTCGCCTTCGCCTTTTAGTTGGTAGCGAATTTCATTTTGGCCTACCGAAGCTCGGACTACATCTTGTTCTTGAACCTGATGGACGAACAAGCTGTAAGGCACTTGGGGAATTTGAGGGCCGAACAAATTGGGTAAAAAGATGTTTGCCAGCAGGAACAAACTTGAGAGCAATAACAAGACATTGCTAATTTGTCGAAAACGAGGTGGTTGGGGCTGGTCTTTAATGGCCATTGATAGCTGTCATCCTTTGATTTAAAGCAGTTTTATTCATCTATTTTCTCATCAACTAGGCAGACAATGTTAAGCGGATTTCCTCACTTTATCGGGTGGGTTAACCCGCTAGCACGGATTTGCTATTATTAACAATGCTTTTTTTAACGAACCGCGAAGATGCTACGGACACGAAGGAAGAGAAGAGCGTTATAGTATGTAGGGTGCGCCGAAGATCACCGAATATTTATGCCGCTTCTGGGTTTAATTGAATCATTTCCCAAGTAGTATAAGTGCCGATCGCACCCCAAATCACGTAAGGCAAAAGTAACAAAGCCGCAGTTTGAGAAATCGGCAAAACAGCCAACGTCAACACAGCTCCCACAATCTCGCCAGCCCCTCCCAAAATTGTCCCTACTTTGAGACTTTTGGCTCTGAGAGTAGCAGGAATATAAGCAACTGTGACAATTTCTAAAAGCAAGTACAAAGCCATCAACAGCCATGTTTTAAGGCTCCCTGGCTCCTGTTCCCACACGAAAGTAGCGCTGCCGGCCGCGCAAGCAAAAATCACCGTCCAAATTAACGGAATAGCAGGCTCAAAAAACATCCAATCCGGTCTTTGAAGTTTAACGGCCCAGTTAATATCCCGCAGTTTAAAAGACAGAGTGCCGAAGGCGACTGAGAAAGTCACGCCGCCGATAATCATCCAAGATTCCATCATGGTTTTCCACTCTCAAATTGCTCGATCGCTCATTAACTTGATCGTGTCAAATCCAAGCCGAACTTAGATCCGCCTTTAGTAATAACTTTTGTAAAGCCCGATGCAATTATCGCTAACCGCCAGACAAATTCTTAGCAAACTCTTCGCGTCCAGACACCAAATTAGCTGGAACGCCGTTCGGGTAATTTTGCGCTATTAAAGCTTGCAACTTTTCAACTCGGTTTTCAGGGTTTGGGTGAGAACTCAAAAACTCCGGTGGCGCTTCGCCCTTCCTAGCAGCACCGAGAATTTGCATCACCTCAACAATAGCTCTAGGATCGTAACCCGCCTCCGTCATAAACCGAAAACCGAGCCGATCGCTCTCAAGTTCATCAGACCTACCGTACCGCAAACCGACAACTTGATTGACAGCTTGAGCAATTAATGCTGCCTGCTGACCCCCACCGCGCTCGTCGCTAGTAGCCACCCCAACCGCCGTTACCAAAGACCTCCCCAACTGCTGTTTTGCCAAGTGTTCCGCACCGTGCCGGCCCACAACGTGACCCGCCTCGTGTCCCAGTACAGCAGCCAACTGAGCCTCGGAACTCAGCCGCCGCAGGAGTCCGGCGGTAATGAAAACTTGTCCCCCCGGCAAAGCAAAAGCATTGACAGTTTGGGCGTCTCGCAGCAGGTGGAATTCAAACGGATAACCCGCTTGTTTAGCCGCCGAACTGTTGACAACTCGTTCGCCGACTTTATCGACATACTGCTGAATACTCTGGCTGGGATAAAGCCCCCCATGCTTGGCGGCCATTTGATCTCGCGCCTGCAATCCCAAAACTATCTCTTGGCGGGGAGAAAGCTGCACCCGCTGTCTCTCTCCAGTTACCGGATTTTGTACGTCGTTTGTAAAATAGGTGATTGCTCCAAAAAATGCCATTAATAGCCCGATCGCGGCCCTGAATAAAAATGTGGTCACAGGCTTTTACCTAAAAAGTTGCGCGATTAGAATACTAGGGTGACAACTACCTCCACATCTGTCTGAAGTATCAAGAATGGAAAGTTGTTAGAGTTTTTTTGGAGAATTTGCGAACAAGGCTTTTTTTTTACGAACTGCTTTCGTCGCGTTAGCGAAGCGGCGCGTTTTCGTTACCACACGAAGGAAGAGAACAAGAGAAGAGAAGAAGGTTATAGTTATTAAATCGGTTAAATCTGTTAAATCAATTACACAATCCGTTGCCGAACTTCCTTCGCAATATGTTTCAAGCTACCCGCCGCCGCCTCGCTATTTGGTATACTGCCGTTACTGCCGTATTCTTACTTTTATTCGCCACTGGTTTCTATTTCTACGTCCGCCATACTTTGATCGATCGCATAGATGACACCCTCCATCACGTTGTCGAAGTAATAGAGCGAACTCTCGTTATCGAACCGATCAATTTCCCTACTACTGAAGATAAAATTAAGTTGCAAGTTAATATTCAAGCGAGTTTTCGAGATAGCACCGATGCAGTAGAAGACGACCACATTGATTTAGAATGGTTCAGTCCTACGGGGGAATTGCTATGGTCTACTTTATCGGAACCGCTGAATATTCCCATTCATGCTAACCGCACCGGCGAAACAGTTTGGATAATTAATAAGTTGCAGTTTGAGGACACAAATCAGGCACAAGAAAGTTTGGCAACGGGCTATGTAGGGGATGTCACGGATTTAAGGGATAGAACGAAGAGGGATTTAACCGCAGAGGGGCAGAGGCAAGAGAGAAGAGATTTGGATGGGGATTTGAATGCAGGTTGGCAGGAAAATCTAAATTTAGGTAGTGAAAAGTCGATCGCACAAAATACAAATCGCGTTTCTACCAAACCAATTAGCATTCGGACAACTCAAAACTATTCCCTCAGACAAGTAACGCAGCGAGTACAAATCGGTCGCCAAGTTCTGGGATATTTGCGAGTCAGCCATCCTTGGTTTGAAGTGACAAAACCCATCCGCCAATTAATTCTCGATTTGATTTTGGGCGCGGGTTTAACTCTAATTTGCGTTGCAGCTATTGGCTGGCTGCTGTCGGGATTGGCTATGAAACCTGTGCGGGAATCTTATCAGCGTCTCAAACAGTTTACTGCTGATGCTTCTCACGAACTCAGAAATCCGATCGCCACTATTCAAACTAACGTGCAAGTAGCTTTAGCGGAACCGGATATCGAACCGCAGCAGCATCAACAGCTACAAGTTATCGAACGTCTCACCCGCCGTTTGGGGCGCTTGGTTGATGATTTGCTGTTTTTAGCCAGACAAGATAGCGGTATCGTGCAGCAGCAGTGGATTGAGGTTCCTCTCGATGCTTTGCTGATGGAGGTAATTGAAGAACAACAGGCGATCGCCACTACCCAAAATCTCTCTCTTTCTTTGGAAATTGTCGATCTGCCCAACGCTGAGGAAAACTTTACACTTTTAGGCGACTGGGATCAACTAGCCCGACTTTTTACCAATCTCGTCAGCAACGCCGTGCAGTACACGCCCTCTGGCGGTCAAATTCAAGTAGAATTGCAGCTTGCAGCTAAAAACAAAAGAAATTCGGCGATGTTAAATCCTGCGCTGCAAATAAAAGTAACAGACACCGGCATCGGAATTTCCGCAGAAGCCCTGCCGCATTTGTTCGATCGATTCTATCGCGCAGATCCCGCCCGCACCCACCGCAGCGCCGCCGGTTCCGGCTTAGGATTAGCCATCGCCAAAGCAATTGTCGAAAATCACCGAGGCCAAATCCGCATTGACAGCCAAGTCGATCGAGGTACCGCCGTTACCGTCACCCTCCCCGCCCACAAATCAGAAGCATCTCGCCCCTAAAACTTCCCCTCTCCTCTGCGCCCTCTGCGCCCTCTGCGGTTAATAAAAAAACAGGACTTAAGCAGAAACGATGAAAAATAGATCCTGCGATTGCTTCGTTCCTTTCTTCCGACACAAATCCCCCTCTAAACTTCCTCTCTTCCCCTCGGACTGTGCACCCTAGAAAGGTTAATCACAAAATCTACCCCTCAAGCCTGATTCTTCCTACCTCTGGCCCCAAGCAAGCTATTAAAATTCAATTCCCGCATAGATTAACATGAACTTTGTTGGAAAACCTCGATCGAACTTGTGAGGAGTTATTTATGTTTCGCCACAATCTACCGTTAAAAAAAATCAGCTTGCTAGCAGCCACCTGCGGAGGTTTACTCGTTAGTCTCGCAACACTTTCCCAGGCCGGCGGCCCACCGCCCCAACAAGGAAAACCCGTTTCCCAACCCGCAGAGACTCCCTCAGAGACTCCCGCAGCCACTGAAGAACCCGTCAGCCAACCAACTCCGGCTGCAAGTCCGGGCCTCAGCGGGGTGCCATCTACACCCACAGACGCACCTCCCCGCTTTCCCCTGCCCAGTGCGCGAGTTACGCCTGCTGAAGGCGGGATAGTAATTAAACTGGTGAATACCACCAATGCTGTCATCAATTATCAAATCGTAGGCGTGACCCAGCCGCGCACTCTGGGCGAACAATCGGAAATTTTGCTTCAAACCCTCCCAGTGCCAATCACTCTCACTTACCAGCGCCCAGACGGCGGATTGGTGCTGGTTCGCCCCCAAGCAACCGCGATGCCGGGAATGTTGCAAGTCAGTTTCGGCGCGACAACTGAGGTGGCCGCTGATACAAAATCCCTGGAAATTCAGGAAGATGGGAGAGTATTTGTGAATTAGGTTAATTGGTTGACTGTTGACTGTTGACGGTTGACTGTTGACGGTTGACGGTTGACTGTTGACTGTTGACTGTTGACTGTTACCATTCGTGTCAACTTAAGACTAAAATCCCTAATAAATATCGTTTATAGTTGAGTTTGGCTCCCCCCTAACCCCCCTTATTAAGGGGGGGACAAGAGTATTCTTACGTCCCCTCTAACTCCTATTAATAAAGGGGGAAGAGCATTTAAGTTCCCCCTTCTTAAAGGGGATTTAGGGGGATAGAAACTTCGATACAAACGAGATATTATACACAGGGTTTTAGTATTATGTTGACACCGATAGGCTGTTACTAATTCCCAATTTCCAATTCCAAATTCACAGTCAACCGTCAATCGCCGAGTACCAAAGGAGGTAACTTAGTAAAAGGTAAATCCTCGTTGACGGCATCAATTTCTTGCTGTTCTCTTTCGTTGATTTGACCGATATAAGACTTGAGAATTTGCGCCAGACGGTTGTTATAAAATCGGTGCAAACTATAATTGGGCGTAGCTGGAAAGCCGCGCCGTTTTTTGTGCCTGCCGCCGGCACCGGGATCGAAGCTTTGGATGCCCCGATCGATCGCCCATTCGATCGGCGTATAGTAGCAAGCATCGAAGTGCAAGCAGTCGATTTCCTGCAAACTGCCCCAATAACGCCCGTACAGTCGATCGCCCTTATACAAACAAAAAGACATACCCACAGGCTGTCTGTCATCTTCCTTGTCGTAGGCGGCTACAAATAAAACTCGATCGCGATAATTGTGGTGCAACTGTTCAAAAAATCGCTTAGTCAGATACTTGCTTCCCCACCAACCAAATTTGTCGCAAGTATTCTCATAAAAAGCATACATTTGAGCAAACATGGCTTGGGGAATTTCATCGCCTGTCAGCGTTTTTACCAACAAACCAGCTTGGTCAACTGCTTTGCGTTCGCGCTTGATATTGCGGCGCTGGTTAGCATTAAATGCGCCTAAATAATTGTCAAAATTTTGATAGCCTTGATTTTGCCAAATATAGCTGTGGTGCAGCCAACTGCTGAAACCATGGCGTTCCATTCTTTCGCGCCATTCGGGATCGACATAAAGGAAATTGCAGCCGGAGATATTGTGGCGATCGCAAAAATGGTCGATCGCGCTTACCATTACTCCCGTTAACTCGTCTTCATCTTCCCCCTCGGCAATCAAAAACCGATAGCCTTCAGCCGGAGTAAACGGCGTCATGCCCATCAATTTCGGATAATATTGAACACCCAAACGTTGGGCTAAATCCGCCCACTGATTATCGAATACAAATTCCCCGTAACTGTGGCTTTTGACATAAAGTGGCGCGCAAGCAATCAACTGTTTGTCTCGCCAGACTGTTAAGTGATGCGGTAGCCAACCGGTTTTACCTGTCGCACTGCCCGAGATTTCGAGATTGTTAAGCCAATCCCATTCCAGAAAGGGAGTTTTTAGTGGCATCGCCAGGGCATCCCACGACGCTTGCGGGATTTCGCCTATTTTGCTAATCCAGGCTACAGAATATTCAGGTTTTGGCTGTTTCAGCATAGGGAGATTTGAGCGTAGAGCGATCGAACTTCATTTAAGTTAATATAATTTCCCCTGTTCGACACTTGTTAACAGCCTCTGCCGGGGAACCAGTAAAAATGCCGGACTATCGATCGACCCGATAATGCAAAAATACCTCTTGTCCCACCTGTTTAACTGCCAAAAGCTCCAATTTCGGCGCTACATCCGCCAAAAAACCCTCTCCCTCAACAGCCGTCGGTGCATCCGCGCCGCCCAAAATTAACGGACACACCGTCAGCCAAAGTTCGTCTACCAAGCCTGCAGCCAGCACAGAGGCTACCAGTTTTCCCCCGCCCAGAATCGCCAAGCGTTTGATATCGAAGCTTGCTAGCTGTTGAAACGCATCAATCCAATCAATCTCTCCACCTGCGGTTTTCGCATAGATAATTCGATCGAACATCGAAGGAAGAAGGAAGAAGGAAGAAGGAAGAGGGAAGAGGGAAGAAGGAAGAGGAGACGGCAATCCCGTGTCCCTGCTGTCTTGCCCCGTCAGCAGCCACCGAGGCACCGGTTGCTGGAAAAATCGCAAGTTGGGGTCAAATTGGGGCGATCGCGAACATACAATTTGCACCGGTTGTGGGGGCTTCCCTTGCAGTTCCCTCTGTTTGACCAATTCTGGCGAAATCACTCTCATCGTCGTCCCATAAGCCTGTAAAGTGCCGTTGCCGAACAAAACCGCGTCACTTGTGGCTACTTGCTGTTCCAGGTGGGATTTGTCGTTGGCAGAACCGAATCTCGCGGGCGATCGTACTGCATCTGCTATTTTACCGTCAGCACTGATCGCGAGTATTACTGTTGCGTGAGGTTCAGTCATGGCTTATCAGAATTTCGCAGAACAACATTTAACTGTACCAATTCACAACTATTTGTAAAGTTTGTTTTCAACTCGCTCGTACTGGTTTTATTTGACGGATAATGTGGGTTTATTTATTTTGCAACCGCAGCGATCGCCCTACCAAAGTATTTACTTTTCTTTACAAACAGCAGACAAAAAACGGCGTGGGAGGTAAAAAATTCGTTGCAGACTTTAAATGCGCCGCGCGATCGACTAGAGTAAAAAAAATGGCTTGATCCGTTTATTCATCGCAAAGGAAAAAAAGCTCATGGTTCAACGCGGTTCTACAGTCCGGATTCTCCGCAAAGAATCCTACTGGTATCAAGAAGTGGGCATCGTTGCTACGGTAGACAAAAGCGGCATTAAATACCCAGTTATCGTTCGCTTTAACAACGTAAATTATGCAGGCGTCAACACCAACAACTACGCCGAAAGCGAATTAGTTGAAGTGGCAGCACCCACAGCAAAAACGAAAGCAGGGACTCCAGTAGCTTCCGGCGGCAAACAAACCACGCTCGACGAGAGGACTCGGCAAACCGGCCAGGGTACCCCCACGCAGCAGCCGAAAAGTTACACGGGCAGCGAACCGGGCTCCGAAACGCCCGGCACCGTCCAAGGTTCGCCTCAAGGTCAAGGAACAGAACAACGCTAATTGTGCCAGAACTGCCAGAAGTTGAAACTATTTGCCGGGGTTTGAATCAAGCAACCCTCGATCGAGAAATGTTGGGCGGCGACGTGTTGTTAAACAGCACGATCGCCCGTTCCATCTCTGCGACCGATTTTTTGACAAAACTCAAAGGAAAGTCGATCGCCCGCTGGTACAGACGCGGCAAATATCTACTGGCAGAACTATCTCAATTCCCAGAAGGAGAAAGAGAGAAAGGGAAAGGGGGAGAATTTAGGGCTCAAACTCCAAGCTCTTCCCCTCTTGCTTCTTCCTTCCTCCTTCCTTCAAAAGCCGGCTGGTTGGGCGTTCACCTGCGGATGACGGGACAACTGCTGTGGGTGAACCGATCCGAACCCCTGCAAAAACACGCGCGAGTGCGGCTGTTTTTTGAAGGAAACCAAGAATTGCGGTTTGTAGACCAGCGCACCTTCGGGCAAATGTGGTACGTGCCGGCAGAAACCGAGGTTTCCAGCACAGTCATCGGTCTGAAACTCTTAGGCCCCGAACCGTTTTCAGACGAGTTTACAACAGAATATTTGACCCGCAAGCTGCACCGGCGGGCGCGACCCATTAAAACAGCTTTGCTAGACCAGGCCCTGATAGCTGGTTTGGGCAATATTTACGCAGACGAAACTTTGTTTTTGTCGGGAGTGATGCCCACAACTCTCTGTGCAGATTTGACGGCAGAGCAAATTGGGCGCATCCATACAGCTATTATTCAAGTTTTACAGAAGGCGATCGCATCCGGCGGCACGACTTTTAGCAATTTTCTCAACGTCCAAGGTGTCAACGGCAACTACGGCGGCGTCGCTTGGGTGTACAATCGCGCTGGTCAACCCTGCCGCACTTGCTCGGCAACCATCGAACGTATAAAATTAGCAGGGCGATCGACTCATTTTTGCCCCGCGTGTCAGCAATAAGCAGAAGGAAGAAGGAAGAAGGAAGAAGGAAGAGGGAAGAAGGAAGAAGGAAGAACTGATATCTTGTACCCTTGTCAATAAGGCTGTCACGGGCGGGCGCGACACCCAGCCCACAAGAATATTGAACTCTTGTGGAACAGGCATTTCCGGCGTGTTAAGCGAGAATGGTGCCAGATGTCAGAAGAAAGAAGAAGTCCTTTCCAGCCAAATCTAGATTAAAATTTGTATAGTTTTTTAAACTAAACAAAGCAAGTTATGGCAATCAAGAAAGGCAGTATAGTTCGCGCTGTACGCGAAAAATTGGAAAACAGTCTAGAAGCCAAAGCCAGCGACCAGCGCTTTTCCTCGTATATATTTGAAACAAAGGGCGAAGTGATGGATGTTCGCGGCGACTACGCCTTCGTCAAATTTGGCAAAGTACCCACCCCCAATATTTGGCTGCGGGTAGACCAACTCGAAGATTTTAACTAACTCACCAAAACTCAACATCACTGTTCTTAATGTAGCGAAGGGTGCACACCGCGCACCTTTCCCCAATTAAGCTGATTGCTAAAATCTAAAATCTAAAATCTAAAATCTAAAACCCAATGAATTCTCCATCAAACCGCGTATCAATTATTGGTGCAGGCAAAGTCGGCAGTACGTTAGCCCAGCGAATTGCTGAGAAAAATCTGGCAGATGTAGTATTGCTAGATATTGTGGAGGGTTGGCCGCAGGGCGTTGCTTTGGATTTGATGGAAGCCAGGGGAGTGGAACGCCACGATCGCCAAATTGTCGGTACAAATGATTATACAGATACGGCAAACTCAAATATCATAGTAATTGCCGCCGGAGTGCCGCGCAAACCAGGTATCAATAGGGAAGATTTAATTAGAATCAATGCTCGAATTGTCACCGAAGCCACAAAACAGGCGATAGAGCATTCTCCCGAAGCAATCTTAATCACCGTCACAAATCCCCTAGATATCATGACTTATTTAGCTTGGGAAGCAGCGGATTTGCCAAAAAACCGAGTCATGGGTATGGGGGGAGTTCTCGACTCCGCCCGCTTTGAAACTTTTATAGCAATGGAATTGGGCGTTTCAATTGCTGAAATCAATGCAACTGTCATCGGTTCTCATGGCGATTTAATGGTTCCTTTGCCCCGCTATTCTACTGTCAACGGTATTCCCATCAATCAACTTATGGATGCTGGGGCGATCGATCGACTCGTACAGCGGACTCGCCACGGCGGCGCCGAAATTGTAGAATTGATGAAGACTGGTAGTGCTTATTTTGCACCCGCATCTGCTGTCTGTTTGATGGTAGAATCTATTTTATTTAATCAGTCGCGACTATTGCCTTGCTGCGTTTATTTGCACGGCGAATACGGCGTGCAAGATATCTTTTTAGGAGTGCCCTGCCGCTTGGGATATCAGGGAGTCGAACAAATAGTGGAACTCGAACTCAGCGATACTGAAAGAGCAGCCTTTATCGACTCGGGCAAATTGGTTGCCCAAAATATTGAGGAAGCCAGGGCAATACTGAAAACGGCTTCTTAAGTTTGTAGCAGTTCGTTGATCATAGCAGCCTGCTCGCCACTTCAATATATAGTCATTTCAAATAAATCTGAGACAAATGCAAGATGATGTAAAATCAAGAAAAATTGTTAACTCGGAGCCGAAAAATGGCATACAGTCTAGATTTAAGAAAAAGAGTAGTGGATTATGTGGAAAATGGAGGGGGTATAACTAAAGCCGCCGCCCTGTTTAAAGTAGGAAGAGCAACAATATACAGATGGCTAGGGAGGGAAGACCTTCGAGCCACTAAGGTAGAACACCGTGAGCGAAAGATAGACTGGGAAGCGCTCAGAAAAGATGTAGAAGAAAATCCCGAAGCAAGATTAATAGAAAGAGCAAGGAAATTCGGGGTGAGAGCGAGTGCCATATGCTATGCCTTAAAGAAAATGAAAATTACGAGAAAAAAAAAGAATATCGTTATAGAGAAAGGAATAGAGAAGAAAGAATACAATACTACCAAACACTGAGAAATTTAATTAAAGCTCATGGGAGTAAAAGCCTTGTATTTATTGATGAGTCAGGGTTTGAAGAGTTTCATGCTTGTGTTTATGCGTGGTCAAAAAAAGGAAAAAAAGTATATGGGGATAGACAAGGAAAACGCGGAAAGAGAGAAAATTTAGTAGCAGGAAGAAGAAAAGGAAACAAGGACTTGATTGCACCTATGGTCTTTACAGGGAGCTTGAATGCAGAAAGTTTTGAAGGGTGGTTAGCTTTATATTTATTGCCATCTTTAACAATACCATCAATATTAATCATGGATAATGCACCGATTCATCGTAAGACAGCAATTAGACTGCTGGTGGAGGAAGCAGGCCATCAGATACTTTTTTTACCAAAATACTCTCCTGACTTAAATGATATTGAGCATGATTTTAGTGCATTAAAGAGAGCTATAATGTATTCGCATTCTGCCACATCTCTTGATGAGATTATTCGCGCTTATTGTGCAACTTAGTGTCTCATTTTTATTTGAAATAACTATAATAATTTATATTGAGTATGACAGTGCGATCGATCTTCGGAAGTTGGCTTCTCGGAGTTCAACCGCGCTTTGATAAAAAGATCATGCTTGTTAGGCTGTATTTCACAAGCCGACAAATGGCAGCAAGGAACCGATCGATAAATATAAAATTTCCTCTCAAAAATTTGGTAAAAACGCAAAAACTGGCCAAAACAGTTGAACTTGGTCTGCGCGACAATACCATCAGAGTTTCTCTAGAAATTAAAGCAAAAATCTGCCATCTTTTCTTTACTCCTAAACCAACAGCCGAAGCAGTCGGTTTTGGCTTATCTCTCACTCGCGATCGCATGGCCCAACAACACCGTGGCACTTTAAAGGTAGAAAGTGAAATGCGAGTTTCTACGAAATTTATCATTACTTTGCCCAAACTTTAATCCTCGCGCTCGCCCTTTCTATTGATCAAGCTTGAAAGACCTTTACTTTAGTCAAAAATGTGATACCGTAAACATTGGTATTATCTAAAATTTTTACACTTGTCAAAAATGGCAAAAATCGGGCAAAAAGTCTCCGCGCGTGCGAAGCTATCCCGAACGCGCGTGCGGGCCCGTTGCGGTAAGCAATCGCCCTTGAGTTGAGCCAATTTAACCATAGCCTGCAACTACCTCAACTTTTTGACCGAAAACTAACCTTTGATTCGGTGAATTTTAATCTGTTTAAAAAATCCAATCAATCGCATGAAATAACGAGAAGGCAAGGAAAACATTTTAAAATTTTGGCTTACCCCAAAGGCTGTATAAAATCTAATTTAGGAGAGATAAATCGAGAATAATGAAAACTCTAAAAAAGGCGATCGCCTAAATTCAAACAAATTTTAATAAAGGCGAACCCAACAGAACATTGGATCGCCAAACCAAGGAAACCATAGATAGAGTTTGCGGTAATAATAAAAAGGTGACAATTGCAACCTAAGGCGAGCCAAAAAAATGTCAAAATTAGTCAGGGCGCTCCTCCGGAGCCCGCAAGGGAACCGGGTTCCTTGTTTCCACTTTCGGAGCTTCCCTGACTTAATTACGTTAAAAAACGGGGTTTATGTGTAAGTTTTGTTATCATACTTCTCAATAATTGATAATTTATGACGTAGCAAGTTATGCCTTTTTTCAGTAAATGTACGGGAGCTAAGATGGTCGATTGATTTCCCAATCTCGAAAAAATACGGAAATGCAGCGTGAGTAGGTGCTAAGTGCTAGCAGAAGGAGGAGAATATGTTCTTTGCCTTTTTGAGTTACCAGGCTCAACTTGCAGAGCGCTATTGAGATGCCATCAACCTTGATAACAAACCGCAAAATAACTAAAGAAAAAGCATTATGTTTCATGAATACCTGTATCACGAAGTCAGCAACTTGCGCGAGAAACTAGCTCACCTAGAAAGAGAAACGCAGTCTCAAACCTGGTTCAAAAAGCTGCAAGCGCTGATGGGAGTTATTAGCAAAATTCGTGAATCCCTAGACTTAGAAACAATATTCAAAATCACAGCCACCGAAGTTCGGCAACTCCTAAATGCCGATCGAGTCGCCGTCTACCGCTTTCTTCCCGAATCCGAATGGAATGAGGGCGAAGTAGTGTCCGAAGACGTACTGCCGCAATACAGCCCATCTTTGGGAGCAAGAGTCCGCGACTACTGCTTCGGCGAACAATTTGCCGCCAACTATGCCAAAGGATACGTTCAAGCAGTCACGGACATTTACAAAGCCCGGTTGAGCCCTTGTCACCTCAAAATCCTCAAGCGATTTCAAATCCGAGCCAACTTAGTCGTACCCCTACTGCAAGGGCAACACCTGTGGGGATTGCTGTGCATTCACTCCTGCGGTCAACCCCGCCAGTGGCAAGAAGACGAAATCGAATTTGCCAGACAAGTAGGCGACCATTTAGCAATTGCCATCCACCAAGCCGAACTACACTTGCAAACCCAGAGGCAAATAGCAGAAATCGAAGTCGCGCAGCAGAAACTCCGCGACAGCGAGCAAAAATATCACCAAATTCTCGATTCGATCGGCGATATGGTATTAGTCAAAGGCCCCAAATCCAAAATTGTTTGGGCAAATCAAGCATTCCGCGACTATTACGGCATGACTCAAGAGGAACTTCAAGACATAGTAGACGCACCTTTCGCCGATACCGACAATACTCTCCAGTACATCAAAGATGACGCCTTTGTATTTGAAACCGGACAGACTCTGCAAATTTCCGAAGAACCGGTGACGCGCTACGACGGAGAAGTGCGGCTGTTCAGCACCGTCAAAACACCGATCCGCAACGCAGACGACCAAATCGTCATGACTGTCGGCGTCTCCCGCGACATGACGGAACGCAAAAAAACAGAAGAAGCCGTCAAAGCCAGCGAAACCAAATACCGCAGCCTGGTAGAAACCTCCCAAGACATGATTTGGTCTGTCGATGCTTTAGGACGCTATACCTTCGTCAACCCAGCAGTTAAGTATATCTACGGTTACGAACCCGAAGAAATGATCGGTAGGCCATTCTCCGACTTTGTGACACCAGAACAAAGCCAGAAAGATTTAGAAGTTTTCGCCCGCCTGTTGGCCGGAGAATCAGTTTTCCAGTACGAAACCACCCACATCGCCAAAGACGGCAGCATGAAACATTTGATGTTCAACGCGATCGCCCTCTACGACGAAACCGGAAACTTCCTCGGCACCACCGGTACAGCTACCGACATTACCGATCGCAAGCGCGCAGAGTCCGCATTGCAACACGCCAACGCAGAACTAGAGCGCCGAGTAGAAGCACGCACGGCCGAACTGCGCCAGACTTTTGCCGCCCTCACTGCCAGCGAAACCAAGTTTCGGACGATCGCGGCCACCATGCCGGGAGCTTTGTTCCAGTTTTGCAACCGGGACGGAGTTTGGCAAGTTGACTACGTTAGCGATCGCGTCTTCGCTCTCACTGGCGTCACAGCAGCAGAAATGACGCGAGACTTAAATACATTCATTTCTCGCATCCACCCCGAAGACTTGGAAAGCTACATCGCTTCCGTCAGCGAAGCCGTAGAAAACCTCTCTCCCTGGCACTATGAAGGGCGGTTAGTCAAGCCCGACGGTGAGATTCGCTGGTGGCAGGGCGACTCCATGCCCACCCGCAGCGAGAACGGCGAAATCGTATTTTGCGGCGTTCAGCTCGACATTACCGATCGCAAAGTTGCCGAAACAGCCATCCGCAACAGCCAGCGGCAGCTAAAAGAAGCCCAGAGACTCGCCCACGTCGGTAATTGGGAAGTCGACGCAATAATGGGAACCGTCACTTGGTCCGAAGAACTCTTTCGCATCTTCGGACTCGAACCGGCCGCCTCTGCCCCCAACCTAGCCGAACAGGTCGCTCTGATCCATCCAGAAGATTTGGAATTGTGGCAGACTCAAGTGGAGCGGGGGCTCGCAGCAGGCATCCCCTTTGATTTGGACCTCCGCCTTTGCCGTCCCGACGGCACGCTGCGGCATCTCAACGCCGTAGGCCGCGCCGAAACCGATGCCAGTGGCAAAGTGCTAAAATTGTTCGGTACGGCGCTCGACATTACCGATCGCAAAGCCGCCGAAGCAGCCCTGCGACAAGCAGCAGCCGAGTTAGAAGACAGAGTGAGCGATCGCACGGCCGAACTTTCCCAAGCAGTCGCCCAGTTAGAACAAGAAATTGGCGATCGAAAAGAAGCAGAAGCAGCGCTACAAGTTTCCGAACAAAACCTGCGAACCATATTTAACAATGTCTACGATGCTATCTTCATTCACGATTTAGAAGGCAACATTCTCGATGTCAATAATCGAATGTTAGAAATGTACAAAGTGAGCCAGGAACAAGCAACACAATTATCACTTAAAAACGACTATTCAAGTGGCGACAATCCCATTGAACAAATGGAAGAACTGTGGGAAAGAGTATTAGCCGGCGAAACACCCCGCGTGGAATGGAAAGCGAGGCGTCCCAACGACGGTTCAACTTTTGATGCAGAAATTGCCCTCTCCAGGATTCATCTCAACGGCAATCTCAGCGTCATTGCCAACGTCCGAGATATTAGCGATCGCAAACAGGCAGAAGCAGAACTGCAACAGGCTCAACAGTTTATGGAATCAGTGCTCAACACCATACCTGTAGGAGTATTTGCCAAAGAAGCAGAAGACTTGCGATTTGTACTGTGGAACCCGGCGGCCAAAGAGTTGCTCGGTTTCAGTGAAGCAGAAGTTAGGGGCAAAAATGATTACGACTTTTTCCCCAGAGAACAAGCCGAATTTTTCACCGCCAAAGACCGGGAAGCGCTCGCCAGCCGGCAAACTGTAGACATTCCCGAAGAACTGATTCAAACAAGAGAAGGCGATACTCGCATATTTCATACGAAGAAAACCGCAATACTCGATGCTGATGGCCAACCGCAATATCTATTAGCTGTCACCGAAGACATTACCGATCGCAAGCGGGGAGAAATTGCCTTGAGGCGATCGGAAGCCCGACTCAGACAGCAGGCCGATCGAGAAAAATTGCTCAACAACCTCACTACTCAAATCCGCAATTCCCTCGATTTCGACAGCATCATTGCTGTCGCCGTCCAAGAAATTCGCGCTTTCCTGCAGATTGATCGTTGCAACTTTAGCTGGTATCACTGCGACGGGGAGGAACCTTTCTGGGAAATTATTAAAGAATCTTGCCTCCCCGAACTTCCCCATTTAATAGGTCGCTATAAAGCTTCTGACTTCGGCGCTTTAGGAGAACCGATCTTGCGTCTAGAAACGCTGCAAGTCGATGATGTCGAAGCAATCGCAGACCCTGTTTGGAGAAAGTCTCTTAGTTCTATGGGGTACCAATCTATATTGGCAATTCCCATGCAGGCACTTTCGGGGGTCGTGAGTGTTGTTACCTGCTCCCACTCCGCTTCTGTGCGGCATTGGAGCGACAGCGAAGTAGAATTGTTGCAAGCGATTACAGTTCAATTGGCGATCGCTCTCAACCAAGCCGATCTTTACGCCCAAACTCGCAATAAAGCTCTCGAATTAGAACAAACCTTGCAGCAATTAACCAGCACTCAATCGCAGTTAATTCAAAATGAAAAAATGTCGAGTCTCGGTCAACTTGTGGCAGGAGTCGCCCACGAAATCAACAACCCAGTTAACTTTATTTACGGCAATCTCACCCACGCTAACGACTATACTCAAGACTTGCTACACCTGATCGAACTTTACCAAAATCACTATCCCGATCCAGTCCCGGAAATTCAAGAGGAAGTAGACAATATTGAACTCGACTTTCTGATGGAAGACCTGCCCAAGTTGCTTTCTTCAATGAAAGTCGGTGCAGACAGAATTCAACAAATTGTTGCTTCTCTCCGCACATTTTCCCGCATGGACGAAGCGGAAATGAAAGCAGTCAACATCCACGACGGCATAGATAGCACCCTGATGATTTTGCAGCACCGACTCAAAGCTAAACACAATCATCCAGAAATTGAGGTGATTAAAGAATACGGTCAACTGCCCTTAGTAGAATGTTATGCCGGACAGTTAAATCAAGTATTTATGAACATCTTGAGCAATGCTTTGGATGCTTTGGAAGAACGGGATCTGCGCCGTTCTGCTGAGGAAATGCGGAAACAGCCGAGCCACATCCGCATCCGCACTGAAATATCGCCAGCGGGCAAGGTAATCATTCGGATTGCTGACAACGGGCCGGGAATACCGGAGACTGTCGGCACTCGGCTTTTTGACCCGTTTTTTACCACTAAACCCGTGGGTAAAGGCACTGGGATGGGCTTGTCAATTAGCTATCAAATTGTTACAGACAGACACAACGGGTCGCTGAAATGCACTTCTTCGCTGGGACAGGGTACAGAATTGGCGATCGAGATTCCCCTCAAAGCTAATGGTTAATGGGGAATTGGTAAATTGTAATTGGCAATTCGCCATTGTGAAAGCGTTACTCTGCGTCAGTGGGGTAATTTTCCACCATATCAAATCCGGTAGCATCGTCCTGATAAAATCCAGTTAATACTCAACAATCAGCGACGGTGCAATCGGAATTGATAGAATTCATCGGCGTTAATGTGTGTTTATCTGCCCTCATCTGCGGTTTTAAAAAGATAATTCCTTAACCGCAGATGACAAGGGATTAATGCGGATTCACGCAGATGCAGACAATAGATATAGGAATAATTCAGATGCTAACCGATTTGATATCATCAGCGAAAATCTAATTTTGATGCACCATTTATTCCCTGGTGCATCAGTTTTGAGATTGTGAGTTTGTAGCAAAAATGTCTTCACGGGGTGACGCACCATTTACCAATCTGTACCTCACTCAGTCCATAATTTCTATATTACCGAGATTTATCAGCATTTGGGTCACGGTGGAACTGTCCAAAGGTTTAGAAAACCAATATCCCTGAGCTAATTCGCAGTCGAGTTCTCGAAGCTGTGCTAACTGTTCGCCTGTCTCTACACCTTCGGCGATCGCATTCAATCCCAAATTGTGAGCCAAAGTTACGATCGCCCGCACAATCTGCAAAGGCTGACCCCCGTCGTCACCATTTTCGACAGCCCCCAAGCGGCTCACAAAAGATCGATCGATCTTCAGTGTATCCAGCGGAAAACGGTGCAAGTAACTCAAAGACGAATAGCCAGTACCGAAATCGTCGATCGACAATCGAATATTTCTAGCTTTTAATTGGGCTAGCACAATATTGGCTTTCTTCACATTTTCCACGATCGCGCTTTCAGTAATCTCCAATTTTAAACAGCTCGGATCGCAGCCCGTTTCTGCTAAAATTTCATCGATTTCCTCGATTAAATTCGGCATACCTAACTGTTTAGGAGAGAGATTGACGCTCATTGTTAATTGCGAAGGAGCAATAATTGGTAATTTAAAATTCGGAATTGGTACCTGGGAACTTGTACGGAACGTAGCCGAAGTATTGGTAATTGGGAATTGGGAATTGGTAATAGAGGAGTGAAAATCGCTAATCGGGAATTGGTAGCTGGGAATTGGTAATTTTTTACCGATTCTTTCTTGCCTGTGACCAATACTGGGGCTACGCTCAGTAAAAGTTCCGTGTTCCTCATTCCCTGTATCTGTTACATCTAAATCCCCTACATTGCCCGTTGCCCTCTTCCCTGTTGTCACCGTGACCGAAGTCGAAGCGCCTTCTTCATTTTTGTTACCCTGAGCGAGTTGCCCTAAGTGAAGCCGAAGGGAGTCGAAGGGTTTTGTTCCGACTTCCATTGGACTTCTTCTCTCTTCCTCCGTTAACATTTCTTGCCAAATCCGCAATTGCTGACAAGCTTCCCGCAACACCCAGGCTCCCAGAGGCACGATCAAACCTGTTTCTTCAGCTACAGGGATAAAAGTAGACGGCGGAACTAGACCCCGAACTGGGTGGTGCCAGCGCACTAAGGCCTCAAAACCTTCGATCGCACCGCTGGCGATCGAAACAATCGGTTGGTAGTGCAAAATAAAGTGCGAACATTGATCTTTTGTCTCCCCTAATTCCTCCTTGCCCAAAATAGCCAACCGCAGGTCAGTTTCTAACTGCAACAGCGACATAGTTTGGTCGTGCATCGCCAAATTAAAGACTTCGTGGCGCGCCTTACCCAAAGCTTTAGCGCGGTACATAGCGATGTCAGCATCGCGTAGGAATTCTTCCGGGTGAGTGTACGAATTTGATTCGCCACTGGCGGTGGCGTCGCCTCGACTGAAAACAATGCCAATGCTAGCGGTGGTAAATACTTCGTGCCCTTCAAGATGAAACGGCTTCGTCAGTTCTGTTTGTATCTTTTTAGCTGCGAGGGTGGCGTCGCTGAGGCTCTGAATGTGGTCTAGCAGGATGGTGAATTCGTCTCCCCCCAGCCGGGCGACGGTATCAGAAACCCGGACGCAGGTTTGCAGTCGCTGCGCGAGGGCGATTAGCAGTTTGTCTCCTAAAACGTGTCCTAAAGAATCATTAACTACTTTGAAGCGGTCTAAATCTAGGAAAAGTAAACCAAATTTGTAATCGGGGGACTGATTGGATCGGCGGATGGCTTGTCCTAGCCTGTCTAGGAACAAAAGGCGGTTGGGCAAACCTGTCAGCGCATCGTGAAAAGCGCCGTGCAGCAGTTCCCGTTCTACTCGCTTGCGCTCGGTGACATCTCGGATAATAATCTGGGCGGCGGTCGAGCCTTGATAAGTAGCGGGGATGCCCGCAACTTCAACGTCTATTATTTGTCCATCGAACCGAATCAGTTTTTGTTCGGCAAGGTCGAGCGGCTGATTTTCTGTCTCGACTAGCCGAATGCGCTCTCTGGCTGTTTCCACATAGTTTGGATGGACGAAATGCAATACCGGAAAGCCGATTAGCGCCTCGGGAGAGTTCGCACCGAGGAGTTTAGCGCCGGCAGCATTGATGTAGGCGATTTTCCCTTGACTGTGAACGGCGATCGCTTCGGGAGATAGTTCTACTAAACGGCGATAGCGTTCTTCACTTTCTTTGAGAGATACTATCAACTCGCATCGCTCTTTTTCAGCCTGCTGGCGTTCGACTTCCATTTGGTGAACCGCCAGAATTTTGCCAATACTTTGAGCCATCAATTCTATAATTTCTATTTCCTCGTACTGAAATTTCTTTTTCTTTATTTCTCTAGAGCTAAAACTCAAAGTCCCGTAAGTTTTGTTATTAACAAATATCGGGGTTCCGATGTAAGATTCCGAGGGGCATTTTTGATAAGCTGGATGTTTTCGCATCTCAGGAACTACTCCTATATGAGAATACGAAACTGTTTTGTTAAGTTGAATGACGGCAGCGCAGTAAGTATCGCTGAGGTTCAATTCACAACCTCGCACTAAGTATTCTAAATCTGTTTTCGCTGCTCGGACAATAAAAGTCTCGCGGTCAACTTCAGCCATGATCCCCCTAGAAAGTCCAAACATCAAACAGCCTGCTGTTAGATAATCGTCAACCAGTTCTTCAAAGTTTTGATAATGATAAGTTGTAATCCGGTGCAAGTGTTTGAGATTAGCGCTAAAAGCTGCTAAAGCTTGAGAATTTAAAAATAATTCTTCTTCCGAACGCTGGCGGTCGGTAATGTCTGTTTGTACTCCAATAAAGTGGGTTAAGTGTCGCCGCGAGTTGTAAACCGGAGCGATCGACAGTTCGTGCCAAAAAGGCGTGCCGTCTTTCCGAAAGTTGCGTAATATAACTTGAGATTCTCTGCCTTCTTCAATCGCAACTCGCAATTGTTTGGCAGCGGGAGTGTGAGTGTCTGTCCCCTGCAAAAATCGGCAATTTTTCCCCATTAACTCGTCTCTGCGATAACCAGTAATCCGCTCAAAACTGGGATTTACATAAATAATCGGATTATCTGCAACTGTCGCGTCGGTGATGGCAATGCCGTTGCTACAACTTTCGATCGCCCGTTCCATCATTTGTAAGCGCTCTTGCGATAGAATGCGCTCGATCGCCGCAGCTAACAAGTTGGCGATCGCTTCTACAAAATAAACGTCATCTTGACTGAAAACCCGCCTTTGGCTGGTATGAACCCCCAAAATGCCCCAGGCCTGCGAGGAGGAACTGTTCGTTGGTTCTGCTTGTCCCCAGTTGCTCCCCAGTCCTCGATTGCCGGGAATAATTACAGTAACGCCGCTGACAGCCCGGTGGTTATGCAGTAGCGGCAACTCGCTAAAGCGCGTTTCCACCCGCAAATCTTCGACGATTGTCGGTTCGCCCACTAGCAATGTGTAACCTGCTTGCGATCGGGCAGAAGCGGCAACAGTAGCGCTGCCGACGAGGCCCGACTGCCAGCCAACCCCCGCTCGCAGCAGAAAAGCATGACCAGAGGGCAACAGTTCTAACAACTGACAATAATCAACGTCCAGGGTTTGAGCAATTAAAACCGCAGCTTTGTCCATCAGTGCAGACAAATCTGTTTCGGCCAGGGCCTGCTGCCCCAAGTAAGCGACTGCCGCTTGCTGGCGGGCCCGCGAGTGGATTGACGTGAGCAATTCCTGCTCCTTCGCGGCCGCTCGTTTCCGATCAGTAATGTCGCTGAACACCGACAGAACAGCTTTCCCCGACACCAATGTCAGATACCGCATTGATACACTTGCCCAAAACAGCGTGCCGTCAGCTTTTTTGAGGCGGACTTCTGTCTCGCGGACGTGTCCGTTGCGGGCGAGTCGCACCAGCAGTTCCTGGCGGTCTGCGGGGTTGTGGTAGAGCATTTCGGCTTTTTGGCGGTCGATCGACTTGAATCCTGTGAACCCGAAAGCCTCACGGCATAAATCGTTGCTATAAAGAATTGTGCTGTCCGCCAGACTGCTGACGATCAGGGGCATCGGCATTGAGTTGGCGATCGTCAGCAGTAATTCTTTGGTTCCTTGCGGCTCTTTGTACAAGTCTGGCTGGGAGGCCCAGCCGTGATAGTCTTCAGAGTTTTCAGGGATAAAACTTTCCATTTTTTAATCGATCCATTAGCAGGATAACTTTTTTAAACTTGTGGTAAATGACGATTTCAGATGCAGAGCATTGGTAACAACTGAAGACTTAATTTCATTTGTCAATCAGTAAGATTACTCAAAAAAACTGCTTTTCTAGGAGTAGAAAATTCGCGATTTGGGAGTGGGTCGGCATAAATATGCTGCTCGGCATGATTCCTCGATCGCGCCAATCTGAGTTTTGTACCCACAATCCGAGTAAATTCTGAGCACAATTGCTCATTGACAAATGCTTCCCTAGCTTTAGTTGTCAGGGATGGATGCAGAGGACGATCGACAGTAGCCCACAACACATTAATCTTAACCACAACAATGCAACTGACGGCCTCTACACTACTCGACTGGAGTTTGATCTCCTGCACTCCCGGTGGAGAACACATCTGCCTTTGGTATGAAAATCTACAGTTTTTAAAGTTGCGTTAAGTTTTGATAAGAGCGAGGTACTTTACCCAATGTGCAGCGGAAGCTCCTAATCTAAAAAGTAAAGTCACCTGCAAACAACCACCGAATACTATCCGAGGAGAGAGGAGAAATGCTTGAATCTTACCGCCGTAACGCTGCCGAACGGGCGGCTTTGGGAATTCCACCGTTGCCGCTAGACGCCCAGCAAACATCGGAACTGTGTGAACTGCTGAAAAATCCGCCGGCTGGAGAAGAAGAAACGTTAATAGAATTGTTGCGCGATCGCGTCCCGCCCGGAGTAGACAACGCCGCCTACGTCAAAGCTGGTTTTTTAACGGGCATTGCTAAAGGGGAAATCCACAGCCCCCTAATTGCTCCCAAATGGGCCGTTTACCTGCTGGGGACAATGATGGGCGGTTACAACGTCCAATCTTTAATCGATTTACTTAATCCCACTGCCGAGGTCGCCATTCCCGCCACCGCAGCCCGGGCACTGAGCAAAACGTTGTTAGTATTCGACGCTTTCCACGACGTTATAGCTTTGTCTGATACCAATCCCTACGCCAAGCAGGTAGTCGATTCTTGGGCGGATGCCGAGTGGTTTACGGGTCGTCCTGTGTTGCCAGAAGCGATTACCGTTACAGTGCTCAAAGTTCCTGGAGAAACGAATACTGACGACTTGTCGCCAGCACCTGATGCTACCACGCGGCCCGATATTCCCCTGCACGCTTTGGCGATGCTGGAGAGTAAGATGCCAGGAACCTTGCAAACCATTGCACACTTGAAGCAAAAAGGCCATCCCGTAGCCTATGTTGGTGATGTTGTCGGCACCGGTTCCTCGCGGAAATCGGCGATTAATTCTGTGCTGTGGCACATTGGCAATGATATTCCGTTTGTGCCTAACAAGCGCAGTGGCGGTTATATTTTAGGAAGTGCGATCGCCCCGATTTTCTTCAATACCGCTGAAGATTCCGGCGCTTTGCCGATCGAATGCGATGTCTCCAAAATGGAAACAGGAATGGTAATTACCATCCATCCATACAAAGGCGAAATCACCAACGAAGCCGGAGAAATCATCTCCACCTTCACCCTCAAACCCGACACCATTTTAGACGAAGTTCGCGCCGGTGGTCGAATTCCGCTATTAATTGGACGAACTTTAACGGACAAAACTCGCGCAGCTTTAGGACTAGAACCCAGCACTATTTTTACCCGTCCTACAATCCCAGTAGATACGGGCAAAGGCTTCACTTTAGCACAAAAAATGGTAGGCAAAGCTTGCGGTTTGTCCGGCGTTCGTCCCGGTACATCTTGCGAACCAGTCATGACAACAGTCGGCTCGCAAGATACCACCGGGCCGATGACTCGGGACGAATTGAAAGAACTTGCTTGTTTGGGATTTAGCGCCGATTTGGTAATTCAAAGTTTCTGCCACACCGCCGCTTATCCGAAACCAGTTGATGTCAAAACTCACCATGAATTACCCGATTTCATCTCAGAGCGGGGCGGCATAGCTTTGCGTCCCGGAGACGGCATAATTCACTCCTGGCTGAATCGAATGTTATTGCCGGATACAGTGGGAACTGGCGGCGATTCTCACACTCGTTTTCCTTTGGGAATTTCCTTTCCTGCGGGTTCGGGATTAGTGGCATTTGCTGCTGCTTTGGGCGTCATGCCTTTGGATATGCCGGAATCGGTTTTAGTGCGGTTTAAAGGTGAATTGCAGCCGGGAGTAACGCTCAGGGATGTGGTGAATGCCATTCCCTATGTAGCAATTCAAAAAGGTTTGCTAACCGTCGAGAAACAGAACAAGAAAAACATCTTTTCTGGGCGGATTATGGAGATTGAAGGTTTGCCGAATTTGAAGGTCGAGCAGGCTTTTGAATTGACCGATGCGACTGCTGAGCGTTCTTGTGCTGGATGCACGATTAAACTGAGCGTGGAGACTGTTTCTGAGTACATTCGTTCTAATGTCGCGCTGCTGAAAAACATGGTGGCGCGGGGCTATCAAGATGCGCGGACGATGATGCGCCGGGTAGCGAAGATGGAGGAATGGCTGGCAAATCCGGTACTGCTGGAGGCTGATGCTGATGCGGAATATGTGGAGGTAATCGAGATCGATCTGAACGAGATTAAAGAGCCCATTGTGGCTGCTCCCAATGACCCGGATAATGTTAAGTTGTTGAGTGAGGTTGCGGGCGATCGCGTTGACGAAGTATTTGTCGGTTCCTGCATGACAAATATCGGTCACTACCGCGCCACTGCAAAGGTGTTGGAAGGTGCAGGGGAAGTGAAAACTCGCCTGTGGATTTGTCCGCCAACTCGGATGGACGAACAGCAACTCAAAGAAGAAGGTTTCTACAGCATTTTTGGAGCCGCTGGAGCTCGCACAGAAATGCCCGGTTGCAGTCTTTGTATGGGCAATCAAGCGCGGGTTAAAGATGCCACAACGGTTTTTTCAACTTCTACTCGCAACTTTAACAACCGCATGGGCAAAGATGCACAAGTTTATCTTGGTTCAGCGGAATTGGCGGCAGTTTGTTCGCTGTTAGGTCGCATTCCTACAGTCCAAGAATACAATGAGATTGTGGCGAAGAGAATCGATCCTTTTGCTGGCGATTTGTATCGGTATTTGAATTTCGATCAAATTGCTGGTTTTGAGGATGAAGGGCGAGTGATTGCTTTGGAAGATATGCCTCGAATTGAGGATATTTTGGGAATTCCCGATGGTGTATTGAGCAAGTAAAAAGTGGGGCGGGCGAGCGCTCGCTCGCCCTTTTTTTATAATATGAGTAGGGGTTCACGCCTGCATCTCTAATTCACATCCAGGATATTGATCGACCCGGCCCCATCCCCTTTTCGTAAATCAATCGAACTTTATATAAATCTGAGAAAGGAGAAAAGTGATTATGCCTGAGCAAGCTTTAATCAGCGAAAGCCAAGGGACAGCAACTTCAGCGCCAGAAACTCGCATAGGCGAAGAAATTGTAGATTTTTTGCGGGAGATTCAGCAAACTCCGAGAGAATATTGGCCAAACTTACTTCAGATGATTCGGCTATTTCGCGAAACAGTAACAATGAAGCCAGGAACCTTCGATACTTCGATAAAAGCTACAGACGAAATTAAGACCATAGATCCCGTACAGCAGCACGAAGCTCTGAGCAAATTGCTACAGTCTTGGGTTGACGATGGAGATGAACAGGAGCAAACAGAAACCGCTGAAGTTCTCCGCAAGGCACTAGAAAACAACCCCGTGCATATATAAGAGCATTCCATGAGCAGAATAGTGTTGTTAGATTCTGGGCCTTTAGGAATTGTTACCAATCCCAAAGCCACCTCTCCTTTTTATCAAGAGAGCAAACTTTGGCTGCAATCTTTGCCACTGAAAGGTTACATTGTAATACTCCCTGAAATTGCGGACTATGAGGTGAGGCGCGAATTAATTCGTGCAAGTAAGGCGGCCGGCATTAGACGACTTGATGAACTTAAATCGCAACTTCCCTACCGTCATTTGACTACAGAGGTAATGCTTTTAGCGGCTCAGTTGTGGGCTGATTCGAGAAGGAGGGGAAGACCAACCGCAGAAGCCAATGCACTTGACGGGGGTGTGATTTTGGGGGCGCAAGCAATATTGGAGGCAACTGAAGGCAATGAGGTGGTAATTGCTAAAACAAATGTGGGACATTTGTCGCAATTTGTTGATGCTCGCGAGTGGCGACTAATTCAGTAATCTTTAAATCATCGTACTTACCTAATCCCTGCTATACTTTCAACTACAGATATTTTTACAGACACCGTTAGCGAGATAAACAGCATGGTGGAAACAGTGGACACAATCGAAAAAATGGACGATCGCACACAAACCAAGTTTTGGGGTCAAGTGACAGTCATAGACGCGGGCGATCGTTACAAGATCAATCGCATTGAAGTCAAACCGGGGCATCACATCAGAACCCAAATGCACTATCACCGCAGCGAACATTGGGTAGTCGTCTCTGGAACCGCTAAAGTTATTTGCGACGACAAAGAGACGATTCTCATGCAGAAACAGTCAACCTACGTTCCCATGAATACTGCTCACCGCGTAGAAAATCCAGGCGTTATTCCCCTGGTGATGATTGAAATCCAAAATGGCGAATACCTGGGCGAGGATGATATTATCCGTTTCCCGCAAGATGCTCACGAGGAAGATTGATCCCACATTATAATATGAAGCAATCGCAGAGGCCAGCGACAAGCTTCGCACACCGAACAATAACCCACGCAGCGACCGGAAACAAGATAAATCCTACAATTAAAACTGTAGGGGCAATTACAGAATTGCCCCTACCTTATTATATTAAGTTTGTTAAGCACCAGAATTTGATATAGCAATTGGCGATCGTCCTACGGCAAAGAAGCGTTTTTCAAATCTACATTTGCCATATTGGCATTCTTTAAATTAGCACCTGTCAAGTCTGAACCGTTCAAATTTGCACCATGCAAATTTGCATTAGTCAAATTTGCATCCCGCAAGTTGACTCCCTGTACGTCTATCCCCGACAAACTGCCGCCTCTGAGGCTGACATTAGCTAAATTCGCTACAGACTGGCGAGCATTTTTCAGGTTCGCACCCGCCAAATTGGCGCTTTCTAAATTAGCGCCGATTAAATTAGCGCTGGTGAGATTGGTATTTTTCAAACTGGCAATCACTAAACCCGCCAGACTCAAATTAGCGCGACTCAAATCAGCACTCTCCAAATTAGCCCCGTGCATTTTAGCCCCTATTAAACTCGCACCTTGCAATTTAGCTTGTTTCAGATTTGCTTCATTCAGTTTGGCTTCGTCCAAATTTGCACCGTTCAAATTTGCACCTCTGAGATTCGCACCGCTCAAATCTGCCCCGCTCAGATTCATACCAGCAAGTTGCGCTCCTGTCAAGTCACATTGGTTACATTTTTTAGTTTCTAATAGTTGCTTGACGTGGGATACGTTTTCTGCCTTTACTCCCGAGGCAAAACCCATCGCAATTACCAGCCCTGTTGTTGTTAAAATTCCAAGTTTCATATACCCACCCTCCGCAATATCTCTCTTAAATAATATCCCACATTATTAAAGAGGTTAGGGTGATCAGTCTCTTTGAGAAACTGTGACAATCATCACCCTATTGTGCACAAAACCTGCAATAATTATTGAGTTTTAAACTCCTCAAAATTATTGTAAAGAATTATTGCTTTTTCAGGAACCAAAAAGGAAAAGATTGCGTCGGTTCGAGACGGACGCCGATAATGCTGTTCTGAGCAAAAGTATAGTCCTTATCCTGCCAAAGAGGGATGAAGGGTACATCTTGACCCAGTACGTCTTGAATTTCGGCAAATATGCCTTTTCGGGTTTCAGGGTTTGTTTCTTTGCGCTGCTTGTCGATCAGTTGATTTACCCGATCGCTATAATAAAACGAACCTTGACCTTGACTTTGACCCTTGGAGCAGCCCCCAGCCTCCGAACCTGTGGCACAATCTAAAAACGGGTGGATGTAATTGTCAGCGTCAAAAAAGTCGGCGGACCAATCCACTAAAACCGCAGGATAAATTCCCTTCTCTATGTTTTGAAACAAAGTCGGAGATTCAACGCTGTTAATTTCTACCTGCATTATCCCATCCATTTTGAGTTTAGCTTGCGCCTCGATCATACTCGCCACTAAAGCTCGTTTTGTGGAAGATGAAGGATACCAAAGTGGCAGAACAAAAGGATTTGTGGCCGAGTATCCCGCTTTCGTTAAAAGTTCCTTAGCCTTTGTGGTGTTGGCATCGCCGTACAATTCTTTAAAAACCGGTTTTTGAACGTCGAAGGTTGTGGGAATCAGACTGTAAAGTGGTTGTGCTTGTCCCCGCAGTACGCGCTCGTTAATCATGGGCCGATCCATCACTGCTGCGATCGCCTGCCTCACTTCTAACTTGTCCAGCGGTTTAGACTGCATATTCAGCACCATGTAACTAACCGTACTGCTTTCCCCCGCGATTTCCTGCCATTTCCCTTTTTTTGCTCCCTCGTCCAAGCTTTGAACTTGGTCTGCATCCAGAGACAAATAAGCCACATCGACTGCACCAGTCTGAAAAGTATTGAACAAATTTGAGGAACTAGAAAGCAGCAAAATGTCAATTCCTTGATTAACCGGCTTTTCCCCCCAATACTTTTCAAACACGTCAAACTTGAGAGAATCGCTGCCGTACTTCGCCAGCTTGTAACGTCCAGTTCCCACAAACGTATCGGGTTTAAATTTACCCTGTCCAATCTCGTAAGCTTTCGGAGAAACAGCACACATACCGGAAAATGTCAACAGGGAAGTAAAAGCAGAAAAAGGCTTTTTGAGTTGAAAAGTTAATTCGTATTCGCCCGTGGCTTTCACCGATTCTACTGCATCGCTCAACAACATAGCCGGACTGCCACCATTTTTGATAAACCGCTGCAAGGAAAACTCCATTGCTGCGGCGTTAAACGGTGTGTCGTCGTGAAAAATAACGCCTTGACGCAAGGGGATTGTATATGTCAATCCGTCTTGGCTAACTTTTGGCATTGCTGTCGCTAAGTGGGGGATTAACTCAGTAGTTCCCGACTTGTAAGCGTAGAGAGTGTCGCCCAAATTCCGCAGCAATTGTCCTGATAAGGTTTCGTAACCGTCCGCAGGATCGATCGTCCGCAATTTCAAGGTTGTGCCAATAGTAACGCGGTTATTAGCATTTTCGCCGGTCGCAGTCACTGATCGACGTGCTCCCTGTCCGCAACTTGCAGTTAACAAGCAGCACAAAAAGAACAGAGCTATCGCTTTAATCACTGAAGGTTTTATATGTATTCTAGGCTGCTGCTTGTTAATTCCCATCGTCTTTTTTTGACACTCCAAATTATTGATTATATTATCAGGACTTACGCACTGTTAGACTAGAAACCGGATTTATTTGTAGATTCTCCTGTAATACAAATATCGCTGCTTAACCACAGCAACTTAAAAGCTTGGTGATGTTTGATCGGTTTGAGCTCCTTCGGCTCAATTTTTATAGCTTGCTGGGTCATGAGTGTTCTTGCTAAGAAGAGCGGCGATCGTCTTAATTAATTGATCCGGTTCGATCGGCTTTGCCAGATGTCGGTGAAATCCAGCTTGCAAAGCTTGCTGTTGATTAAACTCGCCCGCATAGGCAGTCAGGGCGATCGCGGGAATCAGCCCACCCCGTTCTGGCGGCAGGGATCGCACTTGGCGCAACAGCATATAGCCATCCATCCCCGGCATTCCAATGTCACTCAACAGGACATCTGGCTGGAAATTAGTCAACGCTGTGAGGGCTTCTTGAGGGACAGCCACCGTCACTACCTCTGCACCTGCATCTTCTAGCAAAAAGGAAATCAAGTCTCGCATATCCGGCTCATCATCTACCACAAGTATCCGCATCCCGGATAACGGTTCATCCGCAGTCGATCGTTCGGAAAGTCCTGCAAGAGAGTTTTCTTGTCCCTTTACCTTCCCTGATAGGGGCAGTCTTACGGTAAAGGTAGCTCCTAGCCCTTCACCCGGGCTATCTGCGACAACGGTGCCGCCGTGCAGTTCGACTAGATGGCGCACGATCGCCAGCCCCAATCCCAAGCCACCAAACTTGCGGGTTGTAGCGCCATCTTTTTGCCGGAAGTAGTCAAACACATAGGGTAAAAACTCCCGTGCGATGCCAATCCCTGTATCCGCCACCGTAATTTGAGCCTGATTACCAACACGAGTCAAATTCACCTCAACGCGCCCTCCGGCTGAGGTGAATTTGACCGCATTGGAAACAAGATTCCAAACAATCTGCTGCAAACGGCCCGAATCCCCCAAAATCTGTCCCACCTGAGGATCTAACACAGTCCGAATATCAATGGATTTGGCAACTGAAGCCAAATTGACGGTTTCGATCGCCGATTCCACCGTTAAAGCTAAATCGACTGGACGCATATTAAGACTGAGCTTGCCTTGAAGAATTTTCGAGACATCGAGCAAATCTTCAATCAGTTCACTTTGCAGCCTGGCGTTGCGTTCGATCGTCGCTAACGCCTGTGCCGTTTTCGCCGCATCCAGCTTGCCAGTTTGCAGCAGCTTTGACCAGCCCAAAATGGGATTGAGGGGCGATCGCAATTCATGGGATAGTACCGCTAAAAACTCATCCTTGATGCGATTTACCTGTCTTAGCTGTTCCGCTTGCTGCTGGAGTGAATCGTTCAGGCTTGCCCGTTCCAGAGCGATCGCAATTTGGTCACAGGTCGATCGCAGCAGCTCGATTTCTGCAGGTGTAAAGTGCGTCCGAGTCCGACTGGCAAATGAGAGCGTTCCTAATAACCGCCCTTGAGCGATTAACGGTTGACCCGCGTAAGCCGTGATGCCCATTTCAGAGATGGCTTTAGCATTTGGATGAGTGGAAATTTGGGCTTGATTCAAGACAAGTTGCTGCTGCGTTTGGGCAACCAGTCCACAGAGATATTCACCTAATTCGATCCATGCGATCGCCTGCGCCCTTTCTTCAGAGAGGCCATCGTAGTTTCTCAAATGCAGCATCAGGCGGTTGTCTTTTTCTTCCACCATGAAGTTGTAGTAACAGTGCAGATCGAGTTGCACTGAAAGTTTGCGGAATAGCGTGTGCATCAAAGCCAGAGGCTGTTGTGTCTTCAACAGATCGCGGGTAGTTTCATAAAGCAATTGCAGTCGCTCACTTGCTTGCCGTTGTGCGGTCTTGTCCTGCATGATTTTGACAAATCCCTGCGGACAATCGGCTTCATTAAGCAGGGGCATCATCAATCCACTGGCCCAAAAGCGATTCCCATCTTTGCGGACGTGCCAGCGTTCGTCTTCGGCCCGTCCTTGCAGTAGAGCCGTTTGCCTCTCGCACTCGGCTTGTCCTTGTTCGTTATCTTCGGGCGTGAAGATCATCCGAATCGAGCAACCAATTGCTTCTGTCTCGGTATAGCCCAACAACCTTTCTGCCCCTGAGTTCCAACTGGCAATGATGCCGTTAAGGTCGAGGGTAAAGATGGCATAATCTTTGGCGCTTTCAAAGATCAGACGGAGGCGAGATTCACTCTGGCGCAGGGCTTCCTCAGCTTGCTTGTGGTCTTCAATATCAACACAAGAGCCTATGTAGCCCAAGAACTCACCTTCCAATCCGTAGCGAGGAACAGCTTCATCCATAACCCAACGGTATATGCCATCAAAGCGTTTCAAGCGATATTCCATCTTGAACGGTTGACGGGCATCAAAGGCAGTCACATAAGTGCCTAAACATCGATCGAGGTCGTGGGGGTGGACTCCTTGTGCCCAACCATTGCCCCTTTCTTGCTCGATCGTCCGCCCCGTAAAGTTTAGCCACGGGAGGTTGAAGTAATAACAGAGTTTATCGGTGTCCGACATCCAAATCAGCACAGGGGCAGCATCTGCCATCAGCCGGAACCTTGCCTCACTTTCCCGTAGTGTGGCTTCGGCTTGTTTGCGATCGGTGATATCGTTGACCAGTGCTACAAACCCTTCAACTTTTCCCTGGCTATTGAAGCGGGGAACATAGGTTGCATTGACATAACGGGTTACACCATTTTTGTAGGGAATTTGACTTTCAAAGGTCACTTCCTCTCCTGCCAAGACTTGCTCAACATAAGGAAGAACCGCTTGATACCCCGTTTCGCCTAAAACCTCTGGGAGATGCTTGCCGTAGATTTCTTTTGCCTGAAGTCCAAACCATTCTTCATATGCTCGATTGTGGAAGCGGTAGCGTTGGTCTGAGTCTACAAAGGAGATCAAGGCAGGCACGGCATTGGTGACTAAACGAAGTTCTGCTTCTCGTTGTTGCAATACCTCCTCGCCAAGTTTTCGATCGGTAACATTTCGGAAATAAATGGTAATCCCGTTCGCGGCAGGGTAGGTGCGAACGTCATACCACCGATCGTGATCGCGATAAAACGCCGTGACTGATAAGGCCACGCGCTCGTTTGCCACGCGCCGATGAACCCGCTCAAACTCGCTGCCCTCGAGTCCTGGGAATTCTTCCCACAAATTCTTCCCCATCAGATCGCCCGAAGTGCGGTCTAGCAGAATTTCTGCTGACCGATTCATGTAAGTGAAACGCCAATTCTCATCAAGGGAGAAGAATCCATCATCAATGCTCTCAAGAATGTTCCGACTCTGCTCTTCGCTTTGACGCAACGCTTCTTCGGCTTGTTTGCGATCGCTGATGTCGATCAATACGCCCCGCGTCGAAATTAGGATGCCCTCAGCGTTGTAGGCGCAATCGCCCTTTGCCAAAATCCAACGAACGGTGCCATCTGCCCAAAGCGTCCGATATTCTATTTCAGTATGCGCTTGATTCGCTTTTAGCTCACTGATGACGGTGTGAACGAATGGGCGATCGTCGGGATGCACGGCTTCTAAAAACACCTGCAGCGACATTGCTGTATTGACGGGTAAACCAAACATCGCTTTGGCTCTATCCGTAAAACTCAGCGCGTCTGTTTCTATATCCAAATACCACAAACCAAAATTGCCGCCTTCGCAAGCCAATCGGAGCTGTTCTTCGCTCTCGCGCAACGCCTGGAACGATCGATCTCGCTCGAAGGCGATGCTGGCAACTTGGGTGCCGAACTCGGCGAGTTTATATTCCCAATCCGTCGGCCTCCGCGCCTCGCTAAAGCAAAGCATCAGCGACCCCAGAGCTACATTGTCCTGCCCGATCACGGGCTGAGAATGACACCCTAGAATGCCATGAGCCACGCATAAATTTCGCCATGCTTGCGACCAGCCATCGTCGTTGGCAATGTCGGCGCAGGTCACGGGCTGACCGCAATACACTGCTTCGCCGCAGGTTCCCATGCACAAATCGTTAATCGGAGCATCCTTGAGTCCTTCACCAAAAGACGGTGGAAAGTCTGGAGTAATGGAAGCGTTAAACGTCAGTCGCCGATCGTCGGCTAGCAGGAAGCAGGCGCGGGTACTCGGATTTAGCCTGGATACTGAGACACACACGGCTGCCAGACAGTCGTCTAGTGGCTGTCCGAATGCGAGCGACTCCAGCAGTCGTTTCTGCTCGATTAGGATGAGTTCCGCCTGTTTGCGATCGGTGATGTCAGCAAGCAAAACGGTCAGTCCACTGGAGGAAGGGTAAATTCGATGGTCGTGCCAACCATTCCAAGGAGAGTAGAGATAATCAAACTGAAGCGACGTTTGTTCGCGCATTGCCCGATGAAACTGCACGTAAGCATCGGTATCAACGGCAGCGGGAAATAGCTCCCAAACGTTCTGACCCAGAATCGCTGACCGCGGCATTCCAACCATTTCACAGTAGCGATCGTTGGCATAGGTGTAGCGCCAATCGCGATCGAGGATGTAAAACCCATCGTTGATGCTAGAAAGTACCGTTTCTAGCTGTTCTTTTGCCTCAGTCGTCGCAGCTTGTGCTGCTTCGCCCTGCACCTGTTGTTCTAGTTCCATTGCCTCCTGTAAATTTTGCAAGGCTGCTTTCGCGTTTTTTATAGCAGTGCGCCACGATAGATTGAGTGAAGCGATCAATCCTGCCACGATCGAAAACATACCCAACCGAACTATTGTCTCTACATTAGCTATCTGTAACGAATAGAACGGCTCAATAAAAAAATAGTTGATTGCCAGCGTGGATAAAATTGTTGCCAGCAACCCAGCCCCTAAACTGCCATACCAGGTACTTACTATCACCGCGATGAAAAACAGGGGCGTCGTGGTTGGGTATATCCACGGTAAAAGCGATCGCGTTAGCCCCAGTGCCAGTGCCACGGAGAGGGTCGCCACACCATAGGGAAGTAGTCTAACTCTGAAAATGCTGTTGATTCCCTCTAAACTCACCCTTTGTACTCCTTATCCGAAAAATATCTTGCTCCCAGCGCCTTACTGCAACGCTTCGCGAATGCAGTAAGGCGAATTACCTAACTCATCCAGCAAGATGTAAATTTGCTCGAGTGCCCAGCGAGAAGGGATAGCGTGTCCATTTTCCCAACGATTAATCGTGGGAATGGTCATCCCTCATTCATCCGCCAACTTTTTCTGAGACAGCTTCAGCGCTTGCCCCAGTTCTCGCCCCCAATTATCGATCGCTGGTTGTTCCGCCCTCAGCCGTTCTATTTTTTTGAGAGCCCTCAGAATTAACAGGTATAAAGCTTTTTATATTGTACACCTTTGACAGATCCCGGAGGTCCGTCATCTCTCTCAAGATAGGTTTTAGTTGTTGCGACTTGAACATATAAACGCTTCAGCTTACAAACGCGCGTCTATTACCGGGGACGGTTTGGCTTTGCTGGAAAGTCTCTCGTTTATGCTTGCCCTAAAAGCTCTATTTTTGATGGTGTTGTGGCTTATTTTAAACACGCCATAGGCTTGAGTTTTCTTCATCCCAGAAAGCTCTCGGGCCTGGGATGACTTTGTGACGCAAGTCGTAACTGTAGAGTTTGGCCATGAGCGGATTGAACATTATCAAGACGAGGGACTATCTCTAGTATCTGTCCTAACAGCCTTGGCGACTGTTAGTTATATTATTCGGATGTAACCGGATTGGATATGATTCATGATTCATGACTCCGCCCAACAATGGATACTTGCTTTCCGACAGGAGTTGTAAGCAGTTCAAAATTTTAGACCAAACTTTAATGTCCCAGATTCCTCTGTGGAATAAATCTAAAATCGACTAACTTGCTTTAAATTCCTTTGAGGAGCGATCGCCAATCCCGACAGCGTTTCAGGTAAATGCGAGCTACCTGATCGCTCGGATTTGTCCGCAAACATTCTTCAAACAATTTCCCCGCTTCTCGGAAATCCTTGCGATCGCACAATAACATAGCTTCATTATATACAGGCAAATTTGCTAGCTTGGCCGACAGAATTTCCGGCGAATCTGCATCAAATACCTCATATACTACGACATATTGAGATTTTCCTTTTACCTGTACTTTATCCACAATCCTAATAGCATAATCGTTCGGATTTCGCAACCGTTCCAAAGTCTGCTGAGAAATTAACAGAGGTACGCCGTAATCTTTGGTCAATCCTTCAATGCGAGATGCTAGATTAACAGCATCGCTAATCACAGTGCTGTCCATTCGGCTTTTACCCCCGACTGTCCCCAGCATCAAAGAACCCGAATTGATGCCAATTCCAATTTGAATCGGGACGTAGCCGACGCCTTGACGGTATTCGTTGTAATTTTTCAGGATATTTAGCATTGCAATACCCGCTTTCACTGCATCATCTGCAAAGTCACTAAACAAAGCCATAATTGCATCGCCGATGTATTTGTCAATAAACCCGTTATTGCTAGTAATGGCAGGCTCCATCCGCGAAAGATAAGCATTAATAAATTTAAAATTTTGTTGGGGAGTCATAGTTTCTGAAAGCGTCGTGAAATCGCGAATATCCGAAAAGAGCACCGACATTTCCTGCTGCACTTGGTCGCCTAAATTGACATCTATAATACTTTCATATCCCAACAAATTTAGAAATTGGTGAGGCACAAATCTACCGTAGGCATCAGTTAACTCTGATTCGGCATCCAGGGATTTTTCTAAATTTTGATTAAGATCAAATAGTTTCTTAATAAATAAATGGCGATCTGCTTCAGCTTCTTTGCGTTCCGTGACATCTTGAAAAACTGCGATCGCAAAAGCAACTTTGCCACCCTCGTCAAAAATTGGCGTTCCCCAAATCTCAAGGGGAACTTTCTTGTGGGGGTGATGAATTTCCAGATCCTCAGCCGTCGCGTTTTCGCCCCTCAAAGCTCGGACGATCGGCAAATTCTCGAAAGGGTAAATAGTCTCAGTTCCCGCAATATAAACTTGATAACTTTCTGACAAATCCTCAACTGCATTTAAGGGCAAAACTCCTTGACCGAGTAACTGCTCTCCGGCGTTATTTACGTAGTAAGGTCTGCCTTGAGAATCCAGCACGAGCACACCTATGGGAATCGCTTCAAGAAATTGAGCCAGCTTGATTTCGCCTTCGCGCACCGCCTCAAATGCGCGATATCGCAACTCATTTTCAACCGTATCGGAATGTTGAGCAGTAGTTTCCAGCAAGATTTCCAGATCCGCTTTTTCCTCCTTCAAGTCTTCCACTTGCTGGCGCAATCTTTCTATCTCTAAAAGTAGCTGTTCTCTAGATGGTTGTTCTTCCAGCATAACTCGAGAATTTGCGCCTCGACTAACAAAAAAATTCTCAACAGCTCGCGCCCTAAAAGTAATCGTGTTTCTAGAAAAATTCCAACTGCAAACCAGGCATCAGGCGCTGGAAATTCTTCAAAGATTTACCGTGCCAAGCTATGCTTTGAGAACCTTGTACCGCCAATTGCACCCTGGCTGTTTTGCGGACCTCGATAATAAACTTCGATAGCATATTGATGCCCGAACTGTTCAAAAATTCTAACTGCTGCAAATTGAGGGTAATTTTCGTCGGTTCCACGTCGGCAGCCTTCGTCAGCAACTGCGCTATCGGCGTGTACTCTGCAGGCCCGCTCAGTCTTAGAGATCCAAGAAAACTCACGGTTGCCGTTGCTGGATCGTAACAGATCTGGTAATCTTCTGTATTAATTTCCATAGCCACAAAAAAAAGTCCCTTAGATATTATCGATCACCAGCGTTGCTTATACTGTTAATTGCACCATAGTTGTCACCGCAATTACTTCCGGGTCTTGGTGCACGGTCTGGAATTTCCAGCCAAGTTTAGCAGTATAATCGGTGAGCATGGTCAACAAACCCAATCCAGAATTGGTACAGCTTTCGTCAGCAGCATTTTTTTCCAGCCGCTGAAGGTAAAGTTCGCTTGGCTCCGAGGACAGCAACTGCTGAATATAAGCCTGAAACTTGTCCACAGCTTGCGGAGAGATGCTGTTAGCAACTGAGAAAATCACACCGTCGCTCTCTAATTGCAGTTTAATATCGATCGGGTACTCCGAGGTTTCATCATTAAACTTCATGGCATTTTCTAATAACTCGTTGGCAATGTAGCTAACAGCGCCTTTTATTTCAGCTTGTCTTTCAATTGTCGAGGGATCGTCTTCGTTGCGCGGAAAAAAAGTCGTCAGGTAGTCAGCGAGAAAATCCGCCGACAAACCGTTGTTCCGCCACCGCTGCTTGAGAGGAACCGAACTCGGAGAAAATCCCATTATTAAGTATTCTTGGCTAGCGGGCTGCTCGATGAAATCGCCGAAAATCTGGGTCATATCGGTGTAAGAGCTAAAGTTTGAGATGAGGGGCATCACTAAATATATTTTAAACTTTAGAAGGGATATCCAAGTAGTTATTTTTGTTTGAGTACCAGCAATGTGATGTCATCAAAAACTTTTTGTTCGCCGATGTGCGATCGCACGTCGTTAATTACAGCCTGCCTGATTTCGGCAGCCGAACGCTGCGAATTAATCTCTATTACCTTAATTAACCGCTCTAAACCATAAAGCAGTTTATCCATATTTTTAGCTTCCGTAATCCCGTCAGTGTAAAGCACTACCACATCTCCTGAATACAACTGCACAATTGTTTCAGCAACAAATTCAGCAATATCTGCATCCAGTCCGATCGGGAAACCCAAATCGATCGTATCAAACCGCTCTACACAACCGTTAGACCGCACTACAATCATTTCTTCGTGCTGGCCGCTCAACTTCAGCATTCCCTGCTGATAGTCGAGCAAGGCAAGGCTAGCGTTTCTGTCGCATTTCATCCGCTGGATGTTATCGTAAATTACACTGTTAATAGCGCTTAAAAATTTAACCGGGTCTGATTCATTGTAAGCGAGCAAAGTTCGGACGGCCGTTTGAACCATAATCATTACAACGCCGCTCTCCAATCCATGTCCCGTCACGTCGCCAATGCCAATTTTCACTCTACCTTTGTGCTGGAGTACGTCGTAATAGTCGCCGCCTACTTCATCGGCAGCTTCCATAAATCCCGCAATATCTAAGCCCGTAACTTCCTTGAGTTCTCGGTCTTTCGGCAGCAGCATCTGCTGAATCTTGCGAGTAACGTCTAGTTCTGCGCTCATTCGGAGATTTTCAGCTTTTAAGCGATCGTTGAGAACAGTAATTTCTTGATTAGCAGCAACTAAGGCATCGGCAATTTTGTTAAACGCAGCCACCACTTGCCCCAGTTCATCTCTGTTATCCAAAATAATTTTGTGATCTACATTGCCACTTGCCATCTTTTTTGAGGCTTCGTCTAGGACAAATACAGTTTGCATAACGCTTCTGTAAAAAGCTACAAATAAATAAATAACTATTAGTAAAGTTATTAACACCAAAACCGAAATAAAAATTTTTTTTGTAATAAAAGTCTCAATACGTTTGTGCAGTAAGAAGTCTAATTCCTTAGAAGTTTCGTCCCATAGTTCAAAACTCGAATCCAGAACTCTATCGCTTCCATCAAGATAGGCATAATATTCCACTAAGGCTGTGGGATTAATCAGTTTATCTAGTTGCGCGGTTAGCAGATCTACTACCGAGTTAAATTTTGTCAATTTATCGCTTAATTTCGATCGCAGATTCCCGTGACGATTATTGCTAAATCCTACCTCCATATTGATTGCTAAATCATGATTAAGTTCTCTCAATTTGCCAGCCAAAGTAATCAGTTTTGCTCTTGTTTCAGGTTTGGCATAGGAAAGCAAGCTGTTTTTTTGAGAAATTAGTCTAATTTCTGATAAAATTTTTTGCATTTCTGGAATCTTCAGCAAAGTTGCATCCATTAAATAATAGGTATCTAAATCAGGGTCTAATATGAGATTGGAAATATCGCCGACGTGAGCGCTCAATCTATTAATATCTTCTGTTAAAGTTTGACATACAAAATCGTAAGTTTCTCTACTCCAATGGCTGCGACGAAGTTTAAAATTTTGCCACTTGTGATAGATTTTATTAAAATACTCGCTAGAAACTAATTCTTTTCGTAACTGACGATCTGTATATACCAGGGATTGAAAGTTCGCGTCAATCTTAGCTTCTAAATCTGCTATCGTATCTGGCGGGCTTAAATTGGTATTTAAAGGCTGATAATTTAACAGTTGAAGTTTAGGTATGTATTGCCTCAACTGGCGGAGCGGGCGCAGGTATTCATTACCGTAAATTTCTTTTTGGGCAAAATCAACCCTGCTATTAATTTCGGAAATCAGCAGGTACATGACTAAGGTTAACGGTATTGCAAATAGAAAACCGATTAGGGTAAATTTTTGAGGATAGCTCAACCGATTCATTAAATGGATTCCCAGGGATTTTCTACTCATAATCGATAGATTTGAAAAATATTGAACTAAAAAACTAACGTTGGCTACTAAAGTATTTCCCGGGACTATCGCTCTAAAAAACAATAATGCTAATACAATTAATCAGCGATAGCTAGCTTAGTTTATAATGCGTTTCCGTCCTGTTGCAACAAGTTTTGTGGCATCCCTTTCATCTCGTCGGCTCAGCTCGCCTACCACAGTCTAAAACACCTTTAGCAGTTTTGGAACGATGAAAAGTCATTCGTACTGAGATTGTGGGACACAATTAGAGGATTTTAAGAATATTTACTTAAGCATAAATTTTTCTTAATACCCCGAGACAAAAAGTAAAAATTAAGTGATAACTGGGTAGTGCAAGTTTCCTGAAACACAACTGCCGGCCGCGAGTAGGAAATACTTGGGCCGCACCAGCAGTCAAGTTAGTTCTGCACAAAGGAACTAGCAGCATCAGCAAAAGTGCCTAAATAAGTATCTGCAGTTGAGTGTTCAGGAGCGATCGCGCATTGTGTAAAGTGAGGCAGAGGGCGTATGATGAAAAGAATCTCCACAAATAAGTTTCCCCAGAATAAAAACCGAGACCAAAAGCAGCCCAATCCTGTAATCTTGGCTTTGGTGCTGACAGGAATTCTGGTATGGGAAATGTATCCGGCGCTAAGACACACCGCTGCGGCGAACGCGGGCGCTCTCAAAGATTCCCTTGCCCAGTTGGAAAAGCAACAGCAGCAAACCGCGCAGCAATTTTCCTCAGCAGCGCTGCCCCCAAAAATCAGCTATTCGGTATTGGCACTTAATACTCTAATTTCCGAACCGGGCAAATTGGCCGAGGCTACACGCCAAAATCCCCCGAACAAATTGCCCGCAACCGTAGCAGCAGCAGTCCGGCGAGAGTTGTCGGACTCCACTGGCATTGCTGCTGACAAGTTGAAAGTAACTGAATCGAGCGGACAAAGTTGGCCGAATACTTGTTTAGGACTCTCCAAAGCGGATGAAATTTGCGGTCAAATGATTGTCGAAGGTTGGCGGGTTGTGGTTTCTGATGGTAGGCAAACTTGGGTTTACCGTACTAATGCTAGGGGAAATATCTTGCGTTTGGAAAAAAAGTTAGCTAGGTAAATGTACCCCTGTGAAATGAAATATAAGTTTCGTTTTGGGACAGGCTTTTGGGCCTGTTCCACAAAGAGTGAATTTTCTTGTTGGAAGTTTGTTGTGGGCTTCTGGGAACAGGCAAGATGCCTGTTCCACAAAGAGTGAATTTTCTTGTTGGAAGTGTCTTGTGGGGTGAGCTTCTGGGAACAGGCAAGATGCCTGTTCCACAAAGAGCGAGTTTTTTTGTGGGTGGTTTCTTGTGGGGTGGGCTTCTAGCCCGCCCCTTGTCTTAATTGGGGAGCTGGTTTCTTTCGATGATGCCGCCGCCCAACAGCACGTCTCCGTCATACCAAACAGCCGCTTGTCCGGGGGTAATGCTCAACTGCGGTTCGTCAAAAATCAACTTAACTCTTGTACCGCCGGCTTTTTCCTCTGCTTGGGATGGTTCCACAGGAATAATTGTAGCGGGGACGGGGTGCGATCGATATCGAATCTGTACCTGAGCCCGAATTGGAGCCGTGGGCGCAGCCACAGAAACCCAATTCACTTTCTGGACAGTACATTCAGATTCTACTGCCAACTGTCGATCGCCCACAATTACCCGATTGCCAGCAGCATCGAGTTCAATCACATACAGCGGTTCCGGTGCAGCAATCCCGAGTCCCTTCCGCTGGCCGATGGTGTAGTGGTGCACGCCGTCATGCTGTCCGAGCACCCGCCCTGACTTGTCCACAATGTCACCCTTTTGCGGCGCAATGTACTTATCCAGAAAAGCCCGCATCGAACCGTTACTTTCCACCAAGCACAAATCCTGACTTTCCGGCTTATCAGCAGTTGTCAAGCCAAATTCCGCCGCAATTCTGCGAGTTTCTGTCTTGGTAATTTCCCCCAAAGGAAACTCCGTACCCGCCAACAAATCCTGTGTTAAATCATACAAGAAATAAGACTGATCTTTCGCAGGGTCGATCGCCCGCAGCAACTGATAGCGACCTGTAGCAGCATCGTAAGTAATCCGGGCGTAGTGCCCTGTAGCGATTTTTTCAATTCCGAGTTCTTCGCGAGCATACTTAAGCATTGGCCCGAACTTCACAGTTTTATTGCACTGGGAACAAGGTAAAGGCGTAACTCCTGCACTGTAACCCTCCACCAAATAATCGACAATACTTGCCTGAAAGACCTCGCGGCTGTCAACAATGTGGTGGGGAACGCCCAAATCTTCGCAAATTTTAGCTGCATCGACCATTCCCTCAGAGCAGCACTGACCTTTGCCCTTCATCAACCACAGCGTTAAACCCACCACTTCATATCCCTGATGGTGTAAAATTGCGGCTGCTGCGGAACTATCGACCCCGCCGGAGAGGCCTACAACAATCTTGTTCATGGTTGGAGAGAAATTGCTATTTTACTGTTACTTTGTTCGATCGAGCTAATTTATTATACCACAAGTATACTACAACTTGCCACTGCTGCTGTTAGCTGAAATTTTAGCACTAATATGACTATTCAAAAATTTGTTGTCACCGCCGACCAAATGCGGCAAATAGAAACGAGAATCTTTGCTGCTGGAATGCCAGTCGCAGCTTTAATGGAAAAAGTCGCGGGACTGATTGCTAGACGCATTCAGGCGCTTTTGAAAGCGGAAGGAAGTTCGGCAACTAGCAGTGTACGGGATTTAACCGATAGAAGGAAAAGGGAAGAAGAGAAAAATCTTGTTAATTCTCAATTGCCAGTTATCGGCGTATTGGTTGGGCCGGGACACAACGGCGGCGATGCTTTGGTTGTTGCCCGCGAATTGCACTTTCAAGGGTTCCAAGTAGTTATTTACTGCCCCTTTTCTAAACTCAAAGAACTAACAAAAAGTCACGCTGATTATGCGCGTTATTTAAATATTCCATTTGTTAACAAAATAGAAGCACTAAAAAACTGCGACTTGCTCATTGATGGTTTATTTGGATTCGGATTAGAAAGAGAAATTACTAACTCCACAGCCACCACAATTGAGGAAATAAATAATTTAAATATCCCCGTTGTCAGTATAGATATTCCATCGGGAATTCATACAGATACCGGAGAAGTTTTGGGGACGGCTATCCGGGCAAAACATACATTATGTTTGGGTTTGTGGAAAATGGCATTTCTGCAAGACCGAGCGTTAGAATATATCGGCAGTTCCGAATTAATTGATTTTGATATTCCCGCAGCAGATATTGCAGCAATATTGGGTGAAACGCCAGCAATACAACGCATTACAAAAGCCTCGGCAACTCAGCATTTGCCGTTACCCCGATCGCCAATTTCACACAAATACACCAACGGTCACTTACTACTTATTGCAGGTTCCCGCCGCTACAGCGGAGCAGCAATTTTGGCAGCATTGGGAGCAAGAGCTAGCGGCATCGGAATGCTGTCAATTGCCGTTCCTGAGTCGATTAAACCGATGTTGAGCAGTCAGTTGCCAGAGGCTTTAGTTATAGGATGTCCCGAAACCCAAAGCGGTGCAATTAGCGAATTGCCAGTAGCAATTGATTTGAGTTCTTATGATGCGATCGCGGCAGGGCCAGGTCTGACATTGGAAGCGGCAATAGCTGTAGAATCTGTACTGGAGAGCGATCAACCTCTGGTTTTAGATGCTGACGGTTTAAATATCCTCGCTCAACTCGGCACAGTCCCGATTTTGTCCGAACGCTCAGCAGTGACAATCATCACGCCTCACCCGGGCGAATTCAAGCGTTTATTTCCCGAATTAGCCGAGCAAACGGGCGATGATCGAATTGCCGCAACTCAAGCAGCAGCTCAGCTTTGCGGTGCAACGGTATTGCTCAAAGGAGCCAGAGTTTGCATAAGTTGGAAGGATGAGGGCGATGCCCTACGAGATAGCTACGCTTCACGTACCATCACCTACCTCAATCCCGAAAGCACCCCAGCCCTCGCCAGAGGCGGCAGCGGCGACGTTCTTACAGGCTTGTTAGGGGGACTATTAGCAACAGCGATCGCCCGCAACTCCCCCCCCCAATCAGTTGCTGCAACAGCAGCTTGGTGGCACGCTCAAGCCGGAATCCTGGCTGCAAAAGAACGGACGGAATTAGGAGTAGATGCTTTTACTTTGACACAGTATTTAATTCCAACATTGCGAGAATTTGCTGAGTAAACAATCAACAGTAGTTGGTAGGGTGCGTATCCCGCATCTTTGTATTGGGTAGGTGTCCACCGCGCACCTTAGCCCTTGGTTTGTATTGACAACGAAAGTCCTCATAAAAATATTACAACTTGCATTCCTTACGACAAACCAACGGGTAACTCAAACGAGTGACACTCACATGAGTGACACTCGAAAAAGTGACTGTGTATTCACAAATCCCACCAGTTATACCTGAAATATAAAAGACCAAAACTTAAATGTTGAGAGGAACCACATTATGTACACCGAAGAAAGAAGCTTGAACAATGAAACTCTGGCTCTCGTCGCCGATACTACTGCTCAATCAACTCTTGCATTTGCTGCAACCACTGGAGTAAACAAACCCACTTTACAAATCGGTTCAACAGGCGAAGCTGTCACGGAACTACAACAGCTTCTATATCATTGGGGATATTATTTCGGCCCGATTGACAGTATCTTCGGCGTCCAAGTTCAAAACGCCGTCAAAGGCTATCAACACCGAGTCTTTTTAAAAGAAGATGGGATTGTGGGTTCTATAACTTGGGAAGCACTATACTCTGGTGCACCTGTGAATATGCCGATCGTCATGAAGGGCAGTTCTGGCAATGCTGTTAAAATTGTTCAGAATGTCTTGAAAATCAATGGATACTATTTCGGTTCGATTGACGGATTCTTCGGGACGATGACAGATGTAGCAGTGCGGCAATTGCAAATCAACAAGGCTTTACCGCAAGATGGAATTGTCGGCTATAGAACTTGGCACGTCCTCAGCAAGTTACCCCACTAATGACGGGTTGGATTCACTTTCAGTCATCGCCCAAAATTGGTAGCTCAATTAGGGATTTAGGCTTTGCCTAAGTCCCTAATTATCGTTAAGGGGAATGCTGCGCGGGAATGGCGATCGCAAATTATGTTACCGTTCCCGGCTCTGAAAAATATTCTTAACTTTCCCGTCTTTTTTTGTTACTATATGGCGGGAAATTGGTAGTCTCTATCCGGTTCCTTTACCTTCAGTTTTAGTTGTAAATTTTAGTTGTAAATAGTTGCACTCAGAAAATTATTATTCCGATACTTCCCTAACAAGACTTAGGCATGGCGGGCTTATTCCCGGTTTATACGAAAAATTCCAGGTTTAGTAACGAGAAATCTAGGAATCAACCGGGTTCTTAAGCCAAGCGCGCGCAAGTCCAGAACTAACCTTTGATGAACTTTTCTAATTTTTGAGCCATCTTCTCGACAATTCCCTCCGAACTATCTCCCGCCGATGCTTCTGCTTCAATACGCTTGACCGCATCCTCTGGAAGATTGAGCAACTGCACTAATTTTTGATAAGCTGCGGCTTCTTCAGCGTTAATTTTTGGTTCGTCGGGAGTGCGAGAACTAGAGGAAATGACTTCATAGCCGAGTTGCAAGACTAATTCCCTTTCATCTGGAGTTTCTAGTTGTCCGATCAACTCGTCAAGGGGGATATTTTGCATGATGTAATCCCGCAGTTCTTGTTGCATTTGTTGTCCGTCGGTATCAGGGGCAAACAAAGTGCAAAAGCGCTCGAGCATTAAATTAACTTCTTCGGTCGCGAGTTGGCCGTCAGCCCAGGCCATAGAAGTAACAATCCTCAGCAGATTCATCTGGCGGGGCGAAATTGATGGAGGAGGTGGGGTTTGCATAATCAAAATTGGTAATTGGTAATTGGGAATTTAGAAAAGGGAAATTGGGAATTGGGAATTGAGCCTGATTCCTTCTTGTCTTTTATTTCCCTTTCCCCTTCATTTATGTCACAATTTCGATAAAGGAACTCCCAGCCATCCAGTAAAGTTTTGTTTCTGAATAGCAGTCGGCTGTTCCACCGACACGATCGAGTAACGCGTCGGTCGCGGCGGGGCGAGAGTAACGCGACAAGTCCGCAGTTCGTCTTGGTGAAAAACTGTCACCGACACGATATCCCCAGGCTTGAAATCTTTTAGTCTCTCGCCCGCTTGTTCTGCATTTACCCGAAAACCTTCGATCGCCAGCAACTCGTCCCCAGCATCAATTCCGGCCAATTGTGCCGGAGATCCTACTTCGACAAATTTAACCATTTCCCGCCCGTTTTCCGCTCCCAACGTCCAACCGATGCGAGGCGTTTGGTCAGTTTCATCTACCCAAAGTTGCAGCCCGAAAGGTTCCAGATACTTGTTGTAAGGCAACTCTTCTGTGCCGTCTATATAGCGCGCGAAAAAGTCGCTCAAATCCATATCGGCGACCGACTCGATCGCACTTTGCAACTCTTCGGGAGTAAAGCCTATTTCTGCGGGCAGCGAAGGAGAATTTAACTGTCCATTTGATGTCAGATGCGCCGGCTTGGCGTCTGTTTCCGGCTTCAGTTCAAAATCGTCATTTTTACTGGAATTAGCATTGCCAAACTGCTGCCACATCAAACGCATCACATCGTCGAGCGATCGCTCGTTGCCGTGTCTGGCTCGAATCAACAAATCGAGCAAAAACGAAACAACTTCCCCTTTCAAATAATAGGAAACCTGGGAGTTGTCGCTGTTAGCATCCCTGCGATAAAGTTTAATCCAAGCATCCCAGCTCGACTCACTGACAGGCTGCACACCCCGCCCCGGAGTCGTCTGCAAGCGAGTGATTTCCTTAGCCATACTTTGGAAATAACCTTTCACGCTGTAGATACCAGCTCGAAAAGGAATGACCAAATCGTAATAACTGGTCGTGCCTTCAGAAAACCATAAAGAAGGAGTGTAGTTCTCTTTTTCGTAGTCAAATACTTCCAGAGCTTTCGGTCGAATGCGCTTGACATTCCAGAGGTGAAAAAACTCGTGAGCCACCAACTGAATAAAGCGTTCGTACTTTTCCTTAGCCCGAAAATTAAAACGCGGATAGTTGAGAGTGCAGCACTCCTTGTGTTCCAAACCACCAAAACCCGAGCCGGACAAATGCAGGAAAAACACATAGCGTTCGTAAGGCAAACCGCCGAACATTTTGGCTTCAACCTCAATGACTTTTTGGATGTCTTGAATCGCCCGCTCTGGTTCTAAATTGCCTTTTCCCCAAACAACTAGCTGGTGGGGTTTTCCCCTCACTTCAAAATCGTAGACTTCGTGACAGCCAATCTCAAAAGGACTGTCTGCGAGAGTGTCAAAATCCGCTGCAGCAAAAGTAAGATTTTGGCCGGAAACAGGTGGCAAAGCAGTAACTGTGCGCCATTCCGGCTGCGGTGGCACAACTGTCACGGTGTAACAGTTGCGCTCAAAACCGGGCAAGAAAAAGCACAAAGCCGCCGGATTGAAATAACCGTGAGTCGAGTCTAAATGATTGGTTCGCACTGTCAGTTCGTTGGCAAAAATACGGTAGCGAACCGTGACATCTGACACCGAATGGGTCTCGATTTGCCAGTGATTTTTGCTGAGCTTGCGCCAAGGTAAAGCTCTATCGCCCGAGAGCGAGCTAAAATCTTGCAGGTGGCGGGCGTACTCTCGAACCAAGTAAGAACCGGGAGTCCAGACAGGCATTTTTAAATCCAGAACCGGCTCCGACCAACCTTGCACGCGCAAAGTCACTTCAAACAGGTGGGATTCAGGATTGGGCATCGCCACCGAATATTGAATTGTCGGTGCTGTTAGTTGCCCCTCACTGTTGCCAGCAGCGGACGAGGTATCCAAACAAGTAACATCTGTCATTGACTTGCCAAATTAATCAAGTGCTTGAGGTTGATCAAATGGATAGTTTGGTGGTCTGGATCGATTTTGATCCAACCTTTACTATCGAGTTTTTCCATAATTTTGCTGGTTTCATCTAGGGTGATATCTGTTACATCAGCTAAGTCTTCATAAGGAATATTGAAGATATCTTTGCCCTCAGCAGTTTTCTGACCGTAGTTTTCTGCCAGCTCGACTAAAGTATTTGCTAGTTTAACCGCTGGCTGCCGATTTCGGAGTTGATAGCGGTGATTGGTTTGGCGCAGCCGCCGCACCATCAGTTGCAGCATTCGGTGGTGCAATTGCGGGTCTTTAAACAGGGTTTGGATAAATCGCTGAGCTGTGACGCTCAGCAGCCGCACCGGCGAGAGAGCAAGTACGTCATTCGATCGGGGAGATTCGTCAAGAATTGCCATTTCGCCGAAGAAGGCACCCCGCCCTAAAATAGCCATTGAGACAGCTCGATCGTTTGACAAGCGCCGGACTTTTACCCAGCCAGACACGACAAAGTAAATCGCGTTGCCCCAAGAATCCTCCATCACCACAGCTCGGCCCGGGGGATACTCATGCTTGACGGCATTTGATAGCAGCCCTCCCAAGGTTTCTGGGTTAGCACCCTTAAATAGAGGGAATAGCTCACTGAAAGCTTCTGTCTTCATGCAAACTCGCGGAGGTGGGAAATATGATTAGGCGACACCCAACAGCTAGGGAACGATCGATGTTTGGGAACACAAACAATCCGTTGCTCCTTTAATTGATGATAAGGGTGCAGAGGCCCGGTTCACGTAAAATTGGCAGATTCTTTAATCTTAAACGGGTTTACAAGCCTGCCACTGCCTGTTGAACTTTGCCCAACAGAGGTTCTATGTATTCCGGCCAGCCGATCGCGATTGACTGCGTGTGGGCCAGAGTCTCCGGCTCGATCGCATCTTTAGTCCACCTCAGCGGTTGACCTTGCATGTCGCAACACACCAATCCGGCTGCTTTTGCTAAAGCCAGAGGACCGGCGGTATCCCACACTTTAACTCTGCCGTTGAGATACAGGTACAAACCAGCTCGACCGAAGATAACTTCCATCACTTTTAAGCCAAAGCTGCCCAGCGAGTAAAATTCTGCTCCGGGAATGCTTTGGGCGATCGCCCGGGCGTAGTTTTTTTGGTCTTTGTCTCCGAGAACAATTTTACAATTTTCCGCTGTCGGAGCCGGGGGTTTGCACAGCGCGATCGGCTGGGGCGCTTGGGTTCCCACAGTTTGGAACAATCCCCAATCTTTGCCGCCAAAATACATTTGGTCAAAAGCCGGGGCGTAGAGCCAGCCGGCCACGGGTTCCCCTTCAAGCAGCAGACCCACCATCGAAGCGTAGTGCAGTTTTCCCCGAATAAATTCTTCAGTCCCATCGAGGGGATCGATGCACCAGAGACGCTGGTAATTGGCCCGGTAAGCTGCTCTGGAGGCGCTGTTTTCCTCCGTGATCCTGCCGTCTTCAGGAAACAAAGCGCTAAATGCTGCCGATAGTTGTCGGTCTAGGTATTGATCTATACTCGTCACGTAGTCGTTGGGCCCTTTCTCGGAAACTTCAAAAGGTTCGGCTGCTAGCTTGTAAGCTTCTTGACCGCATTCGCGCAGGGTGTAGCGAATTTTTTGATCTTGCTCTGGAGAAATATACATGAGGTTAAACATAAATTTTTTAGCTAACTTCAGCATAAAAGCTTAAGTCCTTGGAATCGATCGGCGCGTTTCACTGTTTTTGACTCGTACAGGATTTGCGCGCCGATGCCGAGAAACCGGGTTTCTTAACCATCTGGGCTGTTGCTATACAAGCGCCAGACAGGATTCGGGGATGTCAAAAAAATTTTAGAGACTAAGCAGATACTAAGCTGTCCCGTATCTAAATTGTATTTTTGGGGCGGGCGAGACACCCCACAATAATTTCATCAAACTTGACTATAAAATTTAGATGCGCCTTAGCATACTAGAATTATCTGTTTTAAAATCTCAAATCTCAAATCCAAAATCCCGTGACCGATCGGACCAACACGTTCAACAGCAGAGGATAAAATCTTCTGAGGTTAGATAATTTGTGCCAGCACCAGCATAATTAAAAGGAGAATAGTTTGAAATACCACTTGGCATTAGGTCGCAAAATAGACCTAGATGGAATTGACCGCGATGCAAAACTCGGCAAATGCCCTCGCCACGTCCTGCGATCCCTCAGAGACCGCTTAAATGCCACCGTTCATGCCCCGGATGGCGAAGCGATATCGTTGAGCGACAAGCTGCGATCAAAAATTTCTTCTAAACCCGAACATTGGGCCGCCGCGCGCAAATTGTCCAAGCAAGTCAGCAGCGACGACGTGATATTTTGTACGGGCGAGGACATTGGGATTCCAGTGGCGGCGGCGTGTAGCCAATTGCCCAAGCGCCCGAAAATTGTGGTATATTTCCACAATATCGATCGGCCGCGCGGCCGCCTCGCCCTGAAACTATTCGGTTTGGCTGAAAAAATTGACCTATTCATGGTCAACGCCCGCCCTCAAACTGACTTCCTCCGCAGCTATTTAGCTATACCTGAATCCCGCATTTTAGTGCTTCTAGACCAGACAGACACTCAGTTTTTTACACCGGGTCCAGTTTCTGCCGAGAAAAAGCGGCAAACGATTGTTAGCGTCGGATTAGAAAAGCGCGACTACCGACTCTTAGCAGCAGCAACTGCTGACTTAGATGTTGACGTAAAAATTAGCGGTTTTTCTATAGATGCCAAGGCTTTATCGAAAGCTTTCCCCGATACTATGCCAGAAAATATGTCCCGCAAATTCTACGAATGGCCAGATTTACTGCAGCTTTACCGCGATGCAGACGTAATTGCAGTTTGTTTGGTGGACAATAAATATGCTGCTGGAGTGCAGGCTTTACTGGAAGCAATGGCCTGCAAGCGGCCCGTCGCCATTACTCGGACTCCAGGTATGGTCGATTATTTAGCGGCCCCGAATATTGCTAAAGTCGTAAATGTGGGAGATGCATCAGGTTTGCGCGAGGCGATCGTCCATTTGCTAAAAAATCCTCAAGAAGCTGAATCGCAAGCGCAGCGGGGCTACGAAATGGTTGTGAACCAGCACAGTAGCGAACGTTATGTCGATGTTTTGGCCCAGAAGCTGCGATCGCTTTAATAAAACTTTATGGTGCGCCTCGGCGCACCATAACTCTGGTCCGGAGGATGCACAAGGCACACCTTACTGCTATAAATAAAAAGCCAAACTATTTATTACCTAAGTCATCTTTAAAAAATAATGAATTATGAGTAGCAGTTACTAATTAAATCTCACAGCAGTTACGTAGCTAGTAAATAAACCGGGTTGTTAAAACATAATCGAAAGCCTTAAGGAAGTATTTTCGTTCATCAAACCCGGTTTCTGTGCCTAAAACGGTTTCACTCAAAACTCCCCCATCCAAACTATTAAGACTCCCGTCCACTAGCCCACTTATCCCGCCATTTCACCGTCCCTTCCGAAACTAAAACCCAGCGGCGACAAACCAGATTTTCTCGCAGTGGCGACTGTCCTTCCCGTAGCAGCGCATACTTATAAGAAATCAACTTACCCGCGCTTTCATTAAAAGGAATTTCCCCAAACCAAGTATTAGTATTGATATACTCCAACGGGTAACCCTTACTAATATCCCAATTCCCCAATTCAGGACAATCTCCAATCACCACAATTCTTTCTCCAGGCTGAGTTTGAACGCTGTTAAGCTGCGCCCGCACAATAGTTGTCGCCTTAACTCGCTCTCCGACGCGGCTAAAAATCATTACTTCCCGCGCACCCAACTCTAAATTGTACAACATCCCATCTTTAACTTCAAACTTGCGACGCGATAAAACCTCCGTATGCTCTCCATCAGGCAGCTCCGTATCAACCTCTTCAATTGTAACAGCATTGCCACGATTCATCGCTACAAACACCACAGAATCGCGATAGCGGCGCACGTAACAATAAACATCAGCAGTTAGATATTTTTGCCACTGACTCCCCATCGAAATAGCTGGGTTCAGCCGCCGCAATCCAGACAGCAACCGCACATCTCGGTAAATCGGGGAATCATTATCCCACTTTTCCATCATCGGGCGATTGTAAGGGTCATTTCCCCCATCTGTATCATCATGCAGATACTGTTCAGTGCCGTAATAAATGCAGGGAATGCCACGAGTCGTCATAATTAAACATATCGCCAACCGCAGCATTTCTAGATCGGGATTCAACGACTGAAACCTCGGCATATCGTGGTTGTCAATAAAAGTAATCAACTCCGTCGCCCCGTAGTAGCGGTGATCCAAATTCAGTACATCTTGGACTAACTGAAATCCCGCGCCAGCACCCTTTCCCAATACTTCTCGAATTGCCACGCACAGCCCAAAATCTAAAATAGTCATCCCCGACTCGTTGGCAAATTCCACAGAACGATCGTTTCGAGGGTCGCTGTAAATCCATTCGCCAAAAATGAAAACATCAGGTCTGTGTGTTAAAATGTCAGCATTAAATTCCTGCCAAAACCAAATAGGCATATGCTTGACTGTATCCACCCGCAAAGCATCAACGCCTCTGTCCAGCCATTGTTTAATTGCTGACTTAATGTAATTGCGGTATGCAATATTGTTTTCGTTGAAAGTTGCTAAACCCGACAGTTCGCAGTTTTGGACTTGCCATTCATCTTCCCAGTTTTTGACTTCGCCGTAGTGGTGATACCAGTTATCTGCATCGTCGTTAAAGTCAGCTATTTTTACGCCGTCGTCGTAGAGTTCCCCTTTTTTTCCACTAAAATCTGGGTTGCTGTGATTGCAGACAATATCCAGTACGAGTTTCATATTTCGCTGGTGCAACTCGTCTACTAACTTGTCAAATATGGTATTTTTAGTTTCTTGTGTTTGGTTGATAGAAGGATTGTCGCCTTTGGCAATAAAGCGGGGATTTAGTCGCTTGAAATCTTTAGTCCAGTAGCCGTGAATCGCTGCTTGTTCGACAAATAATGCTTCTACTTGCTCGAACAGTGGAGTTAGCCAAACTGCGGTAACACCCATATCTTTTAAGTAGTCGAGTTTGTCGATAACTCCCTGCAAGTCGCCACCCCAATATTTCCCCCAATCTTTGCCTTCTGGATCGTAAAGTTCTGGGTTTGGGCCTTCGTTATTTTCGGGGTCGCCGTCGTAAAAGCGATCGACTACAATAAAATAAATTGTTTCTTGTCGGAATTCAATGTCTCTGGTGTAAAGGAATTCTAAATCGAGTTCGCTTTCTGGCTTAACTTCTTCTACCAGAGACTCAATTTTGTCTTCTGATTCTGTAACTTCGTATTGAGAGGAAGTTTGATTGGGAGTGACTGATGTCATGAGATGTATATTTTTATATTGTAAGATTGGTCAGTTATGCGGAGCTAGAGTCCGAGATAGCTTTTCCATTTAACTGATTTTTAGAGCATCATACGGAATTTACTCGTTTAATGAAATCTTCCTTTAGATGGAGGGCAGACTCATCCTTGAGCATTAAGTGGATGAGACTTCATATTTTTAGCGTCATTCTCAATCAAAGAGGCAGAGCCTCAAAAGCCTGCGCTACCAGACTGAGCCTGGTAAGGAGAAAAGCTGCACTAATTGTGCGATCGCACTTTTTCCCTTCCTTTCATTCCTCCCGCCAATTTTGGATATCTTCAACACTCAAACCAGTAGTTGGACTGATTGTTTGATCGTCTAGTATATGGACAAGGTGCCTAACAATTTCCAAAGCCTTTTCTCTCATTCGCCGTTCCCTTCGTTGCTGCATTTCTTGCCCGAGTCCTTTACCCTTACTATGTAGCAGTAGCTAAAAGTGGTTGGTAGTGAGGACTTTAGTTTTCATAATCTGAGGACTAAAGTCCTCACTACAAACACTGTTTATTGCGAGTAATTGAGCGGAGATCATATGGGAGGTTGACATCCACATAGCCTACTCTACCGACTACTTTTATTCTATTGTGTCAAATTGACTTCTCGAATCTCTTCTAGCGTCAGATACCACGATTTTGCGATTTGTTCATCGCTCCATCCTATTGCTTGCAAGCGAGCAATAGCCTCTATTTTCGCGTGCTGCTTTCCCTGCAAAAACTCCGGCGAATCTTCCTGTAAGGCGCAGAAATTTAGGGATGGAATGTATCGGTTTTTATCTCAAACTTTTTAGCCACGCTAAATGGGCTAATCACTACTATAAAATTAAATTGCCATCTCATCGAATCAATCAGATTCCAATTGCTCACAAACTGGGTATTACTCTCCCTCCAACACTCGTAACCAATTCCTACGAAGCGGCTTGCAACTTTGTGACCGCACAGGGAAAGTGCATTCTCAAATCGATGTGCTACTCTGGATTCCTACATGATGAAAAGGAATATGGTTGCTATACTTGCCCCATTGATGTAGAAACACTCTTAGCATTTCGAGACAGTATTCGATTGGCGCCAGTTTTCATTCAAAAACAAATTCAAAAGAAGGCAGAATATCGCGTTACATTAGTTGGCAAGCATGATTTTGTTTACCGGATTGATGCCAAACATACCAACGATTCAGATGTGACTTTGGATTGGCGCGTCGCCGAACCGGCCAAACTCGTTCACGTTCCCGATTAATTGCCAATGGATTACCTCAACAAACTTTATCAAATGCTTGACGAGTTTGGTTTAAATTTTGGTGCATTCAACATCATTCGCGACGAGGATGATACGGTCTATTTTATTGAACTTAATCCCAACCGATAGTGGTATTGGAGTGAAATTCTCACTAAAATGCCTATGGTTCGCGCAATGGTGGAACTCATGGAAGATTTAGCGCTTCAATATCAATAAGTAAGCTTACCTAAAAAAACAGAAGACCCAGAACCACGACTTCTTTAAGTGCGGCGGCGCTCTAAAAGAAGAGCATTTTACGTTTAATTAGAGCGAGCTACTTATCCGAAAAAGGAAAGATCGCGGGAGATCCACCCCAACCCTAGCTAACTACAGCCACCGCAGACTCTGGCACCTGAGAATGCTCCACCCGAAAAACATTGGCGCTCAGATTAGCAACAACTTGTTTCCCCTGCTGCGTCAATTCCAAGTAGCCGATCGCATCCTTCACATACCGATACACCACATTCCAATAAAATTTCGGATAACCATCCCGCAACTCCCCCGGATTTTGATAGCCCAAAACCAGATTCTGCCCAGTTTCCTCAAACTCGTAAAACAGCGCAGCAATCTTTTGCAAATATCGCGGATCGCTCAACTGACCAATTAAATCAGCAGCGCGAACTAAACCCGGATAATTTACCGTATCTTGATAATCTTCATCGGCAGGAACCGGAAAACGAGTCAGCTCAATATTACGCTTAACCAGCTCAGCATCAATCAGTTTATGACCGCCAAAACGCTCGTCAATAAACATTTTTCCGCGATCGACATGATAATTCATCAAACTAGCATCCGTCCCCCCCGGAGCCAGCGTTAATTTCAGGTCGCCTATTCCCGTCGCATACAGTCCCAAATCTGTTCTATCTTGCCTGCAAACACCTTTAACATACCCGATATCGTGACATAGCAAAGCAATGTGGAAGTGCAGCCAATCTTCGCAGGAAACACCCCCTTCGCGGATGTGCTTCCCACCCAGAATTGCTTGTCCCACCAAGGTTACTAAAATAGTGTGTTCGACATTGTGGTAAAGAGCATCGCTATTAGCAATATTTTCTAAAGCCATACTCGCCACCCAAGCAATAATCTCTCCATAGTCAGATTTAAACCCGCCATAAGTGTGGCGGTAGCCTTCAATCAGGCGATTGACAAAAGCCTTAATCAGCAGTTCAGTTGCGTTAAACATATTCACTTCCCTGAGTCCACGTAAATTATTAAATTATTTTTATAGTTATTGTTTTTGCTGCTACCGTTTGATGTTATTTTTGGCTTAATCGCCACAATGGATACCCGCTCCTATCGAGAGGCATCCATTGATATTATCAACAATTATGGCTTAAATTATGGCTCTCGCAACTACCAGAGCGACAGACCCTATAAATAATTGATATCAAGGGGCGATCGAGGTATGACACCCCTCAATCAGCAGTACCGTGTTACATCTTCCGCGCATACGTCAGTCGATTTTAGAGGTTAGATTTACTCGACAGATACATCTGGGGGCGGGAAGTAGGATCTAAAATTTTGGGTTGCTCACCACTGTTGTCGGAAACTTGTCTCTGTTTTGGCTGACGCCGCCCAAAAACGAGAGCGAGCGAAAGCGTAACCCCATTAATTCCTCATACACAGGATTAAGCTTGCACAGAGGCGGTATGTAGAAAAGATGGTGTCCCCATCACGGAATATCTCTCTCACAAGAACACCGGGCGAGTATAAGTTGGCACACAACATAGTTACTGATGGCTCTCCCACTGCAATGCTATCAAGCCACTCTCCCACTGGTTGCACGAGGCGGGCGATCGCGAAAAGTTAAGTCTTGGCACTGATTTTCCGGGAAAATACTTGTAGTCAAGTTCATGATTGATATCAGTAATCATTACTAACAAAAACTTATGAATCACCCGACTTCATCATCAACGAAACCCGCTGTTGCTCCGGTGACGTGAATAAGTTTTATCCCTGACACTTGCCGCCCCCAAATGTGATGCGAAGAGCTAGCATTTGTGATTTAAAATTCGCAAAAGTGTGAGACAGATCACGGACGCTCTTCCCTACAGAATCTATATTTAGATAGATGGCAATAAAATAACACAAAATAACTTGCAATCCTCCGTCGCAGCTTCCCCCTCTCATAATCTGCGCTCTACTGCTCTTTATACTTACTAATATAAGGTTTCAGGCAATGATTAAACCAAAACATAAATATGCCGACCTTGCTCAACTCCCCCACACAGATACCGTGTTCCAAAAACTCCCTGTAGAAGTTAAAGATTGGGCCCAAAGCTTGCCTTGGAACCAACGGCGCTATGTCCTGTCCCTCTGCTACATATTGTGTGCATCTACTCCCGACTTGCAAGCAGAATTTTTAGATGATTATACAGCCGACGGTTTAGTCTCAAAAATGTTTGAAGATGTAGATACTCTACACCGAGTCAAAGAGTATTTAATCAGATTTCGAGTCAAAAAGCAATTAAACCAATCCGATTTAAGAAGCTACATCAAACAATTTTATATCCACTCAGCTCAACAATCGCGGCGAGAAACTGACCAATATTTAGAATCTGCACTCCGCTTCGTCTTGAATACAGAAGAACGCAATAATGTTTTTAACTACATTTTGGGCTTTGAATTTATTAAAATTGTGTTTCAAATGAGCTGGTTGCAACACGAAAGATTAGCGAGACTGCAAAAAAATCAGTCGCAATTTATCGACACCTATATCAAGCCGATTCAACACGCACACAGAATTAATGGCATAATTCTACCGAAAGATGAGAGAATTTTTTTTGCCAGACGCACCTATTACGTTCAACTGCCTAACATTTCCTACAGAAAGCTCATTGAGTTAGTCCTGGCAACTTTTACTACAGAAATGGTGAGTAATTGCGGATTTTCAATCAGCCGCCACTCTCAAGCTCTGCGCTTTGACTGCGATTACATTTACGATCCAGAACCAGAAGAAGAAAGATTTCCTACCGACTTGCAATTTATTCATTGATTTTAGGCAGTAAGGTGTACCCTACATTGCTTTTTTCTCTTTACTTTTAGTGTCGCTTTGGGTACAGGAGAGTTTTTGAAGCATGGGAATTCTAGCCAGCCAGTTAAAACCGAATTTTTCAGTCGGATGTGATATAAAATAGGATGGCTGTATCAATTAACCTTCCGCTTGCATTTCTTCAATGTCAAACCAGCTAACTATCACTCCCGCTAGGGGAATAGCCAGAAATATACCTAGAAGTCCTGCGGCTCTCGCCCCCACTAACAGTGCAAAAAATACCACTACCGGATTTAAGTTAAGGGAATTTTGCATCAGTCTCGGATGAATAAAGTTGTCTTGAATTTGCTGCAAAACAATGCAAGCTGCCAATACTTTTAAAGATAGCCACACATTTTGAGACAATACAATAAAACAAACTAAGCTAATGCCCAGCGTCGCTCCGATCCCTGGAACTAAATCAAACAATCCGATAATAAAGGCTAAAATTAAGGGAAATTTCACATCTAACAGCAGAAAAATTAAAAAACTTGCTGTTGTCAAAAATAACATTAACAAAATTTGGGCCTGAAAAAATCCTAAAAAGTTTCGCTCTATTGTTAAACTTAAACGCCTGTGCAGGTGTCGGGGTATAAATTTGAGAACCAACACCCACAGCCTCTCTCCATCAAGTAACATGAAAGAAGCCACGACCATAATTAATATTAAATTCAATAAATTGGTTAAAAATACTTGTAAAAAAGCAATACTCGAAACAACTCCTGCCAAAGCTTGATTTCGCAGTTGTTCCTCAATAACTCGCAGGTTAACTTGTAGGTTTCTCGCCCGCAGGAATGTTTCCAGGCGCTCGGACAGAGGCGCCAGAGCATTCAGAAATTCAGTCATGCTGTCAATTAATTGCTGTCCTTGAGATAAAAGAGTGACGCCTACCGTGACGGTGAGACCGCCAAAAACTAAAATAGTGAGCAAGACAACGAAGGCGACAGCTAAACTTCGCGGTAAAAATCTCTGGAGAGTTCGCACCGGATAGTTGAGCAAAAAAGCCACGAGGGCAGCAATGGTGAAAACCGCGACTGCTGTTTCAAAGTAAGCTAAAAGTTGCAGTCCAGCCCAACCAGAAGCAAATAAAAGCAAAAACCGGACTAAGGCTAAATTGCTTAGCATATTCCAAAAATTGGGAGGGGTTCTTTCTTGTTCTTTCACAGGGATTTTTAGGGGTTAATATTATAGCTCAAAAATATTGCAGAGCCCTCTTTTACAATCGCACCCAAGATATATCTGCGGCTATCCCCCTCAAGGCAGAAAACAGATGTCGAACTGAGGCAGGAGTGGGTTCTATTCACCATAAGTTCGATCGTCACGAATACCCAATGAAACACGCTCGCGATCGAAACAAACAGGCTTTTGGAGTCTAAAACCGCCTCGGAAACTCTTTGCGAGGGAAGGATTTGTCGTGGCAGGCCCCCAATTAGGAAACAAACGCTCCAACTTGCTGGCGCCGAAAAACCCGGTTTCAGTGCCAGTGGCGAAAAATTTCAACTCTGCTCCGTGGAAGATAGTATGAACAGGTCAATTTTTGGGATACTAGAAACTAGCACTCAACTTAGCTGAGGAATAAACGTGCTGCTATCAAAAGGCTTTGAAGTAGAAATGTATACCGGCACTCCCGAAGGTGAGGTTGTCGGTCTCTCCGATCGCATAGTTGCCGATCTAGAGGGATTTGTCCGGGAGCCTGATAGCCGCAATGTGGAGTACACGACCGCCCCGCTGTCCAGCTACGATCGCCTGCTGTGCGCCTTAGTCAAGCCGCGAGTCCGGCTGCGCGAGTATCTCAAACAATTGGGCGACTATACCTTGCTGCCAGGAAGTACCTTGTCTCTCGGGGGGAGCGATCGATTTTACCGCTCCGATCCCAACAACCCCTACCACACCTACATCGAGCAAACCTACGGCACCAAAGTCGTCACCGCCAGCATTCACATCAACATCGGCATCTCCCAACCAGAACTGCTGATGCGCGCCATCCGCCTCGCCCGCGTCGAAGCACCGCTGTACCTTGCCTTGAGCGCATCTTCCCCCTTCCTCGACGGCGAAGTCACGGGCTATCATTCCACTAGGTGGGGTTTGTTTCCCAAAACTCCCGCCATCGTCCCCCTGTTTGAAAGTCACAGACATTACATCCAGTGGACTGAAGAACAGCTAGAACTTGGCACCATGCAAAACGTCCGCCATTTGTGGTCTGCCGTGCGACCAAATGGCGATCGCCGCCCCTACTGTCTCAACCGCCTAGAACTGAGAATTTGCGACCTCGAAGTCAATCCTCTGGCTTTGTTAGCCATCACTGCCTTGCTAGAAGCTCGCATCTGGCAGATGATGGAAGACCCCAGCTTAGACCCTTTAGAACTCAGCACCTTGCCGGCGGCCACCCGCAACGAAGACTTAGTTGCCCTCACAGACGCCAACGAAATTGCTGCATCCCGGCAAAGTTTGGATGCCGAACTCACCCATTGGCAAGACGGCAGAACTATTCTGGCACGAGATTGGATTGAGGAAATTTACCGAGAAGTGTGGCCTATAGCCAAAAAACGCGGCTTTAGCTGCTTTCTCTCGCCGCTCAAAAAGATTCTCCGGGAAGGCAACACGGCCCAGCAGTGGTTGAAGCTGCACGAGGGCGGTTCGGACACCCGCAGTATTATTCTGCAAGGGATTAATGGCATGGCTCACCAAGAATGGGAGCTCGAAGACAACTTGTGCGCCCAGTTAGTTGCCTGAAGTACCGGCCGTTATTATAACGGGGGCTTTCACTAGCCCCCTGAGTATGCGTACTCAGCCAATAATACAAATAGCCGAAACCTCCCGCGAAAAATTTGCAGAGCGGCGTCGAAAAACAAATCAGAATATTTAATCAATGGAGCTGGACAAAGGTTATAAATAAAAGCTATAAGGTAGATCTACCTTTGGGTAGTTTTATAAAATTCCCAGTTGCTGTATATATTGCTTTTAATTAGCTTCATGCCCCAACTTGTCTTGATTCACCCGCAAATCCCCCCGAATACTGGCAATATCGCCCGCACTTGCGCTGCCACAGGCACGGAACTGCATTTAGTGGGCCCGCTGGGGTTTGAAATTAGCGATCGCTACCTGAAACGGGCCGGCTTAGATTACTGGCCCTACGTCAATCTCCACTGCCACGAAGACTTAGCGGCTTTTCTGGCCTGTCGCCAGCAGCGCGGGGGACGATCGATCGGATTCAGCACTGGCGGGCGATGCAGTTACGCGCAATTCCAATTTCAGCCCAGCGACTGGCTGATGTTTGGCTCGGAAACTGTAGGCATTCCCCAATTCGTCTTAGATGCCTGCGACGCCACAGTTTTTATTCCGATGAGCCAGCCTGGAGTCAGGAGTTTGAACCTCTCCGTCAGCGCCGCTGTAGGTTTATTTGAGGCTAAACGACAGTTGGGCGAGCTGGGATAAATCATTATCAACACATAAATATATAGATATTTAATAGCTGCAGCCGGCTGCCAAATCTCCATTTAAATATAAGAAATTTGTATCAAAGCCGTTAAAATCTAGATAGCCGAGATTAATATATTTTATTCATTCTAAAACTGATTGTTATCAGCAACACCAAATTACTCGTAAGAGGATTCAGCAACAAAAACAGAGGATTTTAGCGATTTAGGGCGTTAGCGAGCACCAGCTTGGGTCTGAACACTATATCTAGTAAATATACGGTTGTAGGCTGTCCGGAAATTAGCATAAAGTCGGATAATAGGTGAGAGTCATAGCCTTACCGGAACGAAGATTTTAGGTATTCGTTCTAACTATTGCGGTGTAAGGCTTTTGAGGTTAATTGCACCAGGTTTGACCGAGAATTTAAAAATTTCTGACGGTTTGAGCTTGTCTAAATTAAAAAAGCAAGGTAATCTGGCCTAAGCATGATAGCTGTCAACAATCAGAATATTTTTGCTTGTTGATTTAAATTCAGCGTCATGCGATCCCCTTGAGTGTTTCCAAGGACAGTTAGCGCTTCTCAGTAGGAGGTCGTTTTTTTGAAACGAACATATCCCCAAATTAAGCCTGTTCAGGCTAGTGAAATCGACAGAGACGGTTCTGCGGAACCATCCAAACAGACAACGCTCAGCACAGGCAGAGTTCGCTCTCTCGCCACGATCGGGCTGGCAATATCGGTAGGTGCTTCTAGCATCCTGCTACCGAGAAATGGAGACAGCGCTCGCGCGTCTGAACTCGCACCGACATCCGAATCCACCGCTGAAGTACAGCCAGTATCGGCCAACGGGCCCGCTACGTCGGCACAAGTTGACGGTTCCAGGGCAGAACAGCCCGGATCACCTTCTGAACCCGCGACGGTTAAGGTCCAGGAGGGGCAAAGCCTTTGGGAGCTTTCTCGGGATTATGAAGTTGAACCGTTGGCACTAGCAACTGCCAACGAGATCAAACCCGATACTCTACTCCAAGTTGGCCAACAGCTCAGAATTCCGACTGCGACGGAAGCCACACCACAACAGAACGCCGGCTATAGCACATCGGCTTCGCTAGATCGCGCAGCGACGGTCAATCCCGAACAAGAGTTAAATCTGACTGGCTCCGAGCCATTGGATAGTGCAGCCATGACAGCGCTGCCATCAACCGCAGCGACCCCGCTGGTCACGACGGTACCGGAACAAAGTTTGATCGACATCCCGAATGCAGACGGGGCGATCGACAGTTTGAAAAAACAGGAAAACCGCACCACAGAATCGGGTCGAACTATGTTCGGGTCGGAGGGGGGAGCAAATTTATCTACACCTGCGGCATTTTTGCCCGAGTCAGCACCGACGCTGACCGACCCCGGATATGCAACTGGGAAAACTATTCCTGACCTCAATGCCACACCTGTAATTCCCAATTCCGGGGTCGGTCAAGCAGCATCGCCCGATCGAGCATTCGAGTCAATTGAACAGTCTTTGGCAACACCCAGTTTGCCCTCGGCTGTGGTAGTCCCCCCTGCGGGAAGTACCGCCGCGCCGGCTGAGGCTCTCTACAGCGTGCGTCCGGGAGATACCCTAGATGCGATCGCCAAAGGTCACGGCGTATCGCCCAAAGATCTGATCTCCGTCAACAAGCTCGGCAACCCCAACTTGCTGAATGTCAATCAACGGCTCAAAATTCCCCAAGTTGGGTTTAAAAATCCAGGGGTGGAGGCGGCAGCCTCTTATTCTGCATCCAACTCTACATCTGTCTGGTCGGCGACTTCGGTTCCCGCATCTTTGAACCCCAGCTCGTCTACTTCGGAAATAGCCGGTGCTGGCGTTGCAGCACCCGCTCCCACAGTGCCTGTTGTCTCTCCCCTGGAGAACCTGGAAGGTCTGAACAATATTTCAGCGCCGATGGTTCCTCAAATTAACAGCATTCCGCTCACTCAAGTTTCCCAAACGATTCGCGATCCAGGGAAGCTGGCTCTTCAAGGCGAACCAACATTTACAGGTGCAGTTGACACCAGTGCCCTGCCTGGGCCAGCCAGTGCAACTGCTACCGCCATAGCTACGGGAGAATACCCGCAGCCGCTCAGCTTCGTGGCAAATACTAGCGCCCCGGCTTCAAATGCCGATCCAACTAGCGCTTTACCAGAGTCGAATTCGGAGGCCCTCCCTACCGCAGAAGCTCTCAACCCTTATTCCGAACGCTTGAGGGCAGAAGTTGTCAGGCTGCGAGAGGAATATCGCGCCTCGCGCAATTCGATCGGGGCCAATGCGGTGTCCCTGACTCCAACTGAGGGGCCCTCGGTCAACCCATCTGAGGAGATGCCAAGTGTCAATCCATATCTCTACACCCCCGACTATACTGAGGCGGTGCAGAATGAAATCAGTAGACCGCCATCGAGAGCCTGGTCTGAACAGGTTCAGAAGCAGCAGCAAGAGCGTTTAAACCCCGATCGCGCAGCCGAAATGCAACCGATCAACCTGACGCCGACCTCTGCTCAGCAGCGGCCTATGGTAGCAACTGCTCCTTTGGGATCTGAGGGTTACGACCCCCTAAGCAACCCGTCTTTGGGACGCATGGTTTCTCCGGAACTGCCTCCGCTGTCGAACCCTGATACTTATCTGCCTAACGGCAAACAACAGTCGGCTAACGGGTTTATTTGGCCATCTAAGGGCGTTCTTACTTCTGGCTACGGTTGGCGGTGGGGACGGATGCACAAAGGAATTGATATTGCAGGGCCGATCGGCACGCCAATTGTGGCAGCATCAGACGGGGTGGTTACCTATGCTCAGTGGAACGACGGCGGCTACGGGTATCTGGTGGAAATTACCCATCCTGACGGCACTGAGACTGTCTATGCCCACAACAGCCGAATTTTGGTGCAAAAGGGTCAGAGAGTCGCTCAAGGGGAACAGATTTCAGAAATGGGCAGCACTGGCTTCAGTACCGGGCCACACTTGCACTTTGAAATTCATCCCGCCGGACAGGGTGCTATCAATCCAATGGCTTTGCTGCCCGACGATGCGTCCAGCGCTTCTCGGTAACGACTGGGCGAAAGTTATGGGTTTTGAATGATTACCAAAACTCATAACTTTTACTGGAAGTCATTAGAAAGAGTGTTGTTTAAAAACAAGACATAGCTAGCCCTACCGTGCTACGATAGTAAATCGTGAAGTAGATTTGGCTCAGTGGCGCAGTGGTTAGCGCAGGGGACTCATAAGCCCAAGGTCGCAGGTTCAAATCCCGCCTGAGCCATTATTTAATCAAAAAAACTGCGCTCTCAAATTTGAGAGCGTCTTTTTTTGATTGGTCGAGAAGATACTTGTAGTCGTTATGAGTATGATATATTTGTAACAGTTCGTAAAAAAGGAAACAAAATCTATGACCAGTGAATGCCTCCGGGTTGGTCAAGCTGCACCCGATTTCGCAGCGACAGCCGTAGTGGATCAGGAATTCAAGACAGTTAAACTGTCAGACTATAAAGGCAAAAAGTATGTAGTCCTGTTCTTCTACCCCTTGGACTTCACCTTTGTGTGCCCAACTGAGATTACAGCATTTAGCGATCGCTTCGAGGACTTCAAGAAAATCGATACCGAAATCCTCGGCGTATCCGTTGACAGCGAATTCTCTCACCTCGCTTGGATCCAAACAGACCGCAAATTAGGCGGTGTCGGCGACCTCAACTATCCCTTAGTTGCTGACCTCAAAAAAACAATTAGTTCAGACTACAACGTCCTCGACCCAGAAGCAGGCGTTGCCCTCAGAGGCCTGTTCATCATCGACAAAGAAGGCATCATCCAACACTCTACTATTAACAATCTTGCCTTCGGCCGCAACGTGGATGAAACTCTCCGTACTCTGCAAGCTATCCAACACGTCCAGTCTCACCCCGATGAAGTTTGTCCCGCTGGCTGGCAGCCCGGTGACAAGACTATGACTCCCGATCCTGTCAAGTCTAAGGTATTCTTTGCTGCGGTTTAAGCAGATTATATTTGTAGGGACACGGCAGTGTCGTGTCCGTACCTGCAGGGGCATTCATTTAACCGGATTTTTAATTAGCAATTAGCAATTACCCAATTAGGAAATATGCTGACTTCTACTAATTTTAGCGGCTTGTTAAATCAGCGGTTTTTCCAAAATTTATTGCCTGTTCCGGCGACTAATGTTCTGAACCTGGGACAGATGACGCCAGATTTTGAATTGCCGGATATTAATAATGGCAAATTGGTGCGGCTGTCGAATTATCGGGGCGATAAGCCGGTAATTCTGGCTTTTACGCGGATTTTTACAGAAAAGCAATATTGCCCTTTCTGTTTTCCTCACATTAAAGCTTTGAATGAAAACTGGGAAAAATTTGCCGATCGCAATATAGAATTATTGATGATTGCCAGTACCGACGATCGCCAAAGCCAAATTGTGGTTAGAGATTTAGGCTTGAAAATGCCTCTGCTTTCTGATCCAGGCTGTCAAGTTTTTCGGGCTTATCAAGTCGGTCAGGCTTTAGGTGCTCCTTTGCCTGCTCAGTTTGTTTTGGGTGCAGATGGAAAACTCCTCTTCAAACATTTGTTTTCTTTCATAGACCACAATGCTAGTGTGGACACTTTGTTGAAATATGTTGATCGGTAAGGAAACCGCTGCTGTGTCCTAATTTGGAGTTTTTCACCGCTGATGTACGCTGGTTTAGGCCCATCAGCGGGATTTTTTCATCGGTTGACACTGGCTGCGACAGATCTTTAGTCCTAAATACTTATTGTGCCAATTGCGATGGCGGAATGTTGCCATGTTCGCTCGACATTAATCTAGGCTATAGCTTGAAGGTACGTAGTACAAGTTTAAGCCAATGTCGTCTCCCAAAGGTCGATCGAGCAAAATTGAATTGAGCGTCTTAGCCTCGCATCCTGAGTTGTTGACCGGTTTAGATGCGTGGCTGCGGATAGGTTTACTTTCGCCCGCTGAGGTTGAGGAATTGTGCCGACAGTATTTAGTCTGCCCACTCAGAGAGCCCGCTGTAGAACTTTCTGAAATTGACGATAGCCCGATCGCTCCTATTGCCGAGCCAAAAGTACCTGCCTTATCAACGCAAAAAGCAGTAATTAGCAGCAGAGAAAGCGTTGCTAGGCCCACAGAAACTACTCAAACCCCTAGTTTTATCACTCAAATTTTGCACTCACTAATGGCAGAAATTAGCGTGGTGTGGCTGTTGTTTTTAGGAGTGTTCATGGTAGTTGTCTCGTCTGGAGTCTTAGCTGCCAGTCAGTGGGAAAGATTTCCGGCCGCCGGACAATATGGAGTTTTGTTAGCTTATACTTTAACTTTTTGGGCGATTAGCAGTTGGGCAAACAGACAGCATAATTTGCACTTGACTGCTAAAACTTTGCAAGAAGTGACGCTGTTGCTAGTGCCGATCAATTTTTGGGCAATGGATACTTTTGGATTGTGGCGGTATCCTGGGGATTGGGCGGTAGCAATCGCAGCGGCACTTATTTTGACTTGGATAACTGCCCGGATTATCAAAGATCAATATCAAAGCTTTTCAGGAAAAAATATCACTCGTTCGATCGCCCTAAATCACTTGGGATTGAGTTATTTGCACTGGGGGTGGGCATTTGCAGGCTTTTCCCTGGCTGCGGTTTATGTGGGTACAGTGGGAACGGCTGCTGCTAGAGTTTATCAAGTTCAGCAACAACGATTGCAATCTATCCAACGTGGGGGAAATACTGAAACATTCCCCGCTGCTTTCAGTTTGAGCCGAGATTTTCTGACTTACAAAAAAGCGGCTTTAGTAGCTTTTTCGTTAGGAATTTTACTGGGTCGAGCGATATTTGTCAAGGATGTAAATATCGCTGAAATGGGTTTAGCTTTGGCGATTTGTGGCGTGCTTTTAGCATGGGTAGATTGGCAGCAACCCCTCGCATCTGGGGCTATTGAAAACAATATATCCGACCAGCCAAATCCCAGCAATTTTTTTAAATGGCAATTAGCGGGAATGGGTTTGTTGGGTTTGGGATACCTGGTTTGTTTTCGCGACATTCCGCTACAGGCGATCGCAGTTAGCGGATTGGCTGTTTGGTTTTTTTACAACCGTTTAGTGCGGTTTTGGCAAGAGTTTGATTTGCTAATGCTTGAGGCGGTGGGACTTCAGAGTATTTGGCTGTTTTGGCGAGTGCTTCCTTTAGGGATTAAAACACAACTTGTGGCATTTTTAACTCAGTTTACAAACTCTCAGCAAACTCCTTGGGCTTTTTGGGGTGTTCTGCTGTTGCCTTATTTAATTTTAATGGTAAGTGGGGGGCAGTGGCTCTACCGCAAGCGAAAGTTTCAACTTGCCCGTTTTGGCGAAAACCTTGCTCTCGGTTTGGGGATTGTTTTAACTGTTATTAGTTTTGTCAATCCGTTTTGGCGATCGCTCAATTTATTAGCCTCTACTTTAATTTTAGGTTGGATCACTTGGAAATACGTAATTCCCGATAATTTCCGGCGAGTTTCGAGGCCTGCTTCTGCGGCTGAACCACACCGAAATCCGGTAATTTTGATTCCCATAACTCAGCTTATGGGTTTAGGCGCGATCGCTTCGGCAATTGACTTATTTTTCCCCAACCTGACACCCAATATTTGGTCGGCAATATTATTAATATTAATGGCGAGTGAATGGGTATTTTTTCTCTGGATGAAAGCGGCAAATGCCCGCGAAAGTTCTGCGTTTTTCCGCTGGCCTCCTGCATGGTTCCAAAGTTCTTGGTATCTGGGCTTAGTATTAGCAGGATTCAGCTTTATATTGTTGCAAAATTATTTAATTGCCGCTACTGCCACTCATCGCCCTCAGTGGAGTTTGCTCTGGCTGGCTACTCCTTTGGCTTTGACTGCTGTTGCTAAATATACTGAGCTCCCTCACAAACAAGTTGCCAGTACCTTTAGTGTGATCGCCTTAATATTCGCACAATTTCTAATTTTTACTTTTCCGGGATATCGGTTAATTGGTTTTGGCTTTGCATCCTTATTAATGTTGGTCAATACTTACTATTTACTAGAGCTACCAGCGGCTGTGATTGGAGTGGGGTTTGGCTTGAGTTTCGTAGCTGCGGTGATCGATCAATTAGGTTTTGTGTCAGGTTGGGATTGGGGAATTGCCGGGGCGATCGCTCTTTTGTCTCTGTGGTGGCTTCGCAGCATAATAGTTCGTTTTTCTAGGGGTTTACCTGAGCCTTTTCCATTAGCTGAAATTTACGAGCGAGCTTTAGATGGGTGGGCAATCTTACTGGCAAGCTTGCTGTTAACAACTATTACATTTTATTCCTATGAACTCTACGCAGCCAGTAGCTTGAGTTTCCCGCCCTCTGCTGAAGCTTTGGCTGCGATTTTGGTGATCATGGCTGCGATTGTTTTCCGAAATTTACGCCAACTTTCCCCTCTGGCAATTTATGCCTTGGCTTGGAGTGTGGAGTTGTTGACAGCAGTGGGTTTGAGTTTTGTCGATCGCACTACGATTAATTTGGCAGTTGCTAATATCGCTCTCGGATTGTTTACTCAATTATTGGGTGACGTGTGGCGGCGCCGCCGCCCCGATCCAACAATTTTACCTAGCATCCATTTTATACCTTTAGTTTACGGGGTATTGGGTTTAACTTTCCGATCGCACACTTTGACGAATTGGACTGGTTTAACTGTGTTGGGTGCGTCTTTAATTGCGATCGGCATTGGTAGGCGGGAGCCAGAATTCAAACCTTTGGTTTATTTAGGATTAATTGGCGTGTCCCTTGCTGCTTACGAATCGCTACTCTATCAACTTTTTCAAACACCAGGAGGAGCTTTTGGCGATGGCTTAATTGTCCTGGCCACTCTTGGCACAACTTTAACATATATCTATCGAATTTTATCTCCTTGGCTCAGTAATTATTTACATTTAACCAATGCAGAGTTAAAAATATTTGCTCACCTGCACTGGGTTGTGAGCAGTTTGCTCCTGATTTGGGCTTCTGCCTATGATATTAAATCTGGCCTAAGTTTAGGATTAGTCACTGGTGCTTTATTAGTTCAATACGCTTTCTTGCAAGGGCGAAATAATCTCGATCGCCCATGGGCAGAAATTTGGATTTACTTGGGTTGGCTAGAAGCCTTTGGCATCCGGCTTTACTGGATCAATACACCTTTAGTTAAGTATATTTCCGGGCCGCTGGGGCCGTGGAAAGTTGCCTTCGCTTCTCTATTAGCCTATTTCATTTATATTTTGCCTTGGGACAACTGGGGTTGGTCCAAAAAACCTTGGCAGGTAATTGCTTCGCTGATTCCAATAGTTACTATTTTGGAAAGTCCGGCTAAGTTTTATCCGATTAGCTTGCTGATAGCTGGCGCCTTCTATGTTTTCCTGGCTTGGGAAAGGCAGGAAGTCCGTTTTACGTATGTGAGTGTGGCGATAATTGACTGGATATTGCTGCGGTGGTTCTGGCAAATAGGATTGACTCAGCAAGAGTTTTATGTTACTCCTTTAGGGCTTTCTTTACTTTATATTGCTCAGTTCGATCGCACTCTCAAATTACCAGCACAAAAACCGCTGCGCCACACTCTGCGAATGCTCGCAACTGCGCTGATTTGCGGGATACCTCTTTTGACTCAGCAAAGCTACGGTTTAGTGGCGGGAGTTTTTAGTTTGGTGGCTATTGCAGCCGGTTTGGCGCTGCGAGTTCGGGCGTTTTTGTTTGTGGGAACGGCTGTATTTTTAATTAATGTTTTCTATCAGTTGGTGATTCTGATATTGGATTATCCGCTGATTAAATGGGCAATTGGTTTGGCTTTTGGGATTGCGTTTATCTGGATTGCTGCTACTTTTGAAACTCGGCGCGATCGCATTTCTGCTTTTGTGCAGCATTGGGTTGGGCAATTGCAATCCTGGGATTAGATTCATCGATAAGTTGCTTTTTTTTACTGGTATTTTTTAATTAAAAACCCGGTTTCTCTAAGAAACCGGGTTTTTAATCAACAGTATTTATCCGTTTTTAGAGGGCATTAATGGCTCAATGCGAATTCGGGCAATTTCGGCTCAGATGAACCATCGGGCACTACCTTAACCTGACCGTTTTCATCCACATCAACGATCGCCTTTTGGCCGTCTTTCAGCTTCCCAGACAGCATTTCCTCAGCCAGTACATCTTCCAACAACCGCATGATTGCGCGGCGTAAAGGTCGAGCACCGTAGCTGGGATTGTAGCCTTCTGTAACTAACAAGTCCTTGAACCGGTCCGTCACCGACAAAGTAATACCCTGTTCGGTTAAGCGGCTGAAGACTTGCTGCAACATGATGTCCGCAATCTGCTTGACTTCTTCCCTGTTCAACTGGCGGAAGACGATAATCTCATCCAAGCGGTTGATAAATTCGGGACGGAAAACCTGTTTCAGTTCTTCGTTTACCAAGCTGCGAACGCGGTTGTACTGACCGTCTGCGGCACTTTCAGCAAACTCGAAACCGAGACCGCCACCGCCTTTTTCAATCACTCGCGAACCGATGTTGGAGGTCATGATCAGCAGTGTATTCTTAAAGTCAACTGTCCGACCTTTAGCATCCGTCAAGCGGCCGTCTTCCAAGATTTGCAGCATCATGTTGAAGACATCCGGGTGAGCTTTTTCGATTTCGTCGAACAAGATGACCGTGTAAGGACGGCGCCGGACTGCTTCTGTTAGTTGGCCACCTTCGTCGTAGCCGACGTAACCGGGAGGCGAACCGATGAGTTTGGAAACCGTGTGGCGTTCCATGAATTCGGACATATCTAACCGAATCATGGCTTCTTCGGAACCGAAGAAATAAGTTGCCAGGGCTTTTGTAAGTTCGGTTTTACCGACGCCTGTGGGGCCGGAAAAGATGAAACTGGCGATCGGGCGATTGGGATTTTTCAAGCCTACCCGTGCGCGACGGATAGCCCGAGAAACTGCGCTGACAGCTTCTTCTTGACCAATCAAGCGCTGGTGCAAAGTATCTTCCATGTGCAGCAGCAATTCCGATTCGGATTCTGTCAGCTTGCTGACCGGTACTCCCGTCCAATTAGCCACGATGTGGGCGATGTCTTCTTCGGTGACGATGGGAGAAGTTTTGAGTTGGCTTTTGTTGATCGTAGCTTCGGCGATTTCGGCTTCAATTTCTAATTCGCGATCGCGCAATTTTCCAGCTTTGTCGAAGTCTTGCTCGCGCACTGCTGCATCTTTTTCTTTTGTTACTGCAGGCAGTTGTTTTTTGAGTTCTTTAACTTCGGGCGGGGTTTGTGAATTCATCACGCGGACGCGGGAACCTGCTTCGTCAATTAAGTCGATCGCCTTGTCTGGCAAAAACCGATCATTAATGTATCTGTCTGACAGTGTGGCCGCTGCTTCTAAAGCTGCATCGGAAATTGTCAGTCTGTGATGCTGTTCGTAAGCCGAGCGCAACCCGTACAATATTTCTATTGTTTCAGCCACGCTCGGTTCACCGACTTTGATCGGTTGGAAGCGGCGTTCTAAGGCTGCGTCGCGCTCGATGTGCTTACGATATTCCTCCAAGGTAGTTGCGCCGACACACTGCAATTCGCCTCTAGCAAGGGCTGGTTTGAGCATATTGGAGGCGTCCATGCTGCCTTGAATTGCGCCTGCACCGACTAAGGTGTGAATTTCATCGATGACCAGAATGATGTTGCCTGCAGCGCGAATTTCGGCCATGATTTTCGTTAGCCGTTCCTCAAATTCGCCTCGGAACTTTGTACCAGCAATCAGCGAACCCATATCGAGGCTGATTACTTGTTTGTCTTCTAAAATTTCCGGGACGTTTCTATTAACAATCCGCTGGGCTAGGCCTTCGGCGAGGGCTGTTTTGCCTACTCCCGGTTCGCCTACTAACACAGGATTGTTCTTCGTGCGGCGGCCGAGCACTTGGATCACGCGCTCAATTTCATTTTCGCGGCCCACCACGGGATCGAGTTTGCCGGCTGCGGCTAACTTGGTCAGGTTTGTGCCGAATTCTTCTAAAGTGGGGGTTTTGCGATCGCCGCTCTCCCCCCTACCTCCGGGTACCGCCGCGACTTCTCCCACGGCACGAATTACCTGTGTGCGGACTCTCTGGCGATCGATCCCCAAGTTTTGCAGCACCTTCGCCGCCACCCCTTCATCGTCCTGAATCAGCCCCAGCAGGATGTGCTCGGTGCCGATGTAATTGTGGCCTAACTGCCGCGCTTCGTTGAGTGCCGTCTCAAAAATGCGCTTGACGCGGGGCGTAAAAGGAATTTCCGGCGGGAGGAACCCAGAACCTCTACCGATGATATTTTCGATTTCATTGCGTGCCTCTTTCAAGTTGAGGCCCATATCCAGTAATACTTTTGCAGCGATGCCAGTGCCTTCGCCGACGAGTCCCAGAAGAATTTGCTCGGTGCCTACAAAATTGTGACCGAGGCGCCGCGCTTCCTCTTGGGCTAGCATGATTGCTTTAATGGCTTGTTCTGTAAAGCGTTCAAACATATTTTTTCTATCCTACTGTCTTGGCGAGGGCTGTATCGCTGCTGGTGAGGAGCGATTTGGAACACTACACAAATTATAGATGTAAATTTTTGTGTATTTCGTTCTCTAACAATGTATCTTGCTAAGGGAGGAGGGACAGTGGGGAGAGCCGAATAGTAGGGGTGTGGTTGCCGTCCGCTGTCGATCGGATATTAATTGAGAATAATAGTAGCAAAATGGCTTGATTGCATAAATACTATCATTTTATGTACAAGTTGTATTCTTGTTCGAGCAAATAAAGCTTGATTTTTGTTGGCCTAAGTACATGGTTGAATTAAGCATATAACAGTTGCCATGTCAAGGCTTTTGACTGTTGAGGGTGGTCGTGCCCTCAGTCAACAGCGAACAGCGACTCGAATCAGATATATTTTCAACTCTCAGGAGAACTCCATGCAATTTCTCTCCCAATACCAAATCCACTGCACTCTCCACGAAGGTATCGAAACGATTATTTATCGAGGAAAAATCCCCACCCACCAGGATACAACCGTACTCAAAATCCTGAAAGCTGAATATCCCACCCTTGATGCAATTACCCGGATCAAGCACGAGTATCGCATTCGCCAACATTTAGACCATCCGGGCCTCGTTAAAGTCATTAGCCTAGAAACCTTTGACAACCGTCTCGGCTTGCTTTTAGAAGACTTTGAGGGCGAATCTCTCGATCGCCTCATGTCGAGACAAAAGCTCGAAGTCATAACCTGTTTGAGGTTTGGCATCCAACTCATAAAAACCTTAGAATATCTACACCTTCAAAAAATTATTCACAAAGATATTAAGCCGAGCAATATCATCATCAACAGCCACACAGGAATTATTAAACTGACCGATTTCGGCATTGCTTCACGATTAACCAAAGAAAATCCCCAAATTAATAATATTAACTCGCTAGTCGGTACTTTTGCTTATATGTCTCCAGAACAAACCGGGAGAATGAACCGCACCCTAGACTACCGCACCGACTTTTATTCTCTCGGTATTACCTTATATGAAATGCTGACAGGTCAATTACCATTTATGAGTAACGACCCCTTAGAGATAGTTTACAGTCACATAGCATCTCAAGCAATTGTACCCCATCAAATTAATTCAGAGATTCCACCAGCCCTCTCACAAATTGTGATGAAACTGATTGCCAAAAATGCCGAACAGCGATATCAAAGTGCGGGCGGATTGCTTGCAGATTTAGAAAATTGTTTACATCAGTTAGAAACTACAGGCAAGATAGTCAATTTTACGCCGGGAAACTTAGATATATTGAGTCAGTTGTTGATTCCTCAAAAATTGTACGGTCGGGAAACACAAGTCAGCGAACTATTGGCAGCATTTGAACGTGTAGCTAATCCTTGCGAGGAAAATTCTTCCCCTTCCCAAATTGAACTGATCTTAGTTTCTGGTTATGCAGGTATAGGCAAATCGGCCGTAGTCAGCGAAATCCAAAAACCCATAACCCGACAGCGGGGCTATTTTATTTCAGGTAAATTTGACCAATTCAAGCGGAATATACCTTACGCATCTTTAATTCAAGCTTTTAAATCTTTGATCCAGCAATTACTTGCGGAAAATAGCAAAAAAATACAAGATTGGCAACATCAACTTTTAGCCGCACTAGGCAAGGCCGGACAAGTAATTATTGACGTGATTCCCGAACTAGAATTGGTAATTGGCAAACAGCCTCCAGTTCCCGAACTTGCCCCCACAGAAGCACAAAACCGCTTTAACAGGCTATTCAAAGAATTTATCCACGTATTCGCACAAAAAGAGCATCCATTAGTCATATTTCTCGATGACTTGCAGTGGTCAGATTCAGCGACCTTGAAATTAATGGAATTGCTGGCAACTGACCCCGACAGCAAATATTTACTATTAATTGGAGCCTATCGAGATCGTGAAGTTAGCTCTACCCATCCTTTAATGCAAACAGTAGAGTACCTTGAACAAACGGGGACTATTATCAACAAATTGGTGCTGCAACCTCTTTCTTTAGCCCAGGTAACTGAGTTAATTTCGGAGACGTTGAATGACTCAGAAAGAATTCACCCCTTAGCGGAGTTAATTTGGAATAAAACTGGTGGTAATCCTTTTTTCGTGACGCAATTGCTCAACACTCTTTATCAAGAAAAACTTTTGAAATTTGACTTTCCCCGGCTGCTCTCTACCGGAATAAAAGGGCAGTGGCAGTGGAACATTGAGGATATTCAAGCTATTGGTATTACAGATAAGAGTGTAGTTGAACTGGTAGCCAGTCGGATTCAAAAACTGCCAGACATTACACGAGAAGTTTTGAAATTAGCCGCTTGTGTTGGCGACAATTTCACTCTTGATGTTCTCTCTACTGTCAACGCAAAATCTCCATCAGCGACTGCGACGGAACTCTGGGATGCTTTGCAAGCGGGGTTAATACTTCCATTGAATGAGAGTTACCTTATTCCTTTATTTTTAGATCGAGAATCAGCCGTTAATTTAAATTTCAATTCTTCGCGAGTGGGCTATAAATTTTTGCACGATCGCGTCCAGCAAGCTGCATATTCGCTGATTCCTGATGATGAAAAGAAAGCCACTCATCTTACCATCGGTAAATTGCTACTTGAAAATACGCCACCCGATAAAGTAGAAGAGAGAATTTTTGATATTATTAACCAGTTGAATGTAGGAATTGATTGTCTCACCCGGCAATCAGAAAAAGATGAATTAGCAGGGTTAAATTTAAGGGCTGGGCATAAGGCAAAAGCAGCTAACGCTTACGAACCCGCTGTTAAGTATTTGAATGTGGGAATTTCCTTATTAGCACCTGATAGCTGGGTTCGCAACTATGACATGACGCTGCGGCTGTATGTAGAGACGCTGGAAGCGGAATATTTAAACACCAACTTTGAGCAAGCAGAAGTTTTGGCAGAAGTGGTTTTGCGATCGGCTAAAAACCAGCTTGACATAGTGAAAGTGTATCAGCTAAAGATCCTATTTTATCAGGCTCAAAGCCAGATGCTAAAAGCGGTTGAAACAGGTCTAGAAGTGCTGGCAATGCTGGGAGTAAACCTATTAGATCAGCAAACCATTGCAGTGCCAAAATTGCCGCGAATTGAGGAATTAGAAAACCTGCCAGTTATGACAGATCCTTATCAACTGGCAGCTATGGAAATCCTGACAGCCCTCTATCCTCCTGCTTATATTGCCAAACCAGAAATTGTGTCCTCCCTCGTCTTGACTATGGTCAATCTTTGTATTGATCGCGGTCATTCAGCATTAGCTACTTTTCCCTATACTCTTTATGGAACGATCCTATGCGGCATCGAAGGCGACATCGAAGCTGGCTACTACGCTGGGCTAATCGCTTTAAAGCTGCTAGAACAATTTAATGCTACCCAACAGAAAGCTAAGGTTTATGTAATGTTTAATGGTCATATAAGAATCTGGAAAGAGTCTACTAAGAATACACTTCCTTCCTTTCTAGAAGGAAGGACTTTTGGTTTGGAAAGTGGTGACTTAGAATGGGCAGTTTATAATTCTAAGCACTATATTGCCAATTTATTCTTGGTGGGAGAAACCCTAGATTTGGTCAAAGAAAAACAAACCATTTATATGGAATTTTTGATAAAAAATAAACACGAATTTGCCATAGGTTATGCTAAAGTTTGGCAAGTAATTGCTTCAAGTTTAAGAAGCAAAACAGCAGAGCAATTACGATTAGTTAGCGGCAGGTTGGATGAACCTGCTGTGATGTCGCGTTGGCAGAAAGAAAATAATCGAATGTCGCTGTTTGCAGCTTATGTTGCTAAATTGATGCTGCTTTATTTATTTAAAGATTATGCTCCGGCTGTTGCCCACGGTAAATTAGCGGCAGAATACGCAGATGGGGCGATCGGCTTAATCACTGTTGGGGTACACAATTTCTACTATTCGCTGGCCCTCCTCGCTCACTATCCTCACAGTGACAATCAAGAAGCATCTCTAGCTATTGTTAACTCTAATCAGCAACTTATGAAAAAGTGGGCCTACCATGCACCCATGAATTATCAGCATAAATACGAGTTAGTCGAAGCAGAAAAAGCGCGAGTTATCAACGATAAGCTTGCCGCCATGGATTATTATGACTTAGCTATTAAAGGGGCTGCTGCTAACGGTTACATCCACGAAGAAGCATTAGCTTATGAATTAGCTGGAGAGTTTTATCAATCTTTGGATAAAGAGATAAGTGCTCGAGCTTATCTGACCAAAGCTTATTATGCTTACATCCGCTGGGGAGCTACAGCCAAAGTTAAAGACTTAGGATCCCGTTATCATTATTTAGTTGAGCGCCATCAAGACGCAATACATAAAAATGTTATCACCACTGCCCAAACTACTATTAACAATAGTTGGGTGCTGGATTTTTCAACAGTTGTAAAAGCATCACAAGCTGTTTCGAGCGAAATTATTCTCAGCCACTTGCTAGAGAAACTCGTACAGCTTGTAAAGGAAAACGCAGGCGCTCAAAAAGTATTATTTCTTGCCAAGACAGGTAATCAATTATTCATAGAAGCTGGACTTACAGGTCAGTTTAATGATGTAACCTTGTTACAATCTCTCCCGATTGCCGAATCGGAGAGCCTCCCAATTTCATTAATTAACTATGTAGACAGAACCCAAAAATACTTGGTTTTAGATGATGCTACCCAAGCCGAGCAATTCCAATTCGACCCTTATATTGCGACCAATCAACCCCTATCTATCCTCGTATTGCCAATTATCCATCAAGGCAACCTTACGGGAATTTTTTACTTAGAAAATAATTTAACAAAAGGTGCTTTTACTAGCGACAGGCTAGAAATTTTGGGAATCCTGTCTGCACAAGCCGCTATTTCTCTAGAAAATGCTCGTTTTTATAGTATTCTGGAAACGCGAGTAGCCCAAAGAACTGAGAATTTGCATACTGCATTGGAAGAACTTCGCCACACTCAATTGCAGCTAATTCAAAGTGAAAAAATGTCCAGTTTAGGGCAAGTGGTCGGGGGAATTGCTCACGAAATTAATAACCCGATTAACTTTATTTATGGAAATTTATATTACACCAACGAATACGCTGAAAGCTTACTAAATCTACTACGTTTATACCAAAATAATTACCCAAATCCTGTGCAAGAAATAGTACATGAAACAGACCAAATAGATTTAGATTTTTTAATGAATGATTTCACTAAAATGATCGATTCAATGAGAGTGGGCGCTGCGAGAGTTCGCGATATTGTGCTGTCGCTGCGAAACTTTTCTCGGCTAGATGAATCAGATAGAAAATGGGTTAATATCCACGAAGGTATGGACAGTACCTTGATGATTTTGGATCACAAATTACTTAATATTCAAGTGATCAAGGAGTACGGCAATTTGCCTTTAGTGAACTGCTATCCGGGAGAAATTAATCAGGTATTTATGAATGTACTGACCAATGCGATTGATGCTTTTTGTCGCGAAAGAGGGAGTGAAGTTGACTCGAAACGGACTCCGACAATCCAGATTTGCACTGAAGTGGCGGAAGGAAATCAAGTAGCGATTCGCATTGTTGATAATGGTGTGGGGATGAATTCGGAGGTGCTGGGTAAAATATTCGATCCGTTTTTTACTACTAAACAGGTAGGTAAGGGGACTGGTTTGGGATTGTCTATCAGTTATCAAATTGTGGTAGAACAGCATGGAGGAAAGTTAATTTGCAAGTCGGAACCTGGAGAGGGCAGCGAGTTTACTATACTGCTGCCGTCTTGATGAATTAAAGCCATCGTGAAAGCAACTGTTCAATTACTTCCACAAAGCCGATCGCAATTTGGATCAATGGCCAGCCCACAAAACAAATTAACACCGCCCAGCGAGTTTGAATATCCAAACCTTGGCGAACCGCCACAATTACAGCTAGCAAACTCCAGACCGCTAATATCCGCTCTATTCCTTCTCCCAGCAAGGGAATTAGCGTTAAAAAATTCAGCACCTGGGGGGCGTATGCAAACCCGATCGGAACCAACAACTCCCCATAATTTACGTGTCCCGGCTTCAGCCACTCCCCGATTTTAAAGATAGTGAAAGTCCAAAAATAATAACCCCCCGCGACTGCCAAACCCTCTATGAAAAGTCCTAAAAATAATACTGATAGCTCAGTTCGGTTGATTAACAAGATGACAGCACTGCCCAACACGCGGGACAGCGCAGCTAACATTACAATTGTTAAAGCTATTCGCTTAGTTCTGCCAGTGTAGGGAGTTTTTTCGTAAAAATTGCCGTTCAAAGAAAGTGCGTTCCAAAGCGTTGCCCCCAAACCTGCAATTGAATCTTCTCCCTTCACGTTGAACTCCTGCTCCTCAAGATAGTTGACAACTTTTACAAAATAAGCTCTAATACAGCAGAATCACCGAACTAATTCTAGGTAATTAGGTAATTAATTGGCATTCTACCAGATTTTATTAAATGCTAAGATTGATTTTACGGATACTTGCATGGCTGCGCGGGGGAAGTTTAAATTTGTTGCTCATCGCAGGTGTAATCCTAATAATTTGGGGCATTCTTTCGCCGGTGGGGACTGTTATATGGTGGCTGAATCAAAGTGCCGAAACTTTGGGTATCAAGAAAAATCCGCCGGAGATATTGCCCTCTAAGAAGGGCAATCTAGAAGCGCGTAAGTCTTCGCAACTCAATTGTTATATCATCTTTTTACCGGGAGTTGGCGATTTTTCGGGGGATGAATTAACCCCTGGTGAAGAGTTGTTTCTCAAGCGTTTAGTTAAAAGTCACCCGCAGTGCGTAGCAGTGGGCGATGTTTTTCCTTATTCAGCGTCTAACAAAAGTTTAGGAGGAGAGCGGTGGCTAGCTCCTTTTTGGCGGTTTGCAGAACAGGCAAAAAGCGGGCCGATTGCGGGGGATATATTCATCAAAATTCGCAATCTCTGGAGGTTTGCAATTTCTCTAGATTATCGCTACGGCTTTGCATACAATCAGGGACTGGCTAATGCAATTATCGAGCGCATGAATGCTCAATCTCCCATTTCAGTTAATTCTCAACAACCTTTGAAAGTTATTTTAATTGGCACTAGCGGCGGCGCACAAGTTGCTTTGGGTGCTACTCGCTATCTTAAAGAATGGCTGAAGGCAGAAATTACGGTTGTTTCGGTTGGGGGCGTGTTTTCGGGAGTAAATGGTTTTACAGAGGCCGATCGCATTTTCCACTTTCGTGGCACTCGCGATTCAATTGAGGATATTGGCGGCATAGTTTTTCCGAGTCGCTGGTACTGGTACGCGACTTCTCCTTTCAACCAAGCTCGTTTGCAAGGCCGCTATGCAGAAGCTGTGAGTGGCCCTCACAAGCACGACGGCGATGATGGATATTTTGGGGAAAATCGGGCGGCGGACGGTAAAAAGTATGTAGATATAACCCTGGACAAGATTAATCAATTGCCTGTTTGGTCTGAGGGCGCGTCCCATTGATGAGTTCTTGCATATTCGATGCCTGTACAATTATAATTAAGTTAGGAGGGAAAATTTTAGTTTTAATTTATTCATAAAGAGAGGAGTGGCGTTCATCATTAAAAACTAATTTTATTAGAGTCAATTGGTCGGAGAGCAGGTCAATCGGTAACATAAGCTAGTCCGCTTTTAAATTGCATTTAAAATAAAAATAATAATAAAACTCTTCTCGGCAGTTGCTCAGAGCAAGGCTAGGAATATACAAGTTAAATACACAACCGCTTAGTCATTAGCCATTAGTTATTAATTGTGTCATTGTTCGGTGTGAGTCGCTTGAAGCTTGGCCTGGTTGGCTTCCAGTCTCTACCTCCAATTCCCGATGCCCGATGCCCGATGCCCGATGCCCAATTCCCAATTCCCAATTCCCAATTATCAATGTCTCGACCAACATTATATATTGCCATCACCAATCACGGATTCGGCCACGCTGTCCGAGTCTGCTGCGTAGCTGCAAAAATTCAAGAATTAAATCCAGATATCTTACTAATTATCACCACAACAGCACCTCGCTGGCTGCTAGAATCTTATATTGGCGGCGACTTTATCCACCGTCCCCGCGCTTTTGATGTCGGTGTCGTGCAAGCTGACAGTTTGAATATGGATAAAGACGCAACGCTGGAAAAATTGCGGGAAATTCGGAAAAAGCAAAATTCGCTAATTGCGAGCGAAGTTAATTTTATCAAGCAAAATCGGGTGGGTTTGGTGCTGGCAGACATTCCTCCTTTGGCAACGCGAATGGCGGCAGCGGCTGGGGTTCCTTGCTGGATGATGAGCAATTTCGGGTGGGATTTTATCTATCGAGATTGGGGTGGGGAGTTTGCAGAAATGGCAGATTGGATTGGTGAATGTTTCGGAATGTGCGATCGCCTTTTTCGTCTTCCTTTGCACGAACCGATGACAGCTTTTCCAAATATTCAAGATGTGGGCTTGACTGGTGGCAATCCTCGCTACAGTAACGAGCGAGTTCGCGAAATATTCGGCATCGAAACACCGCTGGAAAAAACTGTATTGTTGACTTTCGGCGGATTGGGTTTAGAGGAAATTCCTTATCAAAATTTACCGCAATTTAGCGACTGGCAATTTATTACTTTTGATGCGGGAGCTCCCGATTTGCCGAATTTGATTTATGTCAAAAATCAGGAGTTTGCAAAATCTTTCCCGATTTTACCGCGTCCGGTTGATATTATGCCTATCTGCGGGCGCTTAGTTTCTAAACCAGGATACAGCACTTTTGCGGAAGCTTTGCGCTTGGAAATACCTGTTATTTCTATAATGAGAGAAGGTTTTGCGGAAGCTGCGGTGTTGCTGGAAGGGATTCAAAATTATGCGGAACATCAAATCTTGACAGAAACGGAGTTTTTTGAGGGGGATTGGGAGTTTTTGCGAAAACCGCTGCATCCGCCCCGTTTGTCGGATAAATTGGATAAAAATGGTACGGAGGCGATCGCCCAAGCTGTTGTAGACTATTTTTCATAAGTGCAATTAGAAATCGATCTTACACAAACAAAGTCTACCTCCGCCGACAGAAGACTTTTGCATCAGTCTCATCCAAAATCTAAAATCTAAAATCTAAAATCGAATGAATCACTATCAACAGATACTCAAGATTCAAACTACAGGGAAATCTCTGTCCAAAATCACTCCTAAGATAGAAGATGCCGTGGCGAATTCAGGTATTAAAACGGGACTTTGTAGCTTATTTTTGCGCCATACTTCTGCTAGTTTGGTGATTCAAGAGAATGCTGACCCGGATGTACTTAAGGATTTGGCTAACTTTTTGGCTAAACTGGTACCGGAGGACGATCGCTACATTCACGATGCGGAAGGCCCAGACGATATGCCAGCACACATTCGCACTGCACTGACTCACACTTCCGAACAAATCCCGATCGATCGCGGCAGGTTGCTGTTAGGAACTTGGCAGGGAATTTACCTGTGGGAACACCGCCAGCGGGGTCACATTCGCGAATTAGTTGTTCACGTCAGCGGCACTTGATCGGAAGTTGTACCTCGCTGATTTTAGTTGCTTCCGGCGTCATCGGGGAATTGTAAAAAAAGCGGCGCGGCGGCCCGACTATTTCGTATTCGGGATGTTTTTGAAGCCAATCTTTGAGTTTCTGGAGGTTATTTTCGTAGCTTTCCCAACTGTAGGCCCCGCGCACGCCGATGCTGACAACCGTCATCGGCGAAGTATCTGTGACTTCTACAGCGGAGTTAACGCTGCTGGGGGCGATATTTGGTGCGGGATAGAGGAACGAAACTTTTGCTTGGGGAACTGCATCGATTTGCCCGGAAGTTTCGGTGTAGCGCGCTTCTACTGGCGTTGTCATCGCAATTTGGTTGTTGCTGATGTGTTGAAATAAGGGATTGAAGGCGATGCCAGTTGCTTGTCGCAAATCGCCCGCGTGGGTGTAGGTGACAGCGCGGTAGTGAGGATATTGCTTAACTTCTATGACCCCAATCTGTGCGGGTTCAGGAAATCCAGTAGGTAATACCATTTGAGATTTAAAAGTTTAGATTTTACATTGAAGAATGGGGAAAGACTGACTCCGCAAGGGTTTGGAACTTGCTTCGAGTTGCATTATTTTTGGCAACTGGTATAAATAGGCTGAGATTGTTTGCAGACAATCGTTCAGGCGGCACAATTAGTTTAGCAGTTATTTAAGGCGCTGCTAACTGTCGATCGCCTAGAATTAGTTTAGAGATTATTAATTAACCTCGTAATAATACGGACGGCACTGAGTAAGCAGAGAAACATTAATCTAGTTGTGCTTGAAAAATTAGCGTTTTTCAGGTCTTTGCTATTTGTGTCGGAAAATATTCCGCTGTTGAGCCGATCGAGCTGTGCGTTCTCAGTTATTGGGACGCTTATCGCGTTCAGTAACGCCTATCAATTATACCGCTTTCAGGGAATGACGTATGAAAAAGATTCTAGTGATTGAGGACGAGCAACTAATTCGCGAGAATATTCTCAAACTCCTCAAAGCTGAAGGTTTCGACGTGACGGGTGCAGAAAATGGAGCACAAGGTTTATATGCGGCGGTGTCAAATGTTCCCGACGTGATTATTTGCGACGTGATGATGCCCGAACTTGACGGGTATGGGGTGCTGGTGGCCTTGCGATCTAATCCTGTTACTGCTACAGTACCTTTTGTTTTTCTCACCGGTAAAGCCGAGCGATCTGAAATGCGGCAAGGTATGGAATTGGGAGCAGATGATTACCTGACTAAACCCTTTAGTAAAGCTGAACTTGTGGGCGCGATCTCGAGTCGCTTGAAAAAACAAGAAGCTGTCGCCGAACAGTACAATACCTTGCGATCGCAAGGCAGCGAATTTATCCAAAATACTGCCGACAAATTAGAGCAGATAAAAACCACTTTGTGCAACGCACTGGAACGAGAAGAATTCCAAGTTTACTATCAGCCGCAAGTCAATGTCCAGACAGGTAAAATTATGAGCGCAGAAGCTTTAGTGCGCTGGGTACATCCAGAAAAAGGGCTGATTTCGCCCGCCGAATTTATTCCGGCGGCCGAAGAAACTGGCTTCATTGTACCGTTAGGCGAGTGGGTTTTGCAGACAGCTTGCAAGCAAATGCAAGTTTGGCAAAATGCTGGTTTTCCGCTCCGAATAGCTGTGAATCTGTCGCCGCGCCAATTTCACCAACCGAATCTCAGCAGCAGAGTTGCCCAAATTTTAGCAGAAACGGGTTTGGAAGCGAGCAGTTTGGAATTAGAGCTGACAGAAAGTTTGATGGTAGAAGATGCCGAAAGTGCGATCGCGACTTTGCAACACTTGAAAAATTTGGGAGTTTGTATATCTCTTGACGATTTCGGCACTGGCTATTCTTCTTTAAGCTATCTGACGCAATACCCCTTCGATACTTTAAAAATAGACCGCTGTTTTATCAGCAAGATCACCGATGGTTGCACCAATGCAGCGATTGTGAAAGCTATTATTGAAATGGCGCACAGTCTCTGTCTTGAGGTAATTGCCGAAGGAGTGGAGACGGAAGCAGAAAAAGATTTTCTCTGGCGCTACGAGTGCGATACAATGCAAGGATATTTATTCAGTCCTCCTTTGACAGCAGCGGATTTTGAACAGTTGTTGCTCCAAGGCAAATAGAAGATTGGTTAAGTCAATATTTGTCCTATAATTAAGTTCGTTCGGGGTGAAATATGGTTTTAGAATCTAGCAGTAACGTTGACTCACTTAAATCAAGCCCTAAAAAAAATAAGGAATTTTACGTAGCTGTTCAACTAGCTATAGTGATAGTTTTTCTAGCTATTTTGTCCAAATTTTTTATCATAGTCAATGCTGGAGAACGGGGCGTGCTTATGCAGTTCGGTAAAGTCCAGGAACAGGTACTCGGAGAAGGAATTCACGTAATATTACCCACAGTTTATACTGTAAAAAAATTGAGCGTCAGGGTACAAAAACAGGAAAGTTCCGCGGAAGCTTCCTCAAAAGATTTGCAAGATGTTTTTACAGATGTAGCGCTAAATTGGCATATTATCCCAGAAGAAGCAAATGCTATTTTTCAACAAATAGGTGACGAAAGAGAAGTAGTTGCTCGCATTATAGATCCGGCGGTTGAAGAAATATTAAAAGCAGTTATGGCAAAATACACGGCTGAAGAAATTATTACTAAACGGGGAGAAGTTAAAGCCGCCGTTGATGATTCTTTGACCTTGAGGCTGGTTACTTATCACATTGCCGTTGACGATATTTCTTTAGTACACGTTCACTTTTCTGAGCGATTTAGCGAGGCGGTGGAGGCGAAACAAATTGCCGAACAGGAGGCAAAAAGAGGGGAGTTTTTAGCGCTGAAGGCAGTAAAACAGGCCGAGGCTAAGGTGAATTTGGCCAAGGGAGAAGCCGAAGTGCAAAGGTTGCTGCGGGACAATTTGACTCCAGAACTTTTGGAAAGGCAGGCTATAGAAAAATGGGATGGGAAATTGCCGCTGATTGTTGGTGATGGGGGTAAAAATTTATTGGATTTGAGGAAATTGGTTGAGAGATCATTATAATCCGGGACGCACGGGTGGGCCGAAACCGGGTTTTTTACGAAAATACACGGCGTTTAGCTTTTGATGTCGGTAAAAAACCCGGTTTCTTGAGTATGGGTACGTAAGTCCTGAATTACCAATTACCCGCACCTTTACTTAATATCTCTTCAAAAGCTTTAGTAATTCTAGTTTGAAAACGCTGTCGGTGCTTCAGTTTCAAAACAGGTTTAATTATTTCAAGACCTACATTAGAACTTAGTTGGCTATCTATAATTTTAATCGATCGCAGTGTAGATAGCTGCAATTCTTTTTTTACCATCAATTCAGGAATAGCCGCTGCACCTGTGCCGCTTTCCACCACTGCTTTTACCATTTCACTACTGTTCAAAACTAAAGTTACATTCAATTCATGGGGATTAATGCCCCAACTTTGCAAAGCTTGTTCCAACATTTGCTGAACTCCCGAACCAGCTTCTCGCATCACCCAATCAGTTTTGGCAATTTCCGTTAAACTCACCTCTGCACGTTCAAACCAAGGGTGAGATTTGCCAACTACAATCAGCAAGCGTTCGCTGCCTATAACTTCTTCCTCCAGAGTGTTCTTAAGTGAAGCTTTAATATCTCCCGTCACTAAACCCAAATCAAATGTCCCCGTCGCCGTACCCGCACAAATTTCTTCGGCATTTGCCAAAGTACAATTCACGGAAATACCAGGATATTGCTGTTTGAACTTGCTAATTTTATCAGGCAACCAATAATTGCCAATGGTCAGACTGCAACCCAATTTTAAATCGCCTCGCTGTAAGTCGTTCAGCTCCCGCAAACCTCTCTCAGTCAAAGCAACTTGGTCGAGAATTTTCTGCGTTTCAATTTGCAGCAACTTCCCGGCTTCAGTGATTTCGATGTGGCGGCCAATGCGGTGAAATAGTTTTACTCCATATTGCGCCTCTAAGCTTTGGATTGCCGCACTAACAGCGGGTTGAGTGATGTAAAGTTCCTCCGCCGCGCGGCTGAAGTGCAGGTGTTCCGCGACAGCTAGAAAAACTCGCAGTTGGTCAAGTGTCATTCCGGCCATGCTGAGTACCCTTTTACTAAATACAGTTATTTTTTGAGATTAAAATCTTTGGCGGCTCAGCTTTGACCTGAACTTTTCGATCGACTCTATTGTAGAGGTTGGAATTACCAAAAAAGCACGGTTGCCAGCCGCTATTTGAAGTTTCCTTTTAACCTCAAGGGTTTGAGCTTTTGGGGACAGATAGATCTCGTATTCCAACAGTTATTTTCGGGGCGGCACTGCATCACTTGTATTTATTAATTCGATAAAAAACAACATTTGATTCTACCCCTGAAGAGCCTTAAGGTGATAGTTAAGCTTCTAATGCAGGGCCCGATGCTGAAGCACGATCGATAAGTTTAAGCCGATCGCCAAAAGTCGATCGACAAAAAGAGAGAAGATAAATGACCAAGAAAACGCCAAAAAATCAGAGTGCACACGGCTTAAAGCCGGACTGCCTCTCCTTCGGGGAGGTTTTAGCTCAATCCTTTGCCGTCATTGCACCTACAACTATACCCGCATCTAATCTAGGGTTAATTGTCGCTCTTTCGGGTAACGGGGCTTGGCTGAGCTTTCTCATCGGCTTGATAGGCCTAGTATTTGTCAGCATCAATATCAACCAATTTGCGAGTCGATCGGCTTCTGCAGGTTCTCTTTATTCTTATATTGTTAAAGGACTAGGCCCGACTGCCGGCGTAATTTGCGGCTGGAGTTTGGTACTCGCTTATTTATTTACTGCGATGGCCGTTTTGTGTGGTTTTGCCAACTTTACGGGTACTTTCATCGGTCATTTGGGCATTCATCCCTCACCGATTACGTTATTAGCGATCGGGGCCGGAGTTGCTTGGTATGCAGGTTATAAAGATATCCAACTCTCAGCTATGGCGATGCTGTGGCTGGAGGGGGCATCAGTTGCGGCGATTTTTATCTTGGGAATGATCATTTGGGCGCACAAAGGTTTTGCCCTGGATATGTCCCAATTAACTTTGGAAGGCGTAACTCCGGGGAGCATAGCGACGGGACTTGTATTAGTCATGTTTGGTTTCTCTGGTTTTGAAAGCGCTACATCTCTGGGAGACGAAGCGAAAAAACCCTTAAAAAATATCCCCAGGGCTGTCATGGGCAGTGCTGTCATGGCAGGCTTATTCTTCATTCTGATGACCTATATTGAGGTTTTGGGTTTTAGCGGTACTGGAGTTTCTATTACTAATAGTGAAGAACCTCTGACTTTTCTAGCGCAACAAGTCGGGATGGGCTGGCTGGGAGAGTTAGTGGCTTTCGGCGCTTTATTTAGCTTTTTTGCTTGCGTGCTCGGCAGCATCAATCCAGCGGCGAGAGTGTTTTTTATGATGGCGCGCCACGGTTTGTTTCACTCTTCATTAGGTGTAGCGCATTCATCTAATAGAACTCCCCACGTTGCAGTAACCATGTGTACGTTTCTGACATTTTTGGTGCCTGCTGTGATGTCTATGTTTGATATCAAACTGTTCGATTGCATGGGTTATTTGGGAGCACTTTGCAGCTACGGATTTTTAACCGTGTACGTCTTAATTTCGATCGCAGCCCCGGTTTACCTGCACAAAATTGGTAAATTGCGTGTGCGGGATGTAGCGTTCTCGGCTGTGGCGATCGCATTTATGATGATTCCGATTGCGGGCAGCGTGGGCATTCCCGGCAGCACTATGTTCCCACCTCCCGAAGCTCCTTACGATGCCTTTCCTTACTTGTTCTTGATGTACTTGGTGGTTACTTGCGGATGGTTTTTCTGGCAGCGGCTGCGTTCTCCTGAACTGGCGGGCTCGATGCAGCAGGGTATTGACGCAATTCACGCCAAATTCGAGGAAGATAATACAATTTACGGCGGTGTTCGATTGAAAGCCGTCCCCTTTGACAGTGAGCGTTTTTGATTAGCAGTTACCAGTTCGGGGTTCGGAGAAAGAGTTTTTAAGCAACTGGGTTTTTACTGAGCTATTGCAGCATTGTCAATAAGCATTTCAAGGGCGGGCTAGGCTCCACAGCCCACAATAAAATTTAATTTTTGTGGAACGGGCCTCTTGCCCGTTCCGAAGATACGATCCCAGCGAGTACAACGAAATAAAAAATCTGAGGAGACACAGAAATGAATGAATTACTAACAGCAATTTCTACGGCCATGACAGCTTTTACAGCTACGAATCTTGACGATATTCTGATTCTGTTGCTGTTTTTCTCGCAGGTGAATGCAGTATTTCGGCGCAGGCATATCGTCTTCGGTCAGTTTCTGGGCTTTAGTGCACTGGTTTTGGCTAGCCTCCCCGGCTTTTTTGGCCGCTTAATCTTTCCGCCAGATTGGATCGGAATGCTGGGTTTGCTGCCAATTGCGATCGGGCTTAGCCGCTTGCTGAATCCAGAAACTGACGATTCGGAAGCTGAGGCAGAATTAGAGCAATCTGAGAAATCTTTTTTTAGCAGTTTTCTGTCTCCTGAAACTTACAGCGTAGCAGCGGTGACGGTGGCAAATGGGGGCGACAATATCGGGATATATGTGCCGCTTTTTGCTAGCAATACTTTAGAAAGTTTGGCGGTGATTCTGGTTGTATTCTTCGCGATGGTGGGCGTTTGGTGCTACGCTGCTTATCGGTTAATTCAGATGCGGGCGATCGCAGATACTTTGACTCGCTACGGCAATCAATTAGTACCTTTTGTTTTGATCGGATTGGGAATGGCGATTCTGGTTAAAAGCGGCACTCTAGCAAGCCCGACTTTAAGTATAATATCTTTAGTGGGTTGCGCTTTCTGTTTGATAACTATGAGCAGAGGTAACGCCAGGGAAACTGAAGTCTAGAAAAATTGCAGGAACAGCACATGAATTGGATTGCAGCAGCGATTATTGCCGGGATTACATCTTTTGCCGCAACCAATATCGACGATATGGTGCTTTCGATGCTGTTCTTCGCCCAGGTAAATGATACTTTCCGCCCCCGGCATATCTTTGTGGGTAAGTACCTCGGATTTGCAGCACTCATCGCTGCTAGTTTGCCCGGTTTTTTTGGCGGTTTAATTGTGCCGAAAGCTTGGATTGGCTTGCTGGGTTTGGTTCCAATCGCGATCGGCATCAGTCACTTAGTCAAAAGAGAAAATGAGGAAAATGACGTACAAGCGGTATCGGGCGAATTTAACCGTCAATCTAATTCATCTGCTGTGTCAAAATTAGCAAATCTTTTCAATCCCCAAACTTTGAATGTGGCTGCGGTAACAGTGGCCAACGGGGGTGACAATATCGGCATTTATTTGCCGCTGTTTGCTAGCAGCGATTTGCCGAGCTTGGTGGTGATTTTGGCGGTTTTCTCGGTGATGGTAGGTGTTTGGTCTTATGCCGCTTACCTGTTAACTCGCCAAAGGGCGATCGCCCATATTTTGACTCGCTATACTCAGGCTGTTGTCCCTTTTGTATTAATTGGTTTGGGAATATTCATCCTGATTGAAAGCGGTACTTATCGCCTGCTCCCGGCATTTCAATCTAACTAATAATTAGCCCAGGTTTCGCTACTTCTATCCCTCTATAGGTAGATACATTGCCAGCGATCATAAGTTCTAACTCATCATTTTTACCTTAACAATTGTTTGCTTAAAAAGAGCGCTAAATCGTTTGAAATATATCAAGAAATATGCTAAGTTAATAATGAAGTGAGTGAGCAAGCTAAAAGCAGCTTCAAACTAATTTAGCCTCAAGTATTCACGAAAGTTGAAACCATCTTTTGAGCTAGCCAATTGCCCGACTTAGGCAACAATATACCTCTTGTCTCAACAAATTCTGTAGTAGTGGTGAATCAAACCAAGCTAAAAACTTGAGGATTAATCCATAACATATCGCCCGAGCACTTCGCCACTACTCTACCCAGAGCGACTTTGACAATAGGTATCATGCTAAAAAAACAGATTTTTCGCTTTTGCAAAATTTTGTTTTTCAGGCAAACCATTTAAAGAGATATCGTTTTTGCCTAAGTCCTAAAATAGCAAGCAAACAGAAAGTTGGAAAAAACCTGACAATAGAGAAAAGGAGAAAAATTGTGAAAATCTTCAAATTTGTTTTAGTGCTCTTGGTAATGGCCGCCAATTTAGTATTCGTTCCCCCATCCTGGGCAGACGCTCCAAAAACGCCGAGATATGCGAGCAATCCCGACTACATAGAGGTGAGTGAAGCTCTGAACACTCTCAAGGCAGCGAAAGACGCACCCGATACCGCCCAGAATTATACCCCTGAGGAACTCCGGAAAAAAATCGCTCAATTGGAGTTTCAAAAATACACTTTAGAAACGGGAAAACCTTGGGGTCAGTGCCGCAACGAAACTGGAAAAACCCTCGGTGTCTACGGCCCGAAACGCAAAAAAGCAGCGGAGTCTTCTTACGAGAATGCCCTTTATTTTCTAGCTGACGGTCAAACAACTGAACATAAATGGGATTGCGATGGAATTTATCTAGCCAGCGATGTCAAAGCAACCGATTTAAGAACGACCGATCAACCTTCAGAAGAATTGACTGGCGGTCTAGCTGTTAAGATAGTTGACGGAACTCAAGTTGTAGCCAGAGCTAATCCCGATACGGGGGCTGTAGAATTCAACGTTCCTACTGCTAAGGTTTTCCAGCCTGGGGATGCGAATTGGTTTGTTCCTGATGTGACTCAGGCTTACATAGATGCACAAGTTCCCAACGCACCTACTGAGGAAAATGATTAGTTTTGGTAAAGTTGTAATGCGATCGCCTGTGTAAAGCGCGTTGCAACGCAAGAACCTGCCGGGGATCGATCCCCGGCGGATAATCCGTCCCAGCGAAAATATATCGGTTTCCCTTCTTAATTTGGCTTTAAAATTAAAAGGTTTATCTATGCTATTAAATTGGAAATCCACGAAAGTAAATACAGAAAAGACTAAGCGACCAAATCCTTCGCGGGTGCGCGATCACTTGGCAAACGAGCGCACTTATTTAGCATGGATGCGGACAGCAATATCGCTGATGGGTTTTGGCGTAGTTATCGTGCGCCTTCGCGCCTTCCATCCCCCTCTGGTGCCAACTCCCGGCAATGGTTGGAAGTTAGGTTTGCTTTTTTCAACAGTGGGTTTGCTGACGGTGCTATTATCAACTAAGCACTACTTCGGCGTCCGCCAGGATATCGATTACGATACTTATGAACCTACCGATCGCTGGGTAATTCTTTTCAGCCTGGCGATCGCAATCCTAGGGGCTGGAGTAATTTATTATATGTTCACCGTTCCTTCTAGCTTAGAAGGTTTGATGGCACCAGAATAAGGGCGCCGGTTTTATATCAATCTTAAAGAGTTCGATCGCGTGCAATTATCGTTCAAACCGATGCAAGTAGATGATGAGAAACCAAAGCAGCAAAATCTGTCGCGGGCGATCGATCGATCGGCAAATGAGCGCACCTTCTTAGCATGGATGCGGGCTGCAGTCGCCCTCATGGGTTTTGGCGTCGTCATCGTCCGGCTTCGCGTCGTGCAAGTGCCCGTACAGTACCGCCTGGGGATGGGGTGGAAGTTGGGTTTAATCTTCTCTCTAATAGGTTTGGCGACAGTCTTAATCTCTACTTTGCACTACTTCACCGTTCGCCGCCAAATTGACGAGGATACCTACGAACCGTCAGATTGGTTGATATTCGTCTTCAGTTCGGCTGTCGGCTTACTGGGGATTGGAGTAATTTATTTTATCTTTGCAGCCGCCGTCAGTCCAAGTAGTTTTGTAATACCCGATTGATTGTCAACAGGAGTTAATTATGAACAGCGATACAGTTGCCACGATCGCTTCCATTATCATCTTAGCTGCTGCTATCTGGGCAGCATTCGTAGTGCTGGAGACTGTCGCAAAAATAGTCCCTAAATTGCTGGGCGTCACAGTCGCGATCGGGCTTTTGCTGGTTTACCTGCAATTTTACTGGGGCATCGATACAGCATATCTTTGGCAAACTGTCAAGCATTTGCCAGAAGCTTTCAATTTCTCGATCGGCGCCTAAACTAGCACCCGCCAGCATTCTCAACAACCTCTCTCGGATAGATATTTTTGTACCGCAAACAAAGTATGTTTAGCCGAGCGCCAATAAAATACGGTAACTAGATTGACTTACTAGACATAGCTGAGTTGGGATGCTAAACTACGGTAAGTCGATCGAGTAATGAGCTATTAACGTGGAAAACGCTAAAAAAGTCATTGAAGAGTACCAGCTTGCAGGACAACTCACCCAACAGTTGCCACAAGCTAAGGGCTTTAAGGAAGTCTGGTTTAAAAAGCTCAGAGGCGGGTTGCTTCTGGCAATTGGATATTTGCTATCACCGCTGTGTTGGTGGAACGACATATTTTTCAATCTGCCAATTGCCTACGCCTTTGGGTATATCTTTAGTTGGCTTTCCCCAGATTTACTGTTTCCTTGCACAATAGTCGGCTACTGGCTTTCTAATATTGCGGGAATTCTGTTGATGCAGCTAGGAACTTTAGATGTTTTGGCCGACAAACCCAAGGAAAAAAACCTCAAAAAAGAGTTATTGACGGGTTTAGTATCATCAACGGCTTTCACAGTTGTCATTGTGGCATTGATTCATTTTAATGTTCTCGATACTCCCGATTTCTTTGCCGGCAAGCAGTCGGTTAACCTCAGCTCTACTTTACCTATGACGATCGTCACTTCAAGGTAGAAGACAAAATATAAACCCCATAAATGAATCCAGGATTTTTGATCGGTTACACAGGTACATTTAAGAAAATCAGGGAGCTTTTACACTACAATTTCTGTAGTCTCGTTTATTTGCATTTACTTACTTTTGCCAAGAATTTTGTAGCTGAGAACGCGGCCACTCTAAAGCCTTGAAGAGACAAATTTTTGGTAAAAAATCTTGAAATGCAAGTGAGATTTAGCCTGTGTAGCTGTGTTACAGGAGCCCTCCAAGTTATCTATTTGTGGGTGGGCAGCGCTTAAATACACAGTTTTTGGGCATAACCGTGAACTACTTATTACTATCCTTTCTCAGCTTTTTTGTGGGCATTATCGTTGGTTTGACCGGAGTTGGCGGAGCGTCGCTCATCACCCCAATGTTAATTTTTGTTTTCCAAATTCCAGCATCAATTGCTATTAGTTCTGATGTCGTAGCTGCCACACTGATGAAAGTTGTTGGCGGCTTCAAACACTGGCAGCAAAAGACTCTAGACTTGCAAATAGTTAAGTGGCTGGCTTTGGGCAGCGTGCCCGGTTCGCTGACTGGCGTGTGGATTTTACACTGCATCAAATCCAGCGGAAGTCAGGACTTAGACAGCATATTGCTGCGCGTTCTCGGAGTAGGGATCGCACTAATTGTCGCTTTATCGCTGAGCCAATTAGTGGTCAAAACATTTTTCCCTAGTTTTAAATTACCTTCGCCCCCTAAATGGGACTTAAATACTAATTATGGTCGTTTTTGTACTGTGGGTGCAGCAGCAATTTTAGGCTGCATAGTGGGAATCACTAGCGTGTCTTCCGGTGCGATGTTTGCACTGTTGCTGATTGCTTTTTTCCGCCTGGATACTTCTAAATTGGTGGGTACAGATATTTCCCAGGCGGCAATTTTGTTGATGTTTACATCTCTGGGACACCTCAGCCTCGGAACAGTAGACTGGAGTTTAGTTTTGCCAATTTGGTTAGGTTCGGTGCCGGGAGTTTTGGTAGGTGCTAAATTCTGCCAAATTATGCCTCAACGCCCGCTAAAGTTTGTGATTTACGGAATGTTGGCGATGGCTAGTTGGAAGTTGTATCAAGTCTGAAAAGTAGAGTAATGTCAGGAGTATTGCTGTCAACAATCCCCTAAAAACCTTTGTATATCTTGTTTATATCCGAGTCTATATCCCCCTAAATCCCCCTTAAAAAGGGGGACTTTGAGAAGAATCTTGTCACCCCCTTATTAAGGGGGGTGAGGGGGGATATAGACTTCGATACAACAAGAGAGACGGTCGGTTTGACGTTAAGTTGTCACCAATGCCCTACTACAATTTAATACTTGCTGACTAATGCTTCGAGTTCGCTGACGGTCGGCAATTCTAAATCTTTGAACAAGGCTGTACTGAGGTAGCGTTCGCCATAAGAAGGCTGCACAAAAACTATCAATTTTCCAGCATTTTCCGGACGCTTGCCGACTTGAATTGCGGCACACAAAGCGGCGCCGGCAGAAATTCCTGACAACAATCCTTCTTCTCTGGCAAGTCGGCGACTGTAGGCGATCGCATCTGCGTCGCTAACTGCGATCACCTCATCAATTAGCTCGGGTTTCAACACTTCCGGGATGAATCCTGCACCAATCCCTTGAATTTTGTGAGCACCAGATTTACCTCCAGAAAGCACGGGGCTGGTGGCTGGTTCAACTGCGATCGTCCTAAAACTCGATTTCCGCTGTTTAATTACCTCAGCAACTCCAGTAATCGTACCGCCGGTGCCAACTCCAGCAACTAAAAAATCTACTTTACCCTCTGTATCTTCCCAAATTTCCTCGGCCGTGGTTTCCCGGTGAATTTTCGGATTAGCGGGGTTGCGAAACTGTTGCAGCATGAAAGCATTGGGGGTTTCTTCTACAATTTCTTCCGCACGGGCGATCGCACTTAACATCCCTTCATGTCCCGGAGTTAATTCCAACTGAGCTCCGTAAGCTTTCAACATCGATCGGCGTTCCGTGCTCATCGTATCCGGCATCGTTAAAATCAGACTGTAGCCTTTCGCCGCCGCGATCATTGCCAAAGCTATTCCAGTATTGCCTGAAGTCGGTTCAACTAAAATAGTTTTCCCGGGTTGAATTAACCCCGCATCTTCTGCCGCCTGAATCATGCTCGCCGCAATCCGATCTTTCACCGAAGCAGCCGGATTCATCCCTTCCAATTTGGCCACAATTTGAGCAACTACTCCTTCGGCTTGGGGAATTTTATTGAGCTGAACTAAAGGAGTTCTGCCAATTATTCCTGTAACATCCTTAGCAATTCTCATGGCTTAATTTCTCTCCCCTTAAATGTAGTACATGGGATGTGCTTGTTTGCGAAGATCCCGCTGTTCGCACAAATCTTGTAATGTGTATTTGCCCAAAACCGCCCAAGATGCCTGTTGAGCTTCCTGCCAGATTTCTAGCACCGCAGTTTTTTCTATTGTTACAGATTCCGAAACTTTTTGGGTCTGGCCGCTGCCGTCCCCTTCGAGAGTCGAAAACACCTCTAGCAAAGTAATCTGCCAAGGCTCTTTCGCTAGCAAATAACCGCCTTTAGCGCCCCGCAGACTCTGGACAATACTTGCACGCCGCAGCACGGCAAGAATTTGGTCTAAATAGCGTTCCGGTATCTCTTGAGAAGCAGTAATTTCGTTTACTGTTAGGGGCGAATCCTTCGGGTGGTGGCTCGCCAGTTCCAAGAGCGCTAACAGGGCGTATTCTACTCTAGAAGATAGTTCCACATTCCCCACTGGCGATCGAGTTTAAATTGTACATTATATAATAGTACACAATTCCGGTAGGTGTACTGGTGTTAGTATATTTTTATTACAAAAACGGTTGGAGAAATCCCGTGAGCAACGTAAATGTAGGTTTAAGCTGTCGGCACTTTCGGTATTACGAGCAGCACGGGCACAGGGGCGGAAACTGCCTGATGCTCGGTGTGGGCGTACAGGGTGGGTGGAAAGCTTGCTCCTTCTTGGTTCCACCCTTTGCACCGTCTTGGGAACACCCCGAAGCGGGTAGAGCCAAAAAGTCTCAAATCTTGCAGGGAGCGAGTATTTTACAGGCAATACCGCCGCCTTAACTTTTGAGGGGGTTTGGGGGAGCTATAAGTCCCACGCTGTACCCTTTGGGTCAGCGTTGGGATACATGGACTCCCCCAAGCAAATTTTATCCGGTCAAACAGGCGTAAAATTTGCCAACTCGGTTGACTTTTTATTAGGAATATATTTAATCCTAAAAGGAGGTGGAAGCAATGCAGAATCAAGCCGTCAAAGTTAGACTTTATCCGACAATTGAACAGCAGACGATATTAGCTCAGCATTTTGGCTGTTCCCGTTGGTGGTGGAATTATGCACTCGATATGTGTATCGAAACCTACAAAGCCACGGGCAAAGGCTTGACTCAAATTGCATTGAACAAGCTCCTACCGAATCTCAAAAAACAAGAAGAAACACAATGGTTGTCGGAGTGTTACTCTCAGGTTTTGCAATCCACTACGCTCAACCTGGTAACTGCTTACAAAAACTTTTTTGAATCCAGGGCAAAATACCCTAGATTCAAATCAAAAAAAAATAGGCAGTCAATTCAGTATCCGCAATCAGTCAAACTTGTTGACGACTTTCTCAAGTTTCCCGGTCGTGTCGGCATTGTCAAAGCCAAGTTACATCGACCGATCGAGGGAACTATCAAAACCGTAACCGTCAGTGTTACTTCTTCGGGGAAATACTATGCCTCTGTGTTGACAGAACTCGAAGGAGACAAACCAGTTGTTCACACCGATGGAAAAGTTGCAGGAATTGACTTGGGATTGAAAGATTTTGCTGTTGTCAATGATGGTATCAAGACATCCAAATACCCTAATCCTAAGCATTTAGCAAAACACGAGCGCAACCTCAAACGAAAACAGCAAAAACTAGCAAGAAAGGAGAAAGGAAGCAAGTCGAGAGATCAAGCCAGGAAACTGGTGGCTAGGGTTCACGAACGAATTAGCAATGTCCGTCAAGACTACTTGCATAAGCTATCTAGAAGGCTTGTTGACGATAACCAAGTCATCGTAGTCGAAAACCTTCACGTTAAGGGCATGGTTCGCAACCACAAACTAGCTCAAGCAATTTCTGATGTAGGTTGGGGAATATTTGTCAATTTCTTGCGTTACAAGCTAGATCGCGAAGGCAAAGTGTTGGTAGAGATTGACCGATGGTTCCCTAGCTCGAAACTCTGCTCAAATTGCCACTATCAGGTGAATGAAATGCCATTAGATGTTAGGACATGGACTTGTCCTAGTTGTGGTACTCATCACGATAGGGATGGAAACGCCTCAATAAATATCAGAGCAGAAGGAATCAGAATGCTATCGGTCTTGGGAGCCAGGACTGCTGCTGATGGAGGGGATGTGAGTCCGAAACTGGGACGTAAGTCTAAGTTAACGCAATCCCCGTTGAAGTCAGAAGCTCACGCTGTACCTTTATGTCAGCGCTGGGTAGTTCACAGTAACTGCTAAGTAGGTAGGCGGATATATGCTGTGTCATGGTTAAGTTTCTTCATACTCACCTACTTGGCGGCACTCAACAGGTGCGAGATATCGCTTCTGTTGGCAGTGAGAAGAAAGAAATCAGGAGAAAGAGAAAAGCAAGTGCGACGATCGCACTTGCTTTTGAACTTATTGACCTGTGGATGAGAAAATTTAATAAACGCAAATTATATTTCGTAGTGCCAAACCTCGGAAGGTTGCAGAATAATCCGGTGGAGCGGCAGACGATCGATCAAGCCTTGCTGCTCAAAATTACCGAGGGTGCGAGTGACAGTTACGCGACTTGTACCGAGGATGTCTGCAATGTCCTGATGCGTTAAAATCATATCGATCAGATGTCCTTGGCCTACCTCAGAACCAAACCTCTTAGCCAGCCAAGTTAATAGTTGATAGAGCATAAAATCCACTCTTTTGTAGCCTCTAATTACCATAAAGTCTTCAGCCTGCTGAATGTGATTGAGCAAAATATCTCTATTTAGCCAGCGCTCGCCCGATAGTAAAATTGCCTCGACTTTAGTGAGGCATTCAATTTGAAAAGGATCGCATTTTGATATCGCTTTGCCGATCGTATCACCAGGCCCCCACAATCCCAAGGTGATAATTGTGCCATCTTCAAGCCACGTTACAGTTCGCACTACTCCAGTTTCAATTCGCCACAGAGCATTGCTTCTGTTCGGCAAGTGCGAGCGGCGAGAAAATATATGTCTGCTCGTTTCATCAAAAGTTTTAGTGGAAAGAGAAGCAATAGTCATAGCCAGTTACTGAAAGAATAAAAGTTAGTTTGTCCAATGACCACAGGATAGTGTGGCGGGCAAAAATCTATAGAAATTAAAGCTTTACTAGATTCCTGCACCGTCTAAAAACTGTGTAATGAATAAATCAGAAGACAGGAATAATTCATGTTTTTCGACCTCTGCTTGCTCTGATTGAGTTGTTTTGAGCGGAGATTGTTGAGATTTCAAAAAAGCAACCTGCTCTTCTAAATCCTTAATTCTATCGAACAAAGCTCGAATCGCTTGAGCTTCCAAATCCGGTAGACCTTGAGAATTTTGAGCATCTTCCACCTGCTTTTTCCGAGAGATAATGCGGCCGGGAATTCCGACAACAGTGCAATCGCTAGGGACATCTCGCAGCACTACCGAACCCGCACCAATCCGAACATTATTGCCAATTTGAATATTGCCTAAAACTTTAGCACCCGCTCCTACCACTACATTTTCTCCGAGCGTTGGATGCCGTTTCCCTATTTCTTTACCCGTGCCACCAATGGTCGCTCCTTGATAAATTACAGCATAATCTCCAACGATCGCAGTTTCGCCAATTACCACCCCCATGCCGTGGTCGATAAACACGCCCCTACCAATTTTCGCTCCTGGGTGGATCTCAATACCTGTTAAAAAGCGGCTCAGTTGCGAAATCAAGCGCGGTACAAACGGCAGGCCAGCGGAATAAAGCCAGTGTGCTATCCGGTGCAAAAAAAGTGCTTGCAGTCCGGGATAGCAAAATAATACTTCCAGCCAGTTGCGCGCCGCGGGGTCGCGTTCGTAAATAATTTGCAAGTCACTGAACATATTTACTCTCGCCGTGTTTGGGTTATACAGTATCGGCAGTGCCGATGGTTTAAGCTGCATAAAGCAGTATTGATTGCGGCATTCTTACATATAATACTATAATCCGACCGAATTACAGTAGTTAATGAGAAAAAAATTTTTCTTCCCCAGCCCTTTCTAAGCTGCCTCGGATATTTTCCGCGAAACAAACGGTACAGCTTGTCTGACTTCTTGCCGCAGCGGAATCTCGATCGAGAATTCCGTCCCCAATCCCGGTGTCGAATCGCAGCGCAGCGTACCTTTGTGCTTTTCTACGATAATTTTATAGCTGATTGACAGTCCCAATCCTGTCCCTTTTCCGACTGGTTTCGTCGTAAAGAAGGGGTCGAACAGCCGTTTTTTGACATTTTCTGCCATACCGGGACCGTTGTCAGATATCCGCACAATTATTTTATCGGGACTTGAATATTCTGTGGTTATGGCGATCGCGATCGGATTGGCTTTCGCTGCTTTGGGCCCGCGATCGAGGTTGTAACTCTCAAGGGCGTCGATCGCATTAGCCAGAATATTCATAAACACCTGATTTAATTGTCCGACATAGCACTCTACTAAAGGTAAATTGCTGTAGTTTTTAACAATCTCGATCGGCGGGCGATCGGCTGTAGCTTTCAGGCGGCTTTGCAGAATTAGCAGAGTGCTGTCAATGCCTTCATGGATGTTAACAGGTTTCATTTCGCTTTCATCTAAGCGAGAAAAATTCCGCAAAGATTGGACGATTTGAACAATGCGATCTGCTCCTATTTTCATCGAAGACAGCAGTTGCGGCAAATCTTTGCTGAGAAAGTCAAAGTCAATATTTTCTAAATACTCGGAAATTTCCGATGGAGGGTGTAAATATTGTTTTTGGTAGAGTTTTACCAACTCTAACAAATCCCTAGTATATGCGCTGGCGTGGTGGATATTGCCGTAAATAAAACTAATAGGATTGTTCACTTCGTGGGCGACACCAGCGACTAATAAACCCAAACTCGACATTTTTTCCTGCTGAATCAGTTGACTTTGAGTTTGCTGCAACTCTTGCAAAGTTTGTTCTAGCCTTTGAGATTTAGCCGTGCGTTCTGCTGCTATTTTTTCAATTAGAGCAGTATAATTCCACAAGCTCATTAGATAAAGTGTCGCCGCCAAAGTTAAGATTGTCCCAAAAATTAAAACAGTCAAAGAACGCCAAAATCTTAGAGGATTAATGTACTCTGGCGTTAGGCGCAGTTGCAGCAACCACCTGCGATTTTCAATATTGAGAATGCGGGTGCAACTGCTGCCATCCGGGCAGTAAGCTCTTTCCCCAATTGGGAGTTGATTTTTAATCTTTTCGTCGGTGACGATTCTTTTAGTCTTTGCTTCGTAAAAAGCGAGAAATCTTTCTGCTTCAGGAGCCATAGCATCTTGAAGATACACATTAACAAAGTTGAGTTGAGTTTCCTGTAAAGCTGACTTAACAATATCATCAACAAGCAAAATTCCCAAAGCAAAACCTTTCAAATTTTCTGGATTTCTAGCAGGTAATTTTTGCGACCCTTCTGCGGTGTCGCCAGCATAAATTTGAGTAAAAATTGGCAGAAAAACGAAGACGCTTGGTTGATTTTGTGAAGACCATTTTTGGCGGTCAGTCGCGATAATTTCTTGTCTTTTGGCCGCTTTTTCTAACGCTAGCCGATTGGCAGTCAAATCTAAACCTAAATCTATTTCATCAGTCAGGAATTGCGGAGAGTCAGAAACACGGGGCAGCCAAGCGATCGCCTTCAGGCTCGGATGCCGGTACAGGGCAGAACCAACAAATGTCTTGATTTCTGGTTTTTTAACGCCGTCAAATACGCTGTAAAATGCTCCAGCAGCACGAATTATTTCTAAATTGCCGCTAACATCTTTCTGAATGTCGGTAGCTATTTTGTCCAGCCGGTCTTGCAGTTCGGCTTGCATGGATTTGTATTCCCAATTGTACGCAACTGAAGAGGCGATCGCAGACAGTCCCAATCCTGCACAAAGTGTTAATCCTGCCTGGAGGTAACGGCGATAACTAAGTAAAGTGCTAGTTGCTAAATTCTTGAATTTGTTAGCAGTCATATTCTTCACCTATCTTTTTTCTAGTTCTCGTCCCCAGTCTCTGCCTGGGATTTCTCGTTTTTCTCGTTCTCAGGCTCTGCCTGGGAATGGATTTCAGGAGGCTCTGCCTCGGGTTTGGAGCCACGAGACAGCATTACCAGGCACGAGCCTGGTAACGATGTGGGAGCAGTGTTTTGTAGAAGCGCCCGGATAGTATTTTGAGTAAGATGCAGTTGCTGATTTAAATTGAATAAGCAGGGAAAGTCATCGCGTGTTTGGGCTTGACGTAAACGTGCTGATCTCGCGTTAACTGTAGAGAATCGAAGCGCTCGCGACTCACGTAAGCTGTTACTACCTGCTGCGATTCTAACACTAACTCGGTTTGTATTTCCCGCCCTAAATGAATGATGCGACTGACTTTTGCTAATGAAAAACCAGACTCCGGCTTAGTTTTAATTTCCACGTCGTGGGGGCGCAAAAACACTACGTCCGAATGAGCGGCTCCATTATTGCGAGCCGTTGTGCCGTTGCTGGCGAACAAACCCGCAGCATTCGACAGCACATTGACCGGCCCAATAAAACTCATCACAAAAGCTGATGCCGGTTTGTCGTAAATTTCAGCAGGAGTGCCAACTTGTTCGACTCTACCTTTGTTCATTACCACAATTTCATCGGCTACTTCCATAGCTTCTTCTTGGTCGTGAGTCACAAAAACTGTGGTGATGTTAACTTCTTTGTGAAGGTTGTGCAGCCAGGATCGCAATTCTTTGCGGACTTTAGCATCTAATGCTCCAAAAGGTTCGTCTAGCAGCAGCACTTTTGGTTGAACTGCTAGAGCTCTGGCCAAAGCAACCCGCTGCCGCTGGCCCCCGGAAAGTTGCGAAGGATAGCGATCGCCCAAACCTGTCAACTGCACTAAATCCAAAAGTTCATCCACCCGCCTGCTAATTGAGCCTTTAGGAACTTTGCGAATTTCCATCGCAAAGGCAATATTTTTCCGAATACTCATGTGTTTGAACAAAGCGTAGTGCTGAAACACAAAACCGATATGCCGTTCCTGCACCGACTGATGAGTAGCATCTTCACCGATCAGGTAAATGTGACCGCTGTCTGGCGGTTCTAGCCCCGCGATCATCCTCAGCAGAGTCGATTTCCCGGAACCGGAAGGTCCTAACAGCGCGACTAAAGAACCCCTTTTAATTTCCAAATTCACGTTGTCAATGGCGTGGAAGGAGCCAAAGTGTTTCGATACGTTCTGAACTGTAATACTCATGAGTTTATTTACCTATTTTAGGAGTTACAGAGCTAAACCCCAGTTATCTGACAGATTTACAGTAGTATATCCTGAAAATAATATTTTGCAAGGTCTGTAACTTTTTGTATAGGATCTCGATGCCCTCCTGATGGGGACTGCGTTTCAAAGTTGAGGCTAAGAGTCGGAAGGCTTAACCCGTGAGCGTTTCGAGATGTGGCTGTATCGGTAAATGCGATAAATGCGATCGTCCCAGAGTAAGCAATGTGAAATTACGCAGAAACCGGGTTTGATGGACGAAAATACTGCATCAAAACCTTTAAAACCTTTAATCCGCGTAAAAAACCCGGTTTCTTTGCTGTCGCTGTATATTTTACGGCTGCCGACAATTCCCCGACTCCCGGCGATATTGAAGATTTCAGGTAGGAATTGCTCAATCTGAGCTGCGATCGCACACAATTTAGATCACAATAGTTAATTCAGAAGCCCGCCAGCTTCACCTTTGAGAAACTGACAGAATAGTAAATTCTAACCAGAACACCACTATGGGAAAACCAACAGGCTTTATCGAATTCTTGCGCGAATTGCCCTCCGAACTCTCACCAGTCGAGAGAGTCCACAACTGGGACGAATTTCACCTACCGATGGAGGAGGACAAACTCCGCACCCAAGGCTCGCGCTGCATGGATTGCGGCATTCCGTTTTGCCACACGGGCACAATTATTAGCGGCATGGCAAGCGGCTGCCCGATATACAACCTCATCCCCGAATGGAACGACCTCGTATATCGCGGACTCTGGAAAGAAGCCCTAGACAGACTCCATAAAACCAACAACTTCCCCGAATTCACCGGCCGCGTCTGTCCCGCACCCTGCGAAGGCGCTTGCGTGCTCGGCATCACCAACCCGCCGGTCACGATTAAAAACATCGAAGCCGCAATTATCGATAAAGGCTGGGATGAAGGCTGGGTTACTGCCGAACCACCCGCCAAACGCACCGGCAAAAAAATCGCCGTCATCGGTTCCGGGCCCGCCGGTTTGTCCGCCGCCGCGCAACTCAACAAAGCCGGTCATTGGGTAACAGTATACGAAAGAGCCGATCGACCGGGCGGCCTGCTAATGTATGGCATCCCCAACATGAAGCTAGACAAAGAACAAGTCGTAATGCGCCGCCTGAAAGTCCTCGAAGACGAAGGTGTGACATTCGTCTGCAACACCGAAGTCGGCAAAGACTTACCTGCCGAACAACTGCTAAAAGAATACGACTCCGTTGTGCTCTGTACCGGCGCCACCAAACCCCGCGACTTGGGGATAGAAGGCCGCGAATTAAAAGGCATCCACTTCGCAATGGACTTCCTGACAGCCAACACCAAAGCAGTTTTAGACAAGAGCACCAACGATAACTTCATCTCCGCCGAAGGCAAAGATATCGTAATCATCGGCGGCGGCGACACCGGCACCGACTGCGTGGGCACCTCCATCCGCCACGGCTGCAAAAGCCTGGTACAGCTTGAAATTCTACCCAAACCGCCTTCAGAACGCGCCGCCAACAATCCCTGGCCCGAATGGCCAAAAGTCTACCGTCTCGACTACGGCCAAGAAGAAGCTGCCGCCAAATTTGGCGACGACCCCCGCGGCTATCTCACCACGGCGACAAAGTTCGAGGGCGACGAAAACGGCAACGTCAAAGCCGTGCACACCGTTGAGGTGGAGTGGGCGAAAAACGAGAAAGGGCAGTTTATTCCGAATCACATCCCGGGCACGGAAAAAGTGTTGCCGGCACAGCTTGTCTTGCTAGCGATGGGCTTCCTCGGCCCGGAACAGCCCTTGCTGGATGCGCTGGGATTGGAACGGGACGCGCGCAGCAATGTGAAAGCCGAGCACGAAAAATATACAACCAGCATTCCAGGAGTTTTCGCGGCTGGGGACTGTCGCCGGGGACAAAGTTTGGTGGTTTGGGCGATTAATGAAGGGCGGGGCGTGGCCCGGGAGTGCGACCTTTATCTGATGGGGAGCACGGATTTGCCTTAGCCCAAGCGGGGGCGGGTTTATTAGATTGTTGGTTTCTAACATAAATGGTTGGTAAAACCCGCCCCACCCAACCAATAACCCTCAACCAAAATTCAACGGATCGACATCAATAGTTAAACTAACAGAACGCGGCGTGCGATCGCGCAATCCGATCAAATCCGACACATCCACCGACTCATCCAAAGGCAACTTCAGCAAAATCTGCCACCGATACCGATTTGCCACCCGCATAATCGCCGCAGGTGCAGGCCCCAACAACTCACACCCCGGTACAGACAATCGCTCAATATACTCCTGACAAACCGACGCCAATTGTACCGCCGTCACCGCCACTTCCGCCGCATCTACACTGCTCAACCGCAACAAAATCAGCCGCCCCGAAGGTGGATAATTCAGGGCCGCTCTTTCTGCTAATTCGGTTTCCACAAAATCTGCATATTCGTGGCGCCTAACTGCTTGAATTACCCGGTGTTCGGGAGTGTAAGTTTGAATAATTACCCGCCCCGGATCGTCGCCTCTGCCCGCACGGCCGGCGACTTGAGTTAATGTTTGAAAAGCTCGTTCGCTGGCCCGATAATCGGAGAAGTTTAGCAACCCGTCAGCAGACACAACTCCCACCAATGTGACTCCAGCTACATCTAACCCTTTCGTCAGCATTTGCGTACCCAACAAAATGTCAGCTTCCCCATTGGCAAATTGCGTTAACAATCGGCGGTGATCGCCCTTATTTCTAGTCGTATCGCTGTCAAACCGAATTGCCCGCAATTCGGGAAATAATCTCGTTAATTCCTGTTCGACTCGCTGAGTGCCACTACCAAAGTTTTTGAAGTAAGGAGAACTGCATTCCGGGCAGTTTTGGGGGTGTCGTTCCGTGTGGTTGCAGTAGTGACAGCGCAATATTTCTGCTGTCCCTTCGCCGACGTGGTGATAAGACAGGGAAACATCGCAGTTCGGGCATTCCATCACATAGCCGCAACTTCGACAAGAGACAAAGGTACTGTGTCCTCTTCTGTGAATAAATAGAATACCTTGCTGTTGTCTTCCTCGCAATTGTTCCAGGGCGTTTTGCAGGGAAGCACTGAAAATTGAGCGGTTTCCTTGCCGCAATTCTTGGCGCATATCGACTATTTCCACAGGCGGCATCGGGCGCGAGTAAATGCGATCGGGCAATGATAAATAATGGATATTGGGTAACGAGTAATAATCTCTTCGCGTCCCGACAAAAGTCTCTAAAGCTGGCGTTGCGGAACCTAAAATTAAGGGACAATTTTCTAATTCGGCGCGCCATTTGGCAACGGTGCGGGCGTGGTAGCAGGGGGCTGGTTGGTCTTGTTTGAAGCTGCTGTCGTGTTCTTCATCGAGGATAATTAAGCCGAGGTGAGGTAAAGGCGCAAAAATGGCCGATCGCGTGCCGATGACAATTTGCGGTGTTCCAGTCAGCATTTGACGCCATGTATCGTAACGTTCCCCATCGGATAGGGCGCTGTGGTAGACGCAAATTTGCTCGCCAAAACGGGCGCGGAATCGATCGGTAAGTTGCGGTGTCAGGCCTATTTCGGGAACGAGTACGAGGGCAGATTTGCCGCTGGCTAAGATTGGGGCGATCGCCTGCAAATACACTTCGGTTTTCCCGGAACCTGTAACGCCGTGCAGCAGCACTTGACGGAATCCCGAAAAAGAGTTAATAAACGCTAAGGCTTGAGCTTGAAAATGAGTTAAAGTTTTCGGTGCATCGGGCAATTGAGAAATTCCGCGATCGCCCCTGAGCACTTCCCTTTGATCGATAACAACACAGCCTTTTTCTTCTATTTTTTTGACAACCGAAGGACTCGCGCTGCAAATCCTCAGTAAATCATTCAGCCACATTTCACCGCCACCGCGCCTCAAAACTTCCAATACTTCTTGTTGCCGCTTGGTTAAATCTGTGACAAATGCACTAGCAATTAATGTCACTGCAGGTTTGAGTTGTGGTTTGGGAGGATGGGGAGGTTCTAAATAACTTTCTACCCAACCGCGTTTCAATAAATCTTTCAATCCCCGATAACTTCCCTTGACTTGTCGCTGGAGGTATTGCCAAGTGTAATCGCCGTGTTTTTGAGCTTGCAGCAATTGTAAAATTTGATTTGCTGCGGGATTGAGAAATGTTTCGGCATTCGGAGAAATAGCGTCCTTAATTAAGCGAATTCGGCGCACGGCACGCCTTAACAAACCGGGCGGCAGCGAGGCTCTAATTACTTGAATTAAAGGTGTGCAATAATAGGTGGCAGTACGATCGAGCAATTCCGAGTAAGTAGGCGGGAAAAAGCCCGTACAGACAACATCTTCGACATCTTTAACCCGCGCCGGATCTAAGTCGGGTGGCAGTTGAGAAATGAACCGAATCGCGATCCCGCCTAACAGTTGACTGTCAAAGGGTACACTCAAAATATCCCCTGGTTGCACGCTAAGTTCCGCAGGCAAGCGATAGGTAAATAACTTATTTTCCTCCCCAGGGGAGTCCCCCGCCACCCTGAAAGGAGGGTTCACCAATACCTCGATCCACTCTGCCCGCACTGTGGGGCGCTGTGGCGGTTCGCTGCTGCCGTAGGATGCCCCGGGCTCTGCCGCTATAGGGGTTGACAAACCAAAAGTGACAGTAGACATAGGGTTGCACATCAAACTAGGAGGAGCCGCGGTCAAAGGGAGTTTTCATTATCCCTCAGTTTAGCTCGATCGATCGATCTTAGCTGCGGGAATTGGCGATCGGAATCTCGATCACGAATTCAGTGCCTTCTCCCATTGCGGATATGCACTCCAACCTCCCGCCGTGTTTGTCCACAACAATTTGATAGCTAATTGACAGTCCCAAGCCCGTCCCGTGACCGACTGGTTTTGTGGTGAAAAACGGATTGAAAATTTTCCCTTTTACAGCTTCATTCATTCCCAAACCATTATCTTTGATGCTAATTCTCGTCCAATTTTCGGAAATAATAGAAGTAGTAATTACAATCTGGCTGGGGTTGGCTTCTATTTCGCCTATGGAAAGCTTTTGCTCTCGCTCCCGCACGGCATCAACAGCATTATTAATGATGTTCATAAATACCTGGTTTAATTGCCCCGCATAACATTCAACTTTCGGCAATTGTCCATAATTTTTAACAATTTTTATAGCCGTATGACCGGGTTTTTCTTTAGTTAAATTTTGCAAAATTAACAATGTGCTGTCAATTCCTTCGTGAATATTAACTGGTTTCTTTTCTGCTTCATCTACCCGCGCAAAGTTGCGTAAAGTCAGCACAATTTCACGGATGCGCTCGGAGCCCACTTTCATGGACGAAAGAGTTTTCAACAAATCTTCGCGCAGAAAGTTGAGGTCAATTTTGTCAATAAAAGCTTCAATCTCTGCATCTGTTTCGGGATAGCGATCCTGGTACATTGCGAGCAATTTTAAAATGTCGCCAGCGTAATCATTGACATAGGTAATATTGCCGTAGATGAAGTTGACGGGATTGTTGATTTCGTGGGCGATACCAGCTACCAAAATCCCCAAAGCCGACATCTTTTCGGCTTCGATCAATTTGAGCTGCATTGTTTGTTGGTTTTCCAGAGCTTTTTCTAGGGTAGACATTCTGGCTTTTAAAATATTTTCGTAATCTCTAAATTCCTCAGTAACTATTTTTAGCAAAGATTCTTTTTTTTGATTAAGGGCTTCTAATTGGTTGCGTTCGCTTTCCGAAGTTTCGAGTTTTTTCCGCAGGATTCGATTTTCCTTTTCCAGCTCTTTGATTCGGTTTTCCCAGTCGGTTGGTTCCATCGGCTATTATTTTGAACCTAAAAATAGTGTCTGAACAGTTTTATTAATAAATTTAATTGCACCCTTTACCTAGTTAGAATCTCCGCGCCCATCGCCTCGGCAATTTTGTCCGGAAAATTCAACACTTCCTTTAGTTGGCTCGATCTAAAAATCTTATCTAATATACATTCAAAATGTCAACATATTAATAACAAATCTCGGTAAAACCGATCGCTACTTTTATTTCGCGCTCTCGCATTTGCAGGGTTTTCATGCGATTCTTGATAAATAAGCAGGGCGATCGCAAACTTACAAAGGCGGGCCCAGCGCAAAAAATTGCCCGATTCAGACAACCTTTGTACAAAACCCGTCGGCAATGCAAAGCGAAAATATTAAATGTGAGTGCGATCGACTCGTGGGCGACGGGAAAAGTGCGATCGACTGGGCGCGCGATCGCCCACAAGCAATCTCAAGTAACAAGCTCATTGTTCTCTCCCAGAACGCAATCACACTATAGCATTGCTGAGAAATCTCACTTTAATGTGTTGATCGTACTCACACACCCGCACCATTTTGTGCTAATAACTACTACTTGTGACAACATCGACACAGCAGTTTATATTTGGAGAGTAATTGATGTCAGGTAGCGAAGTTCGTGCCGATTTTTGGATGAGCGAGTACATTACCCCTTGGGATATTTACGTTCACGGCGTCATCGCGGTGCTCGCTTACAAGAAAACAGCCTATCAAGAAATGTATGTCGTTCAGACCGGTACTTACGGCAAAGGCTTAGTTTTAGACGGTAAGTGGCAATCTTGTACAGGCGACGAGTTTCTGTACCACGAACCCCTGGTACACCCAGCCATGATTTGTCACGGTTCACCCAAAAAAGTCCTCGTTCTCGGCGGCGGAGAAGGAGCTACAATTAGAGAAGTGCTGCGCTGGAAAACAGTTGAAAAAGTCGTGATGATCGACATTGACGGCGAAGTAGTAGAAGCTTGCCGCGAACACCTGCCCGAAATGCACCAAAATGCCTTTGATGACCCCCGCTGCGAAGTAGTAATCGGCGATGCTTTGGACTATTTAGATAAAACTGACAATGATTGGGATATTGTCATTTCTGACTTGTCCGATCCCATTGAAGAAGGCCCATCTTTCCAGTTGTTTACCAAGGAGTATTTTGAGAAAGTTCGCAGCGTAATGTCACCTAACGGATATTTCGTAGTGCAAGCCGGGCCAGTTTCTCCTGCCGAAATGAAAATGCACGCTCGCATTGTAAATACCCTTAAATCTGTTTTTTCCAATGTTCAATCCTGCACCAGCTTTATTTCTACTTATGGAGCTCCTTGGGGTTTTGCCGTAGCTTCTAATCAAGAAATAAATACGCGACCCGATCCCGAAGCTACTGACAAATTACTCGCCGAGCAAACAACTGGCGGGTTGCGGATGCTCGACGGAATTACACTGTTGGGGTTGATGCAAGTTCCCGGTCACTTGCGGCAGGTAATCGCGGCTGAAACCGAAGTTTACACTATGGCAGCACCGCCTAAATTTTTCGGGAAAGGCTCTGTCAGTCAGTGAAGTTAAATTGAAAGAGAAAACTCGTTTGGAGTAACTGAGATGGGCAATTTAATCCGCATAGTCGCTGCAATTTTTATTCCCCCTCTGGGCGTATTTTTGACTGTAGGCCTCGGGACTGATTTTTGGATCAACCTGGTTCTAACCTGTTTTTTCTGGTTTCCGGGTATGATCCACGCCATTTGGATAATTGCCAAGCACGATGGAGCTTAACTTGAAAGCAAATCGAGTTGTGGGATAATAAACAGGCAAGAGAAAATAAACTTTCTTTTGCCTGTTTTCACCACTTAAGCTGGATTAAATCTGCGTTCATCCGCGTTCCTCTGCGGTTAAAAATAAAAAAATCTAATTCTCATGACAATTAGATTGCACCTCAATTTCTTCACAAACTAATTCAGCAATTTTTTTCGCCGCCCCTGATTGTCCTCGAACCGCACGCAAACGATCGCCCATTTGTGCTAATTTATCAGGATGGCTCAAATAGTCGATCGCCAATTGAGCCACAGCATCGGGTTCCAGCTTCCCAATTAACTCCGGCACAATCTCTTCCTGTGCCCAAATATTCGGCCAAGCATAAAGCTTTCCCTTTCCCAATTGCCAGATTAGCCAATTAATCGCAGTCGCAAAAGCTGAACCGACTAACGGCAAATTTGCCAGCAATCCCGGCAAACCATCCCAAGCTTTCATCGCATCCAATTGCTGCGTCGGAATCAAAACAATCATCGGTACGGCTAACGAACCCAATTCGGCAGTATTCGCTCCCACAGTAGTTAAACATAAGCTGCATTCTGATAGCAAATCGTAGGCGGGTGTCTGCGTCCAAAGTTCTACTTGCAAGTTATTTGCTGTCTGCAAAAACGGCCGTTCTGTTAACTGAAGTTCGGCGCTAGCATTCTCAAATAAATGCAGGCAAGGATTTTGTTCAGGGTCGGCAAAACGTGCTAGAGTTTGCACATCTATGGTAGGAGCAACGGGAATTACAAAGCGAGTTTCAGGGCGGATGCGGTGGATGGATTGGGCGATCGACAAACATAACGGTACACCTAAAGCTAATTTGGCGGCTTTAGAACCGGGCAACAATCCAATTAATTCTATTTTCCGTAGGGGCGGTGCCCCCGTGCCCGCCCTGCCCGATTTCCCGTTCGCTACTTCGGAAATCAAATCTCCGACAACTGTAAATTTTTTAGCATATTTTTCGGGAATTTTAGCAAAAACTTCTGGTTTCATCGCCGCAAATTTATCAATCCAGCGATACCACCGCGCGTCCCATTCAGCATAAATAACAGTGCGATATTTGAGCCTTTTGCCAATAACAACCGTAAAAAATTGATCGCCGCCTAAAAATAAAACAACTCCTGTTTCGTGCCAATCCCAATTTTCAGCAGTTTTGCCAGATAATAGGAATGGAAAAAAATGCTCCGGCGCCTGCACCCTGTCCACTTCAGGGTAGGAACAGGCTATTTCTGCTTCTTTCCCGGTGGCGTGCGGACAGGGGGACAGCACCACAGAGATTCGCGCTTGAGTGCCCGCGTTTCCCAATTGCTCGCGCAAAGCTTGCACGGCGGGACGCACCCAAGTTGCCAATTCTCCGGGGCCGTTGGAGAGGATTAAAATATCTACTGCCATAGGATTTAATATTTGAGAGGATGCAACGGAGATTTTATGACAGATTTAATTAATGCCGTCAAGACGGGTGATGTTGCGGCTGTAGAAAGTGCGATCGAACAGCGTGCAGATATCAATGTCAAAGATGATGAAGGCGCGACGGCTTTGACGGCTGCGGCTGAGGCTGGCAATTCGGCGATCATCAACAAATTGCTGGCGGCTGGTGCGGATGTCCACAGTCACGACAATGACGGGTGGACGCCGTTAATGAGTGCCGCTGCGGCCGGACATAGCGAGATTGTACAGCTTTTGCTGGAGGCGGGGGCGGATGTGAATGCTAAAACTAATTTTGGTTTGACGGCTTTGATGAGTGCTGCAGGCAGCGGGCGCACTCAAGTTGTGGAATTTTTAATCGATAAAGGAGCTGATATCAAAGCTAAGGATAATAATACTTGGACTGCGTTAATTTGGGCGTCTTCGGAGGGTCACAAAGATACTGTTGAGGTTTTGAAGCTAGCGCGCGATCGCCATTAAAGACTTAGCAACCGGGTTTATTCGATAAATCCGGTTTCTGGAGCGTACAATTAATTATCGCACTCCCCAGCAGCAATCAGGCACATCCCGAATAGCTGCGAGAATTCTATCCAATTAAAAGTGTCGGATAAGAGGATTCGGGTAATTGATTCAACTTGAGATTTCCGCCACCTTCAATAACTGCGATCGTGTCACCGCTCCTTTGGATTGCTAAATCTCGATTATTGTTGGTGGGAACCAGCATGAAGCCATTTAAAGACCCACTGAGTTCGATTCTATCCTGACCTTGGGTAAAATTCCGAATAGTAGCAAAACCCTGCCCAATGTAGTAAGTTTTAGTTCCAAGAAGATTCTGTCTACGGCTTAGTAAAGCTTCCCCGAACACGAATGTATCGCGACCGGTACCGCCAATCAGAGTATCGAATTCGTTGCTGCCGTCACTTTGAGTCAGTGGGTAGCTGTTAAAGGGGTTTACAGCAACTCCAATTAATTCGACATTCCCTACACCAACGCCTGTGAGGATATCATTGCCGGGGCTTCCGACAAAAGTAGCGGAGCGCCCCTGCTCAAATTGCCCAAATTTGAAATAATGTTCTCGACCAGTTTTCAAGGCTCCTGAGTTGACAAACGGCGCGATGTCGCGGTTGTCGATTAAGTATTTCGGTTCCCAAAAAGAAGTCGCAAATTCATTACTTCCGCTTTTGATGAAGCGCTGATAGCCATTTTTGAAAGTTCCGTTCTGAACAAGTGGGTAATTTGCTAAATAAAAATCTTCGTCGTACTCAGGCGACACGCGGGTGCGGCCTTCTTCGTAGCCAAACTGAATAAAGTGATCGAGGCCCGACGCAAAAGGCGCGTTTGGATTGTTTGGCGTGCGAACCAGGGGAGTAATATCTGGATTTAGAGAGAGATAGGTTTCTTCGTCAAAGTAACGCGATACTTGGGTCAGGCCGCCGGCTTGACCGAACTTTTCAAAGTGTTCTCTTCCAGATTTGATAACTCCTGCATCAATAGCCGGTTTCACCCAAGGATATTGCGCCAGGTAGTATGGTTCGTCAAAAATGTCATAATTAGTCATAATTTTGGCTCCAAGCTTAGTCTGCTTACTTGTCGATTAAACTTGACCCACTATTACTAACTTTACTAACTAAGTATGTCAAGTTAATTATTGTTAAGCCTGTTTTACTATTTTCAGGGCAAACACAAAAGTGCGATCGCCCTTTTTCCGAATGTGCGATCGTACCGACATCAGCAATCAGGCAAATCCCGAATATCTTCGAGATTTCTATCCAAGTAAAGGTGCCAAAAAACGAGATTCTGGTAATAGATTCAATTTGAGATTTCCGCCACCTTCAATCACAGCGATCGTGTCACCGCGGCTGGTTTGGCTAACTCCATTTTGATCCAAGGGCAAGCCGTTCGTTTGGATTGCTAAATCTCGATTATTGTTGGTGGGAACCAGAATGTAGCGATCTAAAGAAGACCCACTGAGTTCGATTCTATCCTGACCTTGGGTAAAGTTCCGAATAGTAGCAAAACCCTGCCCAATGTAGAAAGTTTTAGTTCCAACAATACTCACTTTAGGGCCTAGTAAAGTTTCCCCCAACACGAATGTATCGCGACCCGTACCGCCAATCAGAGTATCGAATTCGTTGCTGCCGTCACTTTCAGTCGCCCCGTAGCCTACTTCAACTCCAATTAATCTGACATTCCCCACACCAACGCCTGTGAGGATATCATTGCCGGGGCTTCCCACAAAAGTAGCGGAGCGCCTCTGCTCAAATTGCCCAAATTTGAAATAATGTTCTCGACCAGTTTTCAAGGCTCCTGAGTTGACAAACGGCGCGATGTCGGGGTTGTCGATTAAGTATCTCGGTTCCCTAAAAGAAGTCGCAAATCTGCCCTCTTTATTTCCGAATTTGATGAAGTGCTGGTAGCCATTTTTGAAAGTTCCGTTCTGAACAAGTGGTAGCAGTTCTCGGTTATTTGCTAAATAAAAATCTTCGTTGTACTCAGGCGATACGCGGGTGCGGCCTTCTTCGTAGCCAAACTGAATAAATTGGTCTAAACCAGACGCAAAAGGCGCGTTTGGATTGTTTGGCGTGCGAACAAAGGGAGCAATATCTGGATTTTGAGATAGATAGGTTTCTTCGTCAAAGTAACGCGATACTTGGGTCAGGCCGCCGGCTTGACCGAACTTTTCAAAGTGTTCTCTTCCAGATTGGATAACTCCTGCATCAATGGCGGGTTTGACCCAAGGATATTGAGCAAGGTAGTATGGCTCGTCAAAAATTGCGTAGTTAGCCATGTTTTTATACTACGGATTTAATGATTTTGATATTTAGAAACCTGGTTTCTGAAGCGTACAATTAATTAATAAAGTTGTCAACTTTCTGTCAGGGTACTGTTCGATACTGGCACGATGAACACGGTTCTCGGTATTTGACAGCCGAAGCAAAAGCTGAGCCAGCAGAAGAACAACTCGATCGCTATCGACCGCAATTTGGCAACTGCTATAATCTGAGTTCAGTAGGGTGCGTTATTAACGCACCCTACCATGTTAACCGAGAAAGAGATAACCGAGGTTCCGGTTATTTAAGGAATAGGTAGAAAGTGCCGTCTTCCTTTGGCTGAGTTGTAGACCAAGATAAATTTGGTCCCTCAATAATACCAATTGTTTCATATCTTGGGCTGAGGATTATGAGCTCGTTAACATCCGAAAGTGTTGTGTAGATATCGGGACTTCCTGCCAACTGGATCTTGTCCAAGTCTTCATCAAAGTTCCGAATTCTAACTATACCGGGGGCAGCCGCATAGAGTTGACGGGATGTGGGATTACCGGAGGTAGCAGGAACTCCGAGTACGAATGTATCTCTCCCAGGGCCGCCAATCAGGACATCAGATTCATAAAATCCCAAGCTTTCATACTGCCGATTGCCTTGGGGATCGATACCTACTTCCACTCCAATCAGTTCGTTATTCCCCACACCAACGCCTGTGAGGATGTCATTGCCGGAAGTTCCGACAAAAGTAGCGGATCGGTTTGGCTCGTTTTTTCCGAAATTGAAGTAGTGTTCCCGACCGGTTTTCAAGGCTCCAGAGTTGACAAACGGCACAATGTCGGGGTTTTCTTTTAAGTATTCCGGTTCAAAAAATGAAGTCCCAAAACGACCGTCTTTGAGTCCGAATTGAATGAAATGCTGGTAGCCTGATTTGAAAGTTCCGTCCTGAACGAACGATCGCAACTCTGAGTTATTTGCCAAATAAAACTCTTCGTTGTATTCAGGTGACACGCGGGTGCGACCCTGTTCGTAGCCAAACTGAATAAATTGGTCTAAACCAGACGCAAAAGGCGCATTTGGATTGTTTGGGGTGCGAACCAAGCGAGCAATCTCTGGATTTTGAGCTAGATAGGTTTCTTCGTCAAAGTAACGCGATACTTTGGTCAGGCCGCCGGCTTGACCGAACTTTTCAAAGTGTTCTCTGCCGGATTTTATAATTCCTGCATCAATAGCAGGTTTCACCCAAGGATATTGCGCCAGGTAGTATGGCTCGTCAAAAATGTCATAATTTGTCATAAGTTTTGCTCCAAGCTTAGTCTGCTTACTTGTCGATTAAACTTGACCCACTATTACTAATTCTACTAACTCAGTATCCCAAGTTACAGCACTTTTTAGGTAAATGAAGCACAAAAAATTGGTTGTTGTAGGGGCGGTGCCAACAGTGCGCGCCCTTCGGGGTTTTCGAGGTTTACTTGAGCAAGATGGAGCCTGCTGTAATTATTGTCAAGCCTGTTTTATTATTTTTATGGCAAACACAACAGTGCGATCGCCCTTTTTGCGAATGTGCGATCGCACTCCCCAGCAGCAATCAGGCAAATTCCCAATAGCTTCGAGATTTCTAGCCAAGTAAAGGTAGATTAGCTCTAGTTTCTGCTAATAGATTCAACTTGAGATTTCCGCCGCCTTCAATAACAGCGATCGTGTCAAAGCTACTAATTCCCGAACCTCCATCTGGACGCAAGACGAACAAGCCCTTCGTTTGGATAGCTAAATCTCGATTGTTGTTGATGGGAAATATCAAGAATTGATCTAAAGAAGGTTGGATATTGTTTGATGCTAGCTGAATGCTATCCTGACCTTGGGTAAAGTTCCGAATTGTAGCAAAACCCGGTCCGATATATAACTTTGTTGGGGAACTGTATCCCTTACCACCGCTGCCTACTAAAACGTCTCCGAGCATGAATCGATCGTTGCCGCTACCGCCAGTGAGAGTATCGAATTCATTACTACCATCACTTTCATAATTTCGACCGGGGATGGAAAAGCCATCACTGTTTGTAACATAACCTACTTCAACTCCAATTAATTCGGTATTTCCCACGCCGGCACCAGTAATGATGTCATTCCCCGAAGTTCCGATAAAAGTCGCAGAGCGGCTTGGATCGGAACTTCCGAACTTGAAGTAGTGTTCTCGACCGGTTTTCAAGGCTCCAGATTCCACAAACGGTCGAAGATCGGGGTTTCTTTGTAAGTATTCTGTTTCAAAAAATGAAGTCCCAAACTGACCGTCTCTGATGCCGAATTCAATGAAATGCTGGTAGCCGTTTTTAAAAGTTCCATTCTGAATAAACGGCTGCAACTGTCGGTTATTTGCTACATAAAACGCTTCGTCATACTCAGCAGATACGCGAGTGCGACCTTCTTCGTAACCGTATTGGATAAAGTGGTCTATGCCCGTCGCAAAAGGTGCACTTGGGTTGTTGGGGGTGCGGACTAAGGCAGCGATATCTGGGTTGCCTGCAAGGTAAGTAGCTTCGTCAAAATACCGGGATACTTTGGTTAAGCCGCCGGCTTGACCGAATTTTTCAAAGTGTTCTCTTCCAGATTTGATAACTCCTGCATCAATGGCGGGTTTGACCCAAGGATATTGAGCAAGGTAGTATTTTTCGTCAAAAATTGCGTAACTAGCCATATTTTTTGCGGCGGCTTTAATGAGCTGTTTGTGCATTTTATCAATCATCCCGAACTGATACAATTACCTGACCGGGTGACTTTTTCCAACAGTTCTATCGCACTTAAGCTCTATGCTTTCTAGCCCAGGAAAGTGAGACCGACTGGAGGACTAAACGGATTTATTATCCCAATCGGTTGCAGAGTTAGATTTGATCCGCCCTGAATTGTGGCAAGTGTATCTCCCGATTTTTGAATTAATAAGTCTACCCCTGATGGAAATATACTCAGTTCATTAAAGTTTTCCACCAACTGAATAAAATCTTTTCCTTTTTCAAAGTTGACAATCCTTGCCTCGCCGCTGCCCGTATAGAAATCTACCCGGCTGATAAAACTACGTCGGTTGTTCGGAACAGCATCTCCGAGGACAAAGTAATCAGTGCCGGGAGTGCCAATTAATGTATCGAATTCATTGGTAGTCAGGAAAGGCTCTCTTGTGATGTCATCCGAGTTCAAAGCGTCATACTTATTCTTATTAATGCCAAAAGGTGGATTGGGGCCGGCGAAAGCTACTTGCAGTCCGAGAATTTGATTTTTTCCCGCTGTAAATCCCGTGACGATATCATTACCGTTGGTTCCTGTAAAAAATCCGTATCGATTTGACTCAAATTGCCCAAATTTTAGATAGTGTTCTCGACCAGTTTTTAAACTTCCAGCCTCCACAACTGCCGCCACATCTGGGTTATCTCCCAAGTAACGTGGTTCAAAGAAACTTGTCCCGTACCTACCTTCTGTTTTTCCGAATTTGATAAAGTGTTGAAAGCCGGATTTAAAAATTCCGTTCTGCACGAAGGGAGTTATCTCCGGGTGGCGCTTAAAATAAAAAACTTCGTCGTAGTCAGGCGATACTCGCGTGCGGCTTTCTTCGTAACCAAACTGGATAAAGTGGTCTAAACCTGAAGCAAAGGGTCGGTTTTGGTTGTTGGCGGTGCGAACAAAGGGTGCAATATCTTGATTTTGAGCTAGATATGTATCTTCGTCAAAATACCGCGATATTTTTGTGAGCCCGGCGGCTTGACCGAATTTTTCAAAGTGTTCTCTTCCAGATTTGATGATTCCTGCATCAATGGCTGGTTTCAGCCATGGATATTGCGAAAGGTAGTATTGTTCGTCAAAGATATCGTAATTCATCGTTGCTTTTTTAAGAATGTAAAGTGCGATCGTACTTTTTTAGAGAACCAGCGCCCACCACCAATAAAAAATCATTAATCATCAGCATTAGCTAATGACTAATGACTAATGATTAATGACTAATGACCAATGACCAATGACTATCCAATCAAGAAAGTACCATTACCGTTAGATTCTTGGAAAGTCAAACCCAAGGTCGCCCCTCCTTCAATCACGCCCAGCACATCTCCAAAACGCTGGATTGACAAATTGTTGCCAATGGGAGTCAGGCTGTAGCCGTTTAAAGAAGTTCCTTGCAGTTGGATAAAATCGCTTTCGATGTCAAAGTTGCGAATGGTAGCTTGACCGTTACCCAAATACAGCGGTGTCGGGGTGACATTCCCGGCTGTAGCAGGAACTCCGAGTACGAATGTATTGGTTCCCGGAGCACCAATCAAGACATCGAATTCATTGGCGCCAAAGCTTTCATACTGGCGGTTGCCTTGGGGATCTATACCTACTTCCACTCCCACAAGTTCGACATCGCCCACGCCAACACCAGTTAAAACATCGTTGGTACGGGTGCCGACAAAAGTCGCGTCGCGGGCCGGCTCAAATTGCCCGAAATTGAAAAAGTGTTCCCGGCCTGTTTTCAAGTTTCCAGAGTTGACAAACGGCACGATGTCGGGGTTTTCTTTTAAGTATTCCGGTTCAAAAAATGAAGTCCCGAAACGACCTTCTTTGGCCCCGAATTGAACGAAATGCTGGAACCCTGATTTGAAAGTTCCGTTCTGAATGAACGGTTGGAGTTCAGAGTTATTTGCTAAATAAAAGGTTTCGTTGTATTCGGGTGATACTTGGGTGCGGCGCTGTCCTTCATCGTAACCGAACTGGATAAAGTGATCGAGGCCGGTCGCAAAAGGCGCGTTTGGGTTGACTGTGCGGACGAAAGGTGCGAGGTCTGGATTCCCAGCAAGGTAAGCATTTTCGTCAAAATAACGCGATACATTAGTTAGACCGCCTTCTCGCCCGAATTTTTCAAAGTGTTCTTTCCCAGATGAGATGACTCCTGCGTCAATGGCTGGTTTGATCCAAGGATATGAGGCGAGGTAGAATTGTTCGTCGAAAATTGCGTAGTTAGCCATGTTTCCCCCTAAAGTTTTGATGAGTTTGAGATTCTATAGCAATTAGCTATCCATGAACTCGATCGCCAATCAGGAATTTAGACAAAAGAGACGTTAGGAAATGGTTTTAAATTCCTGGTAAAATACCAATCTTGATGACGCAGCAATTATCCGAAGGCTACATTCTGCTTTCAGAAATTATGCCTTTTTCCCCTCAGTTAATTGCTCGATCGCAAGTTTGGTCAATTCTACAAAACTTGAAACTTTTTTCAGGATTTCTTTCTCAATCGTTGGTTAATTTTTAATTATTTTTATCCCACTCATTAGTCTTTTACACATAATTGCGCTTGTGTCAAGTAAATTTTTGTAAACAAAATATGGAGTATTTGCTCAAGGAATTTATAAAAAAATGTAACGAAAAGTTGCCATAAATTTGTCGAATTGTGTCATGTGCAGGCTCAAATCGCCTAATGGCAAGCGTTTTCTGGTAAAAATGCTTATGGGATAAAAAAATTCCCGATTCGCGAAAACAGCATCTTAAAGGAGCCTAACCGGATGTTCACTCACGTCAAGCCCACCATTCGCCACGTCGTGCCGGAAAACTTGCAGGGGCGATCGCTCATGAAGGTGGTCTATGTCGTACTGGAACCGCAGTATCAAAGCGCCCTGTCGGCAGCGGTTCGATCGATAAACAAGAAAAATCCGAATTTGGCAATAGAAATCAGCGGCTACCTGATCGAGGAACTCCGCAGCCCGGAAAATTACGAAGCCTTCAAGCGGGATGTGGCGGATGCCAATGTATTTATTGCTTCTCTAATTTTCATCGAAGATTTGGCAGAAAAAGTGGTAGCGGCGGTGGAACCGCTGCGCGACAGCTTGGATGTCGCCGTCGTCTTCCCGTCGATGCCTGGGGTGATGCGCCTCAATAAAATGGGCAGTTTCTCGATGGCACAATTGGGACAAAGCAAAAGTGCGATCGGCGAATTCATGAAAAAACGGAAGGAAAAATCCGGGAGTTCCTTCCAAGACGGAATGCTGAAACTGCTGCAAACTTTGCCGAAAGTGCTGAAATATTTGCCCATCGACAAAGCCCAAGATGCCCGCAACTTCATGCTGAGTTTCCAGTATTGGCTGGGAGGTTCCCAAGAAAACTTGGAAAACTTCTTGCTGATGCTGTCACATAAATATGTATTCAAAGGCCAGGAACAGCTAACTTTCCAAGATCCGGTGGTTTACCCGGATATGGGAATTTGGCATCCTTTGGCACCGTCGATGTTTGAGGATGTAAAAGCCTACCTCACCTGGTACAACGCCCGCAAAGATATTTCTGCTGACCTCAAAGACCCCCTCGCACCTTGCATCGGCTTGGTGTTGCAGCGGACTCACTTAGTCACCGGAGATGACGCGCACTATGTAGCAATGGTGCAGGAATTGGAGGCAATGGGGGCGCGGGTGGTGCCGATTTTTGCCGGCGGTTTGGACTTCTCGAAACCAGTCGAAACTTTCTTCTTGGAAGTTGGAACCAAAGGTGTTGCACCGCTGCCGATCGTTGATGCGGTGGTTTCTCTGACTGGTTTTGCGCTGGTGGGCGGCCCGGCGAAACAAGATCACCCGAAGGCGATCGAGACTTTGAAAAAGCTAAACTGCCCTTACATGGTGGCTTTGCCGCTGGTTTTCCAAACGACGGAAGAGTGGGAAAATAGCGATTTAGGCTTGCACCCGATTCAAGTTGCTTTGCAAATTGCCATTCCTGAGTTGGATGGCGCGATCGAACCGATTATTTTGTCGGGACGTGATGGCGCAACTGGCAAGGCGATCGCCCTACAAGACCGGATCGAAGCAATTTCCCAGCGCGCCATGAAGTGGGCAATGCTGCGCCGCAAACCAAAATTAGATAAAAAAGTTGCGATCACAGTTTTCAGTTTCCCGCCGGACAAAGGCAACGTCGGAACTGCCGCTTATTTGGACGTTTTCGGCTCGATTTACCAAGTATTGAAAGCCTTAAAAGGCAACGGTTACGACTTGCCAGAATTGCCGGATTCCGCCGAAAAACTGATGCAAGAAGTCATCCACGACGCAACAGCCCAATACCAAAGTCCCGAATTAAATGTTGCTTACCGGATGTCGGTAGCTGAATACGAAGAATTCACTCCTTACTCAGAACGCTTGCAAGAAAATTGGGGTCCGCCTCCGGGACATTTGAACAGCGACGGACAAAATTTGCTGATTTTCGGCAAACATTTTGGCAATGTGTTTATCGGCGTGCAACCTACTTTTGGATACGAAGGCGATCCGATGCGGTTGTTATTCTCTCGTTCTGCCAGCCCGCACCACGGTTTTGCTGCTTACTATACATATTTGGAGCGCATTTGGGGTGCGGATGCGGTGCTGCACTTTGGCACTCACGGTTCGCTAGAATTCATGCCCGGTAAGCAGATGGGAATGTCTGGGGATTGTTATCCCGACAGTTTGATCGGCAAAATTCCTAACCTCTATTATTACGCCGCCAACAATCCCAGCGAGGCAACAATTGCCAAGCGCCGCAGTTATGCTGAAACAATCAGCTATCTGACTCCTCCGGCTGAAAATGCTGGTTTGTACAAAGGTTTGCAGGAACTCAGCGAGTTAATTGCTTCTTATCAAACTTTGAAAGAGACTGGGCGCGGTGTGCCGATTGTTGATGCGATCGTCGAAAAATGCCGTTTGGTGAATTTGGACAAGGATATCGCCCTACCTCCCGAACAAGAAAGAGGGGTTGCTGCGGGAATGACTTCGGAGGAACGGGACAATTTAGTTGGCTTGGTTTACCGCAAGTTGATGGAGATTGAGTCGCGGTTGTTACCTTGCGGTTTGCACGTTATCGGTAAGCCGCCGACTGCGGAAGAGGCGATCGCAACTTTGGTGAATATCGCCAATTTAGACCGCGAAGAAGACGGGCTGATCAGCTTGCCGCGGATTATCGCCAACAGTCTGGGACGCGATATCGGCGAAGTTTACACCAATAGCGACAAAGGCATTTTAAATGATGTCGAATTGCTGCAAAACATCACCTTGGCCTGTCGGGATGCCGTTGGCGCTTTGGTGAAGGAACAAACCGACGCTGAGGGCCGAGTTTCCCTTGTTTCTAAGTTGAATTTCTTCAACATGGGCAAGAAAACACCTTGGATTGATGCGCTGCACGCCGCGGGTTACAAAAAAATCGATCCAGAACCGATTAAACCGCTGTTTGAGTATCTGGAATTCTGCTTGCAGCAAGTTTGTGCCGACAACGAATTAGGCGCTTTGTTGCGCGCGTTAGAAGGCGAGTATATTCTGCCTGGCCCCGGTGGCGATCCGATTCGCAACCCGGATGTTTTGCCGACTGGCAAGAATATGCACGCTTTAGACCCGCAGTCAATCCCTACAACGGGGGCGGTTAAGTCTGCTAAGCTTGTAGTCGATCGGCTGTTAGAAAGACAGCGCGTTGATAACGGCGGAAATTACCCAGAAACGATCGCCGTTGTGTTGTGGGGAACCGACAACATCAAGACTTACGGCGAATCCCTCGCGCAAGTAATGTGGATGGTGGGAGTGAAGCCAGTTCCCGACGCATTGGGCCGGGTAAACAAACTCGAATTGCTTTCTTTAGAAGAGTTAGGACGCCCTCGGATCGACGTAGTAATTAACTGTTCGGGCGTATTCCGCGACTTGTTTATCAACCAAATGAATTTGTTAGATAAAGCCGTGAAAATGGCAGCGGAAGCCGACGAACCGTTAGAGATGAACTTCGTCCGCAAACACGCCCTGAAGCAAGCGGAAGAAATGGGAATCAACCTGCGACAAGCAGCAACCCGGGTATTTTCTAATGCCTCTGGTTCCTATTCGTCTAACGTCAACTTAGCGGTAGAAAACAGCACTTGGGAAAGCGAAGCCGAGTTGCAGGAAATGTATTTAACTCGCAAATCCTTCGCCTTTTCTTCCGACAATCCCGGAACAATGGAACAAGATCGGCAGATTTTTGAATCATCCTTGAAAACTGCTGAAGTCACCTTCCAGAACTTGGATTCTGCTGAGATTTCCCTAACCGACGTGTCGCACTATTTCGACTCAGATCCGACTAAATTGATCGGCAGTTTGCGCGCAGATGGGAAGAAACCGACATCCTTTGTTGCTGATACAACCACAGCCAACGCGCAGGTGCGGACGCTATCAGAAACCGTGCGTTTAGATTCGCGGACTAAGCTGCTGAATCCGAAGTGGTACGAGGGGATGTTGTCGCACGGCTATGAAGGCGTGCGGGAGATTTCTAAGCGTCTGGTGAATACGACTGGATGGAGTGCGACGGCGGGCGCTGTGGATAATTGGGTGTATGAGGATGTCAACACTACGTTTATCCAAGATGAGGACATGCAGAAGCGTTTGCTTAACTTAAATCCTCATTCTTTCCGCAAGATTGTCAGCACTTTGCTTGAGGTGAATGGCAGGGGTTATTGGGAGACTTCGGAGAACAATTTGGATCGCTTGCGTGAACTTTATCAGGAGGTGGAAGACCGGATTGAGGGAGTAGAGTAGGATTGTAGTAGGCATCAATTAGTAGAGAGATTTTATACAACGTCTTTACTAATTGATGCCAAGCAATGAGGCAGAATTTAAAAGCTCAAATATTAGTTAAATTATCATATTTACAAAGTATTTATTGCCAACCAAAATGAATGGTATAAATGTCATAATCAAATTTATAAAGTTTGAGAGGTTCAGAAAAAATTAAGTAAGGTTCAGAGGTAGTATGTATATAGTCAAGGAAAAAGATCATGACTACATTGGTCAAACACTTACAACTACTTTCCATATAACTTATGAATGGGATGGCAAAGAAACAGTAATTAAAACGGTAGAAGAAGAAAATGTAAGTCGAGCTTTCTTCAGTATGCCTCGATGGGAACCCACCCGTCGTCAAACAGTAAAGTTTTCGGAGTTAGTCGATCGGATTCAAACTGCTCTTTTACAAGCAAAAGAAACTGGCGAAGAAGTTGATATAGGTGAGTCAGGAATTCCAGATTAAGCCAGTAGCTATTCCATACTTCAGCGCAGTGGATAATATAGAAGAGGTAGTTCAACTCCTGAACCCAAAAGTCGCTGGATTGTCAATTAGTTAAACTCCTATAAAGGCGATCGCCAGTCTCTTACCAGACGAGCGCTCGCCTCTCTTTTGCCCAAAAAGCGCTCGCCCCTCTCTTACCAGACAAGCGCTCGCCCTTATCTTCCCCTAAGTGCGATCGCCCCAGAGCTTTCCCCCGATCGAACTTTAGGGAGTATTCTCGAAGAAAGTGGTGTTTGTTCCAGCCTCAAGTAGTCTTGGCGCGAGATTAGCTCACCTTCTTGACATTGATATCACATTATGATATCATAAAGTAAATTATAATAAATAAATTTTTTATGGAACTAAATAATAAACATCGTAAGATTTTAGAATCAATTTTTACCGATCCTATACCAGCTAATATTAATTGGCAAGATATGGAAAATTTATTTACAGCACTCGGTGCTACTGTTACTCAAGGTTCAGGTTCGCGGGTTCGCATTTTATTAAATGAGGTTAAAGCTGTATTTCACGAACCACATCCTCAAAAAGAGACAGATAAAGGAGCCGTTAAATCTGTCAGGGAATTTTTGATAAAGGCGGGGGTTGAACCATAATGACTTAGGTGTTAACGGGAAAATCCTTGTTGATTACCCAAATCAACAAGGGTATTAGCATAAAATTTATCATCCACAAGTTTCACTTATTGAAAGAGGAAAAATTAACAGCCATGATGACTTACAAAGGTTACAGTGCTAGCATTGAAGTAGATTTAGAAGCGGAAATTCTTTTCGGGCGAGTCCTCGATATTAATGACGTAGTGACTTTTAAGGCACAAACTATTGAAGAAGCTCGCCAAGAATTCCAAAACTCGATCGATGATTATCTAGAGTTTTGCAAAGAATTAGGACAGGAACCTGATAAAGCATTTTCAGGTAAACTTCCCTTCCGCACTACTCCCGAACATCACCGCAAAATCTTTATTGCGGCAAATAAGGCTGGCAAAAGTATTAACAATTGGATGGATGAGGTTTTAATTAGAGCAGCAGAGCAAGCAATTAACACTTAATTAGCTTAGGATAATGAAGTATGAAATCATCATATACTGGAGTGAGGAAGACCAGGCTTTTATTGCAAAAGTGCCTGAATTGCCAGGATGTGCGGCGGATGGCGAAACTTATCAAGAAGCATTGCAAAATCTAGAGATTATTATGCAGGAGTGGATAGAAACGGCTAACGCACTGGGTCGTCCTATTCCTCAACCGAAAGGTCGCTTGATGTTTGCGTAGTTGAAATAGAATCACAGCCGCTCGCCCTTTTCTTTCCCAAAGTACGATCGCCCCTTCTTTTACCTAATCAAAGGGATTCAATATAGTTAACCCATCAACGCACTTAAAATCCTTAGCATTGCGAGTTACCAAGACACATCCCTCCACTAAAGCACAGGCTGCAATTACACCATCACCTAATTTCAAGCGATAATCTCTACGAATTTTGGCTGCACGATATAAAACTGATTCTGTTAATGATACACACTTAATAAGCCTCAAAAATTCCCGCATTTCATTCGCTTGTTCTTCTGTCAAGGCCGGGTAACAAAGTAACTATACCCAACTAATCGGAGAGTAAAATGCCTCTGCATCTCCAGCTTCAATCTCATCAAATATAGGCTGAACCTCCGGCTCGTCATAGAAGTAGTAAATCAGAATGTTGGTATCGAGAAGATATTTATTAATCATCCCATTCTTCTCTAAGTTGCAACTGGAATTCCAAAGCATCCACACGCTTAGGCAAAAAACCGCGCCATCTCTTTAGATTTTTCCTGGGCAATCTTTGACTGCTATCCTGAGTCTGGGTTGTTACCCGATCGCGAACCAATGCTGACAATACTTCTAACAGTTGCTGTTGCTCGTCAGGAGTTAGATTTTGAGCCTGACTCAGTACCTCGCTATAAGTAGACATAGGCTTTATGTTGAGATTTTTGGGCTGATTGTCATTATAGCAATTTAGGATCGAAGGAAGTGCGATCGCCCTGAACTTCCCCAAACTGCGATTTAGTTTTGAGGAATGTTGCCAGTAACTTTAATGTTATCACCTACGCTTCAAGCTCAGCACGCTGAGAAAAAAGCTCGACAAAACCATCTGCAAACCGACAGTCAGGCAAGTGAGTGAGGGAATAACCAAACGCAGAGTTTTAGAAGGGTCTAGAGAACCGAAAGCTGTTTCGCTCCAAATAGTTAATGACAAGAACGAGCAAACTATTCCGATTAAAATCAGCGTGACTCCGACAATCAATCCTGTCTGTAACGTGACATAGCGAAATATTTTGTTGAGTTTGGGGTCTTCGGCCAGGAATTTCTCGCTGATGGCGAAAATCTTGGTGAAAAAAGCGAAAGTTACTGCTTGAAAACCGATGATAATTGCGATCGCACCATAAAGCAGCGTGTGTATATCAAAGCTGATACTCCCAATCTTTTGACTACCGGGTAACAGCCAAACGACGATAATTAGACCCCAAATCATCAGCGCAGTACCCGGATACAAAAACAGCCACCGAGGACTGTATAGCAGCAAAAATCGGAGGTGCCGCCAGCCATCTCGCCAAGTTCGCAAGTGTGGCGGTCGGCTGCGGCCGTCGGGAGAAAGTACGGTTGGGATTTCAGTTATCCGCAGCTTGTATACAGAGGCCTTGACCACCATTTCGCTAGCAAATTCCATCCCCGTTGTTTGCAAGTCGAGTTTCAAAATTGAGTCTCTCCTAAAACCCCTGAGTCCGCAGTGAAAATCGCCGACGGGATTTGCAAAGAATAGCCGCCCAACCCATGTCAGCACCGGATTTCCTAAATATTTGTGCAGCGGCGGCATTGCACCCGGTTTGATGCCCCCTTGAAAGCGGTTTCCCATCACTAAGTGGAAACCTTCTCGCAATTTGTTGACAAAAAAGCCGAGGTTGGAAAAATTGTAGCTGTCGTCAGCATCGCCCATGATAATATAAACTCCGCGCGCTGCGATGATTCCTCCCATCAGGGCGCTGCCGTAGCCTTTGGCTGCTACGGGCACGACTCTCGCTCCCATTCTGGTAGCGATATCTTGAGAACCGTCAGTGCTGCCGTTGTCTGCTATGATGACCTCGCCGGCAATATCAAGTTCGCGCAGCGACCTCAGTGCTTTCTGTATGCAGATTTCTAAAGTTTCTGCTTCGTTCAGACAAGGCATGAGTATCGATAGTTCTAGAGTATATTCTCCGCTTGGGTTGGTCTGCTCTGCCATATATTTGTTCCACTCTCGATCGCGATCGACCATACTTGATTTTCCCGTATCTCTGCTTAAAATATTAGTGCTGAATAAAACCCAACAAAACTTAATTAAAGTTTTTTAGGTTTTTGGTAACGGCAATTTTTGATTGTACTATAGGTTACTAAACTTATGAATAGAAGCGTTTTTCTGTTATTACTTGCTGCTATTTTGTGTGGCGTCGCAGGTCAATTCAGCCTGAAGGCAGGAGCTAAAATATTAGGGCCCATTGGCCCTGCTAATTTAATGGAAAAAATTCTAGCAATGGCTACCCAGCCGTTGATAGTAGGCGGTCTTTCTTTGTATGCAATTTCTTCGATCGGGTTTATTGTAGTTTTGTCGCGGGCAAACCTTAGCATAGTCTCGCCTTTACTGTGAATTAGTTACCTGTTTACTGTTTTAGGGGGCAAACTGATATTTCACGAGCCTTTGCCACCGCTTCGGTGAGTAGGGGTGGCGCTAATTATGAGGGGAGTAATTTTTGTACTCAGAGGTAAAGCTGGGGGAGTGACTGGAGGCAACTAGCGATCGCTTTTAAGATTGACACTTGAGTGCTGAATTGATAACTTAGGTCAAAGGGTGTATTTGAGCCTTCTGTTATGAAAGGATGCTGCTGTATGTCTAATATTTCTGAGCCTGTGAATCCCAATCAATTATTGAGCGATCGCACCGCAGTTATTGCTACCATGCACCAAAAAGAACGGGTGATGGCTCCCGTTTTGGAACGAGAATTGGGTGTAAAAATCTTAGTACCTGCGGAGCTTGACACTGACACTTTCGGCACCTTCACCAGAGAAGTTAAACGCTTAGGAACACAAATAGAAGCGGCTCGCCATAAAGCACAAAAAGCTCTAGAAATTGCGGGGGAAACTCTTGGCTTTGCCAGCGAAGGTACTTTCGGCCCTCACCCAATGATGCCGTATCTGCCAGCTAACAGAGAAATAGTAATTTTATTAGATCGAGCCAACAATCTAGAACTAATCGGCGACTCTTTCTCCGTTGAAACTAACTACAGTCACGAGTTAGTTTCCAGTATAGAAGAAGCAGAGGATTTTGCTAAAAAAGCTGGATTTCCCGAACACGCACTGGTGGTTGTAGTTGGCGAAGCTGCGCTCGGTAAAGGCGAAATTCTCAAGGGCATTAGGACAGAAAAAGAATTTTTTGACGCTGTGACAGCAGGCTTAAAAAAATCGTCAACCGGTCGAGTTCACATCGAAACAGATATGCGGGCGATGTACAATCCAACTCGGATGAAAAACATCGAAAATGCAACTCTGGATTTAGTTAAAAAATTCAAGGAATTCTGCCCGGAGTGCGGTTGGCCGGGATTCGATATTGCTGAGATGAAAATCGGATTGCCCTGCGGACTGTGCTATTTTCCGACTCAGCTAGCGCGATCGGCAATCTATAAATGCAAAAAGTGCGGTTATACTAAAGAAAAACTATTTCCCGACGGTCGAGAGACTGCCGATCCTTCCCTTTGTCAATATTGCAACCCTTAGAAAAATAATTGCACAAAAATAGTAAAGTTTGCAACAATATTATTGATAGTTCCCTAATTAAATTCACTAATGATAGCCATAGAAACAGAACGCAACTGGAAACCCGTTATTAAAGAATTTGAGGCTGTAGTCGGCAAAAATGGGGTGGTGCAGCGCCGCGAAGAATTGATTGTCTACGAGTGCGACGGACTCGCCAGCTACCGCCAGCGCCCCGCCATGGTGGTATTGCCTCGAACTACCGAGGAAGTGGCGCAAGTGGTCAAAATATGCGATCGCAACTCAATTCCCTGGGTTGCTAGAGGCGCAGGCACCGGTCTTTCGGGCGGCGCTTTGCCTGTAGAAAACTGCGTGCTGATTGTCACTGCCCTAATGCGAAAAATTCTGCAAGTAGACTTAGAAAATCAGCAAGTAGTCGTGCAACCGGGAGTAATTAATAACTGGGTAACGCAAGCAGTTAGCGGCGCCGGTTTCTACTACGCGCCAGATCCTTCCAGTCAAATTGTTTGTTCGATTGGCGGCAACGTTGCCGAAAATTCTGGCGGCGTTCACTGCCTCAAATACGGAGTCACAACGAATCACGTTTTAGGATTAAAATTGGTACTTCCCGACGGTTCAATTGTCGATGTCGGTGGGGAAATTCCCGAAATGCCCGGTTACGATTTAACTGGTGTATTTGTCGGTTCCGAAGGGACTTTAGGAATCGCCACAGAAGTTACTCTGCGAATTCTCAAAGCGCCGGAATCGATTTGCGTTCTCCTAGCGGATTTTTCCAGTATAGAAGCAGCGGGCGAATCAGTTTCCGATATTATCAGCGCTGGTATTATTCCCGGTGGCATGGAAATTATGGACAACATCAGCATCAATGCTGTGGAAGATGTGGTGGCAACTGGATGTTATCCCCGGGATGCGGCGGCCATTCTCCTCATAGAAATCGACGGTTTAGAAGTGGAAGTTGCCACAAACAAACAGCGGATTGCCGATATTTGCAAGCATAACGGAGCGCGAAATATCACGACAGCAAGCGACCCGGAAACGCGCCTAAAAATTTGGAAAGGGCGGAAAGCTGCTTTTGCCGCTGCGGGTCATCTCAGCCCGGATTATTACGTGCAAGACGGCGTAATTCCGCGAACGCAAATGGCTTATGTTTTGAAAGAAATTGAGGGTTTGAGCGAGAAATACGGTTATCGGATTGCTAATGTATTTCACGCGGGAGACGGGAATTTGCACCCGCTGATTTTGTACGATAACTCGGTAAAAGGTGCGCTGGAAAAGGTGGAAGAATTGGGCGGAGAAATTCTCAGGCTTTGCGTGAAAGTTGGGGGGAGTCTTTCGGGGGAACACGGCATCGGTGCTGACAAGAAGTGTTTTATGCCGGATATGTTTTCCGAGATAGATTTGGAGACGATGCAGTGGGTACGTCAGGTGTTTAATCCGAAAGGTTTGGCGAATCCTGGGAAGATGTTTCCGACGCCGAAGACTTGCGGGGAAGCGGCGAGGGCTAAGGTTGAAGCTTTTAAGAAGTTGGAGGGGGCGGAGGTTTTTTAATTGGCTATTTATGTGGGTAATGTGAGCAGAAAAGCACCCTAAAATTGTCTCTACAATGAGGAGGCAAAGCCTCTAAGTATGCGTTCCCAGCCAGAGTCCGGTAACGAGAAAAAACGATTTTTCTCGTTTTTTAGGAGTACGAGCGTCCCGCTCGCTTGTTGGCCTATATATCAAGTTGGTAAGCAGCAGATTGCACATTCGGCGCTAAGGTGCGATCGGAATTTTGATAGTAAATTCCGTACCCTTGCCCAATTCCGAAGTACAATATAATTCGCCCTTGTGTCTTTCTACAATAATTTGATAGCTAATTGACAAACCCATTCCCGTGCCTTTACCAATGGGCTTGGTAGTAAAAAATGTATCGAAGATCTGTTGTTTGACTTCCTCCGTTATTCCCGGCCCGTTGTCGGCAATTTTAATTTCTACCAAATTGCCCACCACTTCCGTACCAATCCTAATCTGGCTAGGATTTTGTAGCATTTCTTGACAATTTGGCTTATTCTTGGCATCTTCTAAAGCATCGATCGCATTGCTGAGAATATTCATAAAAACTTGATTGATTGGCCCCGCAAAACACTCCACCGGCGGCAATTCTCCGTATTGTTTTACAATTTGAATTGGCGGCTTTTCTCCGTTTCCTTTCAAACGGTGATTGAGAATTAACAGCGTGCTGTCAATACCTTCGTGCAGGTTAACGGCTTTCATCTCTGAATCGTCGTGCCGCGAAAAGTTTCGCAGCGACTGCACAATCTGGCAAATCCGCTCGACACCAACGCTCATTGAAGATAGTATTTTAGGTAAATCTTCAGCTAAAAAATCGAGTTCATTTTCTTCTCTTTCCTGCTGAATTTCCGCGACTGGATCAGGATAATGCTTTTGATAAAGTTCGAGGTGGTGAAACAAGTCTTGAGTATAATTTGTGAGATGAGTGAGATTGCCGTAAATGAAGCTGACTGGGTTGTTAATTTCGTGAGCGACGCCGGCAAGTAGCAATCCCAAACTAGACATTTTTTCGCTTTGAACTAATTGGGAATTAGTGGCTTTGAGTTGGTTAAGTGTGGCTGCTAGTTCAGCGGCTTGTTCTCTGCTTTGTGCTTCGGAAATATGCAAGGCTTCTTCGGCTTGTTTGCGCTCAGTGATGTCTCTTTGTACGCCAATAAAATGAGTTAATTTCCCCAGGCGATCGCGCACGGGAGATATTGAAAAACAATTCCAGAAAGCGGTTCCGTCTTTGCGATAATTCTTTAATATTACCTTGCATTCGCTTTCTGTTTGCAAGGCTTGGCGAATTATTTCTACGGCCGCCGGATCGGTATCGCTTCCGTGCAAAAATCGGCCGTTTTTCCCGATAATTTCCTGCCGCCGATAACCGGTCATGCTTTCAAATGCGGGATTGCAATAAATAATTGGATGTTCTGGGTCAGTGGCGTCATAAATCGTAAATCCGGTGCTACTAGCTGCTATAGCTCGATCGTACAACCAAAGCATTTCTTCTGCGCGCTTGCGATCGGTAATATCCCGTAGCGTAGCTAAATAAGCCATTTCTCCATCCCATTCCGTTTCCACCACCCGCATTTCTACTACAGCATTTGCTTTTTGCTTGCGAATAGCTTCAACTTCTGTTTGCACGACGCGAGTTCCTGGCGCTTCTGTTTTTCCAACTTGGGGAATAATATCCGTCGCCATCTCAAGGTCGCAAGCTGAAACTTCTACTACTAAATTGCCAAAAAATGCTTGACCTAGAAGTTCCTCTGCCGTGCAGTTAAACAGCGCTTCTGCTGACGGGTTGGCAAAACAGACAAGTCCTCGCTTGTTAACGATTGCGATGCCGTCGGCATTTTTTTCGATCACATTCTGAAACCGAGATTCGCTAGCTTTCAAATCCTGCTTTAGCTGTTCCATTGCTCGCTCCATCTGCTGCAGTTCGCACAGACTAAGACTATAAGCTTCGGAAATGTTGGCATCTGTCGAATTCTCGGCTCTTTTTTTGGGAATCTGTTGGTAGTCGGTTCTGTGAATCATATTGTGAGCAGTTTTTTTATGATTCCTGCTAATATTACTGACCTTATTTTCTGGATCGGCTTCTTGAAAAAACATATTTCTACCCTACCAAGTTATTTTTTCGATTAAGCTATTGCGATCGCCCAATTTTCCGGGAAATTTAGGGAGATAGCAATTTACACCCGATGCTAGCACATTACTTTTCTAATTCATCCTAAAACTTCGTTAAAATTCCTGAGTAATCGCGCTATAATTATCTATTAACTTTTATTAAGTAATTTCAACAACATTGATACTTACGTAGTGAGAGGAATTGTCCAGGATCGATATGGCTGCAATCCCCCTCCCACTCACAAAATAATCCGTTCCACGCAAAAGTCCTAAATATTTAGAAGCCACGGGTCAGTATAAATTATTATATAATTTATACAAAAAATATACTTAAAAATGAGCGGACTCATCTTTAAATAGTCCAAAATAATCATAATTAGCCATTATCAAATCATCTCCCTGCAGGCAGATGTGATATAGAATATAACCTATCTATTTTTGCGATCGCAACTTCAAACCAATGGCACGTCTAGCACTTCTGAGCACATCCAATAAAAGCGGACTAATCGACTTAGCGCGCACTCTAGTAGAAGAATTTGAATTTGACATAATTAGTAGTGGCGGGACAGCAACAGCCCTCAAAGAAGCAGGCATCCCAGTGACCAAAGTTGCGGAATATACTGGTTCTCCCGAAATTTTGGGAGGGCGAGTCAAAACACTTCACCCGCGAATCCACGGAGGTATTTTAGCACGCCGCGATGTACCGGAAGACCTCGCAGACTTAACAGCAAATCAAATTCGGGCGATCGATCTAGTTGTAGTCAATTTGTATCCATTTGAAGAGACAATTTCTAAGCCTGGAGTTACTCTAGCAGACGCAATTGAGCAGATAGATATCGGCGGGCCCGCAATGTTGAGAGCCTCAGCCAAAAACCACGCTCATTTGACAGTGTTGTGCGATCCAGAACAGTACAATACTTATTTAAAAGAACTGCGGGAAAATGGCGGCGAAGCATCCTTAGAGTTTCGGCAAAGATGTGCGCTAGAAACCTTCAAACATACAGCAAACTACGATCGCGCGATCGCAAATTATCTCAGCAGCCAATCCGCTGAAGAATCTTCGCTACCAGAAGAGTTTAATTTATCAGGAAAAGAATTGCAAACTCTCCGCTACGGCGAAAATCCCCATCAAGCCGCCACCTGGTATCAAAGCGGAAGTACACCGACAGGCTGGACGACTAGCACCATCCTGCAAGGCAAAGAATTGAGCTACAATAATTTAGTAGATTTAGAAGCAGCAAGGCGGCTGATCGTAGAATTCCCCGACACTCCCGCGGCCGCTATTCTGAAGCATACAAATCCTTGCGGCACAGCCTTGGGATCAACTATTTCACAAGCGTATCAAAAAGCCTTTGACACCGATTCAGTCTCAGCTTTCGGCGGAATTGTCGCTCTCAACCGCCCCATAGATGCTGCTACCGCAACGGCGTTAACTCAAACATTTTTAGAATGTATCGTCGCGCCGGGGTGCGAACCGGAAGCGGAAGAAATTATCAAGAAAAAGGCGAAAGTTCGAGTATTAATTTTGCCTGATTTGACTCAAGGGCCGGCCCAAACTGTTAAAGTTATTGCAGGCGGTTTGCTGGTGCAAGACTCAGATAATATAGTAGAAGAAACTAGCAAATGGCGGGTTGTTACTGAGAAACAGCCGACGGCCCAAGAGTTGGAAGAATTGCTGTTTGCTTGGAAAGTAGCGAAACACGTCAAATCAAATGCGATCGTTGTGACGCGCGATCGCACTACAATCGGTGTCGGCGCCGGACAAATGAATCGCGTTGGCTCAGTTAAACTAGCATTAGAACAAGCAGGAGACAAGAGCAAAGGAGCGATTTTGGCCAGTGACGGTTTCTTCCCCTTCGACGATTCAGTCAAAACTGCGGCTGAGGCGGGCATAATTGCGATCGTCCAACCAGGCGGAAGTATGCGCGATCGAGATTCCATTGAAGCAGCCAACCAACTCGGAATCACAATGGTTTTCACTGATATCCGCCACTTCTTGCATTAGGAATAATACCTAAAGCAATTCTCACTTGTGTATTTTATTGTAGGGATACAATAGTGTTCGCGGGTGTCAACTTAAGTTGAAAAGCTTTCATAAATCTCGTTTCTCCCCGAGTCTAGATCCCCCTAAATCCCCCTTAAGAAGGGGGACTTTGAGAAGAATCCTGTCCCGTCTTAAGACGGGAGACTTTTACACTCTTGTCTCCCCCTTAACAAGGGGAACTTTTACACTCTTGTCCCCCCCTTTTTGAAGGGGGGTTAGGGGGGATCTGGAAGGCTATGACACCAATCAACACTGTTATGTCCTACCAAATTCCCAGTTGCGTCCTTCAAAAATTATGACTTACACTCAACCGCAAATTAAACCCCAAGACATAAAAGTCAAAATCCTCCTCACAGGCGGACATCAGTGCACCGTCACGCTCAAATCTGATACACCATTATTGCACAGCCTGATCAAAACATTAGTCGATCGCACTCAACAAACACCGGGTTTTTCCACCTTATTTCAAATCCCTATAGACGGAGGTCGTTCCGCCCTTTCTTTTCCCGGCGAAAACCTAGTGGGATTAGTCACCGAACCCCCAATTTACTTGCAGGAACTGCAACCGCAGCAGCCTGCAACTCCCGTAGAAATTCCCGCCGCAGAAATTCCCGCCCCTGCGCCGCCTGTAAATGACGATTTAATATCTCGCTACGCCCAAATAGACAACTTTTTGACCCCCGCCGAAAAGAACAAACTGATTAAATATGTCTTAGCAAAAGAATCAGAATTTGTGAGTACCAGCACCTCAACTAATGCGGAAGATTACCGCCGTTCGATGGTACTCCACTCGTTCCCCGAATTTTCGGAACTGATGGTTAATCGCATCAAAGCAATTCTCCCCGACGTGCTGAAAAGTTTAAATATTCCGTCATTTCCCCTGGGTGAGATAGAAGCTCAGCTAACCATGCACAATGACAACAACTTTTATAAACTTCACAACGACAGTGGCTCGCCAGATACCGCCAGCCGATTTTTTACTTACGTTTACTATTTCTATCGAGAACCCAAGGGTTTTTCAGGTGGCGAGTTGCAGATTTATGACAGCAAAATCGAGAACAATTTTTATGTTGCGGACAAGACATTCAGAACCGTTGAGCCTCGCAATAACAGCATCGTATTTTTTCTAAGTCGCTATATGCACGAAGTTTTGCGAGTTAGCTGTCCCTCAAAAGCTTTTGCTGATAGCCGCTTTACTATTAACGGCTGGGTACGCAAAGCAAATTGAGGTTAATTCATAGTCCTGGACGCACTAATCACCTAATTTTGTCATTCTGAGTAAAGCGAAGAATCTCAATTATTGTCACACCCTTACAGTGCGTAAGTCCCGATATGTGAGCTTTTTCACTTCCCAAAGCCGACCCTCAGAATGACAGAATTACCTTACTCAAAACTATTTAATTCTTACTCCAGTGCTCCAGCACTTTTGAGCAATTTCACCACATTGGAATAACCCTTAAACTCAGCAAGCATTAAAGCTGTATAATTTCCCGGATTTTTGTGGTTTAGTTCTGCACCAGCATCAATTAAAATGGTTACTGCCTCAGCATAACCCCGATGTGCAGCCCACATTACAGCGGTTGCGCCCGAATCATCGAGCAAGTTGACATCTGCACCTTTTTCGACTAATAATTGGACGATCGCAATATAACCTCGATCGCACGCTTTCATTAAAGCCGTTTTCCCCAAATCCGCCGGGACATTGGGATCAGCACCGCCGTCAAGCAAAGCCTTCACAGTCTCGGTATGTCCGTGAAACGCAGCCAGCGTCAAAGCCGTCTCCCCAAAGTTTTTAGCATTCAGAAACTCAGCGGGATTTGAATTTACTTTTTGCAGCAAAGCCGATACGATCGCACTATGGCCGTGAACAGCCGCCACCAGTAAAGGCGTATCGCCCAACCGATTTCTCGAACCGACACTAGCACCTCGGTTTAAGAGCAATTCCACCACATCTTCCCAGCCTTCCACCACGGCAAAATTCAAAGCAGTTTCATCATCTTTATCCTTAGCGTTGATATCCGCGCCAGCATCGAGTAAGATATGGGCGAGCGCCGCATTTCCGCCAGCAGCAGCCGCCATCAAAGCCGTACCCCCATCTCCATTTTTCACATTCGCATTAGCACCCGCAGCAAGCAAAGTTTGCACCACATCAGTATTGCCGGCATCCGCAGCCAAAGTTAAAGCAGTTTCGCCCTCTTTGTCGGGAATTTCGACATCAGCACCAGCAGCCAACAGCGCCTCGACAACAGCCAAATTTCCCGCCGTCGCAGCCAGCATCAAAGCAGTTTTGCTCTCTAGATTTTTAACATTAGCATCCGCCCCACAATTGAGCAAAATTCGCACAATTTCAGCGTTACCTTGACGGACAGCTAAAAACAGCATAGAATTGTCAGCAACAGCACCCGCATCTGCCAAAGCTTTGACAACAGCTTCATGACCCGATAAAGCAGCTATTTTCAGAGCCGAATCTCCATCTTTATCTTGTACATTCACATCAGCATTAGCATCAAGTAAAAGCCGGACAACATTGATATCGCCTTTCAAACAAGCCGCCATCAAAACCGTACTTCCATCATCATTTTTACCATTAACATCAGCACCCGCAGCCAGCAACAGCCGCACAGAGTCAGCCTGTTTGTGAGCCGCCGCCAGCATCAAAGCTGTCAAGCCAAAACGCCTGCTCACCTGGTTGACATTAGCGTCATTGTTTAGTAGAATACGCACGATTTCTGTATAGCCCTTTTGGGCAGCAAACATCAAAGCCGTCGTCCCCTCAGAGTCTTTGGCGTTAGCGTCAACTCCCTTAGCGAGTAAAGCTTGGACGTGAATAATGTTGCCAGTCTTGGCGGCTTGAATCAATACAGCGTCTTGTTTAGTGGCAGGCATAATACTTTCTCATCCCGTATATTTGTACCGTCGCACGAGACGGACTGACTGGTATGCTAAGTTTTATGAAGTATGTTTGCTAATCCTGAGAACACCATGAATCTTGAAATTCCTCAGTCAGTGAAAGTTTGGAGCCAATTCATCCACCCAATTTTAATGTGGGTACTGCTGGTCATCTCATTTTATGCTTTGTATCTGGGCATTCAAATCCGACGTACCAGAAGTGCCGAAGGCGAAGTCAAAAAAGAGTTACTTAAGGGCAAATTCAACGTCAAGCACCACCAGATGGGTTCTTTGCTGTTAGCCTTGATGGTTACGGTTGCGATCATCGGGATGGCTGTCACCTACATCAATAACGGCAAGCTATTTGTGGGCCCGCACTTGCTAGCAGGGTTGGGAATGATGGCAATAATTGCGATCGCAGCCTCGCTGACTCCTTTGATGCAAAAAGGCAGTGATTGGGCGAGAAACACTCACATCTTTCTGAATATTGTGCTTTTGGGGCTGTTCGGCTGGCAAGCGGTATCAGGCGTGGAAATCCTGCAAAGAATTATCAGCAAAATGTGAGGATTTGGGTAAGATTGCTAATTGCTAATTGCCGTGAGGTGATTAGTGATTAGCAATTAAGTTGCCATATTTATTAGAGGTTTGACTAGCCCAGCGTTGAGTTATAGGTAAAAAACATGAACCATGATGATTTAGTCAAGATACTAGAGAGTATTGTTCCTATATATGCCTTAAATAAAAGTTCGACATTGACACCCGAAGAATTAGCGAATGAGCTGATTAATGCTGTTGACCAATCTGAAGAACTCTCTAACTTATCAAAACAAGAGAAAGAGCGTTTTTGCCAAAAAATGAATGATTTGTTGATGCGTAATTTTTTAGAATTTCCCTCAAAAGCAAAAAATGTTTTAGAAAGCCAGGTAGAACTCGAAGCAGAGTTTAAGAAGTTCGCCGAAGAATGGCGTGTCGAGACAGGGATGCTATCATTAGTTACACAGAAATCAATGCACCCGGCTTATCAGAGAATTATCGGCATGGGACAGCCAGTTATCCCCTTGATTTTGCGTGACCTCGAACAAAAGCCAGACCATTGGTTTTGGGCGTTGAGGGCAATTACTGGTGACAATCCGGTAAAACCCGAACAGCGCGGCCGCATGAAGCAAATGGCCCTAGCGTGGATACAATGGGGAAAAGAACACGGTTATGAGTGGTAAGCTGGATTACCGAAAAATATTGAGATTTCCTAACTTAGAGCGTACTGAATATGAAGTAACAAGTGAAGAAACAGTAGATTATAATTGTTTTGCTTTCGCTGCTGGCGAAGAAGACTGTAGATGGGACCCGGTAGATCCTGATGGATACTGGCCCGATGGTGTGCCAAGAGAATTAACACTCGACGCTTTTATCAAGGCTTATCAAACTATTGGATATGAATGTTGCGATAATGGTGACCTTGAACCGGGCTTTGAAAAGATAGCAATATACACCTATAACGGTGAGCCGCAGCACGTTGCGAGACAAGAAAACGATGGTATGTGGAAAAGTAAGTTAGGGGATTGGGAAGATATCAAACATGAATTAGAAGGGTTAGAAAATCCTCATTATTATGGGGTTGTTCCACAAGTTTTAAAGCGATCGACAACTCCGGTGTAAATTTTGCCACTGAAATTGTAAGCTGTGGGTGATCGCTTGTCACGTGGTTATCTGTCCCCTAAATATGGTTAGGGGGATGCAAGGTGCGATCGCGATGGCCCTAGAAGTTGAGGTATAACGTGGGGCGTGTTATACTGAGTCATGGTTAGGCAAGGCAAAAGTAACCTCTAGGGGACGAATAACAAAAATGACTGTAAATGAGCTTAAAATAAGATTTAAAGTAGTCATACCACCTGAATGGGATAATCGTCAAAAAGGTAAGTTTTGGGAAGAAATATCAGCCCCTTTATTCCGTCGTCACAGATGGGAAGTGATTGAAAATATAGAGTTTCAAGGAATGCAGACTGATATCTACGTCAAGCACTTAGATACTGGTAAAAGAGGATTAATTGAATGTAAATTCGAGAAAAACCCTATAGAGGCTCCTGCTATATATAAGTTAATGGGTCAAGCTGATTCCGAAGAGGTTAAATATGCCTACTTACTCTCAACTTCTGATCTTAATCCAAAAGCAAAGGGAATTGTTGAGAAATATCATAAGAAACAATATGATTTAGTGATTTGGAGTTCAGATATACTTGCTCAAGTATTTATGGATATATATAATATTAATCTCCCTGAAATAGATATAACCTCTACCAATCGTGTTGAAGCCATTACATTATTAATAACGCATAAAAAAGACTTCTTTTGGGTTGCAGAAAAAATTGGAGACGATGGTTATCCATCTCATGCTATTATTTTTCCCATTCCCAAAAGAAGTGTTAACTCAGAAAACTGGCAAGAATATTTTTCCAGGTACAAGATTTTTTCGCAAAGTCTTGAAATCACAGTTTTTAATCAAACAGTAATTGAGCCTGAAGATAAATCAACTAACCAGTTGAGTTCAGAAATTGAAAAAGTAACAGTATCGAAAATTAATCAGGCTGATAGCTTTGATGATTACCATCGTCCTAGCCGTCCAGAAGATTTCTTTGGACGTGCGGAAACTCAAAATGAGTTTTGGGATTTTCTCAAAAATGTAAGAGATAAAAAAACAGACTTAAGAGTTGTTTGTTTTCCGGGAAGTACGGGCATAGGTAAATCATCTTTAGTTCTTAAACTAGCATCAGACTGCAAAAGACAAGAATATAAAAATAATTTTATATACCATGTAGATGTTACGAGCAGCTACCTAGAGAAAGAAACTCTATATGTCATAGCTGTTATTAGAAAAGCATTACAAGAAGCTATTGATACTGGATTTATTGATATTCCGAATCACCAAGTATTTATTGAAAGTTCGGAACCACCTTATTTCGATAGTAAATCAATTAAATTGGTAAGACAAAAACTGCAACAAGCAGATCAAGTTATCTTAAGATTTTTCGATCAATTTGAGGAAATTTTAACTAAAAATTCTCTGTCGTCTATTTACGAAATGTTTGAGAAAATAGCTTATGAAGTTGATTCTTATAAAGAGAACATAGTCTTAGGTTTTTGCTGGAGAACAGATGTTAATTTACCCGCAACACATCAAGCTTATCATACCTGGCACACTCTCAAAAAAGTCAGAAGAGATATTGATTTTAGTGATTTTAATAGACAAGAATCATCGAATTTATTAGATAGATTTGATCATTATTTAATTGAAAATCGTAAGGAATTACAGCCAAGGATAAAAAAGTGGTTATTGGATAATTGTCAAGATCAACCTTGGTTATTAAAAAGATTTTGCGGTGACATTTACAATCAAAATATTAATAATCAATTTCAGCTTTATTCAGAACAGAAAAAAGTAATAACCAAGTTTGATATTAAAACAATTTTTGACAAAGATATCCAAAGAGCTACTGTCACTCAATATCATCAGAGTTGTTTAATCTATATAGCTAACTGCTCTCCTGTTTCTAAGGTGGATGTGTGTAACAAGTTTAATGAAGATGTAATTGACAGCCTCTTAAAAAGCAAGCTAGTTATTGAAAATGGGCAAAATTACAAAATATACTGGGATATGTTTCGTGAGTATCTGTTGGAGGGTAAGCTACCTGAGATGATAATAAGCTATAAACCCAGAACAAAAATTTCAACTGTTTTAAAAATATTTAGGATGCTTGATGAATATGAAACAATATCAGACTTAGTAAGTGTATCGGGATATGAATATGGCACTATTGAAAATGCTATTTATGATTTGCAAAACTTCTTTGCAGTAACAAAAGACCCGACCAGCAGTAAAATAATAGCATCACAGAGCTTTTTGCCAAAGTTAACAAATGAGGAAATAGCCGACAAACTAGGGGAAGAAGTCGAGGCTCATGTAGTTATCAAAAAAACCTATGAACAACTGAAGCCTGGTGAATCGATGTCGCTATATAAATTTCAAAAGTTGTTGTCTAATAGACAAACAACTGCAAAAGATTACGCCAGTAAAATGTTGTCATGGTTTTATTTTACTGGTTTGCTTGAAAAAAGACGTAACGATATAGTAAGACCAACTCATGCAAAGCAGGGAAAAGAAAAGGGGAAACTTTTAGATCAATCAGATTGGGTACAACCTAGCTTATTAGACTTGTTATAATCACAAAGTTATATTTGCTAGGGAATTAGTAATTGACTGTCCAGCACAAAAAGGGCATTTTTTTCCTTTAGTCCTATTAGCAGGAGAAACATCCCACTCATGCTCAGGATAATTGGAACATTGCCACCAAACTTTTTTTCCAGAATGCTTTGTCACTTGATCTGGAGTAAGATTTTCATTCTTAGTCGGATGCCATTCTTGAGCAAGTTTAGGGTAAAGACTTGCTAGGGAATTAGTTACTGAAGGCTTCTGTCCGTTACAAAAAGGGCATCCTTGACTTGAGTTAGTTCTTTTACCAGGCGATGTATCCCATTCATGATCAGACCCTTCGGGACATTTCCACCAAACTTTCTTGTGTTAGCCTGCCGAAACTTGGTCTGGAGTGCGTCCACCATTTTTTGTGGGATGCCATTGCGCTGCTAGTTAGAGTATTACCATTAACAACGCACAACAATGCTTTTTATTCAGGAGAGCTATGGTATGCTTTTTATGGATGGATAGATGCTCCTATATAGGAAGAATTTAGATGGGATATGGTTAACGATGTAGTAAAAATGCGTCATCAGGGACGATTTAGACAGGAGACCAAGTTAGATGCGGTGGTCGTATCATTTTCTAGAGATACGATAATCCTAGAAAATCCTTACAGTCGAAAACCTATTAAACCTTGGTTATGGAAAAGGCTAGTTGTTCTACCTAGGTTTAATTTTGAGATGTCATATACCAATTGGCCGGCGGTGAATTTAAGACAAAGAATAGAGCTAGAACAAGAAAAGTTAATAGCGTTATCATCTATAGCTTTATAAGCAAGCGTAAGCTTCCATTCCTGCTGCTTTCCAATCTTCATTAAAATTCACCCAACAAGTCTAATCTATCACCACAGACAAATAATGTGGCGATCGACAAATAAATTAAGGCGGCACCCAGATTTGAACTGGGGGTGGAGGTTTTGCAGACCTCTGCCTTACCACTTGGCTATGCCGCCGTCACGCCTGAAATTTGACGTTTTCTTATAGTACACCAAATCTCGATTATTTCAACATAGTTGTCAAAAATTTCGTGAAACGAAGCTATCGCGTAGGGAATCGCCCTTTTTTCCCATATCCCCAAAACCCATCCGAGGCTATTCTAGAACTACATCGATCGCCCGCAACACCAGCCATGACACCAGTTTCTCCCCTACTCGTCGCCCAAATCACCGACACTCACTTGTTTGCAGAGATCGATCGAGAATGGAAAGGCCTCTCAACAACCCGCACCCTCCAAGCAGTTCTCGATCGCTTGCAACAGATACAGCCGCCGCCCAACTTACTCCTACTCACAGGCGACTTGTCCCAAGACGAAACACCCGAATCCTACCAGCGCCTCGTCTCCCTCATCGCCCCCCTCGGAATACCCGCCTACTGGATACCTGGGAACCACGACAACATCCCAGTCATGGCAGAAATCTTAAATCAGCCGCCTCTTTCCCCAGAAAAATCATGGATGCTAGGAAACTGGCAATTTCTATTACTTTCGAGTGTGGAAGCGGGATGCGACGGCGGGCGGCTTTCCCCAGAAAGCTTGCATTGGCTCGACTCTCAACTGCAACAAACCGGCGATCGACCTGTTATCATTGCCTTGCACCATCACCCGCTGCCGATCGACTGTGAAATCATGGATGGAATGATGCTGCACAATGCCGATGAATTTTTCGCAATTGTCGATCGATATCCTCAAATCAAAATCGTTCTTTGTGGTCACATTCACCAAGAATTTCAACAACAGCGGGGTTCAGTTACCTACTTGGGGACACCCAGCACCTGCATCCAACTTTTACCCAAAAGCCATCCGATTATAGTTGACGAAATCCCGCCGGGATTTAGATTGCTTGAATTGGCGATCGACGGTACTTGGAACACAAGAGTTGAGCGAGTGACCGAAGCATCGCCACCCTGTTAATAATTTTCGATAGCCTAAAAATTTATATCAAATTTACATTTTTTTGTCAATCCATCAACAGATAGATTGTTGTGAGCAACCCCATCTATTATGATAATTATTGGCTATAGATTGCAGGCATAGCTAGAGCGATCGGCAACCAACAAAAATATATCTAGCAACATTACAAAACAGGAAAAACTAAATATATGTCTGAACTAAATGGCGTGATGATGCAGTATTTCCACTGGTACAGCCCCGCTGACGGGAACCTGTGGAATCAGCTAGCGGAATCTGCAAAAGATTTAGCCAAAATAGGCATTACATCCCTTTGGTTGCCACCCGCCTATAAAGGAACAGACGGCGCTGAGGAGGTAGGTTACAGCGTCTACGACTTATTCGATTTAGGCGAATTCGACCAAAAAGGGTCGGTACCCACGAAATACGGGACAAAAGATGAGTATTTGCGCGCGATTAAAGCTGCACAAGATGCAGGAATTCGGATTTATGCCGATGTTGTCTTCAACCACAAATTAGGTGCCGATGCAGAAGAAGAAGTCGAAGCTACACCCTTCCATCCCGAAGACCGCAATGCCCCAGTAGGCGAATATCAAAAAATCAAAGCTTGGACGCATTTTACCTTCCCCGGCCGCGACAAAAAATATTCCAGCCTGGAGTGGCATTGGTGGCATTTTGACGCCATTGATTACAACATTTACAACACAGAAACCCATGCCGTTTACCTGCTAAAAGGCAAAGAATTCGATCAAGGAGTAGACTTAGAAAAAGGTAATTTTGACTACCTCATGGGTTGCGATTTAGATATGGACAACCCAGAAGTCACGGGCGAATTAAAATACTGGGGTGAGTGGTATATCGATACAACAAACGTTGACGGCTTTCGCTTCGATGCCGTCAAACACGTATCAGCAAAATTTTTCCAAGAATGGTTGGAACACGTCCGCCACTATGCCCAACGCGACCTATTTGCCGTCGGCGAATATTGGTCTTACGAAGTGGAAGCTTTGCACTACTTCATCGAAGCAACGGAGGGTAAAGTCTCCTTATTTGATGCACCCCTCCACTACAACTTCCACGCTGCTAGCAAAGCCGGTAATAGCTACGATTTGCGAACAATTTTTGATAACACCCTCGTCCAACAGCAACCAGCCCTCGCCGTTACCTTGGTTGACAACCATGATTCCCAACCCTTACAATCCCTAGAATCAGTTGTCGAGCCTTGGTTTAAACCCCTTGCCTACGCTTTAATCCTGCTGCGGCGCGAAGGATATCCGTGCATTTTTTACCCGGATTATTACGGCGCTAACTATAAGGATAAAGCAAATGATGGCAATGAATACGAGATTTGGTTAGACCAACATCAGTTTATGGTAGATAAATTCTTGTTAGCGCGCCAAACTTATTCCTACGGCAATCAGTACGATTATTTCGACCACCCCAACACTATTGGCTGGACGCGACTTGGAAATGAAGAACATCCAGGCGGCATGGCTGTGGTACTCAGTAACGGAGGCGATGGCACTAAGTTTATGGAAGTCGGACAGCCGAATCGAACTTATATTGACATCACCGAACACATCCAAGAACCCATCACGACGAATGAGGATGGTTGGGCTGATTTTAGGTGTAACGCCGGTTCAGTCTCTGTCTGGGTTCCGCAGCCGTAAGGACTGTGTTAACAGCAAAAAGTAAAAAGCAAGATATGTTTTTACTTTTTGCTTTCATATTTTTGATAACTAAAATCTATCTATAGTTAGGACTAAAGCTCTCTCTTTAGTCCTATTTTTAGGATGTGCGATCGTGTATAATGTTATTTTACATAAAAAATAATTATGAAACTTTCAGAAAAAGTTGCCGTTATTACTGGCGGTGGGTCGGGAATTGGTCGTGCAGCAGCAATTTTAATGGCTAAGGAAGGCGCAAAAGTTGCTGTTATCAATCGCACTTTAGAAACCGGGCAAGAAACCGTCCGCCAGTTGGTCGATGAAGGAGGCTGCGGGCTAGCTATTGCAGCAGATGTGGCCGATTCTATGCAAATGCAACAGGCATTTCAAACCATTTTTGATGAATATCAAAGAATTGATATTGTGTTGGCAAATGCAGGTATTAACGGTGTATGGTCGCCCATAGAAGAGATAGAACCCGAAGAGTGGGACAAGACAATTAATACCAACCTCAGAGGAACATTTTTGACTGTTAAGTATGCTGTTCCTTATCTGAAAAAACAAGGAGGTTCCATCGTCATTACATCGTCGATTAATGGCACCAGAAGTTTCAAGAAAGTTGGCGCCACAGCTTACGCTTCCACCAAAGCGGCCCAAGTAGCTTTAGCGAAAATGCTGGCGCTAGAACTTGCTCCCAGCCAAATCAGAGTCAATGTTATATGTCCGGGCGCGGTGGAGACTTCCATTGACGAAAGCACAGTTAAGCGCCATCTTGATGACATTCCACTCGAGCCTGATTCCCTTCAAGACCTGATTCCTTTGACGAATAATACCCCCGGTTCTAGCGAACAAATCGCCCAATTAGTTTTATTTCTGGTATCAGATGCGTCCAGCTTTATCACAGGTACTGAAGTCTGGATTGATGGTGGCGGTTCTTTGATTTAAAATCTCTATAGCAGCAATTTAAAGAATGTTGCTACCAATTACCCATTACCCATAATTAATGACTGAATATCAAGCAATTTGGTCACAAGCCCCCGGATTTATCAGTAGGCTCAATTCTTCAATCTAAAATCTAAAATCTAAAATCTAAAATCGATTGACTCTCCATTGTTTGACAGCACTTTGCAATGTCTGCGGCAGCCACTTATCGTACTGAGGATAAACAGGCAAACGCTTTACGAGTTGCCATCCCGATGCTGCTAAAATTTCTGTTAAAGTTTGGTGTTGCAGGTGAGGATAATCGGGATTAACTTCATCCCGCGGCCCAATTCCTCCTAAATCTCTAGCACCTGCTTCTAAACAAGCCAGCAATATGTCTGGCTGTGCAACTAAATTGGGGGGAATTTGCAGCCTGATTTCAGATGGTAAAATGCTGCGGGCGATCGCAATAACTTCCGGCATTTTTGTAGCATCAAAAACTTCACCGTCCCAACTTTGCTGATTTCCCGGACTGTGTGGCTGGAGGATAACTTCTTGAATGTGATTGTAACGCGAATGAATCCGGGCGATCGCCTCCAGCGTCTCAATCCAATCTGCCTCACTTTCCCCAATTCCCAGCAGCAAACCAGTTGTAAACGGAATCTTCAATTCCCCAGCCCATTCTAACTGTTGCAGCCGCAGCGCCGGCACTTTACTCGGTGCGTGCCGGTGAACAGTTTGTAACAAATGTGGGGCAAGCTGTTCTAGCATCAGCCCCATCGATACATTTACCTCTTTTAACTGTGCCATCTCCTCAAAGCTGAGCGGCCCCACATTAGTATGCGGCAAAAATCCCAGAGCAAGTGTTAGTTCGCACAAATCGTAAATCCGCTGCAACCAAGCTTTTCGCCGTTGACTGTGAGGATGTACCTCGCCGCTGAGGATGAGAATTTCAATTACACCTTGAGTTTGCAGCAACTTAAGCTGTTTTTCGGCTTGTGCGAGTGTCAACCAAGGACTTTGCAGCGGTTCTGCTCGAAAATTGCAATAGGTGCAGCGATTGTAACACTCGTAAGTGGGAACCAGAGTATAAGCAGGGCTGTAGGTGACGGTGCGGGACATTCCTTGGGATTTTTATCGATCGGACTTACGCAACAACATATATCTGTGCAGTGCGAGTTTTGCGGTTGGCGATCGCAACCCTTCATCTATCTTAACACTGACGCCCCTCCCGAATCTGCCTATCCAGGTAGATTATGAGCATTCCGCTTCTCGTGCGATCGCCCACAAATTCCGCTTTCTGCTTTTAAAAACCCCACACAGCAAGCTTTGTAGGCTTATATAAGCTATCTTTATAACACGTATAACAAAAACTGTGCTTAGAAACCCTTTACAAACGGAAATAAAAGCTTTATGTTTATTTACATGGCGGAACACAAAGCCGTCACGAACATTGAAAACCAAATAAAGCAATCATAAGCAAATGACAACAACCTTACAACAGCGCGAAAGCGCCAATGTCTGGGAGCGCTTCTGCGAGTGGGTCACAAGCACAGACAACCGCATTTATGTAGGTTGGTTCGGCGTCTTGATGATTCCTACCTTGCTCAGCGCCACCATCTGCTACATCATCGCCTTCATCGCTGCCCCTCCAGTGGACATCGACGGCATCCGTGAACCAGTAGCAGGTTCCTTGATGTACGGTAACAACATCATCACAGGTGCAGTTGTTCCTTCATCCAACGCCATCGGCTTACACTTCTACCCAATCTGGGAAGCAGCTTCCCTCGATGAGTGGTTGTACAACGGCGGCCCTTACCAATTGGTAATTTTCCACTTCCTGATCGGTGTATTTTGCTACATGGGTCGCGAATGGGAATTGTCCTACCGCTTAGGTATGCGTCCTTGGATCTGCGTCGCTTACTCTGCACCAGTTGCAGCAGCAACCGCAGTATTCTTGATCTACCCAATTGGACAAGGTTCTTTCTCTGACGGTATGCCCTTGGGTATCTCCGGTACATTCAACTTCATGATCGTGTTCCAAGCCGAGCACAACATCCTGATGCACCCGTTCCACATGTTGGGAGTTGCTGGTGTCTTCGGTGGTAGCTTGTTCTCCGCCATGCACGGTTCTCTCGTTACTTCTTCCTTGGTTCGTGAAACAACCGAAACCGAATCGCAAAACTACGGTTACAAATTCGGTCAAGAAGAAGAAACCTACAACATCGTCGCAGCCCACGGCTACTTCGGTCGTTTGATTTTCCAATACGCTTCATTCAACAACAGCCGTTCTTTGCACTTCTTGTTAGGTGCATGGCCAGTTGTCGGCATCTGGTTTACCGCTTTGGGTATCTCCACGATGGCTTTCAACCTCAACGGTTTCAACTTCAACCAATCGATTATCGACTCGCAAGGTCGTGTCATCAATACTTGGGCTGATGTGATCAACCGCGCTAACTTGGGTATGGAAGTAATGCACGAGCGCAATGCTCACAACTTCCCGCTTGACTTGGCTGCTGGTGAAACAACTCCCGTAGCAATGGTTGCTCCTTCTATCAACGGCTAAGTTTTAGTCCTCGATTACAAAAAGCGCTCCTAGAAATAGGGGCGCTTTTTGTTTGGGTAAAAATATTTTTAGAGACCTGTTTCTATCCCTTAAATCCCTTAAATCCGTTACCCCCTTACCTCCGTTACATCCATTCGTGGCTTTCCTTCTTCCTTTTTACTTATTTTTTCTTCCTTTATTCTTTAATTTTTTATGATTACTATAGAACATAGCCACTAGGCCGATCGAGATACTGTGACATACTCCACGGGCGAAATCTTATATTATGGTCTAGGATTCCAATAGTCGGATTCAGGATATGTTGGGCTTGCTATAAAGTGTTCGCTAGCAGCAATGCAATTGTGTCAATTCCAGAATCTAACCATAGACAAATGTAGCTGATCGGGAGTCGCTCCTCACCGTCCCAAGCGCTCTATCTGTAAGGAGAATTTGTATTATGAAAGATGGACAAGAAGTACGCCGCGTCTCCACAGCCGTCATTGCCGGTGTTTGCGGGTTGGCTTTACTGGCGGGAGGGGGCATTGCCTGGTGGACCGCGAACCGTTCGCCAACCCCCGCAAATACGCAGTCTTCTGCTCAAACTACCGCTCCGCCGCTGTCCCCAAGTCCTGCGGAATCTCCTGCTGTAGTTATCCCCGTACCCCCTCCAAATCCTGTACAAGTGCCACAGGTTCAGAGGCCACAGGTTCAGACGCCGCAGGTTCAGACACCTCAAGCTCAGACGCCGCAGGCTCTAGTCCCAAAGTCGCCGCAGCCAAAGCCTTTGCCGCAGACGGATGTCCAGACAGTGCAAGTCTACTGGGTTAAAGATGCCAGCGGTAAATTTGAGGGAGTTCCTACGAAAGTAGCTGTCAAACAAGCTGACAAGCCTGATGCAGCTTTACAAGCTGCTTTTAACAGTTTGTTGGCCGGGCCGAAGGATGGAACTGTTTCTAGCGAAATTCCTAATGGGACAAAACTCAGGGGTTTGAGTGTCAAGAATGACGGAGTTTATGTCGATTTGTCAGCCGAATTTACTTCGGGGGGAGGGAGCAATTCGATGACGGGCCGGTTAGGGCAAGTCATCTATACGGCTACGAGTTTACAACCGAATACCAAGGTTTGGATTTCGGTGGAAGGGAAGCCTTTAGAACTTTTAGGCGGCGAAGGTTTGGAGGTGGCTCAGCCGAGTACCCGCCAAAGTTTTGACAAAAATTTTCCCCTTTAGTAATTATGAGTCATTAGTTACAAGCCATTAGTCATCGGTCTGAAGACCGATCGTAGGAATTGATAACTGATGACTCATGACAGACGACTGAGAACTGGCAACTAATTTTCAGTGCTTCGTAGTTAGGCTAAATGCCCGAAAGTGTAGGGCTTGCTGTTCGATCCTGCTGGCAAGCCGATCGCACACCATATTACACAGCTCGAAAATTAACTCGTCTTGCACCTTATAATAAGCTGAAGTTCCTTCACTCCGGCGAGTGAGGATACCAGCTTGGAGCATGAGTTTTAGGTGCTTAGAAACATTGGCTTGACTCGTTTGAGTAGCTTCCACCAATTCTTGCACGCATTTTTCGCCGTCGCGAAGCAAGTTCAAAATTCGTAAACGCATGGGTTCGCTCAAAATACTGAAATACTCAGCAACTTGTTGCACAACCTCTTGCGGGACAGGCTGGGATGACTTCATCAAACTCACCGGAGAGAAGTGATCGGGAAATATTAGCATTTATTCTGTCCATAACAATAAAGTAATCCTTCAATCCGGATTAATTCGCATCAAAACTTGACCGTATTCGACAGGTTCGCCATTTTGAACTAAAATTTCCATCACTTGACCGGAGACTTCATCCGCATCGATCTCGTTCATCAGCTTCATCGCTTCGATAATACAAACTGTCTGATTGACCTTGATGCGATCGCCCACATTGACAAAAGGCGGCTCGTCGGGAGCAGCAGCGCGATAAAAGGTTCCTACCATCGGCGAGATAATTGGCACCCATTTCGTATCGACAGAAGCAGGTACGGCAGCAGGTACGGCCACAGGGGCGACGGGTACAGGGGCAGCCATATCCGCTGCTAAATTTTGGTCAACAGCAGGAGGTGACGCTAATGTGGGGCTAGCAACCGCGCCCAACGCGCTCGGAGCGACAGTCGCCACGGCAGCAGGGAGCGCAGCAGAGGTGCTTGGTGAACTTGCCAGAATGCCTTTGCGTACTGTCAGTTCAATATCCCCACTTTTTAAAGTCAGTTCCGAAATGCCAGTTTTGTCTAATACAGTTAGCAGGTCACAAAGCTGGTTTAAGTCTAGTTGCACAGCAGATTCAAGGGTAATTGAGAATTGAAAATTGAAAATTGAAAATTGAAAATTCAGAATCAGCCGAAGCTAGGAGCACCAACGACTTTGGAGGCAAAAGGGATAGTTTTTAAGCTGTGAGCAATGAGTATTGAATTTGGACTTCTTTAACTCATAACTCAGAACTAAAAACTAAAAACTCCCTTTTCCTTCCTCGTTTCTACTCTCGGCCGAGGTACTTGTCTTCACGAGTATCAATCCGAATCCGTTCTCCAATGGAAATAAACAGAGGCACCATAATCTGAGCGCCAGTGGAGAGGATGGCGGGTTTGCTGCCACCAGTGGCAGTATCTCCTTTGACTCCGGGATCGGTTTGTATCACTTCCAAGACAACAGAGTTGGGCAGTTCCACTTCCATGATTTGGTCGTTCCAGCGCAGGATGCTGACTTCCATACCTTCATTGAGGTACTTGACACGATCGCCTATTTGCTTAGCACTGAGCCGACTTTCCTCGTAAGTTTCCATATCCATAAAGACGAGCTCGTCGCCCTCTTTATAGGTATGTTGCATCACGCTCTTTTCCAGGTTGGCTTGAGGCATTGTCTCGCCCGCCCGGAAGGTTTGTTCTACTACGTTTCCGGTTTGGACGTTTTTTAATTTTGTCCGCACGAAAGCCGAGCCTTTTCCTGGCTTGACGTGGAGGAATTCGATAACCCGCCACACGCCGTTATTCCATTCAATTGAAACACCTGGTCGAAAGTCGTTACTGGATATCATATAAATTTTTGCGGGCAATCCCGTCGCCTTGCGGGCACGGGGGAACTACAGTCAGGTTAAAGCCGCAGTCTAGCTGACGGCATCAAAAAGCAATTGGCATTTTATTTTACCGTTCAAAGGGAGCAAGTGCTGTACGGAAATGTTAATGGCAGGGAGCAAGGGGCTGTTGTTAGTGGGTAACTCCTTCCCGGGCCAAACCAACAGACACTTTAGATGGGTAGCAGCTTAGAGGGCGGGCAGCGCTGTGGGAAGATAAGAGAGGCAATAAAAGTTAAAGTTATGTTGCATTGGTCTAATTTCTCGATCGATACGTGCAAGCGCTGGGTCAAAACCGTCGCTTTAGCGCTCTTGCTGTTCACTCTCTCCCTGAGTTTCAGTGCAGTCTCCCATGCCAAACGCCCCAGCAGCAGTATGCCTGCGGGGAATGCGATTACGGACGGCCGGGCGCTGCTGCGCTTCGCTTTACCTCTTGACAATCAGACTGTGCGAGATTTGCAAATCAGTCTCGAAGACATTAACAACCACATACGGGCCAAACGTTGGGGGCCGATTAGCAGCGATGTCAGCAAGGCTTCCAGGATTCTCAACCTTCGGGTGTCTGACATTTTAGAGAGTATTCCCGAGGCGAAAAAGCCACAAGCTGAGGCGCTACTGGCACGAATCAAGGAGGGAATTGCTCAACTGGAAAAGGCTGTTGAGGCTAAAGACAGGGACAAAGTGACGGACTTGAAAGCCACAATCCTGGCTTCGGTAGGCGAAATCGAAGAGTTGATGGTGACAAAGTTTCCTTTTGAAGTGCCGGCCAAGTATGCTAATCTGCCTCAACTGAAAGGGCGCGCTACTGTGTCTGTACAAACTGAAAAAGGGGAAATTACTGTTGTGGTTGACGGCTACAGCGCGCCGGTTACGGCTGGTAATTTTGTCGATTTGGTCGATCGAGGTTTTTATGACGGTTTGCCGTTTATTCGATCGGAAGAATCCTACGTTTTGCAAACCGGAGACCCCGAAGGCAAGGAAGAGGGTTTTATTGACCCAGCTACTGGCAAATACCGGAATGTTCCGCTGGAAGTGCTCGTCAGGGACGAAAAGGAGCCTATTTACGGGATTACTCTAGAAGATGCGGGGCGTTATCGGGACGAACCTGTTTTGCCTTTTTCTGCTTTCGGTACTGTGGCAATGGCCCGTACAGAAACTGACCCTGATAGCGCTTCTTCTCAGTTTTTCTTTTTCTTGTTTGAGCCTGAACTCACGCCCGCTGGCCTGAATCTGTTGGACGGCCGGTATGCTGTTTTTGGTTACATGATTGAAGGAAAAGAAGTTTTGGAGCAACTGAAGCAGGGAGACAAGATTGTATCTGCTAAGGTAGTTAAAGGACTCGAAAATTTGGTGCGACCTCAAGTTTAATTAATGACGGCGATTACAATCGCTTCTACACCAAAGTGACGGCGATTAAAATCGCTTTTACACAAATAAAGCCCGCCTGCGCGGGCTAAAAAAATCACTATTGACAGCCAATGAAATCGCTTCTAAATAAAGGTTACAGCGATTGAAATCGCTTCGGCACAGACAAATTCAGCCTCTGCGGGATGGAAGAAGAGATAATTTTTATAGTTTCGTTATTGAAATCAGGAATTTAATCGACAGTATGGCAATTTTAGAATTTTTATTGGTAATGGGTTTGGGCGGATTCGCAGGCTTGTTGATAGTAAAAAATGTGAATGAAAACAAGCAAAAACAGCGGTTGGATGAGGCTTTTTATCAGTTATTGGAAACTCAAAATAGTCAAATTTCGCTGATTCAACTGGCCGCTAATGCTAGGGTTGAGGCTGAAGTTGCTCAGCAGTATTTAACTCGGCAAGTTAAGATTTTTTCGGCGGTTTTAGAGGTAGATGATGAAGGAGATACTTTTTATAGATTTCCTAGGTTGCGCTTGCCGCCGAGTTCGAGTAAGGAATGGTGAAGTGAGAAAGTGCGATCGACTAATTCAAATTTATGCAAGTTAAAGATATCGGTGAACAAGGTCTTTTAAGAATATTGCAAAAATTCTGCCCCGCAGAGATAGTTGGTGATGATTGCGCTGTCATGCCTACAACTCCCAACCAATCTCTCGCTATCACTACAGATATGTTGGTGGATGGAGTGCATTTTAGCGATCGCACTACGGGGCCTTATTACGCAGGATGGCGCGCCGCAGCGGCGAATTTGTCGGATCTGGCGGCTATGGGAGCAAAGCCTCTGGCGGTGACTGTAGCCCTCGCTGTGGCGGCGGATACGGCTGTGGAGTGGGTTGAAGAGTTTTATCGGGGGATGACGGCTTGCTTGCAAGAATATGATACGCCGATCGTCGGTGGCGATGTTGTGCGATCGCCCGTGGTGACTGTGGCGATTACTGCTTTTGGGGAGGTTGAGTGCGATCGTACCATTAGTCGGTCAAATGCGCGATCGGGCTGGGCGATTGTCGCTACTGGGGTTCACGGAGCCTCCCGCGCGGGATTAGAATTGCTGTTAAATCCAGAATTCGGGCAAAATCTTTCAGAAGTCGATCGGGCTTCTTTAATTCTCGCTCACCAGCGCCCTAAACCGAGGCTCGATGTTTTGCCGGTTGTTTGGGAGATTTTAGATTCTGCAGGTGAGTTTTCCATCGCCGGAATGGACAGCAGCGACGGTTTAGCTGATGCGATTATTCAAATTTGTCGGGCTAGCGGTGTTGGCGCAAAAGTCGATCGCACAAAAATACCAATTCCCAATATTTTCAGCGAAATCTTATCAACCGAAAAAGCTTTAGATTGGGCATTATACGGCGGAGAAGACTTCGAGTTAGTGCTGTTTTTGCCCATCGCGAATGCTGAGTTATTAGTGGAAAAAATCGGTAATGGTGCTGCAATTGTGGGAATCGCTACGGATAGCACCGATATCTGGTTAACTGATAGCAGCGGCATTTATCCTGATGCTATATTAAAACTCGATCGAGGATTTCAACACTTCTGAATTATCTTTTAGTCCACTGGGAGTGGATGAAAGTTGGTTTAAAGGCGGTTTCAACCGCCTAGTTTCTGCTCTTTGGTGGATGTATTCGGGTTGTTCTAGGTTGATTTTGTCGAGTTTTTTCAGATCAGCCCAGCCCTGATTATCTAACCTTGATACGTTAGGGAAGGAGAAAGCCTCAAGGGTATAGACTGTTAAAGTTTCCTCAAAACAGCCGATCGCCCGTTACAGATTTTCCGCCAGCGAACCGTTGACTCTGTTATTGTAGGCAGTAGCTAGATTATTTTGGGTTTGCGTCCATTTTTCACTACCGGGTTCGCGATTATTTAAAACTATTTGATAACCCGTAATGGCAATTTCAATATTATTCGATCTATTCCCACTGGGAAAGTCACTAATATGAATACTCAAATCTTCAATAAGACCGATAATTGAGCTAATTGTTTCTGAGTTTTCGCCGGCAATTAACTTCTGCGCCACTTGCTGTAAAGTCTCGGCAAAACTGGCATTAAGGAGATGTTGTCGCCCTTCCAGCATGGGGTAAATTACTGCTATATCCCCCTTGCTATCTTGTTCGGCTTGCAATAATTCTAGGAAAAAATTTGCATACTCTTGGAAATTTTCGCTGCCCGAGTTAGTGCTACCTCCGTCATCGTTCATATCGAGGATTTGCGCTAGATAACTAGCTAGATGTCGCAGGAATTTAGCCCCATTTTCCCCTCCTTGTTCTGCTAAGGTTGATGCTACTAACTCGCAAGTTTCCAGAAATCCGCGATCGAGTAATTCTGAGTTATCCTGTAATATTTGCGGTTCGTCTCCCTTGGGGGCATTCAGCAGGGTGTGAATTAATTGCAGATAGGCTTGGGCGCGGTTTTCTTCCATTTTGGGGAGTTGTGAATAACACCGGAATTGATTTTATCATGATTCGATGGTTTGGCGGTTGAAACTGCGTCTACACACACGAAGCGACTCGGCGATTTCCACCGCCGAATCATCTATTACAATTGATTTAGATCGATTCCCATTTCTCGCAGTCTTGATTCTAAAGCTTGCGATCGCGATCGTTCTTGTTCCAGCAAAGTTTCTGTCTCAGTGGCGCGTTGCTCTGCTTGCTGAGCTTGTTGCTCGGCTTGTTGTCGCAGTTGCTCGGCTTGCTGAGCTTGTTGCTCTGCTTGTTGTCGCAGTTGCTCGGCTTGCTGAGCTTGTTGCTCTGCCTCAATAGCCCGCGCTTCCGCCTGTAGTCGCAATTGAGCGAGTTCCACAAAACTCATAAACGCTTCTCCAGACGGCCCAAACATTTCGAGTCCCGTTTCAGATAATTGAAACCGGACGCCCAGTCTGGGACTGATCCAACCGTCTATTTGTTCGATCGCTTCTAATTGTTCCTCTTGACGTTGCCATCCAGTCAACTCTAATGTTTGTGGGTCGTACAAATAGTATTCTTCCACACCATAACGTTCGTAAAATTTGAACTTTTGAATCATCGGAGCGGGCCGATTTCCCGGCGACCAAATTTCAAACACTACTTGTGGCCCAATATTATCTTCACTCCACTGTTGATAGGAACCACGATAACCTTTTGGTCTACCAAAAACTACCATCACATCTGGTGCTTGGCAAAGTTTATTATTTCCTTCAACGGGATACCAAAGCAAGTCGCCGGCAACGAAAACATTCGGGTCATTCGCAAACAATAGTTCGGAATTTTCCTTAATCCAAACGATTAATCGAAACTGCTCGGTATTATCTGACATTGGTTCGCCGTTATCGTCGGGGTAGATGATATTTTGTTTGTCTGGAGATTGCAGTTTTGTAACCATTGCTTTTTCCCCAAAATAGATGGTGATTTTATTTTAGTGTAAATGATATCAAGCGGATTTTTTGTGTGTAGACGTGCTTTCAAGATCAGAATCCTTCCTAACGCCTCGATAATGCTACCTTTGGCATTAATCTATCCAAAATTTGCTCGATCGCAATTACTGTCCAATCAATATCAGCTTCTGTGGTTTCTCGTCCCAGAGTTAAGCGAATTCCACCAACGGCACCGATTTCGTCATATCCCATTGCTAATAATATCGGACTGGGAGTTAGTTTTCCGCTGCTACAAGCAGAACCGGAACTAATGCCAATTCCTGCTAAATTTAGCTGCCGCACCAGAGTTTTGCCTGTGATTCGCCCTGTATCTCTCTGTTGATAAGGGCGGGAGGAAGGGGAGACTATACAAAAACTGACGTGGTGCGGCAGCCGACAATATCGATCGCCAGTTGGTACTAAACTGGGTAGATGAGATAATCGGTCAAAAAGTCGATCGCGCAATCCAATTAACCTCGGCGTTTCCACATCTATTTCCTGCAATGCTAACTCCGCCGCCACCCCAAAACCGACAATTGCCGGCAGCGCTTGTGTCCCGGAACGCAGTTTCAATTCTTGGTCACCACCCCCCAACATTGGCACTAATTCTACTCCCGGACGCACGTAAAGCGCGCCTGCACCTTGTGGCCCGTAAAGTTTGTGACTGGAAACCGAAAGCAAGTCTACGGGCAGTTTCTGCACGTCAACTTGCAGCTTGCCGGCAACTTGAACTGCATCGGTATGAAACATGATATTGCGATCGCGCGCAATTTGTCCTAATGCCTCAATTGGTTGCAGCGTCCCAACTTCGCTTTGTCCGTAAATGATTGAAATTAACACTGTATTCGATCGCAGCGACTCTTGCAAATCCAAAGGGTGAATTCGTCCAAATTTATCCACCGGTAGGCGCGTCACTTCCCATCCCAACTGTTCGAGTTGTCGCGCCGGTTCTGCTACTGCGGAATGCTCTACGCTGGAGATAATCATATGCTGCGGCTTTGTATAAAGACGGGCAACTCCCATAATTGCCAAATTGTCCGCTTCAGTGCCGCCACTCGTAAAAATCATCGATTCCGGTAGCGCATTAATTAAGCTAGCAACCTGCATTCTTGCTAATTCTAAAGCTGTCGCCGCCCTTTGTCCCCACTCGTGCAAGCTGGAAGGATTGCCCCACTGCTGAGTCAGGGCTTTTTGCATGGCTTGAATCGCTTCTGGGCGTGCGGGTGTTGTGGCGCTATAGTCGAGGTAAATTTGCATGATAAATAACTAATTAATGAATGTTGACTGTTGACTGCTGACTGTTGTGAGTGGCTACCAATAACCAATAACCAATAACTGATGACTAACTTCCTGGTTTGCAGACGTTGTAGTCTTCGTGCGACAAAACTTTTTGGGGAATTAAGAAAGTGCCGCAATCTTCACAAAGCATTCTGTAGTTGCGAGTTACAGGAATACTGATTATCAAACGGTTATGACGCAGGCGTTTGCCACCGAAATCTCTGTAATTCTTATTTTCGCCCAAAGCTGCTATAATGGCCCGGGCTTTAGTGACTACGTGGTCGGGCAGACCTCTGAGATCGATGATATCTCTAGCAAATGATGCTTCCCTCTCTTGTTTTTTGGTTTGTTTTTCTGCGAGCACTTCAACGTAATGCTGCTGCGCCACCAACTCTTGCGTGCAGCGATGGCACGCTTTACCATATCCTTTGTGACCGCACGGAAAAATTGTTTTTCTTTTAGCCATAAAGCAGCGGTATCGGGTTTGACCCACGCCCCTGAATGCTGCTACCCTACCAGTGATGCTTCCGGCATCGAGGCAGTTCTACAAGACGCAAAATCTATTCCCTTGCATAAATTTAATAGGTTGTAACTTTACTTGATCCAATAGCTTTGAACTTTGGGAAGGCTAATAACCTCTATTTTTTTAAAAATTTTGTGGCTGTATTGTATTATCATTTAGTCGGTTTCTGTTGTGCTGGGCTGGTGGCACTCAATCTGGTGGGCTGCGGACAAACAAAGCAAGACGTGCAGAATTTACCTCTCAGCCTGGCTCTATTGCCTCAAGACCCCTTGTTGCAAGTATACTTCAATCAGTCGATCGCTTCGAGTTATACAGAGCCTTACCGCCAGCAAACTAGACCTGGAGATGATTTAGAAAACTTGATCGCTGTTGCGATCGCCAGTGCTGGATCGACGGTAGATGTAGCGGTTCAGGAGTTTCGCTTGCCCAGTATTGCGAGGGTTTTGGCCGATCGACAGCGATCGGGAATTAAAGTGAGATTAATTGTCGAACATATCTATAGTCGCCCTTGGAGCGATTTTACAGCTCAGGAGTTAGCGAAATTACCCGAAAGAGAGCGCGATCGTTATACCGAATTTGTGCAACTTGCCGATCGCAATAAAGACGGTAAATTGAGTGCCGATGAAATCAAGCAAAATGATGCTTTGGTAATTGTCAAGGATGCGGGGATTCCTGTAATTGACGATACTGCTGACGGCAGTAAAGGCAGCAGTTTGATGCACCACAAATTTGTGGTAATTGACGGCAAAACCGTAATCGTCACTTCGGCTAATTTTACCACAAGCGATATACATGGCGATTTCAAGACACCAGCAAGTCGCGGCAATGCGAACAATTTGTTGAAAATTGAAAATGCTCAAGTAGCGCAACTATTTACTCAAGAATTTAACATCATGTGGGGCGACGGGCCCCAGGGCAAACCGGACAGCAAGTTTGGCATCAAAAAGCCGTTTCGTCAAGTGCAAAAAGTAAGAGTAGGGAATTCGACTGTTGGGGTGCAATTTTCGCCGACGGCTGCGACTTTGCCTTGGGAAAAAAGCGCCAACGGTTTGATAAATCGAACTTTGGGTAGTGCGAAAAAGTCGGTTGATTTGGCCCTGTTTGTATTTTCGGCTCAGCGGTTGTCAAATACTTTGGAAATTGAAGCTAGCCGGGGAGTTGCGGTGCGAGCTTTAATTGACTCTAATTTTATTTATCGCTCTTATAGTGAAGGGTTGGATATGATGGGGGCGACTTTGATGCAAGATTGCGGGTTAGAAACTGACAATCGCCCTTGGAGAAAGCCGCTGACTGCGGTGGGAGTGCCGCTGTTACCAATGGGCGATCGCCTGCACCACAAATTCGGCGTTGTGGACGGCAAAACGGTGCTTACAGGTTCTCACAACTGGAGTGAGGCTGCAAATCACGGGAATGACGAGACGCTGCTGGCGATCGAGAGTCCCACAGTTGCAGCCCATTTTGAGCGGGAGTTCGATCGGCTTTACAAAGGTGCAACCTTGGGAATTCCCGCCCGAATCAAACAGAGAATTGATGCTAAGAAAAAAGAGTGCGATTCACTACAAGCAGCATCAAAATCTGCGGCTGCCAAACCTCAAATTGCTGCTAAAAAGTTAGTTAATTTAAATGCAGCCAGTCAGGAAGAATTAGAAACCTTGCCCGGGGTTGGCCCGAAGTTAGCCGAGAGAATTATTGCAGCGCGGCAACAGCAACCTTTCACCTCTTTGGAGGATGTGGCACGGGTACAGGGAGTCGGGGACAAGATTTTAGAGAGATGGCGCGATCGAGTAACTTGGTAGTTAAGTTCATACTCAGGACTTCATTCCTGGCTCTACAAATTTCGCAGTCAGGACTTCTGTTTTTCCTTTCGCAACTCAGCATCAAGGACTCAAATCTTCACTAGAAAACTATCCGAGCGACTTTGACAACATATCTGCTCTCAAGTTAAAATAATAACTTGTTAACAAAAGGCTATCTATTTACATTAGAGGTAGAGAGATGAAACACGCCCTATTTGTTACGGGGAAACCAAAAATCCAACTTCTAGCTATTTTTCTCGGGGCCACTTTTTTGACGCTAGCAGCTTTCACAGTCAGCGCTCAGCAGACTAACAACGCACAATTTAGGGTCAAAAACGAAAACACTTTTAATATTAATTTGATTCAATTTAAGCGCGTTGAATATGTAGGTACTTGTGCCGGTACTGTGATCACCCCTGATTCGCAAAGCGCTCGATTTGCCTCCAGCAAAACTCCTCCCGCCCCTAACAGGAGGGTAATGATTAAAAATGTGACTGATGGCATGGAAAGTAACCCCTATCCCTACACAGACAGAAGTTACAATAAAGGTGAGTTCTCCGAGGATTTTGGATTTAAGTTGGGTAACAGTCACAAAACAAGAACTTTTTCGGTTTTAGAGGGAGAAAATAACTTTCTCTATGAAATCAAAGAAAATGACCAAGTTATAGAACAAGGTTCGCTTACGGCTCAAGTTTCTATACAAAACTTAGGTACTTTTCCCCGTCAGCAAATTTGTGAAGATAGGGTAGAATGTCGAGATACTTCTGATTGTCGCGACCGTAAAGGCAGAAAAAGAAGTTGCAGACGAGAGTGTTTTCCTGTTCAACAGTGTCGCTGTCCGTAATCACTTTCTGCCCTAAAATTATTTTTTTAATTAACGGCAGAAGACAAAAAGGAATAACAAACCAGAAAGAAGATAAGTTATTTTCCAGGGAAGAGCGGCAACCACGGGGGATTGCCCCTCCAAAAAAATTGTTAGTTCAAGTAATGGGGTGAAAGTAAAATGCTGCTCCTAACACGATATATGTTGCTAAAAGCAGCACTCCTTCAAGCCAATTAGAGCGCCCGTCGATACTAATTAGATTGGCAATTGTCACTGCGATGGCAACTGCAACTACTTCAAACGGATTGAAGTTTAAATCCATCGGCTGATGAATTACTAATCCGATAATCACCAACACCGGCGCTACCAGCAAAGCAACTAGCAAACTCGAACCCATTGCGACAGAAACTGACAAATCCATATTGTTTTTCATCGCAACTCCTACCGCAGTTACATATTCGGCCGCGCCACCAACAATCGGCAACAGAATTACCCCTGTAAACAGCGGCGTCAATCCCAATCCTTTGGTAGTTTCTTCGACAACACCAACGAAAATTTCTGATTCAAAAGCAACGGCAACAGTTGAGGCAACTAGCACTCCTATCCACAGCCACAAATTCGGTTTGTGCGTAGTAGATTCATCTTTGGTATTTTGCGGATTTTCTGACTCTAGTTCGAGTAACCCAACCTCGTAAAGATAGCTGTGAGTTTTTAATGAAAATAGGAGAGTTAGAGCGTAAACTGCAATTAGGACGATCGCCGTTATTAAGGAAAGATTCTGAATAGCTGCGGGTTCGACTCCATTGGAGGTATAAATTACCATTGTCGGCAGCAGGATGGCAATAACTGCTAGAGTCATTGTGGAACCGTTCACCCGCGCGATTATTGGCTTAAATTCCTGTTCTTTGTAACGGATTCCTCCTAACAGCATGGAAAATCCCATCACTAAGAGCAAGTTGCTGATAATTGTACCAGTTATGCTGGCTTTCACAATGTCAATTAAGCCAGCTTTCAGGGCAACTATTGCAATAATTAATTCCGTAGCATTGCCGAAGACTGCATTTAATAAGCCGCCTATGGAGGGGCCTGTAACGATCGCCACTTCTTCTGTTGCTGTACTCAACCAAATCGCCAGAGGTATAATGCCTAAAGCGGATGTGATGAAAACTGCAAGGGAACCCCAGTGCAAATACTCAGCGGCGAGGGAAATGGGGATAAAAATTAACAGCGCTATGGAAAGAATCTTTTTGATTGACATAGGAACTCGGATGGTGTAAGGAAGGGTGAGGTCGAGTTGTCGGGGCGATCGTCAAGTTGATTTTACATGATTCAACTCTTGTCTGACAATTGCTGGGTTAAGGGCGATTGAACGTTTTAGCCACAGATACACACAGATTAACGCAGACATATATTTAATGAAGGTTACTTCTTTAAATTTGGCAGTTTTCTATCTGAGAAAAAGTGCACCGTCATTCCGAATCCTTAAAGATGTTTTATCCAAACCTAAATCATTTGTCTCGTCTAATCTTACCTCTAGAGTTCCTTCGCCACCAGGTTTCAAACTGGGTTTCAATAATGCCCCATCTAGTCGCCTAAATACAATTGAGGCCGGTAGTGTCAATGCTGGCAACGCGATTGTTGAATTTTCCGCTAAACTCTGGCGGTTAGTCTGTCCAACCACGTAAAAAAATAGTCGATCGTTGGTTTTATTCGTTAATCTAACATTGACTTTTCCATTAACTGGAACTATCTTGCCGTCAGGAACTCTTTCTGGTTCGTTAGTTGGGGATATTTCGCTAGCAAAACTCGCATAGTGGGTTAAAGGCAAAAAGCTGTTGCCTGCTACGGCTAAGCTGACAGCCACTAGACTTGGCAGCCAGGTTTTATCGATCGGTAATTTGCACATTTTTTTTATTGACTTTGCCGCGAAAAATTCTAATAAGCGATTTTACCTTATCCTGCTATTTTCTGACAAGTCGCCTAGGAAGTAAATCCGAGCTTTTCATAGCTGACACATTAGCGGTAAAGATGGAATTTGAATATAATATGAAGTTATAAAAATATGGAAAATATAGATATTAGTATGTAGTATCAAGTTATCGAATAAAAGTAAGTTGATAAGTCGCCCCAATTAACTTTTGAATAGTACCGATTCTCTCAAAATGATGAAGAAGGAAGAAGGAAGTTCGGCAACAAAGCCGTGTAGGGAATTTAACGGATCGAAGTTGAGGGAAGAAAGAAGATTTTGTCAACTTTCCCCCTCTCCCACTCTTGCCCTCCCGCAGCAGCTATTCAACCCAACGCACCCGAACAAAATGAGCTTCGCGTCCCCAGAAGTCGTGACTTACAGTAATATCAACAACACTCAAATTAAACGGAATAGCAGTTGTGACGTACCGCTGAGCCAGAGATCCCACATCAGGAGCTAACTGAGCCGCAGCAGCCGCCGCTGCACCCAAACCTAAAAGTTGCAGAATAGGCCCCCGAGGCAGGGCTAAATTGATGCCAACAGCAAGTCCAGCCGTTAGCAGCATTGCCACCGACAAATTCGTGCCACAGCGGGGATGTACAGCTAAATCCCACTCTCCGCTTGCAATCCGCTGCAAAGCCTCGCGTACTGCCTGATGCAACTGTACAATGTTAACGTGGCCATAAAGATAAAACCCTTGGTCTGTGGACATCCCGCCCAATAACTCATTATCGGTTCTTGCTGTCGTTGCACCAATCGATTGGCCAAGTACCCAAACCGTAGCGTGTTCCAAAGCATGAACTTGTCGCAAAGCCAATATTTCCTTCAAGCCGGGCACAAAATTGAGTTGTCGCAACAAATCAGCATCTTGAGTCCGCTGCGGGGCAAAGTCGAAGGGAAACTGGCCAGTGCGGCCGGAAGCAGAAGTAGTAGTTGTCATATCAAAACGCCTCCATTAACTCCATTAAGTGGATATTTAACATTAGCAATTCGGCTGAGAAAAAGCCGATCATAAATTATCAATAGTTGTAACTTTAAAACCTAGCAATGGCAGGTTGTGTGCAAAAATTCTTAGCCATCAACCTGCCCTTACTAACAGATAGCACTTATTCCCAGTTTATTGCTCTAGTCGCTGGCCCTCACGGAATACTCCCGGAAGCCGCCGACCTCTGGTATCGATAATTGTGCCCTTACCGTGAGGCAATCCCTTGCGTAACTCTCCCTCATAGCGGATACCGTTGGAGAACGAACAGTTACCCCTACCATCAAGTTCTTGAGTATAGAACTGTCCCGAACACCGACTGCCGTCAGCGCGGGTGAACGCTCCCGTACCTAAAGGCTTGCCCCCTAAAAATTGACCCACAAAGCGATCGCCATTAGCAAAAATGAATTGCCCTTGTCCCGTGGGCACGCCTACTTTTTGATCAAGAGAAAACGACCCTATATAGCGATCGCCATTAGTAAAAATAGCTGTCCCGGAACTAACTTTGCCATCTCGGAATATGCCCTCCACGCGGGCGTCGTCCTTAAATATAAATTGTCCTCGACCATTTGGTTTGCCCAGACGGAACTGCCCCTCATAGCGATCGCCGTTGGAATATACGTATACCCCAGTGCCACTGGGCAAACCGTTAACGAACTGTCCGATGTAGCTATCACCGCTGTCATAATCGCACCTAACTCTACCTGTAGCGATAGCTGGCACGCAGCGACCGGTTTTAGCTTCTGTTCCTTGCGCCATTGAGGGCAGGGGATCAATCGCGTAACTACCAATTCCCAACACTGATGCAACTAATAAAGCGATTCCACTGAGCCAAGAACGGGAAATCATCAATCAACTTTCTCCTATGCGCTGTTAGATATTATCTTCTTCTGTCCTTTGTCTTTTGTCCCATTTGTTGTCAAAAGTTGGCTGAAAACCTCAATCATTTATCCTTTACGAAACTCCGGGCTTGCCGTTGCGAAATACCCCCGGAAAGCGCCTACCGCTAGCATCGATCATTGTCCCGACACCGTGAGGCACTCCCTTTCGCAATTCTCCTTCATAGCGCGTACCGTTGGGGAAACTGCAGGAGACACTAGCGTCAAGTTCTTGATTGAAAAACCTGCCGGAACAGCGAGTGCCGTCTACCCGCACCAATACCCCCGGGCCAAAGGGCGAACCTGCAAAAAATTGTCCTTCGTAGCGATCGCCATTGGTATAAAAAAATTGACCCCGCCCTGAGGGTTGGCTGCTAATGGCATCAGTCTGAACGTTCCTGACGACTGCGAACTCTCCGACGTAGCGCTCGCCGTTGGCAAAAACGACCGTCCCAGATCTCATTGTGCCGTCTTGGAACACGCCTGTGTAGCGGGCATCATCTTTAAAAATGAATGTCCCTCTACCATTTGGCACTCCCTTCCGAAAATTTCCTTCGTAGCGATCGCCATTAGCATACACGTAGACTCCAGTGCCGTCGGGCAGGCCATTGACGAAATTTCCCTCGTAGTTATCGCCTCCCTCGTAATTGCATTTTACTCTTCCCGTAGGAGGGTTGCCTTGGCAGAAGGGAGAGCGTTTTCCTTCTTCTGGTTTTGGTTGAGCCATTGATGGCTGCGGATTCAAGAGATTAGTGGCGCTGCCGATACAAGAAGCAACTAATATCACCATCCCTAATTTTTGAATTGAACCGAGCATGATCAATCTCCTTTAACTTCAATTACTAATAGGGATTTTATAGAAGCTAATACTCGCTGAAAAGTCCTCTATTTTTTAATCCCTCTACTAATTTTACCTTCAGGTTCGAGATCTGCCCTAAATGCAAAAAGGCAAAAACTCTAATTTTTGCCTTTAGCATTTTTCCTGCTTTACTGTCAATTTTCAGCGTCGCGCTGAGCTATTCGGATTTGGGAGACGGCTAATAACTGCATTGGCTGGTTGTGATTGGCGACTTGCGGGTTTTTCGCCAACACCTTTGGCTACCTCAACGCCGTTTTCCTCCAGAATCACGATCGGATCTGCTCCTTGCTTGAGATCAACCCGCTTCACCAACACTTGCCCGTTAGACAGCCGCTGCCCGACTTTGACATATCGGCTAGTTGGTTCATTCGGTACTTTGACAATCACTTGCGTCTCGTTCCCGACTTTTACCACCCCGCTGACTTCAGTGCCTGTAGCGATGTCAGTAGAAGGCGGTGGCGGCGGTGGCGGAACTACTGGGATCACGGGAGGAGGCGGCGGATTTGGGTCTACCCACTGGGGCGGGCGCTTGTCTACTGGCAGTTCCGGCAGATCCGGTACTCCTATAGGCCTAGCTGCTATTGGCTGGGGCGGGCGCGGGGGACCCGCACGGCGAGGCTGGCGAGGCTGCGGATTCGGCGCACCTTGGGGTCTAACTGCTATTGGCCCAGTTGCAGGAGGACGGGTGCCAGTATTTCTTCTTGCCCTGGCATTGGGGTCTCTCCATTGGGGCGGGCGCTTGTCTACTGGCAGTTCCGGCAGATCCGGCACTCCTATGGGTCTAGCTGCAATCGGTTCGAGTCCCGGCGGGGATGTACGAGTACGACCTAACTGAGGAGGAGTGAGCCCCGGAACTTGGGGCGGCGAGCCAATTTGCACCCCGGTGCCTCCGGGTAAGGAACCATTTCTGCCACCGCCACCTAACCGAGGAGCAGTTAGCCCTGGAACTTGGGGCGGCGAGCCAATTTGCCCCCCCTCACCTCCGGGAAGTAAAGGGCCTTGTGATCGACCTCGTACTTGCTGAGTGCCCCCTCGACCGCCCGTGGGTGGTCTGGGGATAGTAACCGTCTGATTAGGCCTGTTAAGTGGGGGGGGAGCCAATAACTCGGGAAGCTCGGGTAGCACGGCTACTTCTCGCTGTGGCAGTTTGGGGAGTTCTGAGGTAATCCCACCCGCTCCGTTGGCTCCTGCTGGGATTTGTAATGCGATCGGCGGCAGCGGCCCAAAGGGGTCTAACTGAGAGGGATTCGCTGTCACAGGGCCTTGGGGCACCGGCTGAAGCGGAAGCGTTGGATTTCTGTCCTTTTTGTCGCCGATATTTGTTTGAGCCTGTCTCGCTCGTTCCTCTGGGTTGGTCGATCGAATTAACCCTGGAGGCTGGGCGGCTACTATTGGAGACTGGAAAGGCTGAGTTGCTGGGGTGGGGCTGGCAGAGGCGGCCGGAGACGGAGAGGCTGCACTGGGGCTGGGGCTGGGGCTGGCTGTGTTGCTGGCCTCGTCGCCACCGCATCCTCCGATCGAGAAAGCTAGTAGTCCTATAGTCGCAAAATATAAAAGTTTGTGCATTGCCGATCGCCCCTAACTGCTTAATTTCAAGATCTCCAACAAGGCTCTGCAATTACAGCCTGTTGCCGTTTATAAGTTTATCTGTGTTCGATGTTATGCGATCACTTGAAAATTGCCAAGTTTTCCTCATGCTCTGATCAGGCTCTTCGGGCGCTGGGTTTTCAGGAGCAAGTTAGGATATCAATGGCGGTCGTTGTGGGAAATATTGAATCAATCAAGGTATTTAGATCATGGCAAAAGTGATTCTCAAGCGAATTTGGCGATCGGGCTTTGTTTTTGCGACCGTTTTGGTGGGTGTGGGATCGGTGGGGGGCGGCGAGGTGCATTCTGATTCACGTCAGCCAGAAACTCAGGTGATGACATTGGTGCCCGATGTGAGTTCCCAGTCGCTCGATCGCACTATAACGGGATCAGGATTCACCACTGGCAAATTGTACTCTCAGTTTTGGAACCCATCCAATCCTGGTGCCAAACCCCCAGCCACTCAACCGGCTAAGCCACGGGGGAATCCACAGGTATTTCAAGCTAAAATCAAGCGTCGCGCAGGCGGGACGCCGGTGATTGATGTGGTATTTAACGGCAACAAGACTTTTGAGATGATTCTCGATACCGGGGCGAGTGGCACTTTGATTTCTCAGCGGATGGCTACTGCACTGGGAGTGAGGCCGGTGCGTACCGTGAGAGCGGGGATCGCTGACGGTAGCGTTGTCGAGTTCCCGATCGGTCTGGTGCGATCGATCCGGGTTGGGGGTGCTGTGATCCAAAATGTCGAAGTGGCGATCGCCAAACAAATGCCAATAGGTCTGCTCGGTCACGATTTCTTTGGCAATTACGATGTCAAAATTAAAAAAGATGTTGTAGAATTTTATGTCCGCTAAAAGTGAGCCGATTCGGAAACGGATTTTTGCTCAACTCGTTTAAAGTTATTCCCAGCCCAGTCAAAGCTATTTAATCTATTCCTTGAGGCAGTAGTAAAAGTCCGCAATCTGTGGTAATCTTCTTAGTGTTTCAATAGCAACCTACCGTTGAACAATTCGTGAAAATGCGGCGGCAAAAGCAGGGTCGCTGTTGGTGAGATCGGTAACAGTCTCCGACTGTGCATTCACAGTACAGGGCAAGGCAATCAATTAAACCATTCCCAAAGCAGGTCGAAATTAGTTCCAAAAATGCTGTGGTTAAGGGAATTTTGGTGGGCTGTGTTCAGCCGGAGCCGAGAAAATATGTAAACTGATGAGCGGAAGATGTTCCGCAAAATCGGAAATCATGAAAATCGAGAAATTAATTATTGTAAATAAGGTATTCGCATGGCACAAGCGTCTGTATCTCCTGTAGTGCTGATTATTCTAGACGGCTGGGGTTATCGTGAAGAAAAAGACGGAAATGCGATCGCCGCGGCAAAAACACCCGTGATGGACAGTCTCTGGGCCGCTTATCCCAAAACTCTGATTCACACATCGGGTCGGGCGGTAGGGCTGCCAGACGGGCAAATGGGTAACTCAGAGGTTGGTCACTTGAATCTGGGCGCGGGCCGCGTGGTTCCTCAAGAGTTGGTGCGGATCTCGGATGCAGTGGAAGATGGTTCTTTGCTCAACAACCGGGCGCTGGTTGAGCTTTGCAAGAAAGTCCGCGCCACGGGCGGCAAATTGCACCTGACTGGTCTTTGTTCTGAAGGTGGGGTTCATTCCCATCTCAGTCATATTAAGGGTTTGCTGCTATTAGCAAAAGCACAAGGAATTTCTGAGGTTTGCATTCACGCGATTACAGACGGTCGTGATACTACTCCGAAAGAGGGTGTCGAAGCTCTAGGCAAGATTGAAAGTTATATCGCAGAGGTAGGGGTCGGTCGGATTGCGACCCTCAGCGGTCGCTACTACGCGATGGACAGGGACAAGCGCTGGGATCGGGTGCAGCGCGCTTACGAGGTGATGACGACTGAGGGCGCGCCTGACGGTCGATCGGCTGTGGATGTGTTGCAGGGCTCCTATGCTGAAGGAGTGACGGACGAGTTTGCTGTTCCGACTCGGATTTCTCCGGGGGCGGTGGCATCCGGGGATGGGGTAATTTTCTTTAATTTTCGCCCGGACAGGGCGAGAGAATTGACTCAGGCTTTTGTGGCACCGGATTTTAAGGGGTTTGAACGGAAGTTAATTGAGCGCCTGGCGTTTGCGACTTTTACTCAGTACGATCCGAAACTCTCGGTAATGGTGGCTTTTGAACCGCAAAATTTGAACAATATTCTGGGCGAGGTGATTTCTAGCCATGGTTTGCAGCAGTTGCGGACAGCGGAAACTGAAAAGTACGCTCATGTGACTTATTTTTTTAATGGGGGTCTGGAAGAGCCTTTTATCGGGGAACACCGGGAGTTGGTGCAGAGTCCGATGGTGGGGACTTACGATGAGGCGCCCCAGATGTCGGCGGATCTGGTGACGGATGGAGTGGTGACGGCTTTGGAAAAAGGCATCTATTCGTTTATGGTGATTAACTACGCTAACCCGGATATGGTTGGTCATACGGGGATGATGGATGCGACGATAATTGCGTGCGAAACTGTGGATAAATGTTTGGGGCGGCTGTTGAGCGCCATTAGTAAAGCTGGGGGAACGGCAATTATTATTGCTGACCACGGAAATGCTGAGCAAATGTTTGACGATGACGGGAATCCCTGGACGGCTCACACTACTAACCCGGTGCCGTTTATTCTGGTAGAAGGTGAAGGTCGGAAGATTCCGGGTCACGGAACGGATGTTCCTCTGAGGACGGATGGTTGTTTGGCGGATATTGCGCCCACGATTCTGGAGCTGTTGAGGTTGCCTCAGCCCCCGGAGATGACGGGACGATCGATGATTCGATCGGCTGAGTTTGAAGTTCGCGCCAATCGCACTCCGGTGCGAGTCCGATTGTAGTAGGGACGCAGCAGTAGGGACACGGCACTGCCCTGTCCCTGCATAAATTGCGGTCGATCGACTGGATGTGCGCGATCGACCGAATTTGATATGATAATAAATTACCGATTACTAATTACCAATTACCCCAGATTATGAATATTATTTCTGTGTTACAAGTTATCTGGTCTTTGTCTGCTTTAGGACTTGTAATTTTTGTGTTGCTGCACAGTCCTAAAGGCGATGGTATTGGAGGGATTGGCGGACAAGCTCAATTGTTTACCAGCGCCAAGAGTGCAGAAACGAGTCTGAACCGGATTACTTGGGGTCTGTCTATTGTTTTTATGGGTTTGACTGTGATTTTGAGTGCTGGTTGGTTGGCGCCTAAGTTATAATATTTCGATTTTTAACCGCAGATAGCTCACGGGCGAGACGCCCGTGCCACATAAATAAATATTGTGGGGTGGGCTTCTAGCCCGCCCTAAAGATGAAATTTAAGTGCAGTCAGAAAAATGCGGTTGTGGAAAGTGACAGTAAAACCTCGATTGCTGTCTGGTTTGGGATTGGCTTTATGTTGTTTTAGCTTCATAATTTTTACTCAGGTTAATACTCCGGCGGCGACTCTTTCTTCTCTCCCTAATAGTTTGCCGCAGCCACAGGTTCACCCTTTGCCGCCAACGCTAGCGAATTGGCAAGATTCCACGGATAGTGGTGATTATTTTGACCAGCTTAAGCCACCGAATTTCGGTCATTTGTTGTGGTCTAAGTTTCCGATTCAGGTTTATGTTGAGCGTCCAGTGGATGCTAATAAGTCTGAAGAATGGGTAGCGGCTGTGTTGGAAGTGGTGCGGGAATGGGGGGTTTATTTGCCTTTGGAAGTGGTGGATAGTTCGGAGGTGGCTGATATTAGGATTTTACGTCGGGCTCCGCCTTTGCGTCAAGGGGTTTTGCGATCGCGCTCTGGAGAGGCTACCTATGAATTGTACGCCCGTCGGGATGGGGATAAAACTGTGTTATCTCATCGGTTTTCGGTTTATTTGAATCCGAATCAAGTGGGTAAGTATATTCCGGCGACGGCGCGGCACGAGTTGGGCCACGCTTTGGGAATTTGGGGTCACAGTTTGATGGAAACTGATGTGCTTTATTTTTCTCAGGTGAGAAATCCTCCGCCTATTTCAGCGAGAGATGTTAATACTTTGAAGCGGGTTTATGAACAGCCGACTCGGTTAGGGTGGGAATTTCAGAGACTCGGCGATTGAAACCGCATCTCCCCAAATTAAGTTCGCTTACGCGGACTAAAAAAACATAATAGTTAATAGGAAATATCAGAAAAATGAAAGATGAATGTTTTGGGATTGTGCCGATTTTTGGCAAGGAAGCTGATGCTTTGTTTTTGTTGATTCAACATCAAGCGGGACATTGGGCGTTTCCGAAAGGTCACGCGAACCCCGGGGAATCTCCTGCGGAAACGGCAAAGCGGGAATTTGAGGAGGAAACAGGTATATCGGATTTTGAAATGCTGGATGAGCCGAGTTTTACAGAACACTATTCTTTTGTGAAAGATGGGGAGCCGATTGAAAAAACTGTCACTTATTTTTTAGGTTTTGTCAATTCGATGGAAGTTGTTTTGCAAGAGGAGGAAGTTCAAAATTCTGCTTGGCTTTCTTTTGATGAAGCTGTTAAACGGATTACTTTTGATGCAAACCGCCTCATGTTTGGGGAAGTTAAGGCATATTTGGATGGCAGAAAATTAAGAGTCGGCGGTTGAAATCGCTATTAGACAAACTTTCGTCCGCCTAAGCGCTGGCTTCGCCCACGCGGACTAAGAAAATTTAAGAGGGATTTGGTATAAGTTCTGATTGAAAAACCCGGTAACTTTTGCGATACCGGGTTTATTAAGTGTCAGATTTTATGGGCGACTCCTGCCGCCAATCTGAGGTTATTTGTTGATTTTCTGAGCTTCGGCGTGGTGTTGCAAGCGAGAAAAAACGTTGTAGGCGTCGGGGCCGGGAGTATCGTGTTCGCCAGAGCCGTCTACGGGGCCATCGATGGCTTTCCAAGCAGGAATTCCGCCTTTTAGTTCGGCTACTTTTTGAAAGCCTGCTGCGCGGAGAAGATTGGCCGCTTCGGCGGTTTGTTGGTCGTTTTCGCCGTAGATGTAGATGTCGCGGACGGGTTCTAAACTCGATTGTGCTCGACCGACTAATTCGTCCATTGGCATCATTACGGCGCCGGTAATGTGGCTTTTGGCAAAGCTTTCAAAAGGACGAGCGTCGATGATTGTGAGTCCGGGTTCGCCCCAATCTAAACGGGCTTTGAGGTCGTGGCTAGATGCTTGAGCTTTTAAACCAGGAGGGGTGGGAGTCAAATCGGGAAGTTTTTCTTTGATGTCGGAAATTTGGTCGGGAATATTTTTCATGGGTAAAATGTTGTTCAATTTTTTGATTGCCTTTGCAATGTAACAAGATGTTGAGGTTGAATTCGTCTTTCTAAAGGCTGAATCTGGCATTGAACTAAAGTCGCAGTTAAGCTGGGTTACAGGTTGTTAGCTGCGGTTGGGATCGCTAGATTTGTTGAGTTTGCTGGATGAAAGCGGGCTGTGCTTCAGAGTGTTTCATCGCATTTGCTGTGGAGAATTGGAAGTGCGATCGCTCGTTAGATTAGGTATTCTATCAAACGATTTCCTTTTAGTCAATCACAATTATTTTGAAATGAAATGGGTCGAAGTTGTGTACAGCCTCGCGCGGGATTTTACGGAAAAGTGGAGAGGTTTGGCAGCAAGATTTATGATAAAATTTGATACTAAGAACAAGTATTTAAAGGTATGAATATGTCTGAGAAAGATGAAATTCCGGTGTCTAACACTTTGACACCGGAAGAGCAAGCGGTGTGGGATGCGAAGGCAAAAGTTCGGGTACTGCTGAATTTGTGGGATTTGGGCGGCGGGAGGATGAAGGTCAAAAAGGGGGATTTGACTAAGCGGATTGTGCGGACTAATGAGACGAGTCAGAGATATGTGGAAGTGCTCGGCGAGTTGCAGGCGACTGGGGCGATCGAGTATTCGCTGGTAAATCGGGTGACGCTGGTGGAATTGAGCGCTAAGGGGAAAGAAGTTTTAGCGCAGGGGCTCAAAAGTAAGGATTCTTTGTTTGAGTTTGATGGTTCTCAAATTGGTACTCGGCTGGGAAATTCTTTGTTGAAGTGGATTCGGCATCAGGATGGTACGGCGAGTGTTGCGGTTGATAAGGGGAAGGGGGATGTAGGGACGATCGCATCCTATGACGATTTTAAGGCTGTGGCGCTCGATGTGTATGACAGCTTGAACCGGGATTATAACTTAGACGATTTAGTGCCGATTTATCGGATGCGTCGGGCGATCGGGGAAATGGTAGGGCGATCGGAGTTCAACGAGTGGCTGTTAGAAATGCAGGCTAATGATATTTTTCAGCTAATGGCAGGAGAAACGCAAGACATCACCCCAGATAAACGTGAAGACTCAATCACCATTCCTGGTGGTGCATTGCGTTACTACGCCAAGCGTTTGAATTCATAAAATTGCCCTCAATCTTTTTGTAGTTCGTTAACCTCACACCCGCTCGCTATGAACAATATAGAAGTTTCTCCGATAGAAGCCGTCAATGCTGCAATCCAAAATCACAATCCATTTAGCAAAGCTGGCATTGTCAAAGAACAAGATATTTGGGGAAAAGGGTTCCCCGATATTCCCACTCTAAATGCTCATGCTTCCGATGCCATTTTTCAGGCCGTTGAAAAAGTACAGACAAGTCAATCCAGTCAAGAAAAGGTGACTTCCCTGGTATTAACTGCTCAGCAGGGAGTGGGAAAAAGCCACATTTTAAGTCGCATCCGCCGCAGACTAGAAAGTAATGGTGGTGCTTTGTTCGTTTATGCCAGTGTTAATAATTACACCGACTTAAACTTGATAAAATACCAATTTCAGCAAACTTTAGCTAACAGTTTGAGCCATACAGGGAGCCAAAGTGTCATGCAATGGCAGGAAATAGCGGCAGCAATGGCAAACGAAGGTTTCAAAGCTATCAATTCTGCTTCACAGAATCTTTCTCCTCAAGAACTGATAGATCGATTTGACAGAGTATGTGCTAGTTGGGCCACTAAAAATAAGAATTTCATGAACACCCTGACTAAGCAAGTTCTCAAAACAAAATTAAAGGCAGATCCTTATATTGTTCGAGCTGTGTTGTGGACGTTATCAGAAGCTGAAACACCTTTTGCTATCAAATGGTTATCTGGTGAAGAGTTAGATAAATCTAAAGCTGAGGAACTAGGATTGCCGGCTAATTCCGGCAAGACTAATCAGGACAGAGAAGCAGAATCTCTGAATAATGTCCAGCAAATTTTGAATTTGGTGAGTTACTACAGTCCTGTAATCATTTGTTTTGATGAAATAGATGTAAATACAAGTTGTAGAGATGATGGCTTGACAACACCGCAGGTAATTGCCGATCTAGTTAAGCGTTTGTACGATACTCTCGAACACTCAGAACTCGGTCAAGGTTTGGTTATTATCACAGTAATGATGCCCTATACGTGGACAGAAACTGTTCACGTAATGTCTGGCGGCATACCAGATAGAGTTTCAACATACACGCAGCGAAAACCAATCGATTTAAAATACTTGAATGGCGATTCTTTAGTTGATTTAGTCCAGTTATGGTTGCAAGATTTTTATCATCTCAGGAATTTAAACCCTCCTCATCCGGTCTACCCATTTGAGGAAAGTCAACTGAGAGAATATGGCAGAGGTAAGCCAACGGTACGGGAAGCTTTGACGTGGTGTGCCGAGAATTTTAAAGTTTTTATGCCTCCAATGCCTGAACTTCCAGAAGATCCTGCTGAACGGTTTGAGCTTGCTTTTACCAAGGAACTTGAGGGAGACATCCGAGATGATATGGAGGATAATTCCACACTTGCTAAGGCTATTTTCTTTGGCTTTGAAACCTTGAAAGGTCAGACGATTGACAAGGTAACAGTTGATGACCTTACCGCCGATATTAAACCAAAAGCAAAAAATGCCGATTGGATAAATTTCAAGATAATTGGTACAGAAAACGGAAGAGCTATCAATATTGGTGTTGCGATAATTCAATCTTCTCAATCCGAATTAGTTGCTGGATTAAAACGCTTAATTGATTATCAAACATTTGATTTGACGCGCGGTTGTTTAGTCCGTTCCCAATCAAAAATCGACAATATTAAGAAAAATTCTAAAGCCTACCAACTACTGGAACAACTCGTATCAGTAGAAAAAGGCGGTGAGGTGGTGTATTTGATTGAAGAGCAAATAAAACCGCTGCTGGCTCTCTGTGCTGTTTGTAAAAAATGCCGAGATTATAATTTAACACAAGACCAGGTTTTTGATTTCATATCTCAGAAGCAGCTCACTTTTGAGAATCTTTTACTGCGGGAAATTTTGAGCGATCCGTCCGGTGAAATGCCTGCGGTTGACGATGAAGATGAAAGCCTACTTTTAGAAGACATTTTCAACCCTCCCAGTAGTGATGATACAGATGATGGGGATATAAGTGACCTATTTAGTTAACCATGGGCAACTCTATTTTGCTTCAAACAGCTCTGGCTTTACCCAATCCCGATATTGAGGCTTTAATTCAAGGACGAACGATAGCAGCTATGCCTCGGATGTTTCTGAATCGGGGGCGGACATTTGCTTTGTATCCAGCTAATCTTTCGGTTGATTTGCTACCCTACGAGCAACATTATCGCTCGCACTTTTTGCCCATTGCTCAAAAGGCACTTGCTCAGTTAAATTCTGATCGAGTTTTGATAAAAGCTTGGGCTAGGTGCGAATCGTGCAAACCACTGGATAATCCTGAACCTTTAGATTTAGAGGCTTTGTCGCGATTAACCATCTGGAAAACAGAGGGATTACAGCAAATTCTCCTACAAGGGCGTTACATTTTTCTAGCTCATCTTCGCATCTATCTGCTACCTCAGCCGCTTGAAATGTCAGTGCAATCTAGTGGCAATTTTGTATCTTTGCCAAAATCCCTAACTGTTACTGATTCAACGCCTGTGTTGAGCGAGTCTATCTTTGCTAAACGCAGTCACAAGCTGAAAACATTTGAGCCTCCTGAACATCCAGAATTGGAAGAGTTGCAAAGTGCATTAGTGCATTTATCCACCACTAACCCAAAAGCTAAACAATTAGAGGCAGAAATCAAAATGTTTCTAGGTTGGTCGGAAAAATTACCAGCAGCAAAACCAGATCCTGATTTAGATTGGATTAAAACAATTGCACAAATCGGAAACTCTAGCGATGGTAATACATTTGAAAAGTTAGTCCGCAAAAGTTGTGTCAAGTTAGGTTTTGCCAATTCTAACACTAATCCGAAAGCTAGTCTCAATCCAGAATCAACAGGCGGCGCGGGTGGTTTGGACTTTTATTGCGAGACTCCCTATCCAGTAGCGGGAGAGTGCAAAGCTAGCAAACATGAAAGTGTACCTAATAGTGTAACGGCTCAACTAATTCATTTAGGTTTGACTCACTTGGGTCAAGATAGGTTCGATCGATCGGTTAAAATTATTTTGGCGGCTGGGCCTTTAACTAATCCAGCTAATCAAGCAGCTATTGGTAGTAAAATGAATGTAATTCGCCCAGAAACATTGCAAAAGCTGGTTGAACTGAAAGCTAAGCAACCAGGTTCGATCGATTTATTACAGTTAAAACCTTGTTTGGAACAACAGCCGTTTGGTGAGGAAGCCGATGCTAAGGTTAATCGCTATATTGACGATGTGCGGGAAAAGCTTAAAGTGCGATCGCACATAGTTCAGCTAGTCAAAGACTTTTTGGAAAGAACAAAATCAACAAGTGTTGAATTTAATCAGCTTCACGGTGCTTATGCCTTTTCTATGTCGCCCCAACCTTTAAAATATGAAGAAATGCACCAAATTTTAATAGAACTTTCCTCACCTTTGACTGGTTACTTAGGGCGAATTAAAGGCGAAGATTTAGGGCGCGATCGCTTTTATTTCCTGCGCGACTTGCCACTAGATGATTGAGATACATCAAGGGCGATTCCCTACGGGATAGCTTCGCCGCGCGTACTTTATCCAATTTCCTACACAGCATCAGGATCTATGCCCAATTCCCGCAACCTCGCAGCCAATCTTTCAGCAGTTTGCTATTATACTCAATTGTAATTTTAACACTCAAGACATCGATTACTAAAAGATCGATCGCCCTTATTGACTTTGCAATAAGCACAGACCGCAAGAGTTTTAATATTTTTCAAAATACAAATTAAATATTTGGTTCAGTTCACCATTTCGGCGATCGCCTCAACAAGGCTGTAGCTGCCGCACTGTCGAGAGGTTTAGAGAAAAAGTACCCCTGACCGTACTCGCAGCCGATCGCCCGCATTTGAGCCAATTGGGCGGCGGTTTCGACCCCTTCTGCCACTACCTCCATCCCCAAACTGCGGGCCAGCATGACGATCGCCCGCACGATTTCCAAATTTTCGCCCATTTCCCCGATGCGGGTAACAAAAGAGCGATCGACCTTCAAAATATTAATCGGGAACTTGTGCAAATAACTCAGAGACGAATAACCAGTGCCGAAATCATCAATACACAGCCCGATACCCAAGTCTCTCAAATGCGAAAGCATCGCCGCCGCCGCTTCTCCATCTTCCATCACCACACTCTCAGTAATCTCCAACTTCAAACAGCGAGCGTCAACACCTGTTTCCAGCAAAACTTGCTTAATTTGCTCGATCGACTCGGGTTCGGCAAACTGCCTTCCGGAAAGATTTACTGCGACTGTCAGCGGCGAATTTCCCACAGATAAATTCAAACTCTGCCACTTAATAATTTGGCGACAGCTTTCGTTTAAAACCCACAAACCCAAAGGCGTAATTAACCCTGTTTCCTCCGCCATCGCAATAAATTCCATCGGGGAAACTAAACCCCTTTCCGGGTGCAGCCAGCGCACCAGTGCCTCAAATCCGATAACCGATCCGCTTTTTAAACAAACGATCGGCTGATAATAAACAGTAAAAGGACATTCCAATTTTAAAGTAGTCAATTGCGACTTAGGACGCTCCAATCTCCGATCGATTTCACTCATCGGCGAGTTTTCCGCCGCCCCACAGGCGAAATCCACTATGGGATATTTGAAATTTAGTTCTTCAACCGACTCCCGCAAATCGTGTTCCAAGTGCATCAAAGCCACAGCCCGAGTGTGCATCGCACTGGTAAAAACTTCGTAGCGAGCTTTACCGAGAGCTTTGGCCCGGTACATGGCAATATCAGCATCGCGCAAAATATCTCCCGGCCACTGATATTGGTCGGTACTCAAAGCAATGCCGATGCTAGCAGTAATTAAAACTTTATTACCTTCCAAATAAAGCGGTCGTTCGATCGTTTTGAGAATTGCCTTTGCTTGGGCGATCGCCTCCTCAACACCGTGAATTTCTTCTAGCAAAATCACAAACTCATCTCCCCCCAGACGAGCCACCGTATCGCCTGGTCGCAAACAGGTCAAGAGACGGCGAGCCACAGCCACCAACAGCCGATCGCCCATGCGGTGTCCCTGACTGTCATTAATCACCTTAAACCTGTCCAAATCCAGAAACAGCACCGCAAACTGATAGCTCGGATGCCGTTGGGCGCGGGCAAAAGCTTGCCCCAACCTGTCAGTCAACAAAGCACGGTTCGGCAACTCTGTGAGCGCATCGTGCAAAGCATCGTGCAACAGTTGTTCTTCAGCCATCTTGCGCTCAGTCACGTCGTGACAGTTGACCACAATTCCCCGCACCGAAGGTTCGTTGAGCAAATTCGTCGCCACCGCTTCCAACACGCACCAGGAACCATCCTTGTGTTTCACTCGGTATTCCGCCATCCCCAGGCTAACTCTCGGCGTTTGCATCACACCTTGGAACACTTGATCCACTATCAGCAATTCGTCAGGGTGAATCAAGTCAAATATAGATCGGCCGAGGACTTCCGCCGTCGGGTAGCCCAAAATCCGCTCTAGGGAAGGAGATACATAGCGGCAAAAGCCTTTCTCGTCGAGAATCACAATAATGTCTCTAGCATTTTCAATCAATGATCGAAAGCGCTTCTCGCTTTGCCGCAGCTCTTGTTCCGTGCGCTTTTGGTCGGTAATATCGGTATTCATGTAAATCAGACCGACAATTTTCCCCGTGCGGTCTTTAATAGCATCGGCCCGCAGCAACACTTGCAAAGTTTTACCGCTTTTAGTGCGCTTGGTAATTTCACCAAACCAAGAATAACCCTGGGCGATCGTATCGAGTACGTCCCGGGCGACTGCGGGGTCAGCAAAAACTGCCGATATACCTCCGGCTAGTTTACATTCCTCTGCGGTGTCCCATTCAAATAGCTGAGAAAACGCTTGATTTTGATAAATGTGAGTGCCGTTGGCATCGCTGATGCCGATCGCGTCACTCGAACTTTCTACCGCCTTGCGAGTCAGCACCAGAGCTTCTTCTGCCCGCTTGCGCTCGGTAATGTCAATCCCTACCAGACAAGCTGCTTTGCCCTGATCGTACTTTTGAGCCACAATCAAATAGTATCCCTCCGACTCTCTCCCGTCGGTTTGTAGCTTAACGTTGAGTTCTTTAACCGCTTCCGTAGCGTCGCCGGCAAAAAACTCCACCACAAAAGAGTTAAAATCCGAGCTAGCGCCCAGAAAACCAATATCTTGACCGACAAAAGCCGAGGGCCGCAAACCATGCAATTTGGCTAAGTGCTGGTTAACCCCCAAATAGCGCAAATCCGAGCTAATCCAAGATACTGTTCCCGGAACTGCTTCCAAAATCGTTTGCAATTGGTCGTTAGCTTGCTGCAATGCTTCGTGCACGTCACATATCCGTTCCGACAAGTCCGACTGAATCCCTACGAAGTGAGTCAAGTTAGCGCTGTCGTCTCGCACGGGAGATAGCGACAATTTGCTCCAAAAAGGACTGCCGTCTTTGCGGTAATTTTTGATTGTTGTCTGGATTTCTCGACCTTGGCGCAAAGCGTCGCGGATGTTAGCTACGGTAGTTCGATCTGTATCGGGGCCTTGCAAAAATCGGCAATTGCGCCCCAAGATTTCACTGGCACAGTAACCTGTCATCCGTTCAAAGGCCGGATTGCAATAAATTATCGGACAATCGGGTGCATTGGCGTCAGCAATGACTATGCCGCTGCTAGTAGCTGCCAAGGCTCGATCGCACAGCCACAGTGCTTCTGATGCAGTATGGCGATCGCCGGCACCCCCCACTTCACCTAAATTAGAAATTGACTGGTTCTCCCGATCTCCCATCAGCCGAACTTTCAAGCAAACCTTTACAATTTCCGAGTTGCTTATTACTTTAGCCTTTTTCAGCATTTGTGCCACGTAAATTGTATCTTCGTACTTAAGTAAGCGGAATCTAACCTTAGTTGTTAATTGTATTTTGTACGCTTGCTGTTGGGCCTTGAAAAAAGCACATCTTCACTTCCGCAGCGAAGAACCCTCAATTCCTCTCCCCGTCAGGCTCTCTCCCCCTCAGACCCTCTCCCCTTCTCCCCGCGGCCTAGCAATCACGATCGGCAGCAGCTTATTTAGCAGGAGTTGCAGCTTGAGAACTCGGCGGCGCAATATTAATTAATGGCAAAGTTCCGCCTCCTCCCATTACTGTCGGAAACTGACCGTTCCATTTTTCAATTGCTTGCTGCTGCAAAATTTCGGCTGTTAAAGTTTGTCGCTGCAAGCGTTGAGCTTCTGCCTGACCTTTAGCGCGGTTTATTTCAGCTTGAGCGTCTTGGGTTGCTTTTTTAACTGTAAATTCTGCCTGTTTAGCTTCTTGTTCTGCTATTTGTTTGGCTTCGATAGCTTTGCTAAATTCTGGAGAAAAGCCAAAATTTATTAACGAAACATCTCTGACAATGACCCCGTAAGGTTCCAAGAGCTTTTTGAGGCTGTTGTCTATTTCGGTTTTGAGTGCCGTGCGCTTAGTAATAATTTTTCTGCGTTTTTTTTAGAACTTGCTGGTTTGAGAACTTCAGAAATTGCCGGACTCAAAATGCTGGTAACAATTTGTTTTTCGTCTCCCAATTGTTGGAAAAATTGATTTACTTTCGCCGGATCAACATTCCAGTTGACTGCCAAATCTGTAGTAATGCTTTGCAAATCTTTGGAGACTGCATCTGCTTTCAAATCTGTTTTTTGTACGCACGCTGAGAGTTTTTACAGAGGTGACGATCGGTAAAATCGGGTGGATGCCTTCATCTAAGATCGCATCTTGAACTTTGCCGAAGCGCATCATGACACCGCGATCCCCTGCGCCGACGAGGGCAAAAGGTCTTAAAATTAAGGCGGCGATGATGAAGACGATGCCACCGACTAGGTAGAGAGCTAGGTTGTACCGAACACCTTGCATGGTTTTCATATTTTAATTCAGCTAGGTTGTTTTACTGGATGTTAGTTTTCTATTCGCTCTTATCTAAGATTATAACTTCTTTTTAAGGGTGCAACAACTCATAAATTCCTTTATTTTTATCATAAAAGTCATAGGATTTTGAGGGTCGGAAAGCTTCTTAAATCAAAAAGATATTAGATTGCCGTTACAGTGAGGCTTTGGTATGAACAATGGCATTTGTACCTAGCTGGAATTATTGATGAATAAATGTTTCAATGATCTTGACAATGAAGAGGATTTTAGATAAAGAAGAAGTAAATAGATAGCTCTATCGCTCTTTGACCAAGGATCTGGGTGCAAGCCTCGCCCTTATAGGGCGACTTTAATTAAGACTTGTGAATAATCGAGTTAGCCCTTAGTCACGACATTATAATTAGGGCAGGAGGATAGAAAGAATGTTTAACTTAACTTACGAGTTCAAATTGAAACCAACCGCAGCACAAGTAGCCTTCTTTGAAGATTGGCTGGAACAGTGTCGCTGCGTCTATAACTACGCGCTAGCAGAGCGCAAGCATTGGTTTCAGTCTCGCAGTTGCCAAGTTAACGCTTGTTCTATCCGTTCTGAGTTCATCATTCGGGCCCAAACAAAGCGCCCAACTTATGCCAGTCAGTGCAAAAGCTTAACCGCAGCTAGGGCAAACATACCTGCTTTGTGTGCCGTCGCCGTACACGTTCTACAGCAAACCTTGAGAAGGCTTGAAAAAGCGTTCGTGAGTATGTGGGAGCAAAAGCACGGTTTCCCTCGTTTCAAAAAAGCGGGAGCAATGCGATCTTTTGTTTTTCCGCAACTGGGTGTCAATCCTGTCAACAACGGGGTACTAAAACTCCCTAAGATTGGCTTCGTTAAATTTCATCAATCGCGTCCTATCCCTGATGGCGCAAATATTAAGCAAGCGAGAATAGTTCGCAAGGCAAGTGGTTGGTACGTGATGCTAACCCTGCAATGGGATGTTTCCGTACCGTCAGTTATGCCACACGGTGAAGCGTTAGGCGTTGATGTTGGATTAACTAACTTCATAGCAACTTCCAATGGTCTTTTAGTTAAACGCCAAAAGTTTTTTGCTGATGCAGAGTGCAAGCTGAAATTGCTGCAAAAACGTGTCAGTCGGAAAAAGTTAGGCTCAAATAATTGGAAAAAAGCCCAGAAGAAAGTTGCCAAATTGCATGAGTACGTCGCTAACTGTAGAAAAGATTGGCACTGGAAATTGTCTCACCAACTCTGCAAAGACGTGGGGATGGTTTTTGTCGAGGACTTGAACCTGGTTGGTTTGTCTAAAGCTATGCTAGGAAAACATTGCTTGGATGCAAGCTGGGGACAGTTTTTTGCGATTTTAGAGCAAACCTGTTTTAAATACGGTGTGTATTTTCAAAAGGTAGATGCTCGTAAAACCAGCCAAATTTGTCCTAGTTGTGGTTTGGAGACAGGCAAGAAAGAACTGTCAGAGCGTATTCATTCATGTTCCAATTGTGGCTATACCACAGACCGAGATGTTGCAGCCGCACAAGTAGTTCTTATTCGAGGACTTGCAGCCGTAGGGCATACGGTCAAGATGCTTTCTGAGGGTAAATTCGTCGGAATCCCTGCGAAGAAAGAATCCTCGTACCTAAAGGTACGAGGAGTGTCAAAAGCGATAAAATGGCGATCGGATAGAGAAAGCTTTCTAGAAAGCTAAAAAATCAGCATCAAATAGGTATTTTTTATAAATTTTGAGTAGAAAATTGGAGGTGCTTGCCGCTAAAACCTTTGGGGGTTGGTTCAAGCACAAGCGAAAGATAGAATTTCACTCTCCGACCTACAGACTCTATTTGTAGAATTGGCATCGGCCGGCCTTGCTCAACCCACCTGAGTAGAAAAAAAGACTTCTTGGGCAAGCTAGGAATTTATAGCTACAAACGATAAAAATCTGAGTTTAAAAATGCCCGAAAATAAGTTAAGCTTAGATGAGAACGGTTGAAGAAAAATCAAAATGTTGCAGCGACACCCTTGGCCGCAGACAGTTGAAGAGGCGATCGCCATTCAAGAACAGCTTCGGTCAGAGGTAATTACCGCCCATCAACTGGACACAGTTCGGTACGTCGCCGGTGTAGATGTCGGCTACGACAGTGCAAACGATGTATCGCGGGCCGCTGTAACAGTTCTGAGCTTTCCCGACTTACAGTTGCAGCAGCAAGCTGTGGTTCGCAGTCCTACAACTTTTCCTTATATTCCGGGTTTCCTGTCTTTTCGAGAAGTGCCGGCAGTTCTCGAAGCTTTGGAAAATATTAGTTTGAGACCAGACTTGATATTGTGCGACGGTCAAGGACTAGCGCACCCCCGCAGATTCGGTCTTGCCTGCCATTTGGGGGTTTTGACAGGGATTGCCACGATCGGAGTTGCCAAAAATCGATTTATTGGAGAACATTCAGAAGTCGGACTCGACCGGGGCAGTTGGCAACCCTTGCTGTTGGAGGGATCAACAGTAGGAGCAGCGCTGAGGACGCAAACAGGGGTAAAGCCAATTTATGTTTCGATAGGTCATAAGGTAAACTTGATAACTGCGATCGAGTACGTCCTGCGCTGCGCCCCAAAATATCGCTTACCAGAAACAACTCGATCGGCAGACCAACTAACATCGGGATAACTGGCAAGCGCCGAAGGCATCAAAAAAAAAGTAAAAAGACCAAAAAAGCATCCGTCTTTGGACTTTTAATTTTTGAGGTGGCGCGGTTAAGTCAAAAAATCCTCTGAGTCTACTGCCAATCAGCTTTCGGTTCCATCCTTCCAGCGAACTAAAGAATGACTATACCTGAGAAAGAGGTATAAAAGTTGGGGGGGTTTATAGAATGATTGAAAGACAGTAACCAGCTTAAAACATTGGCGGCTCTAACAATAGTGCCCGGGCGTGAACTATTTTTAGTTCACATTTGTAAATTATGAAAGAGGCATCCTGCGAGTTAAACCAAAAGCTTAGATTCGTCTGATGAGGTTTCATAATTTACCGTCGGATATCTCACCACTGACTGGGAGTAACCACGACAGTGGGAGGCGAAGGCGCGATCGAGCTAAAAAATCAGAAAAAAACAAGGAGACAGTCATGGCTGAGAAAAGCAAACGCGGATTCGCTTCTATGGATGCAGAAAAACAGCGCGCAATTGCTAGCAAAGGCGGAAAAGCTGCACACGAGAAAGGAACTGCCCACGAATTCACCCCTGAAGAAGCCAGACAAGCTGGTCAAAAAGGTGGCGAAGCTGTCAGCAGAAATCGCGAACACATGGCTCAAATTGGTCGCGAAGGCGGTCGGAAAAGCCGCAAGAGCGAAGCTTAAGTCTCTCAAGGCTGGTGCTGTAATGAAAGATTGCACAGTTGCAGCGTTAGAGATAGCACTAGGACAGTGAACGTTTGAGGAGGTGGGGCGATCGAAGTTACCGAGGTAGTTCGATCGCCTAACCTCCAAAATTCGTCACTAGCGCCCTACAGCCTCGCAAATGTGAAAACCCCACAGGAATTAGTTTTTAGCAATCCCTGGCAAACCTTGAACAGCAATTTTTTAACCAAGCTGCACTGCGGTCAATAATTTTGGGGGAAAGAAAAGCTGATGAGAAGTAGTCAGAAGACAGAATTCAGAATTCAGAATACCCCATGCCTGAAGTCAGGTGTAACTTCAGGGAAAGAATTTTTTGTATTCCACGATTAAAATCGGGGGCCTTAAACCCCGATTCTCCATCCTGTCGCACACAATCTATTCTGGATTCTGGCTCCTAAATTCTGAATTCTTCTTCGGTAAGCGCGATTCAGTCTCTCAAAAAAAGCCAATACAAGCACTAAAAGCCCCGAACTCAGGGCTTTTTTGTATAGCTGCACATAATATTTTTAGAAGTTCGATCGAGTCGGCCCCAATAATTATAATTAAGTTTTTTGGTGAGGAACTCCGTCCTCAAAATAAATCAGTTAATATTTTTTTATATTTTTGAGCAAACCTATACAATCATGACAAACCAGCTAACTTTAGCATGGACAGAAGCTGGGGTGCGTCAAACTCGAACAATTCAAAACGGAGAGCCGAGCAAAAATCCGGGAACCGTGAGGCTAGGGCGCGATCCGGCGAAGTGCGATATAGTATTTTCGCATCCCAGCGTATCGGGGCTGCACGTTGAAATATTTTTTAATCAGGAATTGCAGGAGTATGCAGTGCGGAATTTGCGCGAAAGCAATCCGCCGCTGGTAGATGGAAAAATTCTCGCCCGAGGCGAAGCAAAATTGAACTCGGGAAGTCACATCCATTTAGGGCAAGTGCAAATCGAGGTGGTGAATGTGACGGAGGTGCAGGTAGCCGCGCCCCAGACAGTTTTGCTGTCTGGGCCTCCCGCACCTGGTAATTTTCAGCCGACGGGGCCTTCAAAATATGGTTTGCAGTGTCCCAAATGCAGCCGAATTTCGTCTTACGCGCAGTTGAATGCGGGGTGTCCGTGGTGCGGTACTTCTTTGGCGGCGGCGGCGAGTGTGGTGATGTCTCCGTGAGGGTTTGAAAAAGGGAAAATCGGGCTATGCGCTAAACACTCTCAACTTCAAAAATCTTTTTTTGCAGAAAGCTCAAAGCCGACGGCTGATGTTTAAAAAATCATGAATTCTCAACCCTTGCGCCTGCGACTGACTTGGACAGATACAGCTACGGGGGATTGTCGATCCCCGATACTCGACTTACCCATCGCTTTGGGACGAATTTTTGAAGCTATGCCCCCCACAATCAACGGGGAACGAGTTTCTCGAATTGCCCTCAGCAGCAGTCAAGTTTCTCGCTTCCACGCAGTGATTGGCACCGAAGGCAACAGTATTCTACTTACTGACACGGGTAGCCGCAACGGTACTTTTGTTAACGGCATTCGCCAAACCCGTTGCGTGCTGGCAAACGGGGATATGCTGCAAGTTGGGCCCTACGCGATCGGCATTTCTTTTGCTGTGAATTCCCCTGAAACGCCTTCGGTCAATTTTCACATTTTCTTTAACCCGCAGACCAATGGGCCAGATCCCGCATTGAACCAGCCAATAATGTTGCAGCTTCCTCAAACAAGTAGTAGGGGAGAATTTCCGCCGATCGCATTTTTGCAAGCTTCTCAAGTGTCAATGCGATCGCTCCAATCTAGGGGACTCCCTGTGACAGAAGTTGAGTGGGCTGCCGTTGGCGGTGGTTTAGGCAGCTTTATTTGGGTGGATTTGCTGAGAATTTGCGGCGTGAAAATTGAGCGAATTGCGGTTTTGGGTCTGGAAAACCAGCCTTACGCCCGCTATCTGCGTCTGTGCCTCAATTCTCAAATTCCGCTGCGCGAACGCCTACGATCGAATTCTGACTCTTGTCCAGACAACATTTGGGGGTGGCCTCCCTATGCTTTGCGGGAAGCTTGGCAGGAAGTGCTCAAGGGGCGTTTGGGGATGTCGTTGAAGTTGATGTGGCAGGTGTTTGCTGAACCGACTTTTGCCGAAACTTATACGCCTCGCGCGGGTAATGTGTTTGATTCTATTGACAGGGAAGTCGATCGAATTGGGTGGAATCAGATGTTTCGCTACGGTAGAGTGCGGGGAATTCGCAAAACAGATGACGGCAGGTACGCGATCGCTTATTCTCGATCGGATGCGGATCACCGCGAGCACGCTTTTTTAATCGCCAAATACGTACACTTAGCCACCGGCTATCCCGCCATTCAATTTCTGCCCGACTTGCAAGCTTACCGCGAAAAAACCCAGGATTTTGAGTCGGTTGTCAACGCTTATGAAAGCCACGACGGCGTTTACGAAAAGTTGGAGGCCAGCGGCGGCAGCGTGTTAATTAGAGGTCGGGGAATTGTGGCTTCCCGCGTGGTGCAGCGAATTTACGAAGCGCGACAGCGGAACCGCAACATTCAAGTATTGCATTTGATGCGATCGCCCAAACCTCAAGGTAACAAATTTAAACTCGCTCAGCGAAGAGTCGAAAATCACTACGAATTTCAACCTTTCAACTGGCCAAAAGCTTGCTGGGGCGGGGAACTTCGCGTACTTTTGGAACAAGCCGCCCCGGAATTGCGGCCGCAGTTGCTCACAGACTGGGGCGGCACTACCACAGCCCAGCGCAGCGACTGGCGGCGGATTGTCAAAGAAGGTTTAAGTCAAGGATGGTATCAAATTACCTTCGGTGAAGTCGAGCGAGTCGAGCGCGACAGTCAAAACCGCACAGTGACGTACATTCAGGAGAAGGAACTCAAGGGGCAAATTAAGTTAGAAGCTGATTTTATTATTGATGCTACGGGTTTGGACGCTAAGGTAAAAACCAGTCCCCTGTTAAACGATTTGGTAGCTCAATATAATCTTCCCCTCAACGGTTTGGGGCGACTGAGTGTTAACAACGATTTTGAAGTACCCGAATTGCGGAATTCTTCTGGTAGCAACACAGAAGGCCGGGTATACGCAGCAGGCGCGATTACTTTGGGGGGGCCTTACGCGCCCGTAGACAGTTTTTTGGGCTTGCAATACGCCGCCTTGCGTTCGGTTGAAAGTCTGGCCGCCAACCGAGTTCCTGGTGTGCGGAAATTGAGCGTTTGGCGATCGTTCGTGCAGTGGTGGAAGTGGATTTTAAATAAATCTCCCGACTAACTTGAAAGACGAAGTTCGGCAACGAGGAATGTACGGGATTTAATGGATTTAACTGAGATATTGCAGTATTGTCAATTACTTGTTTAGGAACAGGCAAGATGCCTGTTCCACAAGAGATGAATTTTATTGTGGAACAGGCATCTTGCCTGTTCTTAAGAATGGTGCAACATCTCAGATTTAATAGATTTAACTGAGATATTGCACTATTTCAATAGTTTTTTTACGGGCGGGCAGGATGCCTACCTCACAATAAAACTCACTATTTGTGGAACAGGCATCTTGCCTGTTCTTGAAAATGGTAAAAAAAAATGTCATATTTAACTGATTTAAACGAGGTTCCCATTCAATCTAAAATCTAAAATCCACAATCTAAAATCGAACAACCTTCCCATTCAATCTAAAATCTAAAATCTAAAATCGCATGACTCCCACATTATTCGGCCGTTGGCAAACTCGGTTACTGTTATTTGCAACCGTAGGCGTTTTAGTAACGCTGCCCTTTTTTCTGGGTTTAATTACCTCCCAATCAGGCTCAATCTTTTTCTGGATTTTAGGGTATGTAGCGATTTTTGGCATCTGCTGGGATGCTTTATATATATACATCCAGCAGTTCCGCTGGGATCGAGATTGGCCCGGCGCGTTTCAATTACTCGCTGGAATTTGGGAAGCACTTTTTGTGTTATTTTTAATCCAAATTATCGGTTTGCCCGGGATACCTGCACAAGATTTTGACTTGGGAGCTTTTGCTTTGCATTATAGTTTAGTGTGGCTGGCTATTTATCTGGCATCCCAAACACTGATGCGGATTTTGTTTCCCCACTGGCGTTTCCGAGGCGGGCAATGGTTGTAATAATACCTATAGGGGCGGTTTTTACTTACAATAATCGCCTCAAACCAATAATCTAATAAACCCGCCCCGGCTATTCTACCAATTCCCAATTCCCTACAGAATTTACAGTCAGGTGTACCCATCCCTAGGCACCCAACATAATTTATAGTAAGCTCAATTCAAAATTGCTGTGATCCTTCAATGCACCGTCCTCCTTGTATTTTCTCATTTTTTTCGGGTTCTGGCTTGCTCGATCTGGGTTTTGAGTCGATCGGCTTTAATGTAGCGTATGTCAATGAAATTTTCCCACCTTTCATGCAAGCATACCGCTATTCTCGGCAGTGCCTGAATTTGCCGCTACCAGAATACGGATATTGCGAAGGAGAGGAAGCAGATGTAACTCGACTTGTAGGGGGAGCACCAGCTTTTCGGTTGCGGGAATTGATGCAGGATGCCCGCAAGCATCACGATATTGTGGGGTTTATCGCGGGACCGCCTTGTCCTGACTTTTCTATTGGTGGCAAAAACCGGGGTGGGGAAGGAGATAAAGGTCAACTTTCAGCTTCATACATTGAATTGATTTGTCAGCAGCAGCCAGATTTCTTTTTATTTGAAAATGTCAAAGGTTTGTGGAGAACCAAAAAACATAAAGCTTTTTACGGCGAACTAAAACATCAGTTGGCTGATTCGGGATACGTTTTTGCCGAACGTTTAATTAATGCGATAGAATACGGTGTGCCACAAGATAGGGATAGAATTATTTTGATTGGAATTAGAAGAAACCTTGTCAAAAATCTGGGCATTTCCCTAGAGGAAAAAAGCCCAATGTTAGCAGAAAGTTTATTTCCTTGGCAAAGTCAGGTATTATATCCCAAATCAGAAATTTTTTCTCATCCTTGGCCTAAGAGAACCGCCTTTGCAGATGATGGTTTCGTGCCTTGTCCTGAGGGCATTCCCCAAGATTTAACGGTAGAATTTTGGTTCCAAAGAAATGACGTTCTCAACCATCCCAATGCCACACACTATTTCCAACCCAAAGCAGGCCTTAAGCGGTTTGCTTCCGTTGATGAAGGAGATGATTCAAAAAAATCTTTCAAGCGATTGCACCGATGGCGTTATTCGCCAACAGCTTGTTACGGCAATAACGAAGTTCACTTGCACCCTTACAAACTTCGTCGGCTTTCTGTTGCAGAAACACTGGCTATTCAGTCACTGCCAAAAGATTTTGCACTGCCGGCAAAGATGACGTTGACTAATATGTTTAAAACTGTTGGCAATGGGGTTCCTTATTTGGCTGCACAAGGTATTGCCAAAACAATTTTACAGTTTTTACAGACAAAATAAATAGAGAAATACGCCCAAATAAACCTTAGCATCAGCACTTTCGCTGTGGTGCGTGAGGGCGAGGAATTTTTGAATTCAAACTGTTGTGAGATTTTTAACACTCACCCACGGCCCCAACTACATTTTTGTGCCTGACGCGCGGTTTAAGATTGATTGTCGGTGGCGCAAGTTACTAGCCGCGCCTCACACACCCTACAGATTTGTGAAAGTGGTTTTTTTAAGAGACAAGATTGTATGGCTTCGCCAACTATTTTCAAGGGCATTTGCGTTTATCTGCTCTTTCCCCTATCCATTAAAGATTTATGCAATAAGTCTAATAAACAGCCGAGGGTGCTGAGAAAGAGAAAAGACGGAGAAAAATAAAAGTTCACAAAGGGTTTAGACTTGTTATATAATAGTTGGTTAAGGTTGAAAACCTATATTTTTTATTGCCTGCAATTCGCCATGACCGTTAAACCCCGCCGCTATCACATCACTACTTTCGGATGCCAGATGAATAAAGCCGACTCGGAACGGATGGCCGGCATTCTGGAAAATATGGGCTTTGAGTTCTCGGAAGACCCGAACGAAGCTAGCTTGATTCTCTACAATACTTGCACAATTCGCGATAATGCCGAACAAAGAGTTTATTCTAACCTAGGAAGGCAAGCTCATCGCAAACGCCAAGAACCAGGTTTAACTTTAATTGTAGCTGGATGCGTGGCGCAGCAGGAAGGTGAAGCGCTACTGCGGAGAGTGCCGGAATTAGACTTAGTAATGGGGCCACAACACGCTAACCGACTTGAAGATTTGCTGGAACAAGTTTTTGAGGGCAATCAAGTTGTGGCGACTGAAGCTGTTGAGATTATGGAGGATATTACTAAGCCGCGCCGCGACAGCAAGGTGACTGCTTGGGTGAATGTAATTTACGGCTGCAATGAACGCTGCACTTATTGTGTTGTCCCCAATGTTCGCGGGGTTGAACAGTCGCGAATGCCGGAGGCAATTCGGGCGGAAATGGAGGATTTGGGCCGTCAAGGTTACAAGGAAGTAACGTTGTTGGGGCAAAATATTGATGCTTACGGACGCGATTTGCCGGGGACAAAACCGGACGGCAGCAACCAGCATACTTTGACGGATTTGCTTTATTTTGTGCAGGATGTGCCGGGAGTCGATCGCCTCAGATTTGCTACTAGCCACCCGCGCTATTTTACGGAGAGATTGATTAAGGCTTGTGCTGAATTACCGCAGGTGTGCGAACATTTTCACATTCCTTTTCAGTCCGGAGATAATGATATTTTGAAAGCGATGTCGCGGGGTTATACTCAGGAAAAATACCGCCGGATTATTGATACAATTCGCCGTTATATGCCGGATGCTTCGATTACTGCGGATGCGATCGTCGGTTTTCCTGGCGAGACGGAAGCGCAGTTTGAGAAGACTCTGAAGTTAATCGAAGATGTTGGTTTCGATTTGGTGAATACTGCTGCTTATTCGCCGCGCCCGGGAACGCCTGCGGCTTTGTGGGAAAATCAGTTGAGTGAGGAGGTGAAAGCCGATCGCCTGCAACGAATCAATCATGTAGTCACAACAACGGCGATGGAACGATCGCAGCGCTATTTCGGACGCACTGAAGAGGTTTTGGTGGAAGTCCAAAATCTGAAAGATTCAACTCAGGTGATGGGACGCACTCGCGGCAATCGTCTCACATTTTTTAAGGGCGATATTGCTGAATTGGCGGGTAAAATTGTGCGGGTTAAAATTACAGATATTCGCGCTTTTAGTTTGACGGGAGAAATGGTGGAATAGTTTGGACTTTTGAGTTTTGGGTTGAACCAAAAATAATGTTTGCCCACTCAATACTCAAAACATAAAGTGTAGAGTGTTAAATCGCAACTAGATTTGTGGGAAGAAGTAATTTAACATCAGCAGCAAATTATGCTGAATATAATTCGCATTTTGCTGCCCACAACTCTTCCTAAAAATAAGCATGACTGGAGTATTGAGTTCCGGGAATATCTAAGTGCGCGAAAAGACGATGAAGGAAATAAACTGTTTCAAGCTAGGGCAAGAAACTGGAATCGAATGCGGAGGGAAATGATGCAATTTTTGAGTAAAGGTGGCTGTTTGCTGTGGATTCTGGCGACGGTTTAACTGAAAATGACCGGGGGGAATTGAGGCTTTTGACAGGCGGGAGGGGGATTTTAACCGCAGAGATCGCAGAGGAGAGAGAGGAAGAGTGGAACAGAGGAGATAAATAGTCTTAAAGCGGTTCGTCTCTGCGTTAGCTGCGCTAACTGCGTGTATATTTGTCGAAAAGTCCTAGGAGTAGTGAAAAATGACAACGATGCGGATCGGGCTATTGTTCGGGGGGCGATCGGGCGAACACGAAGTCTCAATTAGTTCAGCGCGGGCGATCGCCCGTGCCCTCGCTGCCGACGAAAATGCCTCTAAATACGAAGTTCTGCCCTTTTACATCCAAAAAAACGGCCACTGGCTGTCGGGAACATTACCTCAACAAGTCTTAGCCAGCGGAAAACCTCTGGAAATAGAGCAAGAACCAGGACAAAACGACTCTCCCGCTGGACAGTTTCCTAATTTTAATGCCGTAGATGTTTGGTTCCCGGTTTTGCACGGGCCAAACGGCGAAGATGGTACAGTGCAAGGATTGCTGAAATTAATGCAAGTTCCTTTTGTCGGTTCCGGGGTTTTAGGTTCGGCGCTGGGAATGGATAAAATTGCCATGAAAATGGCTTTTGCTCAGGCTGGTTTGCCACAGGTAAAATACATCGCTGTCAACCGTTCAGAAATCTGGTCTAATCCTTGCGTTTTCCCCAAACTGTGCGACAAAATTGAAGCTGATTTGGGCTATCCTTGCTTTGTAAAACCCGCTAATTTGGGGTCGTCAGTGGGAATTTCTAAAGCTCGATCGCGCGCTGAATTAGAAGCAGCTCTCGACAGCGCCGCCAGCTACGACAGGCGGATAATTGTCGAAGCGGGTGTGGTTGCGAGAGAATTAGAATGTGCAGTTTTGGGTAACGATAATCCCCAAGCTTCAACGGTGGGAGAAATTACTTTCCAAAGCGATTTCTACGACTACGAAACTAAATATACCCAGGGACAAGCCGACTGCTCAATCCCGGCCAAAGTCAGCGGTGCGATCGTCTCGCAAATCCAAGAAATGGCAGTGCAAGCATTTTTGGCTATAGACGCGGCAGGTTTAGCGCGAGTAGACTTTTTCTACATTGAATCAACCGGAGAAGTTTTGATTAACGAAATCAACACTTTTCCTGGCTTTACAGCTACCAGTATGTATCCGCAAATGTGGGCAGCCGACGGCATTTCTTTCCCTGAATTAGTAGACCGTTTAATTCAATTAGCTCTCGAACGGCACGGGGAAAAAGGTTGAATTGCGAGCCGCAAACAGTTTGCCTGCCAACAGCAAAGAATATTTTTTTCGCAGGTAATATATCCATATCAGCGGAAACGATATAACATGGTTGTGGCAGGCACTGCCTGCCAGCAACCCAATTTCCGCTGGGGGTCGATGGACTGGGAATTTTCAGCAGTGGGGTATAAATTAAATGCACCCTAAAATGTTTAAGCGAGAACGGCGAATAGCAGCGTCAATCTCACATCTGGCATCTCAAAATTTAACTCGGTTAACTTAGATGAGACGTTTCACTCAACTGCCGCAGTGGTGGACTTACGGACTGGTATTTCCCCTAGCGGTACTCAACTGCTGGTTAGCCCTCCTAGTCTTTGAATATTTTCGCGCCCTGATTACAGTTTTGGTAGTCGCTACAGTGCTGTCTTTTTTGCTAGATTATCCAGTGCGCTTTCTGCACAGATACGGCTTGAAGCGCGATCGAGCAGTTTTGTCGGTATTGTTTTTGACTTTACTGCTATTGGTGGTTTTAGGTCTGACTCTAGCCCCCATTCTGCTAAACCAAATTACTGAACTTGCCACCCGACTGCCGACTTGGATAGTTTCTGGCACAGAACAGATTGAAGCGTTCAACAAGTGGGCGGAAAATCGCAATCTCCGCATTGATGTTAGCGGTTTGACTACCAAATTGAGCGATCGACTTTCAGCTCAGTTGCAGTCTCTCACTGGCGAAATTCTCAAATTTGGCTTGGGTGCTGCAGACAGTCTGTTGAATTTCCTCCTCACAATAGTCGTGACATTCTACTTGCTCTTGCACGGCGATCGCGTCTGGGAAGGATTGTTTAAATGGTTTCCCTCCAAGCTGAGCCTTCAATTGCGAGAGTTGCTGGCGCGAAGCTTCCACAACTACTTCGTCGGGCAAGCAACTTTGGCGGGTTTGATGGGACTGTCTATCACTGTTGTTTTTTTAATTTTGCGAGTTCCCTTCGGACTTCTGTTCGGTTTGGGTGTGGGTGTAATGACTATGATTCCCTTCGGGGCACCTTTCAGTATTTGCATTGTCAGTTTGCTGATCACATTAAACAACTTTTGGCTCGGCGTCACAGTTTTAGCTGTCGCTACAGTAATTGAGCAAATAATTGAAAGCGGGGTTGCTCCTCGGTTATTAGGCGGTTTTATCGGTCTCAATCCTGTGTGGATTTTGGTGGCGCTGCTGGTGGGGGTTAAGGTGGCAGGAGTAGCAGGTTTGTTAGTTGCTGTGCCGATGGCTGGTTTTATTAAGAATACTGTTGATGTTTTGGAAATTTCGAGGAACAAGTCGAAGGAAATCGATTCGGTTAGTTCCATTGAACCTATGGAGCAATAAAATTCCTCCATAGGTTCAAATTTTAGATTTGAAGAGAGTTTTTGCAGGCTATTTGACTTCGGTTTAGTTGGTACTTTAGCTTGAGGCTTTAGAGGTTTTTTACTTCCTGCTTTAGGGTGAGGCTTTCCGGTGCTTTAGCTGCTATCCTTCCTGGATGCAGGCGGGATCAAAAACCCCGTTTCTAGGTTAACGTCGAGCGCTCACAACGAAGATTTTGCGTAGAAACCTGGTTTTTTTGAGTGCAGGATTGTTGTTGACTTCGGATATCAATCCTGTGAAAAGTTTGCGGGAAATACGGAATATGCGAGCTGGCTAGCGTAGTTTGTATTATCGCACTCAGGCGGTAATTCGCCCGTGAAGACCCAGTTCGATCACACTCAAAAGCTGGAATTCACAAACAATTTGCCTGCGACTGTCCGGTTTCTACCCCAGCTTGTAGGGTAAACCCCACCAGTCAAGCAGAGCTCATCAATGCTTGAATTAAAATTAAAGAACCTTTAGGTCTAATTTAATTACAGTAGGTGCTAAAAATGCAAAACCATAATTATAACTCTCGCTCTAACTCTCACCAAATCAATACTCTATCAACCAAAAATATGCCTGCTACAACTGTGCGTTCTCGCCGTTTTTATTTGCCGAAAAAACTTGCTTTTTTATCCCTCATTTTGCTCGGTTCCACCGCAACTGTTGGGTGCAACGCCATAACTTCTCAAGTTCCTGGAAGTTCTAACGCCATTCAAGCTGAACCTTCAACTACAGCGCCAATCTCAGCATTGCCGGCGAATATACTGCCCTCTCAAGACTCTAATTTTGTCACTAAAGTTGTGCAGGAAGTCGGCCCGGCAGTGGTGCGGATCAATTCGTCTCGCACGGTGACGAACCAAGTTCCAGAGGAGATACCCGAGCAATTCCGCCGCTTCTTCGGTTCAGAATCTCCGATTGCGCCGGGAAATCGGGTAGAACGGGGTTCCGGTTCGGGTTTTGTTTTTGGTTCTGATGGCCGCATTTTGACTAACGCTCACGTCGTTAACGGGGCGGATACGGTGACGGTAAAACTGAAGGATGGCCGCGAATTTGTCGGCAAAGTTTTAGGCGTAGATACAGTTACTGATGTGGCTGTTGTTAAAATAGAAGCTAACAATTTGCCTGTGGTGAGTTTGGGCAAATCTGAAGAGTTACAGCCGGGAGAATGGGCGATCGCGATCGGCAATCCCCTCGGTTTGGACAATACTGTGACTGTGGGCATTATTAGCGCTACAGGCCGTTCTAGCGCCGATGTCGGTGTTCCTGACAAGCGCGTCAGCTTTATTCAAACCGACGCTGCGATCAATCCCGGCAATTCCGGCGGCCCGCTGCTGAACCAGCGCGGTCAAGTTATCGGCATGAATACGGCGATTATTCAAGGCGCTCAAGGATTGGGTTTTGCTATTCCGATCGATCGAGCACAACAAATTGCCGACCAATTAGTAACAGCAGGAAAAGCCGAACATCCTTATCTCGGCGTTCGGATGTTGAGCATTACTCCCGAAATCAAGAGAGAATTTAATCAAAATCCCAACACCAAATTGAGGCTGACTGAAGATAAAGGCGTGTTAGTTTTGGGAGTTGCGAAAAATTCTCCAGCGGCACAAGCTGGAGTTCGCCTTGCCGATGTCATCAAGAAAATCAACGGTAAAGAAGTCAGCGATGCTGGCAGCGTACAAGAAATTGTTGAGAAAAGTACCGTGGGCAGCGATCTGCAGCTTGAATTAAGCCGCGGCGGACAACCTGTCACTGTGGCGGTGAAAGCGGGTGCTTTTCCAGCGGAGCAGCAGCAGTAGAATAGTTGATTGAAACTTATATCTTGCACCATTGTCAATAATCCTTTTATGAACAGGCAAGATGCCTGTTCCACAAGAAAATTTATCTCTTGTGGAACGGGCATCTTGCCCGTTCTTGAGAATGGTGCAAGAGGTGAGTTTTAACTCATATGTTGCACCATTGTCAATAATCCTTTTATGAACAGGCAAGATGCCTGTTCCACAAGAAAATTTATCTTTTGTGGAACGGGCATCTTGCCCGTTCTTGACAATGGTGCAAGATTTAAGTTTTAACCGAATTGTGCTGTGAGATGGGGTTTAAACCCCGGCGGGATGTGGGGGGTACTCGTTATAGTAAGTTACCATAATTTATAGGGGTTATTAAGAGGTAGAAAAATGGCTAACATTAATCGGAGGCGTACTGAAAATATTAACGGTAATTTTTATGTAGACAGTACCTGCATTGACTGTGATACTTGTCGGTGGATGGCACCTGAAGTATTTACTCAAGAGGGAGAACAGTCTGCGGTTTACCACCAGCCAACTAATGAAGCTGAAGAAATGCGATCGCTCGCGGCTCTTTTGTCTTGTCCCACAAGTTCGATCGGCACTGTTGAAAAACCGAAAAAAATCAAAGAAGTTCAGCAAAATTTGCCCGCACTCGTAGCAGAAAATGTCTATCACTGCGGCTACCACTCAGAGAAATCCTACGCCGCGGCCAGCTATTTAATTGTCCGTCCCAATGGCAATATTTTAGTTGATTCTCCCCGTTTTGTGCCGCCGCTAGTCAAAAACATAGAAGCAATGGGCGGCATTCGCTATATGTACTTGACTCACCGCGACGATGTGGCAGATCATCAACAATACCACGATTATTTTGGGTGCGATCGCATTCTCCATGCTGACGAAATTAACGCAGGTACTCGCAGTGTAGAAATTCAATTGTCGGGCCGTGAACCCCATCAAATCGCAGATGATTTGTTGATTATACCTGTTCCCGGTCACACGAAAGGTCACACAGTTTTGCTTTACAATAACAAGTTTTTGTTCAGCGGCGATCATCTTGCTTGGTCGGAAAGTTTGCAGCAGCTAGTTGGCTTTCGCGAAGTCTGTTGGTATTCTTGGCCGGAACAAATCAAATCTATGCATAATTTGGCTAATTATGACTTTGAATGGGTGTTGCCGGGACACGGCCGCAGGTATTATGCCGATCGAGGAACCATGCGCGAGCAAATGCAACAGTGTATTGCTTGGATGGTCGATTCTTAATAGATACTCGGCGGTTGAAACCGCTACTACACACCCAAAGTCCGCCTAGGCGGACTAAGAATAAGAGGGATTTTGTATTACGCTTTGGGAATCGCCACCAAAGTCATAGAATTAGCCGGGTAAGTTGCCTGAAATCCAGTACCACTGGCACCTAAATCGCTCTGACGGACGATCGCCCCCAAATTCCCTTCACTGTAAGTGTAAAATTGAGCTTTCCCCGCAGGTTTAAATCCTTTTAAACTCAATTTGCTAGTCAAATTGTTGTTGGTTTTATTAATAATTACCAGCGTCAGAGTACCATCACTGCTGCGATCGGCTGCGTAGATTGACACAAGTCCCTGATCTTGGCTAAGCGATCGCACCCAAGTATCGCCATACTTACCGCCCTTACCGTCGTAATTCATGTACATTCGGAAAGCATAGGCCCCCGGTTCCGAAGACTTAGGAGGCCCCCATAGCGTCGCTAAATCCACTTGTTCCCGCCCAAAAATCCCCAGTACATCGGCTTGGGCTAATGCCCCGTTAATTGACTCTAAACCGCCCCAATTGTATTCAGTAATCGCGAGTTTTGTACCTGGATAATCTTCCTTGATCCACTCTCGAAACCGGGGAAGGATTGTTAATGGCGGATTGTATTTTCCTATCCAACTTTCATCAGTATAGGTAGTATCCCACAGAGAACGAGTCGATCGCAGTCGTAGCGCTTGGGTTTTGGCATCGCCGGCGGGACAATTGGCCAAACAGGTATCGTTCGCCGCAGGATAGTAGTGTTCGTCGAAATAGTCGAGAATCCGAACACCTTTCTGCTGTTCGTAAGCGCGCATTTGTTGCAAGTACCACCGCGCAAACCAGACACCGCCGTGTTTTTCACGATCGCCTTTTACCAGAGAGTCCACATAGACAGGCCAGCCAAAATCCGACGGGCCGAGTACCTTAGCAGTGGGCTCTGTAGCTTTTACCATTGACGCATATTGATAAGTGCGATCGCGCAATTCATCGTAACTTGTCGGTTCTGGATGAACATCGCGGTGAGTATTTCCCCAGCCGCTTGGTTCGTTGTCCATTTGATAAATTTGCACACCGCCGTTAGTAGCAGTACCGTGGGTTTTAACTAAGTGTTGAACCCAAGCTTGTTGAAAAGCTGGGTCGCTAATAATACTGACATCAAGGCGATTATTATCAGTTATCAAAGTGCCGTCGGGACGCTTACCGTTGCCGCACTTATCGCCTTCTGGAAAAATGTAGGGGTTTGTTTTTTCTTGCGGGCCGTATTTGGATACTCTAAAGCCACAGTTCCAAGTGCTAAATTTATTTACATAGCCAATCATCGGAATAGTAACAATACTTTTGCTGCCGTTTTGGCGGTTAGTTTTGATAATTTTCTCTATAGAATCGCCGGGAACAGGATTTTTATTGTCGCCGCCACCCACGAAAAAAAAGTCGTCCCCGCTGTTGGAAGAATCGACTAGCCAATTGTAACGGCTAGTCTGATTTCCTCCCCAGCGTGCTACTGGAATTGGCAACTCTTGGGTGAGGGCTGGATCGATAAAATCGTTCATACCATAGATGTCGGGACTTATGGAATGTCGATCGGCTGTAACATCAACAGATAAAGGCGGGCCGATAGTCTGGGCGATCGCCATTTTGATGTAAGCTGCTGTTGCTACCACCCCCAAAGCAGCCAAAACACCTAACAATAATAGGATAATCCAACGCGGTTTATTTTCGCGAGCAAGCCACAAAAATCGTCTATTCATTTTTTATTTTACCTGGGGATGTTTAGATTATTGTATTACATTGTTTTCGGCGCGTTTATCTAGCTTGATAAGCTGTTATACATTTAAATTTATTTTTTGGGCGGGCTAGAAGCACCCCACAAGAGTATACGTGTAAGGTGCCCATTGCCCACCCGGAGAGACTTATTTAACCTTGACTGTAAGCCTCCATTGGCAAACAAGAACAGACAAAATTGCGATCGCCAAACGCATTATCTATCCGCCCCACCGCCGGCCAAAACTTATGTTCGCGAGTCCAAGGTGCCGGATAAGCCGCTTGTGCGCGAGTATAAGGACGATTCCACTCATCAACCATCAGAGATTCTGCGGTATGCGGCGCATTTTTCAATACGTTATTTTGCGCGTCCACATTACCTTTTTCAATTTCCGCAATTTCAGATCGAATCGCAATCATCGCTTCGCAAAAACGGTCTAATTCCTGCTTCGATTCGCTTTCCGTCGGTTCCACCATTACTGTACCAGCGACCGGCCAAGAAACCGTCGGCGCGTGATAGCCGTAATCCATCAACCGTTTAGCAATATCTTCAACTTCAATAGCCGCAGATTTTTTGAGCGATCGCAAATCCAGAATACACTCGTGCGCCACCAAACCAGCTTTCCCTTTGTACAAAACCGGATAGTAAGATTCTAAGCGTTTTGCCATGTAATTAGCATTAAGAATTGCTACTTTTGTTGCCTCAGTTAAACCCGCTCCTCCCATCATCCGAATGTACATCCAAGAAATAGGCAAAATGCTAGCACTTCCCCAAGGCGCTGCGGAAACAGCACCAACTGATGTTTGTTGACTGTTGACTGTTGACTGTTGACTGTTCGCTGTTGACTGTTGACTGTTAAGAATAGAATGACTGGGCAAAAATTCTACTAAATGAGACATTACCCCAATCGGCCCCATTCCCGGCCCGCCGCCACCGTGGGGAATACAGAAAGTTTTGTGCAGATTTAAGTGGCAAACATCAGCACCAAAATCACCGGGGCGGCACAAACCAACTTGAGCATTCATATTTGCGCCGTCCATATAAACTTGTCCACCGCAGTTGTGGACAATATCGCAAATATCTTTAATCTCTTCCTCAAAAACGCCGTGCGTTGATGGATATGTCACCATCAAAGCCGCCAGTTCATTTTTGTGTTTTTCTGCTTTTTTATGTAAGTCAGCAACATCAATATTGCCCTGAGAATCGCACTCGACAGCAACTACTTTCATCCCCGCCATCACCGCGCTAGCCGGATTTGTACCGTGGGCTGACTGGGGAATCAAACAGATATTTCGGTGAGATTCGCCTTGGTGTTCGTGGTATTGACGAATAACTAACAAACCCGCGTATTCGCCCTGAGAACCAGCGTTTGGCTGCAAAGAAATTCCCGCAAAACCGGTAATTTCGGCTAGCCACTGTTCTAGTTGCACGAACATCATTTGATAGCCGCGAGTTTGATCGCGCGGTGCAAAGGGATGTATCTTGCCAAATTCTGCCCAAGTCACCGGGATCATCTCTGCTGTTGCATTCAATTTCATGGTGCAAGAACCCAAGGGAATCATCGATGTATTTAGCGATAAATCTTTGGCTTCTAAACGGTGCAAATAGCGCAAAAGTTCAGTTTCGGAATGATAGCTGTTGAAAACTGGATGCGCGAGATAGCTGCTGGTGCGATCGCAAAAATCTGGTAATGTCAAATAGCCACTCAATGCGTCTGCATCCAACGCCATGTTGAGAGCATTCTGCCCGTCAGCCCTGATATAATCCTTATCCTGTGCAAAAATTTTCCACAACTCTTGCACATCTTCAACGGTGACAGTTTCATCTAAACTAATTCCCACTGTCGAGTTATCGAAAATTCGGAGATTAATTTTGCGACTTTTAGCAGCTTCTAGAATTTCGGACAGCGGTTTGTCTCCCAATTCTACCCGCAAAGTATCGAAGAAATGTTGAGAACAAATTTTGTATCCGAAACTTCTTAAACCGGATGCCAAAAGGGCAGTTAAATTCCATACTTTCTCAGCAATGTCATTCAGTCCAGACGGGCCGTGATAAACAGCATACATACTCGCCATCACTGCCAGCAAAACTTGAGCCGTACAAATATTGCTAGTAGCTTTTTCTCGGCGGATGTGCTGTTCACGAGTTTGCAAGGCCAAACGCAAAGCAGATTTGCCGTTAGCATCTTTAGAAACGCCGACGATTCTCCCGGGAACTTGACGTTTAAACTCTTCTCGCGTGGCGAAATAGGCTGCGTGGGGCCCTCCGAATCCCATCGGCACTCCGAAGCGCTGAGTGCTTCCTACGGCTATATCCGCGCCGAATTCGCCGGGGGGTTTGAGCAAGCAAAGGCTCAAAATGTCCGCGGCAACTGTGACTAATGCGCCGACTTCGTGTGCCGATCGAATAAAATCGGTATAGTCGTAAATTGCGCCGTCTGTGGCAGGGTATTGCAGGAGAGCGCCGAAGATTGTACGATCGAACTCAAAGCTGTGATGGTCGCCGACAATTATCTCAATTCCCAGCGGCTTAGCGCGAGTTTGCACAACTTCAATAGTTTGAGGGTGGCAATCTTGGGAAACAAAAAACGCTTTTGCCTTATTTTTGCTGGCGCCGTAACTCACCGCCATCGCTTCCGCCGCCGCTGTCCCTTCATCCAGCAAAGAAGCGTTGGCAATTTCCAAACCCGTAAGGTCAATAATCATCGTTTGGAAGTTCAGCAAAGCTTCCAATCGCCCTTGAGCAATTTCGGCTTGGTAAGGAGTGTAAGCTGTATACCAGCCGGGATTTTCTAGGATATTCCGCTGGATGACCGGGGGAGTGATGCAGTCGTGATATCCAGTGCCGATGTACGATCGAAATACCTGATTTTTTGCAGCAATTTCTTTCAATTCTGCCAAAGCGCTGTACTCGCTTTGCGCTGCAGGAAGTTGTAGGGGTGCAGAAATGCGAATCGCCGCTGGAACCGTTTTGTCAATCAAGTCATCGAGGCCCGAAAGGCCCAAAACCTCCAGCATTTGCTGGATTTCGCTGGGTGTCGGGCCAATGTGTCTGCCCGCAAAACCATCAATGGATGAAAGGTCTTGCTGCTGGTTGGGTTCAAGTTGAGGGCTGTAGAGTACCAAGGCTGATTCTCCTGAATTGACTTTTCTTCTTTGTTTGTAACATTTTGCTAAGAAAACAAGGAAGATTTTCTGCGTCTATCAAAGTCCGCTAGGGGTTGAAATCCCTGTCTCACACCTAAAGTCGTCTTCAGACAACTTTAGATTAAGCTGCACTTATCGCAACTCCCCGCGCCACAGCTTAGTATTTCAGTCATCTTTAGACGACTTGTGCTAAAAGCCCCGTCGGTTTCAACCCCTAGCGGATGGTGGAGGAATCAAGGAACCCTAGCCCCAAATTTCAACTCAAAACCCAAAACTCATAACTACTCCCCTTCCACCATTTTGCGATACTCCGGGGCCGAGAAAGCCTCGTCTGCGTCGCTGGTGTTGTCAACGCGCACTTTCAGCAGCCACCCAGCGCCATAGGGGTCTTCCGCCAAATTTTCGGGAGACTCTATAATTTCATCATTGCGTTCTACGACTGTACCGGTAACTGGTGCTTTCAAGTCTTCAACCGCTTTCACTGACTCGACTGTACCGAAAGCCTCGCCTTTTTCCAACCCAGCACCCACTTCTGGCAAATCTAGAAACACGATATCGCCGAGTTGGTCAACTGCAAAGGCACTAATGCCGATCGTGGCAATTTCGCCTTCGAGTCGAATGTATTCGTGGGTGTCTAGGTATTTCAAGTCATCGGGGTATGTTAGTGCCATGTCTTTTCTCGCAATAAAAAAGTATTAGTTAAATCTTATTCAACTATGAGCCTTTAGTGATGGCTAACTCGAACAAAAAAAATATTAAACGCTTGCTTTTCGGAGAATTTTCTGTCAAACGACTTATGCGCTCTATAATTTTTATTTACGCATTTCTGTGTTTTTACGGTTTCTTTTTTTCAGAACGACTAATTTTTCAACCTCCCCCATCTAGTCAGAGTGAGAGCAGGGAAGTTATCAAAGTTAGCTCAGCTAATGGCGTGAAAATTTCTACTGTTCATTTTCCTAACCCGCAAGCTAAATATACGATACTTTACAGTCACGGAAATGCGGAAGACTTGGACGGCATTTTGTGGCTACTCAGAGAGATTCGAGATAGCGGGTTTGCTGTGTTTGCCTATGATTATCAAGGTTACGGCACGAGTCAGGGAAATCCTTCTGAGTATAATACTTATCGTGATATTGATGCTGCTTACAATTATTTAACGCAACAGTTGGGAGTACCTGCAAACCAAATTATTCTTTATGGCCGTTCTGTGGGCGGTGGGCCGACCATTGATTTAGCTTCGCGGCAAAAAGTCGGCGGTTTGGTAGTTGAAAGTTCCTTTGTTTCGGCTTTTCGGGTGTTGACGCGGATTCCGATTTTACCCTTTGATAAGTTTGTGAATCTTAATAAGATTGGCAAAGTTCGATCGCCTGTTTTGGTGATTCATGGTAAGGCTGATGAGGTGGTGCATTTTTGGCATGGAGAGCAGTTGTTTGCGGCGGCGAAGCAGCCGAAATTAAATTTTTGGGTTGATGGGGCCGGTCATAATGATTTGATGGATGTGGCGAGCGATCGCTATGCTGCAACTTTGCGACAATTTGCTAAGCTAGTAGATGAGTCTTCTTGACCACAATTATGAGCAACGGGCTAGAAGCCCGTTCCACAACAACACATACACTTATACTTTATTGTGAACCGTTGCTATGAGCAACGCCCCTGAATTAAGGCTTATCTACTTAATTTAACTGGGGCGGTTTGGCGATCGATAAAATGGTTTTTTTACCACACTAGCCGGATAGTTTTTCCCGCGAATTTCGATTTCTAATTGCTGACCGATTTTAGCTAATTTTGCCGGAACAACTGCGAGGGCAACTGCCCGATTCAAAGTAGGCGATAATGTACCGCTACTCACTTCTCCTACTTTTTCACCTTCATATATTAGCGGATAGCCGTGGCGCGCAATGTGCCGCCCCTGCATTTCTAAACCTACCAACCGCTTTGATACTCCACTCGCTTTCTGCTGTTCCAAAACCTCCCGACCAATAAAATCGCCTTTGGTGTCGAGGTGAACTACCCAACCCAATCCAGCCTCTAAAGGTGTGATATTGTCGTCGATATCTTGACCGTAAAGAGCCATTGCTGCTTCTAAACGCAAGGTATCTCTGGCACCCAAACCGCAGGGTACAACGCCAGCGGCTAACAATTTTTGCCACAGTTCTTTTCCTACTTCGGCATCCACCATGATTTCAAACCCATCTTCGCCGGTGTAACCAGTTCTGGCGATAAAACTCGGCTGTCCCAACAGATTTGTTTCTAAGTGGCCGAATGCCTTAATTGCTGCGAGGTTGTCTTCCACAAAAGACTGGAGATAGTTAACAGCCTCTGGCCCTTGAATGGCAATTAAAACTTTATCTTCGGAGATGTCTGTAAAACAGAGTTCGCTCAATTCTAAGTGAGTGGCTATCCATGCTTTGTCTGCGATGCGAGTGGCAGCGTTGACAATAATTACTGCACGTTCTTCGCTAGTGATAGGGTCTGGTTCTTGGCAGTAGAAAATAATGTCGTCTAAGATGCAGCCTTTGGCATTTAGCAAGACTGTATATTGAGCTTGACCCGGTTGCAAGCGGCTCAAGTCTGAGGGTACTAAGGGTTGAAATTTTTCTATTACTTGTTTCCCTCTCAAACCAAATTTTCCCATGTGGGAAATGTCGAACATTCCTGCTTGCTGGCGTACTGCTTGGTGTTCGCTGCTGATGCCTGCGTACTGCACCGCCATCTCCCACCCGGAAAAGGGCACCATTCGGGCTTTGAGTTCTAATGATAGGTCGTACAGAGGCGTGCGGGCAAGTTGGCTCGGACTCTCTGGATTGCTGGGTTCAGTTGACTTTGCCACAGGTAGCGCTTTGGTTGCGGGTAGACTGTTTTGATTTTACGGGAAAATTGGTTTTCGCGGTGTGTAGCGCGATCGAAATTAAGGACGCGCCAATGCTGTTTAGGTACAACTCGCGATCGAAATTAAGGACACGGCAGTGCCGTGTCCCTACGAGTAAGGACACGGCGATGAGGACACAGCAGTGCCGTTTCCCTAGGAGTAAGGACACAGCAGTACCGTTTCCCTACTGTAATGTTTATGGAGAATAGCGGGCTCGAACCGCTGACCCCTACAATGCCATTGTAGTGCTCTACCAACTGAGCTAATTCCCCTTTCTTTTCGCGCTCTCAATCATGCCTTAACGGACCAATATTTGTCAAGCTTTTTGGGCAAATTAGTTTTGAACCCTGGAGTGGCAAGGCTTTCGGCTTTTTTTTCCCAAAAATCTCATCGCTTCTGGACAATGGTCAATCCCTACTATCATTTAGTAAGTGTGTTGGGATATTTCGGTCAAATGGCTCAAACAAGACCCCATGAGGAAGTAGACGACTACCAGGGCCGCGGCTGAGACCGCAACTAGGGTGCCGGCTAGCATTAGTGAAAATTCCCGTTGCGCGATCGCCTCCTGCATTAAGTGCAAAGACCAGGCAACGAGGGCAACGTCAATTATTAAAATAGAAACCAGCATAAGTTACGATTTGTAACAGCTTACCTATTGTAACAAAACTTTTCGCTCAGTGCAGAGAAGCTCAGGCGTATTTAACTTTTGCTGTAAAACCCGAAGGGAGCAGCGGAAAGCTACTGAGAAAAAATTATAGCTTTTGGTGATAATTACAATATGCAAAGTAAATGAGAGCTAGCTCAGCTTTAGAGGTGGCGTTTTTGACTCTTGAGCCAGCGGTTCCCTGGGGGATAGCTGCGCTTCACACGCTTTTTTGAGGGGGTAGGGTGCGATCGACCTTTGAGTATAACTGGCTTGATAGCAGAAGGTCTGAGCCACTGTGGCACTTGGATGCTGTAAAATTAACTTTATTAACCTGCTTGAAAAGATGACAAATCGCTCTACTCGCGCCCTTTTTCACAGCAAAACACTCAACACTGCTTTGCGTGCTTTTAGCTTTCCGCAAGATATGGAAGTGCGCCACCAAAAATTGGGAACGTGGATTGCTGCACTTAAAACGGGTACGTTAGACGAAGTTAAAGAACTTTCGCTGCACGGCAATTTTATTAATGATATTTTTCAGGATATTTTGGGATATCGCTCGGTAATTCAAGGTGCGGGAAAAGCTTGGGAAATTAACGCGGAACAAACGATATCTGATGGCGGCGGTTCTGCTGACGGGGCGATCGGCTTTTTTACTGCTGCTGACAATCCTAAAGGTAAAGCCGTGTCCCTGCAAGGTAAAGTGATTGCTCCGATCGAACTCAAGGGAGCGAAAAATGATTTAGACCGTCCCGCATCCGGGCGATCGGAATCAGCAGTTGACCAAGGTTGGCGCTACGCTAATTATACACCCGATTGTCGCTGGATTATTGTCTCAAATTATCGAGAGTTGCGACTTTATCATACCAATAAAACTCCCGCTTATTACGAACAATTTTTTCTGACTGACTTGGCGGATATTGAAGCTTTTAAGCGGTTTTACTTTCTGCTGTGTCGCAGCAATTTTTTGCCTAAAAACCAAGCTCAAACAGTTTCTGTTATTGACAGACTGTTAAAAGACTCTGACGAAGCTCAAGAGGAAATTACCAATAAATTATATCAAGAATACAAAGCAATTCGACTGGCTCTCGTCAAGCACTTTCGCTTTTCTGGGCCGCAGGATATCCCCAACTGCGATCGCGTACTCATCGAAAAAGCTCAAAAAACTTTAGACCGCGTTTTATTCATTGCTTTTTGTGAAGATAAAGGGTTGCTACCGCGAAACACCCTCAGCAACGCTCACGACCACAAAGACCAATACAATCCTAGATTAATTTGGGAAAATTATCAATCTGTATTTCGCTGGGTAGATGTGGGAAATGATGACCCTCCTGTACCGGGATACAACGGCGGCTTATTTAAATTCGATCCGGTTTTAGACGCACAATTGACAGTGCCAAATCCTTTATGCAGTCTGCTTAATAAGCTGACCAGATTTGATTTTGATACCGAAGTTTCCGTCGATATTTTGGGGCATATTTTCGAGCAGTCTGTTACAGATTTGGAAGAGTTAAATGCTGAGACTACCGGACAGGAATACAATCCGAAAAAAGGCAAGCGGAAAACTCAAGGTGTGTTTTACACGCCAGCTTATATTACTCAATATATTGTCGAGGTTTCTCTCGGCGGCTATTTGCAGCGGCGAGAGCAAGAGTTGCGCGGTTTCTTCCTAATGGGCGAAGTTGCTGAAGAGTCGGTTCAGCCACCAAAGAAAACTGCAATTAAGTTTTGGAAAGCGTATCGAGACGAAGTGTTGCAAAAAACGCGCGTCATCGATCCGGCGTGCGGTTCGGGTGCTTTTTTGATTGCGGCTTTTGATTATTTAATGCAGCAGTATGAAAGAGTCGATCGAGAATTGAATGCTTTGGGGTATAAGCCAAAAAACGGCAACTCGGTGGAATTTGACAGAAGCATTTTAAGCAACAACCTGTACGGCGTAGATTTGCTGTCGGAATCGGCGGAAATTACCAAGCTTTCGCTGTGGTTGAAGACGGCCCAAGCGGGTAAAACGCTGACTTATTTGGATGATAATATTAAAGCGGGAAACTCGATCGTCGCTGACAGTAATGTAGCAGATACAGCGTTTGATTGGCAAGCTGAATTTCCCCAAATTTTTGCTGATAGCGGTTTTGATGTTGTCCTTGGCAATCCACCTTACGTGCGACAGGAATTGCTATCTCCAATTAAACCGTATTTGCAAGCAAATTATGAATCCTATAACGGCGTAGCAGACCTTTATACTTACTTTTATGAACTCGGGTTAAAGATTCTCAAACCGGGGGGAGTGCTTTCGTATATTGTCACAAATAAATGGCTGAGGTCGGGATACGGCGAACCTCTACGCAAGTTCTTTGTCAGTCAAGGTTTACTCGATCAAATTGTTGATTTCGGACACGCCCCAATTTTTGAGGATGCTGATACTTTTCCCTGTATTGTCGCAGTCAGAAAACCTAACGCTTCTCTATGTATCTCTGAAACTGAAAGCGAGATTGAGCAAGGTAAATTTGAACCTAATTCGTCTGTGATTGTTTGTCCGGTTCCGCGCGAGGAACTTGCTAATATCAACCTTACACAATACGTTCAAGAACACGGTTATCAAATTTCGAGATCGCGTTTCACTGCGAATTCTTGGAGTCTGGAACCTCCTGCTGTTGATGAGTTGATGCAGAAAATTCAACGAGTGGGTGTTCCGCTCAAGGATTTTGCAGGGGTTAAGCCTTATCGGGGTATATTAACAGGATTTAACGAAGCTTTTTTTATTGATGAAGCCACTAAAAATAGTTTAGTTAAAGCAGAGCCTAAATCCGCTGAAATAATCAAGCCATTATTGCGAGGTCAGGATATTAAACGCTGGTATCCTCAATGGGATGAAGTTTGGGTAATCTTCGCTCATAGAGATATTGAGATAGAAAACTATCTTATGATAAAATCTCATCTGCAAAAATATAGAACTAAGTTAGAAGCAAGATCAGGTAAACAATTATGGTGGCAGTGGCAAGCATCTCCATCTTTTTGCAATCTATTTCTACAGCCTAAACTTATATATCAGGAAATTCAATTTCATCCAGCATATAGCTATGATAATAGGAGTTATTTGACCAACAATAAAGCTTTCATTATTCCGACCTCTGAATTGTATATCTTGGGAGTGCTTAATTCAGCACTTATGTGGTGGCATAATTGGCGGTATTTACCCCACATGAAAGATGAAGCACTGAGTCCGCTTGGCGAATTGATGGAAAAGCTTCCGATCGCACCACCAACCGACTCAATTCGTGCCGAAGTCGAACTAATTGTCAGCCGTTTAATTGAAATCACCAAAACTAATCAAGAAACTCACCGAGATGTCTTGCAATGGCTGGAAATCACTTATTTAATTGATAAACTCGGACAAAAACTCGAAGATTTTTCTGCCCTTTCCTTTGCAGAGTTCGTAGCAGAAATCAGAAAGCGAATGCCGAAAACTAAATCCTCCGATCCTCTCGGCGTTGCTGGACTAAAAGCAGTCCGCGAAACTTATAATGAATATGCACCGGCCATTCAATCTCGCAAAGCTGAGGCGTTGAGACTCGAACACCGTTTATCTGACTTAGTTAATCAAGCTTACGGATTGACACCGGAAGAAATAGATTTGATGTGGAAAACAGCACCTCCGCGAATGCCGATCGCCCGACAGATTTGATCTAATATTAGAGCAGCATCACTGAGAATGAGTTTATTATAAAAGGCGCTCTAATTTTTTGTACACTTCATCATCGTTACGCTTGCCAACTAGAATAACTTCTACCAAATCTTCATCTGGATTAAAGTTGTAAACAATCCGATACTCGCCACTATCTACCCGATAATAACCCGGATATCCTATTAATTGCTTGCTATCATTAGGTAAAGGCTCGACATTCAGCGCTAACACTTTTTTAGCAATTTGAGCCGCTATTTTAGGTTGCAAACCCTTGAGAAAGTCGAGAACTGTTTGTAAACCATCAAGTTTCGCCATTTGCCAGTTGTTTTAGTGTTTCTACAAAGGTTTGGGTACCCACCATTTGAGACTGACTCAGGGCGGATTTTGCTGCTTTGCCTAAAAGCATATCTTCTAATTCCATCAGTCGCTCTATCAAGCGCTGATAGGCATCAGCGGACATAATTACGTGACTGGGCTGTGATTTATCAGTGAGTAAAACTGGCTCGACAGCAGCTTGGTTAAAGACTGTCCCCTGTGGATTGCAGGCTTCTGCGAGGGTGTAACTTTGCATGACAGATGTTATGAGTGTGGGTTATGTCTATTTTAGGCAAAATCGGCAGTAATTGGGAGCTCGATCGATCGCCACTGCGACATTTAGCCAACAGCAAACTCGGTATATTGCCGTCTGTAGGGAGCGTAAAATGCCAAAACAATATCTGTCTTGGGCACTCCGGCTTCTACTAATTCATTAGCCACTCCGATTTCTGTTCCATCGCGCTCAATCCAAATTTTGCCATCTTTGATTTCGATGTAGATGATACAGCCAAATACCCGCGTCATATCTTGCCAACCGATATGCAAAACTTGATAGCGATCGCGCTCTTGGTCAAATATTAAATGAGTTTCTGTCTCCCTCTGCGAATAATTTTCGGTGCGAGTTTTAAGAATTTTCTGCACCAATTCGCGATAATTTAATTTCTCCACAAGACAATCTCCTGCCGCTCTACATTAAAAATTAAAAATCTTAGGTTGATGTTCTGCAATTACTCTTTGAATAAATCGGCGATTAAAAAATTACTCGTAAATATCTATCGCTACTGCCAAATATAACACCCGTTCGGGCTGCGTCAATCTTAAAGCTGAACGGTAATTGAGAAATTGACCGAGAGCTGAGTGAAACTAATTTACTTCTGATGCTCCTAGAAACGATTTGATCTCTACTGCTATCTTTTGACCAGCTTTTTCGGCTGCTAAAACTTTTTCAGCCCCTAAATCTATATAAAAATCAACATCTTCAGCCCGGATGAATAGAGGATCGTCTGTAATCGTCCAACCATCTTTTTCTATAGCTATTTTAACTACATTGTGGAATTTATCTTTAGCTGCCATGAATAAACTTTAATTTTGCACTAATTTTAGTATAACAAATAGAAGAAACCGACGAGGATTAACCAATGGGTAGAAAATACATGATTTTTCGTGCCGAATGGACTGAAGATGAAGGGGCAGATAAGTAGGTCGGCGAGAAAAAACAAAACTATGTTAAGATACATAAATAAAACTCTAGCTCTAGTGGGGTAACTAATATATGGGCGCTCGATTAAGAGTATTTCTGACTCAAGAGCAAGACAAAACCCTATCAAATTTGAGAACGGCGAAAGTACCACAAAAAGTCAAAGATAGAGCAGAAGTAATCAGGTTAAATGCACATGGCTGGTATGTTGAGAAAATAGCTGCTCACTTTAACTGGGCTTCACAAACAGTGAGAGGAGTTTTACATAAATGGGAAAAGTTTGGTATAGAAAGCCTTTGGGAAAAACCAGGTCGAGGGGGAAAAGCCAAGTGGAAAGAAGAAGATCTAGAGTTTTTGGAAGAATGCCTTAAAAAAGAACCACGTACATATAACAGTTTTCAATTAGCTGATAAATTAGAAAAAGAGCGCTCTATTAAATTAAGTCCCGACAGATTAAGACGGGTACTAAAAAAAAGGGGATTATTTGGAAAAGAGCTAGTCCAAGTCATAAAGGAAAACAAGACTCCAAAGAACGAGAAATAAAGCAATCAGACCTAGATATGCTGGAATGGGCTGCTGCTGCGGGAGAAATCGACTTAAAGTATTTAGATGAATCAGGATTTTGTGCGTGGAGTAAACCGAGTTATACCTATTACAACAAAGGTCAGCAAAAACGTATACAACAAACTAAACATCGAGGTCGTAGATTAAGTATTGTGGGGCTTTTTGAACCTTTAAGTAGTTTCGTCTATGGTTTGGTCATTGGAGGTGTTGATAGAAAAGCTTATATTCAAATGATGGATCAAGAAGCCGAAGCTGCTGCTAAGATGAAACGGCTCAGAATCATCGTACAAGACAACGGACCCATACACAAATGTCAGGAGGTTAAACAGTTATGGTCAAAGTGGGAAGAGCAGGGTTTATATATCTTTTTCTTGCCCAAATATTGTTCCGAAATGAACCCAATTGAATTAGAGTGGCAACACATTAAAGAAGATGAATTAGCGGGACAAATGTTTGACGATGAATTAGACCTCGCCTACGCCGTAATTGATGGAGTAGAAGTTAGAGGCCAAAGAGGAAACTACAGTACACAACGTATTAAATTTAAGTCCCATCACCCTACTTAATTTTTTGTTACATACTTGTGATTTTCCCCGCCGACCTACTTAATAGGTTGTTAGCCCACACAGGGGCATACACTGATATCCTTGCAGAGTATTTTGACTCATCCAACGCACCTATCCCCGCACCGGGGTACAGATTGCTTGAGTTTCACAGCGCTGATGGTTCCGGTTCTAGCACCCACTACCGTACTGGAGACTGGGAAGTGGTGAGGGTGGAAGAGTACCCAACAGCAATACCTACTAACGAGTTTGAGGCGATTGTAGTTGGATACTGCAAATATGTTCCCGTCGAAACTCCGCTGATACCAATGCCAAAAGCTCAGGTTTCGATCGACTCTTTTGGAGATGAATCGGCTTATCAAGAATTCCTTCAGAGCGAGGCAGTTAAAGATTACACATTAGTGTAATTTAAATAGATGAAAAAAGGGGCAACTCGCGTCGCCCCTCATCTATTTAACCAACTGCAAAATTACACTTCCACAGCTATCTTTTGTTCCGAAGCCTCCGGGGAATTCGCTTCACTTGGCGGCACAACTTGCCAGAACTTAGGCAAATATTCCGACCAATTTGCTAAAATCTTCTCAGCTTTCTTGCTACCCGTTCGATCGCGCTGAGCCTCAATCAACTCCTTCAATTGCGCCTCCCCAGCCGCCGTACAAACCCGCTGCACCTTCACAATCTCCCCGTTGACGTGAGCTGGGAAAGCCCCATCTTCATCGAGGAAATATGCCAAGCCGCCAGTCATTCCAGCGCCGACATTCCGGCCGACTTTTCCTAACACGACAATCACGCCACCAGTCATGTACTCGCAGCAGTGATCGCCCGCACCCTCGATCACAGCTTTCGCCATCGAGTTACGCACCGCAAACCGTTCGCCAGCTTTACCCGCAGCCAACAGAGTTCCCCCCGTCGCGCCGTACAAACAAGTGTTACCGACGATCGCATTTTCGGAAGCATCATAAGTAGCACCAGCCGGAGGTGCGATCGCGATTTCGCCACCGTGCATCCCTTTACCAACGTAGTCATTGGCTTGGCCTGACAGTACCAGCGTCATCCCCGGCAAATTGAACGCGCCGAAGCTTTGGCCCGCGCTACCAGTGCAATTGAGGGTGATTTGACCACTAAAGCCGGTGTTGCCGTGTTGCTGTGCGATCGCACCTGCCAAACGCGCTCCCACAGTGCGATCGGTATTCACCAATTTTACACTCTTGCTAACAGTGCCGTGATTGGCGATCGCACTTTGAATCTCAGCATCCGCCAGCAAATCGTCATCCAAAACCGGGCCGTTGCTGTGCACGGGTTCGTGTACCAAGAAAGATCGATCGCTCTTAGTATCCGGTAACTTGGTCAAACAATCCAAATTAATCGCTTGGGTTTTAGTTAGTTTCACCCCATCGCGCATTTTCAGCAAATCCGCGCGGCCGATGATATCTGCGATCGACTTATAACCCAATTTCGCCAGCAAACTCCGCACTTCTTGTGCTACGAAATAGAAGAAATTAACAACGTGTTCCGGTGTACCAGGGAACCGTTTCCGCAAGTGTTCTTGTTGAGTTGTCACCCCCACCGGACAACTATTCATGTGGCAAACGCGAGCCATAATGCAGCCTTCTGCAATCATTGCCACCGTGCCGAAACCGTACTCTTCGCCGCCCATCAAAGCGCCTACAATCACGTCCCAGCCGCTTTTAAAGCCACCGTCAACGCGGAGCAAAACTCGATCGCGCAATTTATTTTCCATCAGCACCCGGTGAACTTCTGTTAATCCGAGTTCCCACGGAGAACCTGCGTGCTTAATCGAACTCAATGGCGAAGCACCGGTGCCGCCATCGTGGCCGGAAATTTGAATCACATCAGCATTTGCCTTGGCGACACCGGCCGCTACAGTCCCGATGCCGACTTCCGACACCAACTTCACCGAAACTCCTGCTTGCGGATTGATTTGGTGCAAGTCAAAAATCAACTGCGCCAAATCCTCGATCGAATAAATGTCGTGGTGAGGAGGAGGCGAAATCAGCGTAACACCCGGTTTCGATCGGCGCAAATAAGCAATGTACTCGCTCACTTTCGCCCCTGGCAATTGACCGCCTTCACCTGGTTTCGCACCTTGTGCGATTTTAATTTCGATTTGTTTGGCGTTCATCAGGTACTCAGGAGTCACCCCGAAGCGCCCCGAAGCTACTTGTTTGATGGATGAAGAAGCTGTATCGCCGTTCTGCAAACCTTTTAAGTGAGGTAGCGTTTGTGAGAAACCCGCCGCACTCACATCGTTTAGCACTTTGTAGCGCACCGGGTCTTCGCCGCCTTCGCCCGAGTTCGATTTGCCGCCGATGCGGTTCATCGCAATCGCTAGCGTTTCGTGGGCTTCCGGGGACAAAGCGCCGAGGGACATACCGCCGGTGGCGAACCGCTTGACAATATCTGCTACAGATTCTACATCTTCGATGGCAATGGGAGGGCGATCGCTCTGGAAATCCAGCAAATCCCGCAAAGCCGTTACCGGGCGATTTTCGAGCTGTTGCTTGTAAACCTCGTAGTGATCGTAAGCCGTTTTTGCCTCAGTGCGATCGTCCCCGCTCGCGCCAAGGACTGAATTACCGTTACCGTTGCTTCCTTCTTCCTCTTCCCTTCTTCCTTCTTCCTTCTTCCTTCTTCCTTCGTTAAAAGTAGTCACAGCCTTGTGCAAAGCCTTGGCCATTTCCGGGCTGTTCATGTGATATTCACCACCGCGGCGGTACTGCACGAAGCCGAAGTTTTCCAGCTTTTTCAGAATCAATTCTGGGAAAGCCTGACTGTGGAAAGACATTACCTCATTAGCCAGTTCCGCCACACTCAAACCGCCGATGCGGGAAACAGTGCCTTTGAAACCCAAATCGAGCAGATCGCCGCCAATGCCGATCGCCTCAAAGATTTGCCCTCCTTGATAGCTAGACAGCAGCGAAATCCCCATTTTTGACAAAATCTTCAGCAAGCCGTTTTCCACCGCTGTGCGGTATCTAGCTTGAGCCTGCGTCACGGTAATATTGGGAACTTTGCCGTGCTGCATCAAGTTTTGAGTCTTCGTGTCAGACCACCAGGCGCGCACGCTTTCCAATGCCAAGTAAGGGCAAATAGCCACCGCACCGTAACCCATCAAACAAGCGAAGTGGTGAGTGCTCCAACATTGGGCGGTATCCACAACCAGCGAAGTTTGCATCCGCAGCCCGACGCTAATTAAGTGGTGGTGAACCGCACCAACTGCCAGCAAGGGCGGAATGTAAGTACATTCAGCGCTCAATCCAACAGCAGAAGATTCGCCTTCTTTCTTCAAAAGTCGATCGCTCAAAATCAGAATTCTCGAACCCTCGCGCACCGAAGCAGCCGCCTTTTGACAAAGTTGCTCGACTGCGGTTTTCAAACCAAAAGGCCCGGCAGCAATTTTGTAAAGCGTTGACAATTCGGTTGCGGGGAAAGACTTTTGATCTTTCAAGAAAGACAGTTCAGCGTCGTTGAGTACGGGGGAATCAATTTTCAGCAGCTTGGCATTTTCCGGCACTGCTTGCAGTAAATTGCCCCGCAGACCCACATTCATAGTCAGCGACATCACCATCCCCTCGCGCAGGGGGTCGATCGGCGGATTTGTCACTTGAGCGAACCGCTGTTTGAAATAGTTGTACAGCAACTGAGGCTTTTCTGACAACACAGCCAAGGGAACGTCATCGCCCATGCAGAAAGTCGGTTCTTTCCCAGAACTCGCCATCTCGACGATCACCATGTCCAAATCTTCGGCTGTGTAGCCAAAAGCAGTTTGGGTTGCTAACAGCGTTTGCGAGTCGAGGGTTGGTGTTTCGGCAAAAGGCTGCGGCTGCAAGATTTCGCGGTTTTGTTTCAGCCATTCGCCGTAGGGGTGCCGCTTAGCAATTCGCTGCTTGAGTTGCCAATTTTTGAGAATTTCTTGAGTTTGCAGGTCAACTGCAATCATTTGTCCGGGCCCCAAACGGCCTTTTTCGACAATATCTGCTTCGGGAATATCGACAACTCCCGCTTCGGAAGCCACAATTACCAAACCGTCTTTAGTAATGCAGTAGCGGGCCGGCCGCAAACCGTTGCGATCGAGCGTAGCACCTACTTGTTTGCCGTCGCTGAACACCAGCAGTGCCGGGCCGTCCCAAGGTTCTTGAATGCCGCTGTAATACTCGTAAAAATCGACAATTTCTGGGTAGGGAGCCAAATCCGGCTGATTTTTGTAGGCTTCGGGTACCATAATTGTCAGGGATTCTAGGGGAGTGCGACCCGAGTGCACCAACAACTCCATCACGTTGTCCAAGTTTGCCGAATCGCTGCTTTCGGATTTGACAATTGGGTTGAACGTGTCGATGTCCGCTTGACTCCAATTCGGGTGAGATAAATTGGCTTGCCGCGCCTTCATCCAGGTAATATTGCCCAACAGCGTGTTAATTTCCCCGTTGTGTCCCAGCAAGCGCATCGGCTGGGCTAAGTGCCAGCGGGGCATCGTGTTCGTGCTGAAGCGTCGGTGATAGACGGCAAAGGAGCTTTTATAAGCGGGATTTTTCAGGTCTTCGTAAAATTCTGCCAGTACGGCCGCTCGCACCATGCCTTTATAGACGATCGTGCGGCAGGAAAAAGAGCAAGTATAAAAGTCTCGGCGGGTGAAGTTGGGGCGATTTGACAGCGCGTGTCCGATCGCGCGGCGCGCCAGAAATAGCTGTCTGTCGAGAAAGTCTCCGGCTAAGTGCGGTGAACTGACAATTACTTGTTCGATTTGAGGTTGATTTTCTAGCGCTTGCTCGCCCAAAACCGACGGTACAATGGGAACTTGGCGCCATCCCCAAAGTTTCAGCCCGCGATCGGCCAGAACTTGCTCAACCACCTGCCGCGCTATAGTCGCTTGAAATTTATCTTGAGACAAAAACAGCATTCCCACGCCGCAGTTTTCCCGTGCCGGAGGCGCAATTCCCTGTTCGGCAAACCAAGTATCCAGCAATTCCCAAGGAATCGCGGTCATCAAACCCGCACCGTCGCCGGAATCTTGGTCGGCGGTGCAACCGCCGCGATGTTCCAGACAAGTTAAAGCTGGGAGCGCTTTTTGAATAATCGAGTGGGTAGCTTCGCCGCTTTGGTTGGCAATAAACCCCACACCGCAGGCATCTCTTTCTTCCACCAACCAGCTTTGGCCGGCATAGGGAGTTCCTCGCTCAGTTTGATGCACGTTTCTGTTTCTGTTTGGATCGATCGTGTTACCCATGTTGATTGAATGTTATTTCCGTGATTGTGTGGTTGATGCGTTTTTATAGCTCGGAGAGAGAAGGCTGCCGAGCGGTGGGAGGCTAGTAAACTTTAAGACAGCACGTTGGAAGCTGATTTGATTAAAAATTTACGTCTATGCGGCCTGTACTTAGCACTGAAACCCTGTTTGCAGATTTTAAATTATCTCGCTCGCATCGCCTCGGAGATGTCTCCTAGAATACCCTGCTGTTAAAAAGCAGTGATTCTTTGGGCGATCGCCGCCCTGCAACTAGATACATTGCAGGCGATTCCCTACGGGATAGCTGCGCTTCACGAGTTTTTTGTCTGTTTTTTTCCTGAGTCCGCAAGGGTAGCCTTGCAGCGAACACAGGTAGATAGTAAATCTAGCTTTATTTTGCTTGCAGCGCTGTTGAGTTGCTGTCGTCAGCGCCCGCAGAGACAAAAGCCACCTGCCCGCTCAGTCGGTAGGTGCAATGTTGTAGCAGCGCGGTTCACAACTGGTAAAACCTGTCTTATTGTGCAGTCAACCCTCGGGCCGCGAACATCAAGTGTATCAAGAAATGGATAAAATTTCACCGCTTACAGTTCGAGTTTGCACGCAAGTCTGGTCAGCGATCGTCCAGAACTCACGCTAAGATGCCTTGCCGAAAAAGGTTGACAGTTGTGCATAACCCTAATTTGTATTTTTTTAGCCACCAACGTTTGTAACTCATCAACGAAGCCTATTTCAAGGATTTCTGACACCTTGGGAGCATCTGGTAGAGCCAGCGCAGCCTTTTTTACCGCGCCCAAAAACAGATACTTACTTGCTGACAAAAGTCGTGGAGAGGCAAAAATTTTAGACTCTTGTTGAATCTCGCAGATTCATTTGTGCAGTAAATCTCAAATCTCCAATCTCAAATCGACTGACGCCCACCAACTTGGCAGTAGTAATTTTCTTTAGCTCAACGGTGGCAGTTCTTACGGATTTGAGTGGATTGCCATTTGGGACATTTCCTTTCTATCCATAATGATGCCACCCCTATTAATTAGCTTCTTAAGTTCCTCTTCAATGAACTGCTGTGGTTCCATCAGCGTTCGCGGAGTCATTTTCTACTTAGTCTCAACTCCCGTCTCAACATCTCTTACATAAAATATTAAGTCTTGCTCTTAAAATCGCTCTTTCATAATTGGTTTTTCAAAATATATTAAGAAAAATGTAATTAATGAATAGCACCGCAGATAGAGCGAAAATAGTAGATATGAACTCTAAGAATCTTCAGGCTTGAAAGAAGCAGTAGGAATACGTAGATATGGCTAGCATAACAAATCTTTTTCTAGGATATCACATTAACGAGCAAATATATGTAGGTAATCGCACTCTAGTTTATCGCGGTCTTCGCACTTCAAATGGGGAGCCGGTCGTGATCAAACTGCTACGGAATGACTTTCCCCGCTTCAACGAGTTGGTTCACTTCCGCAACCAGTACGTCATTGCTAAAAACTTAGAGATCCCCGGCAGTGTCAAGGCATACAGCCTGGAAAACTACCATAACCACTATGCTCTGGTAATGGAAGACTTTGGCGGAATCTCCTTGAGTAGCTACCTCGCTCGTCTAGCAGCCGAGAGTAAGGAACCCCTAGAAGGCTTGCCCATTAACGAGTTTCTTCCCATTGCAATTCAAATTGCCCACGCCCTTGACGGACTTTATCGCCACCACGTCATCCATAAAGACCTCAAACCGGCCAACATTCTAATTAACCCCACCAGCAAAGAAGTGAAGCTGATTGACTTCAGCATCGCTTCTCTGCTGCCTCGCGAAACCCAAGAAATTCAAAATCCCAACGTCCTTGAAGGCACCTTACCTTACATATCTCCCGAACAAACTGGGCGAATGAACCGAGGCATTGATTACCGCACAGATTTCTACTCGCTAGGAGTAACATTCTACGAATTACTAACAGGAAAGTTACCCTTCCAAACGGATGACCCAATAGATTTGGTACACTGCCACCTCGCCAAACAGCCACTCCCAGCCTCAATTGTCAACACAAGCGTTCCATTGGTGCTGTCTGAGATGGTAAGCAAACTGATGGCGAAGAATGCTGAAGCTCGCTATCAAAGCGCCCTAGGACTCAAGTACGACTTAGAAACTTGCTTATCCCAGTGGCAAGAGACAGGGACGCTCGCTAACTTTGATTTAGGGCAGCGAGATTTGTGCGATCGCTTCATCATCCCCGAAAAATTATACGGTAGAGAAAGCGAAGTATTCTCCCTGCTAGCGGCGTTTGAGCGCGTGAGTGCCGGCAGCGCCGAAATGATGCTCGTTGCCGGTTTCTCCGGCATTGGCAAAACCGCTGTTGTCAACGAAGTTCACAAACCAATTGTGAGACAGCGCGGATACTTTATTAAAGGCAAATTCGACCAATTCCAACGTAACCTTCCCTTTTCAGCATTTGTCCAAGCTTTTCGCGACTTTATGGGACAATTGCTATCGGAAACAGATGCTAAAGTTGAACAATGCAAGTTGGAAATTTTGGCAGCTTTGGGCGATAGCGCTGGGGCGATAATTGAAGTCATTCCCGAACTAGAACGTATTATCGGACAGCAACCGCCCGTCCCAGAACTTTCTGGCAGCGCCGCTCAAAATCGATTTAATTTATTGTTTGATAAATTTATTCAAGTGTTCGCAAGAAAAGAACATCCTTTAGTGATTTTCTTAGACGATTTGCAATGGGCAGACTCAGCATCATTAAAATTAATTCAACTGCTGATAAGTGCTACTGACAACGGCTATCTCTTATTAATAGGAGCTTATCGTGATAACGAAGTTTTTCCAGCACATCCATTGATGCTAACGTTAGCAGAGATTCAAAAAACTCAAGCAAAGGTGAACACTATTACCTTAGCGCCGCTTGATCGAGCGGGCGTAAATTGTTTAGTTGCCGATACTCTAGCTTGTTCTAAACCGTTAGCGGAACCCTTGACAGAATTGGTTTATCAAAAAACTAAAGGTAATCCATTTTTTGGCACTCAATTCCTAAAGTCTTTACACGAAGATGGATCGATTACATTTAACTTAGATACGCGCTATTGGCAGTGCGATATTGCACGAGTGCGATCGCTAGCCATCACCGAGGATGTGGTTGAATTTGTGGCGATTCAGTTACAAAAGTTGCCAACACAAACGCAAGAAGTTTTGAAGTTGGCAGCCTGTATTGGCAATCAGTTCGATTTGGCGACCCTGGCAATTGTTAGTGAAAAAGTTGCCGTAGACACTGCATCCGCTTTATGGAAGGCACTACAAGACGGGCTAATTTTACCCATTAGTCAAGTTTATAAATTTTATCAAGCAGAGGGGAATAGCGAATCGGTAGTGGCTAATGGAAAGGAATCTGAGCAATTACCAATTACCCATGACCAATTACCCAAATATAAGTTTTTACACGATCGCGTCCAACAAGCAGCCTATTCCCTCATTCCTGAAGGCCAAAAGCGATCGACTCACTTAAAAATCGGTCAACTGTTATTAAACAATACACCCGAAGCCGAGCGAGAAGAAAGAATTTTTGATATTGTCAACCACTTAAATGTGGGAGTTGAGCTAATTACTCAGGAGGCAGAACGGGAGAAATTAGCACGCTTGAATCTGGTTGGTGGAAAGAAAGCCAAAGCTGCTACTGCCTATTGTGCAGCAGTTGAATATTTCAATAGTGGCAGAGAATTACTGGCAGTAAATAGTTGGGAAAATCAATACGAACTAACATTAGCGTTGCATACCGAAGCAGCAGAAGCGGCATATCTAAGCGGTGACTTTGACCGGATGGAAGAATTGGCATCAGTCGTGGAAACCTGCGCCAAAACCCTACTGGACAAAGTGAAGGTATATGAAGTACAGATGCAAGCTTGTATGGCGCAAAATAAGTTACAGGAAGCGCTGAATACGGGACTACAAGTTTTAAAACTGTTGGGGGTAGAGTTTCCCTCCGAGCCCAATCCGTCTGATATTGGGCAGGTTTTAGGGGAAACTGCGGGAATTTTGAACGGGAAGCGAATTGAGGATTTAATTGAGCTGCCTGAAATGAGCGAGCCCTATAAACTAGCAGCTATGAGACTTTTATCAAGTATCTTTGCTCCTGCATACATTGCTGCTCCTGCACTGTTGCCTTTGACGGTGTGCAAACAAGTACAATTATCCGTCCAATATGGGAATGCTTCTGTTTCTCCCTTTGCTTACGCCAATTATGGTTTTCTTCTTTGTGGAGTTGTGGGAGATATTGAGTCAGGTTATCAGTTCGGTCAATTGGCTTTAAGTCTAGTGTCAAAGTTAAATTCTCAAGAAATCAAAGCCAAGACAGCCTTCATAGTAAATTTATTTATCCGACATTGCAAAGAGCATCTCAGAGAAACCTTAGAGCCTTTGGTGTCAGCTTACTCTAGCGGAATGGAGGCAGGAGATTTAGAATATGCAGGCTATAATTTATTACAGTCCTCCTGTTCAGCTTACTATAGTGGCAAAGAACTGACTGTCCTGGAAAGAGAGATAGCAAGAAACAGAGATGCTCTTCATAAAATTAAGCAAGAAACAGCGCTTAATTATATAGAAATCTATTGGCAGGCTATCTTGAATTTGCTGGGAAAAAGTGAGAATTACTGCCTTCTAAAGGGTGAAGCCTGCGATGAGCAGATGAAGTTGCCATTTTACCAGCAAGCGAACGATAAAGCGGGAGTTGCATACATATATTTAAACAAACTTTTACTTTGTTATTGGTTTGAAAATTACTCAGAAGCGATTGAGAATATCGCTATAGCAGAGAAGTATTTAGATGCAGTGGTAGGAATGCCCGTTGTTGCTATCTTCTATTTCTACGATTCTTTGGTGTGGTTGGCGGTGTATTCTGATGCTCCACAGTCAGAGCAACAGGGGATTCTTGACAGAGTACAAGCTAATCAAGAAAAAATGCAGAAATGGGCGCATCATGCCCCCATGAATCATCTGCATAAATTATATCTAGTGGAGGCTGAACGGCATCGGGTTTTAGACGAAAAAATAGAAGCGATCGAGATGTACGACAAAGCGATCAATGTTGCTAAAGAAAACGAGTACATCAACGAAGAAGGTCTTGCTCACGAACTCGCCGCCAAATTCTATTTGGAATGGGGCAAAGAAAAAATTGCCAAACCCTATTTAATTGATGCTTACTATGCTTACGCTCGTTGGGGAGCAAAAGCAAAGATTGATTATCTAGAACAGCGTTATCCCCAATTGCTTGCTGTGATCCTGCAACAGGAGCGAACTCGCCAGAATCCGAGCGAAACAATTCACACATCCACCCATAGTGAATCATCCCTATCTAACACGAGTAGAACAATTATCGGTAGCACCAGCAGTTGGGGGTTAGTAGATTTGCCGACAGTTATCAAAGCTTCTCAAACTCTATCTAGCGAAATTAAACTCGATCAATTGCTCACTACCCTCATGCAAGTGGCGGTGAAGAATGCCGGAGCACAAACCGGAGCATTAATTTTGAATGAAGAGGGAAACTGGAGGATAAACGTTCACTGCACAAACCGTCAAGACTGCCTTCTGCAATCAATTCCGGTTGAGGAGAGCGATGTAGTTCCTCTCACTCTGATCAACTACGTCAAACGTACAAAAGAAACCGTAATTTTTGATGATGCTAGCAATCAACCAAGATTTGCATCTGACCCCTACATTATCCAACAGCAACCTCAGAGCCTGCTTTGCACTCCGATCAGCGAGCGAGGGAAAATGCTCGGGATTTTGTATTTGGAAAATAATTTAGCAACAGGGGTATTCACGAGCGATCGCGTCGCCATCCTCAACATCCTGTGCTCCCAAGCTGCAATTTCCTTACAGAACGCCCGACTGTATCAGCAATCCCAGGAGTATGCCCAAAAACTAGAGCTTTATCTCAACGATCTCAAACAGATGCAACTGCAACTGGTACAGAATGAGAAGATGTCTGCTCTCGGCAATTTAGTCGCAGGAGTAGCCCACGAAATTAACAATCCGGTAGGCTTTATCGCCGGCAACTTGCAACCGGCTCAAGAATACCTACAAGATTTGTTCGAGCTAATCGATGTATATCAAGATAGTTTTCCCAAGCCAGGAGCTAAAGTTGAAGAAAAAATCGAGGCCATAGACTTGGAGTATTTGCGAGAAGATTTGCCCAAATTGATTGGCTCGATGCAGGAGGGAGTCGAGCGCATTCGCAATATCAGTACAAGTTTGAGAACGTTTTCGAGGGCAGATAGCGATCGACCAGTTGCTTTCAATATTCATGACGGACTCGAAAGCACTCTCCTGATTCTCAAGCACCGTTTAAAAGCGAGCGAGTTTCGCCCTGCCATTGAAGTTGTGAAAGAGTATGGTAACTTGCCCCTCGTGAAATGCTTTCCCGGACAGTTAAACCAGGTATTTATGAACGTACTGGCTAATGCCATTGACGCTCTGGAGGAGTCAAATAAGGGGCTCCATTTTAGTGAAATTAAAGCCCTAGCTAATCAAATAACGGTTCAAACTGTTCTGAGCGAAGACCAAAATCAGGTTTTGATTCGCATTAAGGATAATGGAGTGGGGATGTCTAACGAAGTCAAGGAAAACATCTTTAACCACTTATTCACAACCAAGTCTGTCGGTCAAGGAACCGGATTAGGATTGTCGATCGCCCACCAGATTGTTGTGGAAAAACATGGAGGTACGTTAACAGTGAATTCCTCCCTAGGGCAGGGTTCGGAGTTTGTTATTTGTATTCCAGGGTGAGCAGTTCGTAGTAGGTCTTTAGCGCAATTAGCGCCATCGGCTAACCTAGACTCGATCGACAGCTTCATGCCGATCGTAGTCATCCTCAAAAATATCGGGTTTAGTAGGAAGAAACATACGGATATTCCGGGTTTCTAGACACCCATGCGTTTAGAAGTGAAATTGTGAGTTGTAAGCTGTGAAACGTAATTTATCTTATTGGCGTCCAATATTGTCAGTTTCGATTTTACCCGTACTGGCGATCGCCCCGTCTTTGCTCTGGAATCAACCCGGAAGAACACAAGAGGGGGAGAGGGCCGGCCTGATTGATGCTTCGAGAGCCCGCCAGGGAATTCATTCCCTGGCTGATAGCGAAAGTCGGTTAAAACCGACTGAAATATTCACCGATAGTTCTCTTGAGAGAACTTCAGCTATGAGACAGGGGTTGCAACCCCTGTCGGACTCTAGGCTTTTGGCTCAATCTGTACCGCCCTCTTCGATCATGAGACAAGGCCGCCAAGTATCTCTAAACGGTCGCATTCTCCCCCTAACTTGGACTCAGCAGCCGGAAAACAGCACTTCTGGGAATTTCCGAACTTGGATTGCTGACGTTGGATTGATGCAAAGTGCGGGAGTGGATTTGCTCAGCGCCGCCGACAGTGCCAAACAACCGGTGCAGTGGTTTTCGGTATCTTTAACCGGCGCTCAAAGCTTAGCAGCGCGGGCAACAGGCCCGTATCGTTACTTAGATGTTACCGATTTTGCTAGACTTGCGGGCTGGGAGATATCTGCTGATGGGAATATTCTAAAAATTACTTCTCAAAGTGCAAGTGTTACCGGAATTCGGCAAGCAGAAATAGAATCGGGCGATCGCATTGTTGTAGATCTCGATCGGCCCGCCCCTTGGCAAGTCAACTTTGTCGATAAACCAAGCCCGTCGCCGACACCCACACCCAACCCGCCCGACGACCCCACAAAGCCCGCTATCCCACTGCAAAACCTCAGCGCAGCGCCAAACCTCGAAACACCAGACGACCCGACCAAACCCGCCGTCCCGCTGCAAATAACGCCCGCAGCGCCGATCGCCGGTCAAGAATGGTCGATCGCGATCGATGCCAAAGTCGCTCCCGCCTTACTTCAGGACACTTTTCAAACCAGCAAACAATTGCTATCACTAAAAATCGAACCTGACGGCGCTCAAACTAAAGTCAAAGTGAAGATTCCTTTAGGTTGGCGGCCGCAAGTTTTCAGCCTGGGAAATCCCAATCGATTAGTTATCGACATTCGGCCAGATTCGTTAGTAGAAAAAAATATTGTTTGGGCGCCCGGTGTGCAGTGGCGGCAGCAGTATCAAAATTTAGGAACTGCTCGTTTTCCAGTAGTTTGGTTAGAAGTTAATCCGCGTCAATCCGGTGTAAAAATTCGACCAATTCTCAGCAATCCGCCTGCCGATCAAGGCACTGCACCTTTATTGCAAACAGCAGAAGTGTCGGGTGCGGCTGCGGCGATAAATGCAGGGTTTTTCAATCGGATAAATCGGTTAGCTTTAGGGCCAATTCGGCGCGACAATAAATGGCTTTCCGGGCCGATATTGAACCGGGGGGCGATCGCCTGGAACGATCGGGGAGAATTTGCGATCGATCGTTTAACTTTGCAAGAAACTGTGATAACTCCGGCAAATCAACCTTTGCCCGTTTCTCATCTCAATAGTGCCTATGTGCAATCGGGAATCGGTCGCTACACTCCTGAGTGGGGAACAACTTATACTCCGTTGTCTGGCAATGAAATAGTTGTGACAGTTGCGGGCGATCGAGTTGTCAGCCAATCCCCCGGAGGTGCGGCGGGAACAACAACTTTTCCCATTCCAGCTAACGGTTATATTTTGGCTTTGCGTTCGGATTTTTTCCCTGCTGATCAACTCTCTATCGGCACTTTATTGCGTTTAGAAACTAACACTTTTCCTGCTGATTTTAACCGTTTTCCTTACATTCTCGGCGGCGGGCCGATGTTGGTACAAAACAGTCGAGTTGTGCTGGATGCTAAGGCGGAAGGGTTTAGCGATGCGTATGTTCGACAGACAGCAATTAGAAGTGCGATCGGGCGAAATGCTGCGGGGAATTTGCTGATTGTAGCCGTGCACAATCGCGCGGGCGGGGCGGGGCCAAATTTCGCAGAACTGGCGCAGATATTGCAGCAAATGGGTGCTGTGGAGGCTTTAAATTTGGATGGGGGAAGTTCGACGAGTTTGTATTTGGGAGGTAGTTTGCTCGATCGACCTCCGTCAACTGCTGCGAGAGTTCATAATGCGATCGGTATTTTCATTCAACCATAAACCGTCACCTTAAATTGTAGGGGGCGTCAGTGTGCGTTATTTGCTCAAAAATTGAGAATCTCCGCACTGACGCACCTTACAAACTCTTGTCCCCCCCTTATTAACTACCCTGTACACACAAGCCTTGCTAAGGGGGGAGTAAGAGTTAATCCCTTGCTCAGGGGGGGGAGTAAGAGTTAATTCCTTGCTAAGGGTGGGAGTAAAAGTTTCTATAATCCCAAGTCGATCGGCTTGTTTGTATGTGATGATAACGGGATCTTCCCCGCGCCATTTGCAGGGTCAAGACCCGTTTTGGGCGGTTTTGCAATGATGCGGTTCCTGTGCGCGATCGCACTTCAGCCATTCCTCAACCGCTAGCCACAGTTATCGATCGCGCTTTAATTGACAATCCTGATATTTATTATAAAAGTGCAGCGGTATTTAAACAAGCCCTATTCAATAGTATATCGTAATTTATGGTTCGACTAGCAATAGGTTTTCAGAAACGCGGTTTCTTGAATAAACCGCGTTTCTTGGTATTCTTAATCTGCCATCACAGACAACACATACTCTCCTTGATTTACTGACTGATTGGTCGAAACATCAAAAATGAAAACATCCGACTCAGCACAAACATCAACCAAACTGGGGAATTCCCCATTCTTATTAAAGCTGAGAATTTGATAAAGCCGATCGCCCTTTTTGACATAACTCCCCAACTCCACTCGATTTTGAATCATCCCGCCCGCCGGCGCGTAGTATTTGAACACCGAATTCTTGGGGGTAAAAATAACTTGATGGGCGGCAGTTTCCGGCAGGGGAAATCCATCTATTTTCACTAAACCCTTACTGGCTAAGTAATTTTTGATTCCCCGCAAGCCATTCGCCACCGACTCGGGACTCATTTCCATCCCCGAACCTAATTCTAAAGTCCAGGCTTCCACGTCAAATTCGATCGCACTTCCCAACTGGGCCAAAATCTTCTCCAAAGCCAGCCAAGGCTTGAGAAACGCCTCGTCAAAAGCATCGCCGTCGTACTCGTTCATCAAGATAGCGCGATCGAGCAAAAAAGCTTTCGCACTCTCCTGGCGGGAATTAAAACAGTAAAGGTAATCTAAACTTTGATTCGTAGAACTGTGCAAGTCCAGCACATAGTCAGCATCCAAACACAAAGATTGTAGCTGATATCGGTAAAGTTCGCTGTAGGGGCGGCAACTAGGAGCGTTAATTTTTTCCAACTCTTTCGCAAAACTCAAAGCAATAGCTTTTCTGTAATTAACTTTGACAGTATCGGCATCGAGATGGATGTGAGACTTAGCAAAACCCAGAATATCTTCCCCTTGTTTTTCAAAATCCCAGAAAATCCGGTTCCAATTTACCCCATCATAAAGATTGTAGCGACCCGGAGAAAAATGGTGCGATCGCTGACTGACACCCACAGGATTGCAAACCGGAACTAGCCAAATTTCGCCGCTTAACTGACTGCTGTCCAAAGACATTAAAAACTCAATTAATTGGTGAATCACAGCATTACCGCTAATCTCAGCGCCGTGCAGGTTAGATTGGAGATAAGCTTTTTTGCCGGGAATCGCACCTTGGAACTGATAGACTTGCAGTGAAAGCCGATCGCCCGAAGCAAGCTGCACCACAGGAATAGTCGAAATAACTGGAATCATAGAGAAGGAAGAGGGAAGAGGGAAGAGGGAAGAAGGAAGAGAGAAGAGGGAAGAAGGCAAAAATTTTTTTCTTTATTGTGCCAACTGCCAACTGACTTATTCCTTAATAGCCGATTTGCTGACGAAGGTCTAAAATCAATACAGTTCTCTGCTGCCTTGCTTTCAGCAAGATTTAAGCATACTTACCCTGAAACCTCATAATAATCCTTGTGTCAGACACTGCCCAGAACCGCCCAGAGCTGGATCTGAAGACCATATTTCCCTTCGAGCTAGATAACTTTCAGAGAGAGGCGATCGCCGCCCTCGATGCAGGTAAATCCGTTGTCGTGTGCGCTCCCACAGGCTCTGGGAAAACGTTAATCGGGGAATACGCCATCCATCAAGCACTCTCCAGGGGGCGGCGCGTCTTCTACACCACTCCCCTCAAAGCACTCTCTAACCAAAAGCTGCGCGACTTCCGCAGTCAATTTGGAGACGACAACGTAGGTTTGCTCACGGGCGACATCTCCGTCAATCGAGATGCGCCGATTTTGGTGATGACTACCGAAATATTTCGGAATATGCTCTACGGTACGCCGATCGGAGAAGTCGGTACTTCCCTCACCGGAGTCGAAACCGTGGTGCTCGACGAGTGTCACTACATGAACGATCGCCAGCGTGGTACCGTCTGGGAAGAATCCATCATCTACTGTTCGAGCGAAATTCAACTACTCGCCCTCTCAGCAACCGTTGCCAATAGCGAGCAACTCACAGACTGGATTAACAAAGTCCACGGGCCCACAGAACTCGTCTACTCAGACTTTCGGCCAGTGCCGCTGCAATTCCACTTCGCCAACCAAAAAGGGATATTTCCCCTGCTAGACGAGACCGGCAAAAGAGCTAATGTCCGGTTAGTCCCCAAAAAGAAGCAGCAAAAAGTAGAAAGAGGCAGCATCCCCACTCCGAGTTTGACCGATGTTTTGGCGCGGTTGGACGATCGAGATATGCTACCAGCAATTTACTTCATCTTCAGCCGTCGCGGGTGCGACCAAGCAGTCGCAGAAGTCGGCAATTTCTCCCTGGTTAACGAAGCCGAAACAGCCGAACTCAAACGCATCATTGACGATTTTTTACAGCGAAACCCAGAAGCCGAACGCTTCGGTCAAAAAGAAGCACTTTTAAAAGGCATCGCCGCCCACCACGCAGGCATTTTGCCCGCTTGGAAAGGTTTAGTAGAAGAACTCTTTGGCAGAGGTTTGATTAAAGTCGTATTTGCCACCGAAACCCTAGCAGCCGGGATTAATATGCCCGCCCGCACCACAGTCATTTCCACCTTGTCCAAGCGCACCGACAAGGGACACCGACTGCTAAACGCTTCAGAATTCCTGCAAATGGCCGGTCGGGCTGGTCGCAGGGGCATGGACAAGTTGGGGCACGTCGTCGCAGTTCAGACGCGCTTTGAAGGCGCAAAAGAAGCCTCTTATTTGGCAACAGCCAAAGCCGACCCCCTGGCCAGTCAGTTTACGCCCAGCTACGGCATGGTGCTGAATTTGCTGCAAACTCACACTCTCGACGAAGCTCAAGAGTTGGTAGAACGCAGTTTTGGTCAATATCTGTCTACCTTGTACTTGCAGCCCCAGCAATCAGAATTAGACCGGCTGCAAACAGAATTGGCTGTGCTGGAACAGTCCCTGGCCGCCGGAGGCAATGTCTCCACCCTGGAAAAAGAGCTTGCCCATTACGAAAAATTGCAGGGAAGACTCAAAGAAGACAAACGTTTGCTCAAAATTCTCTTGCAGCAAGCTGAAGAAGCGCGATTTAAGGAGATGTCCGTAGCTGTGGCTTTTGCAGTGCTCGGCACGGTTCTGAGTCTCAAAGGCAAGCACGTTCCGACAGCCAAACGATCGCACACAAATCCTGTACCCGCCGTATTGGTTGCCAAAATCGCAGGTTCCGGCCAAGCACCAAATTTGGTGTGCTTGGGCAAAGATAACCGTTGGTATGTCGTCGCCATTAGCGATGTCGCTACCCTGCACGCGGAATTACCTCGCTTGAGCGTTGCAGATACCTTGAACCCGCCGTCGGAAATGCCGCTGAGACTCGGCCAGTGCCGCTTGGCAAATGAAGAAACTGCTTCAATTGCTGCATCGATTCCAGAATTGCCGACACCGGAACCGAGTCCAGAGGCGATCGAGCAACAGCAGAAAATCGCAGCCCTAGAAGCTCAGCTAGAAGTTCACCGGGTTTTAGAATGGGGCAATCCCGGTACTTTGCTCAAACGCCAGCGCCGCCGGGAAGAATTGAAAAAAGAAATCCGCAAAAGCGAACAAGAGTTAGAAAAGCAGCGAGCTCGCTACTGGGAGCAATTTCTCAATTTAATTGACATCTTGCTGAATTTCGGCTGCTTGGAAAGAGTAGTTTCGGCAACGGGAAACCGAGATGACTCCTCCGACAGGTTGGTACCCACAATCTTGGGCCAAGCTTGCGCGGCTATTCGCGGCGATAACGAACTGTGGCTGGGTTTGTCCCTGATGTCTGCGGAGTTTGACGAACTCGACCCCCACCACCTCGCTGCTGCTTGTGCGGCCTTAGTTACAGAAGTTTCTCGGCCCGACAGTTGGACTCACTACTCGCTGTCGCCAGAAGTTTTGGCACCTTTGGACAATCTGCAAAAAGGCTTGCGCCGCCGGTTGTTTCAAGTTCAGTACCGTCATGAAGCTGCCATCCCGATTTGGCTCGAACGGGATTTAGTGACTTTGGTTGAGCAGTGGGCTCTGGGTGTTGAATGGCTGGAACTGATTAGCCATACGAGTTTGGATGAAGGGGATGTGGTGCGGATTTTGCGCCGGACTTTGGATTTCTTGTCTCAGATTCCTCATGTTCCTCATGTTTCGGATTCTTTGCGGAGAAATGCTTGTCGGGCGATGCAGTTAATTGATCGATTCCCCGTGAATGAAGCTGCAACGCCAGAAAATTAGTTGATTGACAGTTGACTGTTGAGTGTTGGCTGTTGACAGTTGACAGTTGAGTGTTGACTGTCCGGCATCTAAATTGTATTTTTGGTTTTTCAACCCAAATGCACGCAGATTTTAATCTAAAATCGTTTCCGGTTGCATCGGTATTGTTCAAATGTCCAAACAGTCCACACTCAACAGTCAACTGTCAACTGTCATCAGGACTACACCCAGATTTAAATCTAAAATCCCAAATCTAAAATCGCAAATCTAAAATCGCTCGATCGCACATTTTCCTGATTCAGGTTGCAGGGCAGGATAGAAAATTGTATGGTGCGGATCGATCGCTCTTAATTGTTATTGAATTTTTGTCTAGCGGTGTGCTGGGTAATTCTCCTATTTATGATGCAACAAATCAAAAAGCCTCATCAAATGCCTGATGCCTGCTCCCAGGCTCAAAGAATTCGCTTTTTTACTTTCTTGCAAAGAGTCTTAATTGGAACTCTAGCGAGTACATTACTCAATCTATTCATCCTATTTCCCTCTCCGAGTTTCGCAGAAGTAGTTCTGGGCGTTGTTCGCAGTTCCGAGAATTCTCCCGACTGGGTGAAGATTACCACGCGCCTCTGGGAAAGCGGCATTGCTTACAAACCAATCAATTTGGAAGAAATCAAAAATTTGGCGGATTTAGCAGGCGTTAACGTGCTGTTTTTGCCCAACATTGAAACTTTGAGTCCGGCGCAAATTAAAGTTTTAGAAGCTTGGACAAAACAGGGCGGCCGCTTGATTGCTTCGGGCCCAGTCGGCCGCAGTTCCCCGGCTTTGGTGCGCCAATCTTTGCGATCGCTCCTCGGGGCCTATTGGGCTTTTCCGTTAACCCAGCCGGCTACCCCGCAACCGCGCAGCCGCTGTCGGGATCTTGCTTGCACTACTTCTAGCAATTGGGTGCCGACTGCACAACAAAATGCTTCTGTCCAAGGTGGTGTCTTGATTCCGGCTGATGCGAACAGTCAAACAATTGCTACTTGGAAAGATAGTTCCGGTTCCTCCGCAGCCATCGCCACAGATCGCGCTACCTATCTCGGCTGGCGCTGGGGTAGCGACGGTTCGGGAAATGTAGATAAGGCTTGGCTGCAAGCCTCGATCGCCCGCTGGGGAGGCACAATCGCTTCAGGGCCTGTAGCGCCGCCCACTGCTGCCACGACCCCACTGCCAACTCCCCCCTCAAGAGTCACTAGAAATAGCCCTAGTTCGCCGCGTAGTACCCCGCTGAGCCGACTTTCTCCCTCTCCCTCGCTTCCCGATTCAGTTCCTCCAACTTTTACAGACCCTTCCGATCAGTCGGCGCCGCCCGGTTTGGACGTGCAGGTAAATTCCAATAAGCCGATCGTCAGCATTGAAGCGTACTTGATGCGCCAAGAACTCACTAACCTCCTCGGCCGGTTTGAAAGCGCCCTAACAGCATCTAATTCAGGCAATACCGCCATCAATCTCAATGCTGCTACCTCCCCTCAACTGGTGGCTGCAGAACAGGGCGGAGGCGCCCCGGCAAGCAGCCGCCTCCCTGTTCTACAAGCGAGCAGGACGGGGGCGATCGCCCAAGCGCGGCAGGTTTTGCAAACTTTCGACCAACTTCTGCAAGAGCAAAACTACGCCGAGGCTAGAAAGCAGTGGGTGGAAGCGCGGCAGTTGCTATGGCAAAATTACCCGAAGGAAGGACAGCGCGTTGGGGCGGAAATTCGGGCGGTTTGGCTCGATCGCGGGACGATCGTCGCAGCGCGATCAGAACAGGGTTTGGCGGCAGTGTTCGATCGACTCGCAGCCGCCGGTATCAATACCGTTTTCTTTGAAACTTTGAATGCCGGATATACGATTTATCCCAGTCAAGTTGCACCGCAACAAAATCCCCTAACAGTTGGCTGGGACCCGCTGGCATCTGCGGTTAAATTAGCTCACGAGCGAGGCATGGAACTGCACGCTTGGGTTTGGGTTTTTGCCACAGGAAATAAGCGCCACAATACTTTAATTGGTCAGCCTACTTCTTATCCCGGTCCGGTGCTTTCCGCTCATCCACAGTGGGCGAATATTGACAATAAAGGACGCACGCAAAATCCTAACGATGGTAAATTTTATATCGATCCGGCAAACCCGGAAGCGCGTAATTATTTGCTACGAATTGTCAGCGAAATTGCCAACAACTACAAAGTAGATGGGGTGCAATTAGACTATATTCGCTATCCTTTTCAAGATGACAATGCGAATTTTACTTACGGTTACGGGATTGCGGCTAGGCAGCAATTTAGGCAGTTAACTGGTGCAGATCCGGTGAATATTTCCCCCAGGGACGGCAGTTTGTGGCGCCAGTGGGTTGAGTTTAAAACTAATCAAATTAATAGTTTTGTAGCTGAAGTTTCTCAGCTTTTGCGGCAGAATTATCCGCGCACAATTCTGTCGGTGGCTGTGTTTCCGCACCCGGAAAGTCAGCGGATTTACAAAATTCAGCAAAATTGGGAAGTTTGGGCTCGTCAGGGCATTGTAGATTTGATTGTGCCGATGACTTATGCTTTGGATACGAACCGACTTCAGCGCATCACCGAACCGTTGGTAAAGGAACAAATTCTGGGTTCGGCTTTGATTTCTCCGTCGGTTAAGTTGTTGACTCTCCCGGAAGTTGTGGCGATCGACCAAATTCAAGCTTTGCGCGATTTGCCGACAGGGGGCTATGCTATTTTTGCCGTGGAAAGTATCAGCAGCGGGATGCAGGGGTTTTTTAACCGCACTCAAGGCACGCCAGTGCGTTCCACTTCTGCTACGGAGCCGATTCCTTACCGACAGCCGTTTGCGGCGGCGGCTTCGCGGTATACTGCTCTCAAGCAGGAATGGAGTTTTTTGTTGGCTAACAATCAGTTGCGGATGTCGGAATCTGAACTGAAAGTTTTGCAAAGTAGAGCGGATGAATTGGCGCAAGCTTTGAGCAAGTTGGCGGCAAATCCTTCTACGGAAAGTTTAGCAACTACTAAAAGATTGTTAAGGGGTTTTCAATCTCAATTTCAATCTTCGATGCGCTTGCATTCTGCTGAAAATAGCTATCAGGTGCAAACTTGGCAAAATCGTTTGGAGAGTTTGGATATGCTGTTACGTTACGGCGAAAGGATGGAGTTGAATCGCAGGTAAATACAGATTTTTGGGCAGAGTTCTTGTTTAGCTACTGTTTGTTCAAACTGAGATGTTGCACTATTCTCAATAACCCTTCTCTGGGCGGGCAGGATGCCCACCCCACAAGAAAATGTACTTGTTGTGGAACAGGCATCTTGCCTGTTCCACAATAAAATTCATCTCTTGTGGAACAGGCATCTTGCCTGTTCCTAAATAAGTAATTGAGAATGGTGCAATACATAAGATGATTTCGGCTTAGGCTGATAACGCCCACTTATCTGTATCAGTAGTTACGAAAAAACTCTGAGTATAAATCCGCTATATTGAGTTAAATTGATCGACGGTACTGTCGTCAGTAAACTACAGCATCAGGAGAAAAGGAATGGCAAAGGAAACATAATTTACACTCAAAACTCCCAACAGTTACCAATGCCCAATTCCCCATGCCCAATTCCCAATTCCTCTTAGGATGGCTATGTTTCCTAAACCCCTAAATCGTTTGGCTACAAAATTTATCGGCAAAGCTCCATTACAAACGGTGCTCGTGGTTCCTTTTTTAGTGCAAATAGTGGGCACGGTAGGAGTTGTAGGTTGGCTATCTTTCCAAAACGGTCAGCGGGCAGTCAACGAGGTTGCCGCTCAGTTGCGGGGAGAAATTAGCGATCGCATCAAAGACCGCATGGAAAATTATATGTCAATTCCCCACATTGTCAATCACCTGAATGTTCAAGGCATAAAATTGGGGCAGTTGAACTTAGAAAACCAGCAAAAACTAGAACATCATTTCCTAGAACAAATTCAATATTTTGATTCGATCAGCATCATTTACACAGGTAAAGAAAATGGAGAACATTCGGGAGCAATCCGCACTAAAGAGCGGACTTTGATATCTGCTGCCGACAGCTCTACTGGCAATAAATTAGCTCGGTATAGTGCTGACTCTCAGGGAAACCGCGTTCAATTAGTGCAAATTTCATCCGATATTTACGACCCGCGAACTCGCCCTTGGTACATAGCTGCGGCTGCGGCAAAAAAACCTATTTGGACTCCAATCTATACAGATTTTTTGACTAGGGAACTGGCAATTACTGCTGCTTTACCTATCTACGACGACGCTGGCAAATTGTTAGGAGTAGCGGGCAGTGATTTGCTTTTTTCCCGAATCAAAGAATTTCTCGTTAGCCTCAAAATTGGCAAATCAGGACAAACTTTTGTGATGGAGCGCTCGGGGATGTTAATTGCTACTTCAACGGCGAGTCAAGAATTCGTGGTAGAAGGTAAAGAAACAAGACGCATCAAAGCTTCAGAAAGCGAGAATCCGGTAATTCGACAAACCGCACAGCATTTAGATAAACACTACGACAGCTTAGCTAAAATCAATAATTCTCAACAGCTTACTTTTGATGTTGACGGCCAGCGAAATTTTATTCAGGTAGCTCCTTTTAAAGACGATCGAGGGTTGGATTGGCTAATTGTAGTAGTTGTACCAGAGTCTGACTTTATGGAGCAAATTAACGCCAATACGCGCACGACTTTTTTACTGTCGCTTGCAGCTTTGATGGGGGCGGCAATCCTGGGGATTCTTACTGCTAAATGGGTAGTTCAGCCGATTTTAAGATTGAATGCGGCGGCGAAAGCTTTGGCGCGGAATGAATGGGATACAAAGCTCACTCTAAATCGCCAAGACGAACTCGGAGAACTTGCGACTGCTTTTAACAGCATGGCAGAGCAATTGCAGCATTCATTTACTTCCCTCTCAGAAAGCGAAAGCCGAGTCAAACAATTTCTCAATGCAGTACCGCTAGGCATTTTTATTGCAGAGCCAAACGGTCAACCTCACTACATTAACCCTACAGGAAAAAAACTTTTATCTCAAGGAATTGTGGCAGCCGATGCCGAAAAACTGCGCCAATTATACCGAGTTTATTTAGCTGGGACTCAGGAAATTTACCCGGCGGAACGCGACCCAATTTTAAATGCTTTGCAGGGCAAAAGTGTAACTGTTGATGACATGGAAATCTCCTCCAATAACAAAACTGTTCCCCTGCAAGTTTGGGGGACTCCTATTTACGACGCCCAAGGAAATATTATTTACGGAATGTGCGCTTTTCAAGATATTACGAAACGCAAAATAGCGGAGAAATTATCAAGGGCATACAACCAAAATTTAGCAGTGCAAGTTGCAGAACGCACCGCAGATCTTGGCAAGGCCAAAGAAAAGTTTTCTAAAGCTTTTCGTTCGAGTCCGAATGCGATTACAATTACAAGAATTAGTGACGGTTGCCACCTAGAAGTTAATGATAGTTTTTGCCGAATGATGGGCTACACCCAGGAAGAAATTATCGGTAAAACAGCAGTTGAACTCAACTTCTGGGCGAGTTTGAAAGAGCGTGACCGCATGATTCAAATGTTAAAAGATAAGACAGCAATTCACAATTATGAGCTGAGGTTTCGCAATAAAAATGGTACAGAAAGAACGGCACTGCTGTCTATAGAAACCATCGATATTGATGGAGAAGCTTGTTTTTTGTCGATTTCTAGCGATATTACCGATCGCCAAAAAGCAGAAACTGCCCTCCGGGAAGCCGAAGAAAAGTACCGCAACATTTATGAAAATGCTTTGAATGGAATTTTTCAAACTGCTGTTGACGGGAAATACATCAGCGCTAACCCCGCTTTAGCAAACATCTACGGTTACGACTCGCCAGCAGATTTAATAGCAGCACAGCCGAATTTCAATAACCAGCTTTACGTGAAACCCAACCGCCGCGACGAATTTGCAGCGCTGATGAACGAGTGCGGGATACTATCAAACTTTGAATCGGAAATTTACCGCAAAGATGGCAGCATAATCTGGATTTCGGAAAATTGTCGCGCTGTCTGCGATGAAGCAGGAAATTTACTTTACTACGAAGGTTTTATTAAAGACATTACTGATAGCAAACAAGCGGAAATCAAAATGCAGCAGGCGAAAGAAGCGGCCGAAGCAGCAAACAAAGCTAAGAGTACCTTTCTCGCCAATATGAGCCACGAATTGCGATCGCCCCTGAACGCGGTCATAGGCTTTGCTCAAGTCCTGATCCGCAGTCAAACGTTGTCTCAGGAAAATCAAGAAGATGTCGGAATTATCCTGCGGAGTGGCGAACATTTACTGGCTTTAATTAACCAAGTTTTAGACTTGTCAAAAATCGAAGCCGGACGCACGACGCTTAATGCCAAAAGCTTCGATTTGTACCAACTAATCGACGATTTAGAAGATATGTTTGCTCTCAAAGCGGAGCAAAAAGGTTTGCAGTTAATCTTCGACAGAGACGCAGAAGTTCCCCATTACATTTGTACTGATGAAGTTAAATTGCGTCAAGTGTTAATTAATTTGCTCAATAATGCAATTAAATTTACTTCAGAAGGGGGAGTGTCGGTGCAAGTCAAAGGAGAAAGGCGGAATATACATAAAAACAGCACTGACCAATTGCCCAGCCCCTACTGGCTGCATTTTGAAGTTCAAGATACTGGTGCAGGCATTGCTGCTGAGGAAATCCATCAGTTGTTTGAAGCATTCGTGCAGACGAAAACAGGTAAAGATTCTCACGAAGGAACGGGTTTAGGTTTAGCTATTAGCCGCCAGTTCGTGCAATTAATGGGAGGTGAAATTACTGTTAGCAGCGAGATCGGAAAGGGTGCATTATTTCAGTTTTACATCCAAGTTCATCTGGTTGAAGCTAGTGATATTGAAAGCAAAAAAAGTCAACGTCGAGTTATTGCCCTCGAACCGAATCAGCCGAGTTATCGCTTGCTAATTGTGGACGACAAACCTTTGAACCGCCAACTGTTAGTAAAACTTCTCAGTCCACTCGGATTTGAGTTGAGAGAAGCTAATAACGGTAAAGAAGCGGTTGATATTTTTATGGAGTGGGAACCGCATCTGATTTGGATGGACATGAGAATGCCTGTCATGGACGGCTATGAGGCAACGAAACAGATTAAAACTACAACTGGCGGGCAAGCAACGGCGATTGTGGCCCTAACTGCTAGCGTTTTGGAGGAAGAACGGGCGGTGATTCTTTCGGCGGGTTGCGATGATTTTATGCGGAAACCGTTCCGAGAGGAGGATATCTTTGTGGCAATGGGAAAACATTTAGGAGTACGCTATATTTATGAAGATCCAACCCCAGTAAGTGTCGCAGGTGTAGAGGAGTCAAGTCAGGAGGTACTCACACCGGAGGCTTTTGCCTCTCTTTCTCCAGACTGGATGGCCCAATTCAAGCAAAGTATTTTGAGTGTGGACATGGAGGCGATCGCTAGTTCGATCGCACAAATCGGCACTGTCAATCCCTCTCTTGCGGGCAAGCTTCAAGATTGCATTAATAATTTTGAATATGACAGAATTTTGAACATAATCGAACTCAGCGAGGAACCGTAAATACCCGATGACTTCAACTTTACCTAGAACCAATCGAGCTAATATTTTAGTAGTGGACGATACGCCCGAAAACCTGCGGCTGCTGGCCGGAATTTTGAGCGAAAAAGGCTATCAAGTTCGCCCCGTACCCAATGGCAAGCTAGCATTGTCTGCTGCTCAAAAAATACCCCCGGATATAGTGTTGCTGGATATTATGATGCCGGAAATGGACGGCTATCAAGTTTGTCAGCAACTCAAAAGTTCTGAAATTACCAAAGACATTCCTGTTATTTTTATTAGTGCCATCAATGACGTGCTGGATAAAGTTAAAGCTTTTGCAGTGGGCGGAGTTGACTTTATTACTAAACCGTTTCACGTTGAAGAAGTTTTAGCCCGGATAGAAACTCATTTAAAAATTTGTTCACTGCAACAAACTTTGCAAGAAAAAAATCAAGATTTAGCAACGGCGCTGCACCAACTGCAAGCCACCCAAGAGCATTTGATTCAATCGGAAAAAATGGCAGCCCTAGGACAACTTATTGCTGGCATTGCCCACGAAATAAATACCCCCCTGGGCATTATAGGTTCCTCTATTAATAATATAGCTAATTTTTCCGACGATTTTTTAGAAAAATTTCCTGAAATTTATCAACAACTTTCTGACGAAAGCAAAGCTTATTTTTTAGCTTTACTGTACAGAGCCAGCCATCAAGAAGTTTTATTCACAAGCAGAGAGAAACGCAAATTTAAGCAGCAGTTGGCGGCGGATTTGATGGCAGAATCTGTTGAGAACTCTGAGGAAATTGCGGATACTTTAGTTGACATGGAAATATACGAAAAAATAGAAGAGTTCTTGCCGCTTTTTAAATCGCCGGATTGGGAAGTAGTTTTAAATAGTGCTTACCAGTTTGCGAGCTTTAAAAAAAGTATTAGCCTGATCCAAAGAGCAACAGCGAAGTCTGGGAAAGTAGTATTTGCCTTAAAAACCTACGCTCATTTTGATAGCAAACCAGAAAAAGTCCAGGCGAACTTGCACGATGGCATTGAAACGGTGTTAACCCTTTATCAAAATCAACTGAAACACGGTATAGAAATAGTTAAAAATTATGGAGATTTACCCCAAATTATGTGCTATCCCGATGACTTAAATCAAGTTTGGACTAATCTCGTTCATAATGCCCTGCAAGCCATGGATTATAAAGGTATTTTGACAATTGAAACTCGGCAGCAAGAGGCAAAGATTTTCCTCAAGTTTACTGATAACGGCAAAGGTATTCCCTCAGAAGTTATTCCCAAAATTTTTCAGCCGTTTTTTACGACTAAATCTGCGGGCGAAGGTAGCGGTTTGGGCTTGGATATTGTGAGAAAAATTGTGGAAAAACACGAAGGCACAATTGCTGTAGATTCTGTACCGGGGCAGACCACTTTTACAGTCTCGCTGCCTATTTATTAAACACAACTTACCTGTAGGAGGCTGATTCCCCGTGACACTCGTCGCTGTCTCGCTGACAAATACAAGATTTATTACAAGAAATTGGGTTTATCTTCGGAAGTCCTATTAAAATAAGATAGGGGACAGATATGCTGCATCCTTGCCCGAAATCAATAATGTAAAAGCAAGTCATGTCAGTAAACCTACTAAAATTTAAGCAGAGAGGAAAAGATGAATAAGCCTATAATTCTTTGCGTTGATGATGAACCGGATATCTTGAATACTCTCAAGATGCAGCTCAAAAATGAATTTAAAAATGCTTACTTTTATGAATTAGCTGAAAGTGGTGATGAAGCTTTAGATTTACTGGAGGACTTTCAAGAAAAAGCTCAGGTGATTGTGGTTGTTTCTGATTGGCTGATGCCTGGAATTAAAGGTGACGAACTTTTAATTAAAGTTCACCAAAAATATCCTAAAATTATTAAAGTAATGTTGACGGGACAAGCGGATGCAGCGGCTGTTCAGCGGGCAGTAGAAGAAGCAGATTTATACTGTTGTTTGTACAAACCCTGGCAAAGCAAAGACTTAATAGAGATTATAAAATCGGGGCTGGCTAAGTTATGAAAAAACCTGTGATTGTTTGTATTGATGATGAACCTGACGTTTTGAATAGTTTAAAGATTGAACTGAAAAAGGTGATCGGCGATCAGTGTATAATTGAAACCGCTGAAGGGGGGGCTGATGCTTTAGAGTTGCTGGCTGATTTGCAGGCAGATGAATACGAGATTGCTTTGGTGCTTTCCGATTATATCATGCCGGATATTAAAGGTGATGAACTGCTCAGAAGAATTCACGAAAACTCGCCGGAGACGCTGACCATTATGCTAACGGGGCAAGCAGATTTGGAAGCCCTGAGTAATGCTATAAAGTATGCTAAATTGTACCGTTATATTCCTAAACCTTGGCAAAATGAAGACTTAAAATTAACGGTAGTAGAAGCAGTTCATAGTTATTTGCAAGATCAAAAATTAACAGATGAAATTCATAAGCGCCAAGAAGTAAACGAGGAGTTAAAGCTAGTAAATGAGGCGCTGTCTGCGAGTGAAAGCCGCCTGAGTCAATTTTTAGAAGCTTTGCCAGTGGGGGTATCTGTTTATCATCCCGATGGTTCGATCGCCTATTTAAACCAGGCAGCGCGGGATTTGCTGGGTGCAGACACGATCCCGGAAAGCACTGCGGAACAATTAGGTGCCACTTATCAACTTTATGTTGCCAATACTGATGAGCTGTACCCGCCGGATAATCTGCCAATTTTGCGGTCACTGAAAGGAGAATCTGTCAAGGTTGACGATCTAGAAATCCGTCAAGATGGCAAAAGAATTGCGATCGAGATCAATACCACGCCGATTTTTGACGCTAGCGGAAATATTGTTTATGCGATCGCAGCTTTTCAAGATATTAGCGATCGCAAACAAGCTGAAAAAATACTAGCAGATTACCAGCACACATTAGAAGCCCAAATTGAGGAACGGACAGAACAACTGCAACAAGCCGCATTAGCTGCTGAAGCAGCAAACAAAGCTAAAAGCACCTTTCTTGCCAATATGAGCCACGAGTTACGCACCCCTCTCAATTCTATACTCGGGTTTGCACAAATCATGGAACCCAGCCCGGATCTTAGTGTCGAAAACCGAGAAAATATGAGAATTATTCGCCGTAGTGGCGAACACTTGCTCACCTTGATCAATGAAGTCTTAGACTTGTCAAAAATCGAAGCGGGGCGGATGACGCTCAACCCGAAAAACTTCGACCTCTACCGCTTGCTTGACGATTTGCAAGATATGTTTCAACTGCGGGTAGAGAATCAAGACTTGCAGTTGCGTTTCCAGCGCGATGCTGACGTTCCTCAGTACGTGCGAGCCGATGACATTAAACTGCGGCAAGTGCTGATTAATCTTCTGAGTAATGCGATTAAGTTTACGCAAACAGGCGAAATTATCTTAAGAGTTATAAAGTTAGAAAAATCGGGATATCTGGATTTATTGGATAGTCCCACCGCTTGCTTTGATACCACAAGAAGTATTCGGGATTTTTCGAGAACTAGCAGTGATTTTGCAAGGGATCGATGGAGGGATGAGGCTGAGGATTCAACTGTGCCAGCTTTTTTCCTTCTGTTTGAAATTGAAGATACAGGAGTTGGCATTGCTCCCGAAGAATTGGGCAATATTTTTAAGGCTTTTGTGCAAACAGCTTCCGGTAAAAAAAATCCGAAAGGTACGGGTTTAGGATTGAAGATCAGCCGTCAATTTGTCCGCCTGATGGGAGGAGAAATTGTCGTAGAAAGTGAACTGGAACTCGGCACCACTTTTAAATTTGAAATTCCAGTCGGTGCAGTTTATGCTGCTGAGCTTCCAGATCCGCAACTTAACCGCGAAGTTAGTGGGTTGGAACCCAATCAACCGTGCTACCGGATTTTAATTGTGGACGATCGCGAAGACAACCGCCAACTTTTAGTCAAAATGCTTTCTCCTTTAGGTTTCGGGGTGGAACAAGCCACCAACGGCCAGGAAGCAATAGAAATGTGGGAAAATTGGCATCCGCATTTAATTTTGATGGATGTGCGAATGCCAGTGATGGACGGCTACGAAGCTACTAAACAAATTAAGGCTAGAATCAAGCAGAGAGAGCAAGAGCAGCAAGGAAATGGGGAAATGAATATTTCCCATCCCGACTCCCCGATTCCGAAGATTATTGCTTTGACAGCTAGTACAATTGAAGGAAAGCGATCGTTTGCTTTATTGGTCGGCTGCGACGATTTTATTAGCAAACCTTTCCGCAAAACAGATATATTTGATACCCTCAGCAAACATTTGGGGGTGAAGTATGTCTACTCTAACTCAACGGACTTTATCTCAACAGGCGATCGAAATAATTTATCTGGCTCCCTCCCTAAAGCTGCGCTTGCTTATTTACCTACACTTCCCGCAGAATGGATAGACAACATGAAGCAGGTAATTCGCAGTGCTGATTTTGACTTAATTGTCAGAACAATTGACGAAATAAGGGAGCCTCATCCTGAATTGGCGGAAATCCTCCAGGGTCATCTCGATAATTTTGATTACCAGAAAATTCTCAATTTAATTGCCGAGGCGGAGGAATCAGATCATGCAGATGAAGGCGGAACAAACTGAAAACTATCAAGCAGATATTTTAGTAGTTGACGATACGCCAGATAATCTGCGTTTGTTGATTAGAATTTTGCAAAAAAATGGCTATAAAGTTCGACCAGTTACTAATGGTTTTTCGGCGTTAGATGCAATTCAATCTAGCGCACCCGATTTGATTTTACTCGATATTATGATGCCGGATATTGACGGCTACGAACTATGTAAGAAATTAAAATCAGAATCGGAATTTAGGGAAATTCCCATCATTTTTCTCAGCGCGCTAGAAGAAGGAATAAATAAAGCCAAAGCTTTTGAAGTTGGCGGAGCAGATTATATCACCAAACCTTTTCAAGTAAAAGAAGTATTGGCGCGAGTGAGCAATCAGCTTACTGTGCGTTCATTGCAAATACAATTGCAAGAAAAAAATCAAAAATTGACCGCTCAAAATATCCAGTTGCATCAGGAAATCGCGGAACGCCACCAGGTAGAAATGGAAACAAGATTGCTGCTGCAGGCCACTCAAGCTATTAGCAAATCTGAGGATTTTGAGTCGGCTATAGATGTGATTTTAGGTTTAATTTGCCAAACTATTGAATGGAATCTGGGCGAAGCTTGGATTCCTTGCAGTGAGGGGTTTTTAAAATGCGCTACAGGCAGGTACGTCAGCGACTTGAGGTTTGCCCAATTCCGACAAACAAGTTGGCAGTTGATTTTTGCTCCCAGTGTGGGACTCCCAGGCAGGATTTGGCAGTCGCAGCAGTCTGAATGGATCGATGATGTTTCTACTGCACCGGAACAAGTTTTTTTACGCGCGGAAATTGCGGTGAGTGTGGGATTGAAAGCGGCTTTTGGGGTGCCAATTTTGGCCGACAACCAAGTGTTAGCTATTTTGATTTTTTATCGCGAAAAAGTTCTGAAATGTCAGCCGCGCTTGTTGGAATTAGTGAGTGCGGTTGCTACGCAGCTAGGTTCGTTGATTCAGCGGAAACAAGCTGAAGCAGCGCTGAAAGTGCAACAAGGACAAACCGAGAAATTGCTGCTGAATATTTTACCGAAACCTATTGCAGATCGCTTGCAAAAAGAGCAAAAGTTGATAGCGGATCATTTTGATGAGGTGAGCGTCTTGTTTGCTGATTTGGTGGGTTTTACAGAGTTTTCGGCTCACAAAAGTCCGACGCAGTTGGTAGAAATTTTGAACGGGATTTTCTCGGAGTTCGATAGGTTGTCTGAATTGCACGGGTTGGAAAAGATTAAGACGATTGGGGATGCTTACATGGTGGTTGGGGGTTTGCCGACGCCGCGGGAGGATCACTGTGAGGCGATCGCACTTTTAGCTTTGGAGATGCAGGCAGCTTTGAGGAGGTTTAATGCCAAAATGGGAGAAAATTTTCAATTGAGGCTCGGAATTGACAGCGGTTCGGTGGTGGCTGGAATTATTGGGATTAGTAAATTTAGCTATGATTTGTGGGGGGATACTGTTAATGTTGCTTCACGCATGGAATCTAACGGATTGCCTGGTAAAATTCAAGTGACGGCGGCGACTTACGAGCGTTTGAAAGAGCAGTTTGTTTTGGAAAAACGGGGTTATATCCCGATTAAAGGTAAAGGAAGAATGCTGACTTACTGGTTAATTGAAGAACAAAAGAAATCTTTTTAGTTTTTTGATGTAAATTTCAATTAATATGAAAACTAGACCGCATTTATACTTTCAGGAGGGCTAATCCTTTGCAAACATTTGAAACAAAATCGCCGACAGCATGGAAAAAAGTTCTGGTTATTTTAATATCACTGCTAGCAGTAGCGGTACTGTCGATCGCTAGTTTTATCGCTATACCAGGAGAAAAAACAATGTTTGCTGGAACAAGACCTGCCAATATCGGGATTCAGTCAGGAAAACTCGCAGCGTGCCCGAGTGCCGCCAACTGCGTCAGCAGCTTCAGTCAAGATGCCGAACACAAAATTGAGCCTTTGGGATACACTTCGTCCCAGAGTGAAGCGATGGTAAAGCTCCAAGGGGCGATCGAGTCCTATGGAAAAACTAAAATTATCACGGCAACTGATAATTACCTCTATGCGGAGTTCACCAGCGCTTTAATGGGCTTTGTTGATGACGTTGAATTTTTGGTAGATGATGAAGCAAAAGTTATCCATGTGCGATCGGCTTCGCGTCTGGGAGAGTCGGATATGGGAGTTAACCGCAGTCGGATAGAAGCTATCAGAACTCAATTCAATCAACTCTGAACTTAAAATTTCTAACTTTCCGGAAGCCCCTCTCCTGCAAGATGAGGGGCTTTGATATTTGGCTATTACTATGTAATGTTGATTTTTCACCACCTAGTTAACAATTATTAACAGTAGGCACAGCGCAAAGGAGTCTCCTGCAGGGGGAGTAGGACACAGCAATGCGGTGCCCCTACGGTTGGCTTTGAGTTTTAATACTTGTTATAAGATTGATGATTGTATAGTTTTACAATCTTTAAAATAGCTGAGCGCGCTAGCACAGAAGCAGAGAGGCCGTAGTATTCCTATAGTATTAAACACCCTAAATTATACACTTCTGACTTTAGGGAGAGGGAACTGAACGAATTAATTTCTACTATTAATGGAAGTAGAGCAAAGAGGAAAAAACACATGGCACTTCAAAGATTGGCAGAATTTTATCCTAACTATCAGGAAGAGATCTTTGCTGGAGACGACATCAAGGGATTTGATGTTTATGCTGGCGACTCTGATGAAAAAGTAGGCACTGTTTATGATGCTTTGGTTGATGACACTGGTCGTTTCCGCTATCTGGTAATTGATACCGGTATTTGGATTTTTGGCAAAAAAGTATTGTTGCCAATCGGCTCGGCTCGCTTCGACTACGGAGCCCGTCGCGTCCACGCCACAGGTCTTCGCAACAAAGCTCAAGCAGAACAATTGCCGGCTTACAATGAATTAGAAGCAGTAGATTACGATCGCGAAGAACAGGTAAGAGGCGTCTACCGCACTCAAGAAAGTGCCGCTCCAAGCACTGCAACTGCTGCTAGCTATGATCGCAGCAGCTACAACTACGATATGGACCGCCCCCTCTACGAAACCAACGAACAGCAGCACCAAAATCTCAAGCTTTATGAAGAACGCTTGATAGCCAACAAACACCGCGCAAAAACAGGCGAAGTAGCTGTTAGCAAGCGCGTGGAAACTGAAACAGCGCGAGCTTCAGTACCCATTGAAAAAGAACGAGTCGTAATTGATCGAGTAACCCCGGTAGAAGCAGGTCGAGTAGTTTCAGTCGGTGAGGCTGACTTCCAAGCAGGGGAAGTTGCACGCATGGAAGTCTACGAAGAAACGGCTGACATTCACAAGGAAGCTTTCGTCCGGGAAGAAGTCAACGTCAGAAAAGAAGTTGTTCGCACCACTGTTGAGGGCGAAGAAACCTTGCGTCGTGAAGAATTAGAGGTTAAGACCGATGGAACTGCGGTTGTAGATAATAAAAACATCTAAACCAATCGCAACAGGTATTGCATAGGAATTTCGCCTTAATCACATAATTCTGTCAGGGCGCAGGTTTGATTTGATTGGTAGCGATGGCGCAATTCCTATGTGAGCGGCGGCGGGGGTACAACACTTGTCTACTTTTGGCAAAGTTGATGCACTTTCCCCGCCTTTACCAATTTACCGTTACCACCTCATAATAAAAATCCCTAAGCAGGAAAGTTTAAAAAATGAACGGTCAAGCATCAGCAGAAAAGATAGCAACTGCCCAATCAATAACCCGTCTCAACCGGGTGCCTGAAAAAGTCAGAACTAAGCTAAAAAGTTTTACCGTCAAAGACAACAAAGGTCAGTTGGTAGGCAAAGTTAAAGATGTCTATTTTGATGCTAAAGGTCAGTTAAACTTTGTGGTAGCCGGGCTAGGTAGCGAAAATACCCGCGCTTTTTTATTAAGTATTAAGCTGCTCAAAAAAGTCGATTATCACCAAAAATCGCTGTTTGTAACTATTAATTCGGATCAAGTCGATCTGCTGCCGATTGTTTCGGCAAGTGGGGGTCATCCCTATTTAGAAAATGCGTCTGAAACGCATAGTGAATTTAGCAACAGTGAGTTAACCAATCCCTCAACAGTTATGTCAAATCTAACAGATGCCGATCGCACAGATGCAAATTTGGAGACAGATGAGGATGAGGAAAACTTCGATATTGTCGATCAAGAAGTAATTCGCCTGCTAGAAGAACGATTGGTGATCAATCGCAGCAAGCGCAAAGTTGGCGAAGTCATAGTGCGTAAAGAAATTGAAACTCGGATGGTACAAGTACCCATCCAGTGGGAAAAGCTGATTGTCGAACAAGTCGGCGACGATCCGAAGGTGTTGGCAGAAATAGATTTAGGCGAGGGCAACATCACCGGTATAGATTTGACGGAGATTAAGAGCGATCGCCAAGAACCGACCGTTAAGGCTGAATTTACCTCTGTGCAGAAAGCTAGCAAGATCTTAAATTCGATCGCCTCTCAACCCCGTCACGGTTGCGTCAAAGTCCGCCTAGAACTCGTTCTCGAAGACAAGCAACTGCAGGATACTTACCAAAAATGGATGACGGAACACCACTCCGAGAGTTAAAATATTCGTCCTTTTCCCTCTAGATTTTAGCTATTAGCGAGAAACATAAATCTAAGAGGGGACTGGCGCGAGTCGTGCTGGGGAGAAAGTTCACCGCCATCTACTAAGATCATGTTCGGTAAATTAACCGTAATTTTGGTAGGGGCGGGTTCACCCAGATCTATAATATAAGCGTGAGATCCCTCAACCCGCCCCGACCGGAATATTGAAATTTTTAGCGCTCAACCTCTAGACAAAATTGTACCCACTTGCGGTAAAATTGTGGTGGTCAAATTTAAAAGTATTTGAAAATGCCCAGCACAATCTCCGACATTAAAGTAAAAACGATCGCAGGCGAAGACAAGCAACTAGGAGAGTACGCTGGCAAGGTACTCTTGATAGTTAATGTAGCTTCCAAATGTGGTTATACACCTCAATACAAAGGGCTCGAAGAATTGAGCCAGAAGTACAGCGCCGCTGGACTCCGTGTTTTAGGATTTCCCTGTAACGACTTCGGAGCTCAAGAACCCGGAAGTAATCCAGAAATCGTCAATTTCTGCACTACAAAATACGGCGTCACCTTTGAATTATTTGACAAAGTACGCGCTAAAGGCACTCAGCAACACCCGCTGTACGCTAAGCTTACGAGTGCAGTCGATCCCAAGGGTGAGGTTTCCTGGAATTTTGAGAAATTCTTAGTTAGCAAACAGGGTGAAGTGGTTGCCAGATTCCGCAGCAGTGTTGGCCCCGATTCGCCCGAACTAATCGCTGCTATCGATCGAGAATTGGCAAAATAAGAAGTTCGGCAAATAAGCAGTGTACAGAATTTAACGGATTAAACGGATGGATGTTGAGGGAAGAGGGAAGAAATTAATAGGCTTTTTTTCTAATAAGTTGAGATCTGATTTTTTTCTTCTCTTCCCCATTGTGTGTAAGCACTCAGCAATTAACAATTACCGATGATTTTATTATTTAAGTGGAGAACGGTTTAATTTAATGGAAAATACATCGGGATTAGATTTAGTTGTAGGTGTACTTGCCTTCGCAATTCTGGCAGGTGGTCTAGTCATGCTATTTGTAGGCATGGCCTCCTTTCCTAAAGAAAAATAATAATACTAATGGATATTATGTGTGAGGGCACGACCATAATAAAAGTGCTTGTAGTGAAAACTTAAGTCCTCATAGAAATCTGAGGACTTAAGTTTTCACTACCCACTTAAAACGGTTATTTTACAGGGCACCATCTGAATAAATCTAACAGCATTCAATTTGAACATTCGCAATTGACAATCATGCACACTACCGAAAACAACGTCAAACTTGCCCTCGCGCCGGGGAATTTGCGCCGGGTTCACCATATCGCTTTAAACGTGCGCGACATGAAAGCTTCCCGCGACTTCTACGGTACAATTCTCGGCCTGCACGAACTAACAGGTGCAGAAATTCCCGCAACTTTAACAGAAATGGTAGCCGCTGGTAAAGTCGCTAATTTCGTTACCCCTGACGGCACTGTTATTGACTTATTTTGGCAGCCCGACTTAGAACCGCCAAACCCAGACCCGGAGAAAGCTTTTACCCGCGCCAACCACTTAGCCTTCGACATCGAGCCGGATTTGTTCGATCGCGCTCTGGAAGTGCTAAAGTCAAATCAAATTGCGATCGACAGTGGCCCCGTCACTCGCGCTACAGGACGCGGCATTTACTTTTACGATCCTGATGGATTTATCATCGAAATCCGTTGTGATGCAGTTTAAACAGTCGCTCTCTGGTTCTTGGTAGTCCGGGTGCACCCTACATTTACTCTTTGGAGCGCGGTGATTCGTAAACATCCTACCTTTAAAGTTGTTTTATGTTCCCTCTTGGCTAATAGGTTGCTTCGGCCAAGTAAACCGAAAAGTTGCTCCCTCACCTTCGGCAGATTCGAGGGAAATACTGCCCCCTTGACCTTCGACAATTTTTTTCACCAGCGACAAACCAATCCCAGTATTTTCTACTTTATCGCGAGCTTCCAAGGTCTGAAAAATCACAAAAACTTTATCGTGATATTGAGGAGCAATCCCCGGCCCGTCATCCTCTACAGAAAACTCGTAAAAATCCTCTAACTCTTTAACCGATATTTTTACATGACCCGATTCAGCTCGGTTGTGCTTAATTGCGTTGCTAATTAAATTAGCAAAAACCTGCTGTAGTGGCAATTTTTCGGCTACAAAAGTCGGCATTCCCGGCTCAACTTTCACCTCAAATTCAGACGGCGGCGCCAACGAATCAATAATTTCTGCTAATAAATTCTCAACTTTTACCATCTCTGAAGGCACTTGAATCCGTCCGACGCGGGAATATTGCAGCAGTCCCTCAATCAAACCTTCCATCCTGTGAACTCTGCCACGCAGCAGGTTCATTTGGTGGAGAGTATCCTCTGTCATCGACTCGCTGAGGTCTTCTTCTATCCAACTGCTAAGATTTGCGATCGCCCTGAGCGGCGCTTTCAAATCGTGAGAAACTACATAAGCAAACTGGTCTAATTCTTGATTCCGCTTTGTTAAAACATTCGTCGTTTGAGCCAGACTTTGGGCTGTCAGCCTCAATTCTTGAGCGCGCAACCGCAGCGATTCCTCCACTTTTTTGCGCTCCCTAATATCTTCTACCACACCCATCAGAAACTGACTGCCATCTTGTTCTCGCAGCAGCGAAACCGTTAAGTTTGCCCACACCAACTCTCCCTCTTTGCAGATGTAGCGCTTTTCCAGAGAGAAATTTTCAATTTCTCCTGCTAACAATTGGCGCAAAAGTTCCAGTTCGCTTGCCAAATCTCCGGGCCAAGTAATGTCCTGAAATCTTTTCTCCCCCAATTCTTGGCGGCTGTAGCCCAAAATTTCGCAAAGTTTTTGATTGACTAACAGAAATTTGCCTTCCACACTGGCTTGAACCATGCCGACTGCCGCCTGCTCAAAAGTAGCGCGAAACCGCTGCGCGCTTCGGGCCAAAGCAATTTCTGAGCGTTTGCGATCGCTAATATCGTTGCTGATTTCCAAAATAGCCACGGGTTGATTTTGATCGTCGTGCTGCAAAGTCCATCGGCTTGCGACCGTTATTTTTGTGCCGTCTGCCTTGGTACGCACCAGTTCCCCTTGCCAAGAACCCCGCTCGAAAAACACTTTTTGAATTACCTCAAAAGGTTGAGTCCATTCTGTTTGTAAAAGCTGGTGAATATTTTTTCCTATGGCTTGCGACTTCCGCCAGCCGTAGAGCCACTTGGCACCCGAATTCCAATAAGAAATCGCCCCGTTCAAGTCTAGTACCGCGATGGTATCGTTTGCCAAATCCAGCATTTGCGCTTGCTTTCGCAGAGTTTCCTCGGCTTGTTTCCGTCCTCTGGCATCGCGGCAAACTGCAATAAACAAGTGTTGATCGGCCAGACGCATTTCGCTGACAGCCAATTCCATCGGAAACTTAGTTCCGTCGTGGCGAAGTCCCACTGTTTCTTGCTGGTAAGTCTTCAGCGTAGTATCGGGATGTAACACAAAATATTCGATTGAATAATCCCCCACGCTGCTGTACGGCTGCGGTTGAGCTATCAGCCGCCGCAGGTTCGAGCCAATTATTCGATCGGCTTTGTCGCCAAAAATCTTTTCTGCTGCCCTATTAAAAGACTCAATATTTCCCCGTTCGTCCAAAGTAATAATCCCGTCAGCCGCATTATCTACCACAGCTTGAATGCGACTTTTACTTTCTTCTAAGCCCGCTTCCCGCTTTCTCAATTCCTTCTCTAAACTATCAAATAAATACCAGGAAGCCCCTGCACCCAAACAGTTGAAAAGCAAACCAGCAAATTGCAGGAAATTAGTGAAATTTCTCAACTCCTGTACTTGCTGATCTACAACTTTTTGGTACGCTTCGCTGGCCTCAGCAAACGCCTTAATTTTTGCGCGGAGGTTATCCATCTTCAATTTGCCTTGAGCGAACACCTGAATTATTTCCGGCGACTGTAAGCTGGTTGCCGAATTGTCGAGCTTATTCAAAGTGTTTTGCAACAAATTTATATACTGTTCGCTACTTTTTTTAATTTCTTCAAATCGCTGAGATTGCAGTTTATTTTCTTGAACTATAACCTGGACTTTAGCCAGCAGCGGAGGCAAACTCTTCTTTGCTTCTAAGTAGGGTGATAGAAATTCGCGGCGTTTCGTCAACCCGTAACCCCGAATGCCCGTCTCTGCATCCACCATCGTCGCTAACAAGCGGTTAGCTTCCTGAAGTATTATTTTATTAGTATCTGATCCCTTTCTTATGTGTAGGGCCCTATCGCGGAGACCTGCAATTCCTATCAGCGAAGCAAAGAGACAAATCACGGGGATAGAAACGATGATTGTTCCCCGTTGGCGAATTGGTCGGTCTGTCCATACAAACTGGACGCAGCGATCGAGCAAATACTTCACGGATATTGAAGGAGAAAGTTTGCTGCCAGTATATCGCTTTTTGGCAGTTTAGGCTATGGATAAGTTTGTTTTGTTTAGTTTGACGAGCGCCGGGGACTAACCGTGGAAACTAGATTAGACCCCTGCGATAGCTACCTGCTGACACTAACAGCAGATTTTTTGGCACGGTGTTTAAACTGAGGCACGGAGAAAGAAAGGACTTTTTTAGACACCGAGACAGCAGGCGAAGCAGAAAGGATCGTTTCTGCTTTACCTTCGTTTTCGCCTGCGGCTTCTGCTTTTAAACTAGAGTCTGTTTCGCAAGTGTTTGGAACACTTGTAACTACAGTAGTCCACCTGCCTGTAGCCGGATCGCGATAACAAGTAAAAGGATTTATTTTTAGCGGTTGACTGCAAGGTTTAATCATGTAGATGCACTCCTTTGATTCTGAGAAATTGTGCATTGCTTTCAGCAGCAGTGCTATCTCGCCAGTAGAAGCAGTATGAAGGCAAAAAGCAGAATTGTGTTTCTGCGTCCAGAGACTTTTGAGAATTCCTGATTTCCTGTTAACTTTTGCCTTCTACTGCTTCGCGACCATAGCATTACTTTTACCAAATTGCCTTTCTGGAAGCAACCCCCCACCCCCTTAATTAGGTTGAGGTGGGATTTGTAAATGCAGCGAGGCGCTTGATCGTGCCTGCAAGACAATTTTGAGATAATATAGGTATTCTAGGCTGAAAAAAAATGCTACTGTGTGATCGACAACAGAGGTGGAGCGCGATCGGTGTCACAATTAAAAAGGGAATGGGTAATGGCTAATGGCTAATTGGTAAGGGGGGAATGGGTAATTGGGGAATTATTCCCTCTTTTGCCATCCGTTAAATCCGTTAAATCCGGTACACAATTCCTGGCCCAACCCCCACCCGTTAAATCCCTTAAATCCCCTACATTTATAGTGGCCCAACTTGCTTCTAACTAATATCAACTTCTGCCTTTAAATTAACAGTAAAAGTAGAGCCAACATCCAACTGACTCTCAACAGTGATATCGCCGCCCATCATCTGACAAAACAAACGGCTAATGGCCAATCCTAAACCGGTGCCGCCGTACTTGCGAGTAGTCGAAGCGTCCCCTTGAATAAAAGGTTGAAACAAACCCTGCTGCTGTTCGACCGACATTCCAATCCCCGTATCAGATACCTGCAAATAAACCCAATCGCTGCCGCCTGCTGGTTCACGAGTCGCGCTCAACAGAACCGTTCCACCTTCGGTAAACTTCAGGGCATTCGAGAGCAAATTGAACAGAATTTGCCGGACTTTAGTCAAATCTGCATACATCACTCCCAAATTTTCAGAGCAAGAAACTTGCAATTGATTGTGATTTTTTTCGACCAAAGGGTGCAAAGTTGCAACGACTTCTTCTATTAAATTACTGAGATCAAATTTTTCTAAATAAAGCTCCATCCGACCGGCTTCTATCTTAGAAAGGTCTAGAATATCGTTAATTAAAGTCAGCAAGTGTTTGCCGGCGTTATAAATTTTTTGGGTATCGGGAATGATGTCTTTGAGTCCCGATTCCAGTGCTTCTTCTTGTAGCATTTCGCTGTAACCGATAATCGCGTTGAGCGGCGTGCGGAGCTCGTGGCTCATATTGGCTAAAAAAGTGCTTTTAGCTCTCGAAGCTGCTTCAGCTTTGTGTAAGGCTTCTTGCAAAGCTATTTCGGCTCTTTTGCGCTCGGCAATTTCAATGCGGAGCAGTTTATTGGCGGCGGTGAGTTGAGCGGTGCGCTGATCGACGGTCATTTCTAGCTGCGCTTTGGCTTTGGAGAGTGCTTCCTGAGCTCGCTGGCGCTCAAATCCCTCGATCGCCAGGGCTACCAAATTTGCCAAAGAATCGGCGAAGGTGCGCTCCTCCAGAGCCCACTGGCGGGGCGCGCCGATATGTTCGAGAGAGAGTATGCCCACGATCTGACCGCCAAGCCTAATTGCTACATTTAATATGGATGAATTGGGCTTGTTGGCATTCGGCAGCACTGCGGAATGTTCGGCTAGCGAAGATGAGTGGGACAAATCTGTTTGTAGAGATTTTTGAGTCTTTGTCGCAGGTTCTAAAGCATTGTTCGATCGCAAATTGTCGCCTGGTGCGTCGCCTTCAACATCTGAAATTGAAAATTTTAAATCGCTTGCGGATATGGACGGGCTGCTCAAATGATTTTCCTGGGTGCGATCGTACAAGTCGAGACAAACTAATTTGAGGCTGGGGATTTTAAACTTAGAATGATTAACCCCCTCGTGTTGCTGTGGGGCGGCGGCCTCTGTATCGAGTGGCTCTGTTTGGTTGTGGGCGATCGCTCTCTCCGTAAAATTTAGCTGCGGATCGATCGGGTAGCGAGTTCCAAATCTTCCATGGTTGTAAAGCCAGACGCTGACTTTTTCCACATCCAAAGTCCGGGCGGCAGCCTCAGTAATTTCGCGAATTCCCACATTCAGCGCACCGCTATTGAGAGTCCTCTGCCGACCTAGCTGCAACAAAGCCAAACTCTGGCGGCGGAGCCGCTTTTCGCTCTCTTGGAGGGTTTGTTCTGCTTCCTTGCGCTGGGTGAGGTCGTACAAGGCGCACAATGCCGTCTGCTGCCCGTTAAACACCAGCGACTGAACCGAGATCATCGCCCAGAAAGCGGTGCCGTCTGATTTTTTGCAGTGGAGTTCGTAGTTTTGGAGGTATCCGTTTTTAGCAAGTGCCTCAAGTACCTTTGGGCGATCGGCGGGGTTGAAGTAAAAGTCTGGAGTGCTGCAGCCGATCAATTTTTCTAGGGGTATGTTCAGGAGAGAAGCCAATTGAGCGTTCGCATACATAATTAAGCCGTCAGCGAGGCGAGAAACTAATACCGGCACGGGAGTTGCCGAGGCGATCGCCCGAAACTGCTCTTCGCTTGAACGCAGCGCCAACTGAGCTTTGCTCAGCAAGTGAGCTTCCATCGTATCTGAATGTTCGGTGGTAGTCTCCAGCAAAAGTTCTAGGTCAACCTTTTCGCGCTTCAAGTTTTCAAGTTCCGCACTCAGCCGCTGAACGTCGAAAAGTAGCTGTTCTGTCGATGGTTCTTCCTGCATAGCAATTGAAAATTGGTAATTTTTAGTCTGTTATGAAGTTTTTTACGGTTTTGTGCTAGTTTAACTATGACTTATTCCGATTAACTTCAGCCACCCTCATCCTGGTTCCCGGACTTAGCCGGGGATTCATCTTTACCTTTTTCGCTACTATTCCAATTCTAAGTGCAAGGAAGGCATCAGCCGCTGCAAGTTTTTCAGGGATTTTATCTGCCAGGGGATCTGTTTAGAACCTTTGATGGCGATTTGAATATTTTTTTGCTGGCGCACTTTGATCACAAATTTTGAGACAATATTCATTCCAGAACTATTTAAAAATTCTAGCTTTCGCAAGTCTAGAGTCACCGTGTTTGGGCAGGAGTCAGCCACTTCGTTGAGCAGATTGACGATCGGTGCGTATTCTTCCACCTGGCTGAGTCGGAACGAGCCGCTACAGGTGACTGTTTGCGTAGCGCGATCGTACTGGATCGTGTAATCTTTGGTCTGAATCTCCATACTTTTGTCAGTTGCTGGTTTTGAGTGGTAAAGGGGCTTTGCCTGCGTGAGCGAGGATTGAGCTTCAGCCTAGCACGATCAAAATTCAGCCGTTTGCGGAATGCCGAATGCCATTGCGGGTGTAACTTTTATTACATATACTGCCAACTGTACCATTGTCGCAGGGCCGTTATGAGTTATTTTAGGATTTATCAGTTGTATCAGTTGTGATACCAGTTGGAAAAAAGAATGCAACTGTTGACTAGCTCTCAACCCTGGTAGTCATCAGTCATTGCCAATCTCAAATCTCAAATCTCAAATCTCAAATTGTATGAGTTGTGGGGGTTAACGAGACCAACTTTTGCTGCTGTTCCGAGCTATCAATTCGATTTTTTTTCTCAACTTAGTATTGACAAAATCACCAAAATGTGAGACATATTTCACATCTGACACAGAAGTGAAGGGGAGAATATTTAATGGCAATTTCAGGAATTACAGAAAAGCTTTTGGCGGCTAAAAAAGCTAAGGGAATTAGTTTTGCAGATTTGGAAAAAGTTTTGGGGCGCGACGAAGTTTGGATTGCCGCGGTTATTTACCGTCAAGCTACCGCATCAGAAGAGGAAGCCGAGAAAATTGTCTCGGCTTTGGGGCTAGATAGCGAGACGGCTGCGGTTCTCTGTGAACCTCCGTTAAAAGGTTCTTTGGATGCCTCGGTTCCAGTTGACCCTCTGCTTTATCGATTCTATGAAATAATTCAGGTTTACGGGATGCCGCTCAAAGCAGTGATACAGGAAAAATTTGGTGACGGGATTATGAGCGCGATCGACTTTACTATGGATGTCGAGAAAGAAGCAGACCCAAAAGGCGATCGAGTGAAAATAATTATGTCGGGAAAATTTTTGGAATACAAAAAATGGTAAGCCCGGGCAGCTTTACTTTCAAGTGAAAAATAAAAATTCAAATTTGCTCCAATGACTCATGACTAATGACTAAAGCCTCAAAAGTGTTAACTTAGAAATAGAGATCGCGAAGCTTGACTGGCTTGGGTGTCCGATCGGGAAACCCTTCTAGGGCAAAGCTAAGGTCGCTCCCGCGGCAACTTCCCCAGTCGAAACAAGCAACCGCAACCGTAAATTAAGAGGCAAATATGTCAAAATATGACTCCCATCTCAGATGCTCGTTTTGCGGCAAGTCGCAAGAGTACGTCCGCAAGTTAATCGCTGGGCCCGGCGTCTACATTTGCGATGAATGCGTGGAACTGTGCAATGAAATTTTAGAGGAGGAGTTCTTTGACTCCAGTAAAACAATTGGTCAACAGATTCCCCAATCAGAGGTGCGAGAGTCTCAGGGACAAGGAACGCGGCGCCCGGGTCGATCGAATAAATCGAAAATCGTTTTAGCTCAAATTCCGAAACCAACAGAGATTAAGCAGCATTTAGACAACCACGTCATCGGCCAGCATTCAGCAAAAAAAGTCCTTTCTGTAGCAGTTTACAACCACTACAAGCGCTTGAGCGTTGACCAAGCTAAAGATAGCGACAAGTCTTCCCCTGACAGCGATGTAGAACTGCAAAAATCCAACATCCTCCTAGTGGGCCCCACAGGTTGTGGCAAAACTTTGTTAGCGCAAAGTTTGGCACAAATGCTCGAAGTGCCGTTTGCGGTAGCGGATGCGACGACACTGACAGAAGCTGGATATGTCGGCGACGATGTAGAAAATATCTTGCTGCGGCTGTTGCAAATGTCAGATTTTGATGTTGAAGCGGCGCAGCGTGGCATTATTTATATTGATGAAATTGACAAGATTGCTCGCAAAAGCGAAAACACTTCGATCACTAGGGATGTATCGGGAGAAGGAGTGCAGCAAGCGCTGCTAAAAATGTTGGAGGGAACAGTGGTTAACGTGCCCCCGCAAGGCGGCCGCAAACATCCTTACCAAGATTTTATTCAAGTTGACACTAGCAAAATTCTATTTATTTGTGGCGGTGCTTTTGTCGGTTTGGAAAAAATAGTTGAACAGCGTTTGGGCAAAAAATCTTTGGGCTTTATTCAGCCAACAGAAAGCGACAGCAACTCGACTTTGCCGGCGAAAGACAAGCGGGCCGCTGATATTTTGCAGCAGGTACAGCCGGACGATTTAGTCAAGTTTGGTTTGATTCCTGAGTTTGTCGGGCGGATACCGGTGGTGACGGTGATTTCGCCGCTGGATGAAGCAGCTTTGATGCAGATATTGACCGAGCCCCGGAATGCGCTGGTGAAGCAGTATCAAAAGCTGTTGAAGATGGACAGCGTGGAATTGGAATTCCAGCCGGAAGCGCTGCGGGCGATCGCCCAGGAAGCCTATCGTCGCAAAACGGGCGCGAGAGCTCTCCGCAGCATTTTAGAGGAGTTAATGCTGGATGTGATGTACGAATTGCCTTCTCGTAAGGATGTGGCTAACTGTATGATTACTCCTGAAATGGTCGAGAAGCGATCGACTGCTGAATTGCTGTGGCATCCCGCTTGGCGCAAACAGCACGAAACTGCATAATTTATAGTTTGTAGGGTGCTTGTGGCGCACCCTACAAGCTTGGCAAATTTAGTTTATGACAGTTAAAAAAATGTCAGCCAATGTAGCTAAAGCCAGTAAAAAATCGAGATTGTCAGTATCCAGTTTGCTGCCGAGGATTGCAATTTACAGCACAGTCGTGGCTGGCCTCATGGCGTCATTTTACGATTTCCCACTCAATACCATCGTCCCGCCCCCCTCCCCGTCAAGGGGTAAGAATTTTTTTGAAGCCATACAATATATTTCAAGCATCAATAGAGCGCAGCAAGCTTACTATGCAGAATACGGTCAATTTAGCGATTCCATTGCAAAATTGGGTATTGGAATTAAAGAACAGACTAATAACTATTATTACACCCTCGTCTCATCAATGGGCCCGGTTCAAACTAGGCACAATCACCGCAAACCAGCACAATTTGAAAGCGCGATCGCGATTGCCCAACCTAATGATATTAGTATCGGGAAATCCTACACTGGCGCAGTGTTTGCTTTTAAAGAAAAGGGTAGCAATATTATAACAACTATTGCTGCAATTTGCGAGAGCGATCGAATTAATGCAAGTTATGCAGAAACTTGGAATCCGCCAACTTTTGACGGCAAAGAAATTCACTGCCAGCCCGGTACAACTATCTTAAGGTAAGACCTTGAAACTATTTTGCGCCACTCTTTCACCGTCTAAGTAAAATTCAAACTTCCAATTTCCCGGCTTGTCATCCTTTTGAAAATTGTACCAACACCAAGTATTTAATCGATCGCCCGTCGTTTTTAAATAAGATTGACTTTGGGCTGCGAATAGTCTTTGAGGGTTGACAACCTTACAATAACTTCTATATTCTCCTTCTGGCAAGTTAGCAGCACTTACAGCAAAATAGACTTTTTTGTTTTGCTTCAAAGACCAAACATCCCTAGGTTTCGTTGATTCTAATTCGTCAGTTAACATTACTTGAGTCTTAGGGTTAAAATTTTCTGAGTTGATTACTCGTTTGAGCTCTACTGCTGTTTGAGGTTCGGGAGATTTCCAAAAAAGCGGAATAAAAATAGCAGAAATTGCTGTTAATACTCCGACTGATATCAATACCGGTTTTAAGTTGTTACGTTGCTGAACTACTTCGAGGGGAATCAAAGCATTTAAGGCCGCATCTGCGGAAGGATAGCGGTTTTTGAAATTAGGTTCCACCATTTTTTGCAACCAGTCAAGAAATTCTGGAGTTAGCTGTGGCAACCGATGTTTAAAATTAATCCGCCCGGTATCGTCCATCAAACTGCCAATTTCGGTAGAATTGATGCCGATTAGCAAGCAAATTAGCGTCGCGCCGAGACTGTATAAATCCGATGCAACAGTTAGCTGCCGATTGAACATTTGTTCTGGCGGCATAAAGCCCAAAGTGCCTTTAACAACGCTGCTGGCGGCCACTTCTCCCCCGCCGATTCTAGCAAATCCAAAATCGACAAGGCTGACATTCATCCGGTCATTTACCAAGATATTTTCCGGTTTTAAATCTCTGTGGATGACTGGCGGAACGCGGTTTTGCAAATATTTGAGTATTTCTAAAACAGAGATAGCAATTTGCTTGGTTCGCTGCGGTGTTAGCTGGCGCAAAATAGCGAGAGAATCGGCATTTTTGTATTCCTGAACCATGCAGAAACCCGATGCAGTTTGGAAGGAATCTAAATAGCGGGGAATGTTGGGATGATCCAGTTCTCGCAAAATCTGAATTTCTTGTTCGCACGCTTGATATTGATCCCAATTAGCGTCTGTTTGGGCAAATTGAAATTGTTTGACAGCGACGGAACGTTGGGTATTAATTTCGGTAGCGAGATAGGTAACTCTCCCGCCGGCGCGATTGTGTCCGAGTTCGCGAGTTACTTGATAGCCGTAGTTAGAAAAGTCAGGAAAAGCGTTCATAAATTTGTAAGGTTTGTAGTAATGACTTCAGTCTTTAAAATTCTTGAATAATCCGAACTAAAGTTATTAGTAGGAACGGTTGATTATGGTTTAATCAAATATGGCTTGGATTTGCGGTAGCCAGCAATCATTCTGTTTCTTTTAAGAACAATCAAGTAAATTAAGGGAATAGCGGTGACGAGGAGAGGGGCAGTCGCACTTGCTGCTAAAACTAAAACTTTTAAGGGTTCGATCGATCCCATCTCATTTGCCAACCTTAAGTACCGTTGAAATACGGCTCCTAAACTGATATAAAATCCAGCGGTTAAAAATGCGATTGCTACAGCATCTTTCTTAAAAAAACCTATTTTAATCTGTTCGTAACTCCTGGCTTTAGCTAAGGTATAAACTACCTTAAAACAACCCAAATTAGTAACCAAAAGCACAAATATCAATGCTATACTCGACGGTAAATAAAAGACTATCAAAAGTCCACAAGCTACAAAGGTCAGGATTGTCAAACTCCTACTCTTCTCAACACCACCTGAAGCACCAACTATAGCTGAAATCACCAAACAAAAAAGTAAAGCGATTTCTTTACCCGTACTATTACCAAAACCACTACCAACAAGTGATGAAAAAGTAGTCGCTGCCAGAAATATTGCTGTAATTCCTAAAGTGGCTCCTAAGATAGATTCAAACCAATTTACAGTTTTATTTACTTTTGTATATAGAGTCTTTTCTTTTTCTGTATAGAGCGTCTTTTCTGCTGCTGCAAAACCCGGAAGTAGGACAGCTATTAACGCGAAAAACATCTGTGGGTCCATCGGGTTGCTTAGCAGCCAACCGACGCAGATAAATACCAACATAAAACTCCCTTTATCTTTAAACAAATATGGCATTTGCTTTGGTTCTGGAAGAGGAGCGGTTTTAACTTCAACCTCAATTTTATGGGTATCTGGATCGGAATTAACGTGGAGTATCATCTGGCGATGATAAATTTTATTTGCTAACAATTTGCTCGTATCTACCGTTATTTTGCACCTGACCTCATTGCCCTCAAATTTCTGCGGTTCAAAGGAGATGCAAGGGTGGTCGTAAGGAGTATGTGGCGGATCGTTCGGGTGCGGTGCTACTTCCCATCGACCTGCTAAAATTGTATCGGGAATAGGGTTGCTAACGGTAACGATTTGTGTTACTTTGTCTCCATATTCTGCGGCGGCGAATTGAATTCGATCGCGCTCAATTCTCACTTTCGGCAACCTGCTGACATCCAAAGATTCTAGCGCAGTTAAAGCATCCGCAGCCGATGGATATCGGTCTTGCAATCTCGGCGCTACCATTGTTTCCAGCCAGTTCATCCAACCACGCTGTAACGGCGGGACTAAATGCCGGAAATGAATGCTATAATTATCATCAATCAAGTTGCCTATTTCCCCCGATTGTGTACCACTTAATAAGCAAATCAGCGTCGCTCCCAAGCCGTAAAGGTCGGATGCTTTTGTTAATTTTCGGTTGAACATTTGTTCGGGTGGCATGAATCCCATCGTGCCTTTGACGACGCTGCTAGCCGCGATATTTCCACCTCCTAGCCGAGCAAAACCGAAGTCTACTAAGTAAACATTTAACTGTTGGTCGATTAACAAGTTTTCCGGTTTGATGTCGCGGTGAATTATCGGCGGTTTCTGAGCTTGCAGGTAAACTAAAATCTCTAAAGTGGCGATCGCAATTTGTTTGATATCCGGCGGCGAAAAAGTCCGGGCGACAGCAGATTCGGCATTTTTGTATTCCTGCACCATGCAGAAACCGCTGTCAGTCTGGAAAGAATCGAGATAGCGTGGAATGCCAGGAAGATCCAGATTTTGCAAAACTTTAATTTCTTGTTCGTAAGCTTCGTATTCGGTCCAGCTAGCACCTAATTGAGCAAATTGAAATTGCTTAATTACAACGGATTTTTTTGTGTGAATTTTTGTAGCGAGATAGGTGACGCGGCCGCCCAAACTGTTGTATCCGAGTTCGCTACTTATTTGATAGCCATGTTGGGAAAAGTCAGGAAAAGCGTTCATAGGTAATTACTATGGTTGGTAGTAAGGACTTTAGTCCTGAAGACGTTATCTTATAAGGACTAAAGTCCTTACTACGAAGGAAACGATCGCTATTACTAACATAACTTTTTTGAAAAAAGGTGGCAAGTGCGGTATGATGTGATTTCGCGATCGGTTCTAGCGGGGAGCAGTCGCTAGAGGAAACGGGGAAAGTTCGGTGCAAGTCCGGCGCTGTCCCGCAACTGTAATGAAACCGTTGTGGTTTCTCAAGTCAGAATGCCCGCCGATATCTAACTCACTTTTGAACGCATCTGCGAGGTACGGATGATGGATGGAATTAACACGGCTGTACGCACAAAGCACAGTCTACTTGTTTGCACTGCTTGCGCTAGTGTTTGGAAAAACGGCAAGCGCGAAGGCAAAAGCGGCGGTCAACAATTCATGGAAAATTTGTCGCAACTCGCTAAAGATTGGGAGTTTTCTGATAAGTTTGAGATTCAAGAGGTTGAGTGCATGAGTGCTTGCAGTCACTCTTGTGCGGTGTGTTTTGCTGCTGTTGGAAAGTACACTTATCTGTTTGGCGATTTACCAGCAAATGAGTCGGAAAGCGTCGAGGCGGTACTCGAATGCGCGGGTCAATACTATGCTAAACCGGACGGTTTGTTGCCTTGGTCTGAGCGTCCTCAAGCTCTGAAAAAAGGCGTTTTGGCGAAGATTCCACCGCTACCAAATTAGATAGGTTTGTAGTAAGAACTTTAGTTTTTTCCCTTTCGTTCCTAGGAAGAGCCTGGTAACGCATATGCAGAGGCTCTGCCTCGTATTAAAAGCGCTCCTTTATTCCAGCGAGGCAGAGCCTCTACATCGGTATTCCCCGGCAGAGCCTCGGAACAAGATATCCCACTACCAAATAAGCACAAAATTATCAATGCACAAAATCCCTGTTACTGTCATCACTGGTTTTCTCGGTAGCGGAAAAACTACCTTAATTCGCCACTTATTGCAAAATAATCAAGGTCGCCGCATTGCTGTTCTGGTTAACGAATTTGGCGAAATCGGAATTGACGGAGAATTGCTGCGCGATTGCCAAGTTTGCGACAAAGAAGAAGAGGTCAGCAGCAATATTGTAGAACTAACAAATGGTTGTCTTTGCTGCACTGTTCAAGAGGAATTCTTGCCGACTATGCAGGAATTATTGAAGCGCAGAGAACAAATTGATTGTATCTTAATTGAGACTTCGGGTCTCGCACTTCCTAAACCTTTGATTCAAGCTTTTCGCTGGCCGGAAATTCGCACCGGTGCTACTGTAGACGGTGTTGTTGCTGTTGTCGATTGCGAAGCTATTGCTAGCGGTACTTTTGTCGGTGATATCGATGCTTTGATGGCACAGCGACAGGCTGATTCTAGTTTAGATCACGAAACTCCGATCGAGGAATTGTTTGAAGACCAGTTAGCCTGTGCCGATATGGTACTTTTAACGAAGGTCGATCGCGTAGATGCGGAAACTCACAAGAAAGTCCAAAGCTGGTTGCAGCAAGAGTTGCGTCCCGAGTGTGAAAATTGTGCCTTGCAAAGGTGGCGAAATTAACCCCGATGTGCTCATGGGATTTAATGCCGCAGTTGAGGACGATTTGGAGTCTCGCCCCAGTCACCACGACACTGAGGAGGAGCACGAGCACGATGATGATATTAACTCGACTTTCTTTATTGCCGATCGCGAATTTGAACCTGAAGCTTTGGTGAAAAAACTGCAATCCTTGATGCAGCAGGAGGAAATCTATCGGATTAAAGGGTTTGTGGCGGTTCCCAAGAAACCGATGAGGATGGTGTTGCAAGGTGTGGGCTCGCGCATAGAATATTTTTACGATCGCCCCTGGCAACCTTCCGAACTCCGCCAAACCAAATTAGTGCTGATCGGTCGAGAGTTAGAGCGCGATCGAATTGCAGCTATGATTAACAATTAATTGTCATCTGAGAGGGGCGGGTATATCGATATTTTGAATTGCAGCAAATATTATTGGTAAAACTCGCCCCTACAAGCTCTGACGAACAATTTATTAACATTCTTTAATATTGTGGGCGCTGCCAGCAAGTCTGGTGTAGAATAGCGATAATGGTTATCATTGTACAATAATCGAGGTCAAGTATGGTGACTGCTGGGGCGATCGAATCAGTTCCTGTTACCGTTCTCACGGGTTATCTCGGCGCAGGCAAAACTACGCTACTGAACCGCATTTTAACACAGGAACACGGCAAAAAAGTTGCAGTCATCGTCAACGAATTCGGCGAAGTCGGCATCGACAACCAACTGATAATTGATGCCGATGAAGAAATTTTTGAGATGAATAACGGCTGCATTTGCTGTACAGTCAGAGGCGATTTAATTCGGATTATCGGCAACTTAATGAAGCGGCGAGACAAATTCGACCACATAGTCATCGAAACCACAGGTTTAGCCGACCCCGCACCCGTAATTCAAACATTTTTTGTAGACGAAGATATGCGGGACAAATTGCTGCTAGACGCAGTTGTCACCGTAGTCGATGCCAAGCACATCTGGCAGCACTGGGACGCAGACGAAGCTCAAGAACAAATTGCCTTCGCTGATGTAGTTTTGGTCAACAAAACTGATTTAGTAACTGACGAAGAATTGGCAGAGTTAGAAAAGCGGATTCGCGCGATGAATGCAATGGCCAAAATTTACCGTACCCGCAACGCTGAATTAGCAATGGATGCTTTGTTGGGCGTCAAAGCATTTGATTTGAACCGGGCATTAGAAATCGAACCCGACTTTTTGGGCGAACACACTCACGAACACGACGAAAGTGTTACCTCAGTAGCCATAGTAGAATCCGGCGCCATTGATCGCAATAAATTTAGCGATTGGATGGAGGAATTGTTGCGAACTCAAGGCCCGAATATATTTCGGACAAAAGGCATTTTGAATGTCGCCGGAGACAACCAGCGATTTGTTTTCCAAGGAGTACATATGGTGTTTGATGGCCGACCAGATAGACCTTGGAAAGCTACAGAAACTCCGAAAAACGAGCTTGTATTTATCGGTCGCGACTTAAACGAAAATCAATTGCGAGACGATTTTCGGAAATGTCTGGTTTAACTGACATATTGAAGCATTTTTAATAAGCCTTTTAGGAACAGTCAAGATGCCTGTTCCACAAGAATAAAATTCATTTCTTGTGGAACGGAACAGGCAAGATGCCTGTTCCACAGGAATAAAATTCATTTCTTGTGGAACGGGCATCTTGCCCGTTATTAAGAAGATTGCAACATTTCAGATTCAATAAATATGGCTAACAAAAAGACAAATAAAAGTGAACAAACCCTGCAATTTCACGCTAAAGAAATGCTGTCTGACTACGTAACTGCTGTTACGTGGTCGCCGGATGGTACAACTTTAGCAGTCTGTTCTGCTGCAGGCGAAGTGATGCTGGCGGCAGTAGGGCCCGTTAATGAATTGTCCTTGCAAACGCTACAAACTGCCACGGGTAAATCAGCCGATTGCTTGTCTTTTTCCCGCGACAGTCAATTCCTAGCGGCTGGCGGACAAGATGGAAAAGTGCAAATTTGGCGCACCGATTCTGGGGAATTAATTGCTGATTTGGATAACCAGCGCGTCTGGGTTGATAAGTTAGCTTGGAGTCCCAACTGCAACCAGTTAGCTTTCAGTATGGGCCGCTACGTTCAAGTCTGGAATGCTGAGGAGAATGTTGTTGAAGTAACGCTGAATTTCGACTCATCATCTATCTTAGATTTAGCATGGCATCCTATGGTTCAATATCTGGCAGTTAGCGGCTATCAAGGCGTCAAAGTTTGGCATGGTGAAGACTGGGACGAAGACCCGGAAATTTTATCAGTACCCTCCGCAACAGGTGCAGTTTCTTGGTCGCCACAAGGGGAATATTTAGCTTGTGGCAATATGGACAATACTCTAATTGTTAATGAATGGGGCAATTTTGAACCCTGGGTAATGCAGGGTTTTCCGGGGAAAGTTCGGGAGTTAGCTTGGTCGGATAAAACTAATTCCTTGGGTGCGTCTTTGTTAGCCGCGGCGAGTTCCGAAGGCATTTCAGTGTGGGAAAAACACGCTGATGAAAGTGTGGGTTGGGATTCTTGGGGGTTAGAAGTGCATGAAAAAGTTGTAAATGCGATCGCGTTTCAACCTAACACATTTTTATTAGCTTCCGCAGCCGCAGACGGTCAAGTTTGTTTGTGGTCTGAAGCAGAACAATTGCTGCAAATTCTAGAAGGTGCAGAGGGCGGTTTTTCTTGTCTCGCATGGCATCCCGCAGGCCAGTTTCTCGCCGCTGGCGGCTGTGGTGGCGAATTGCTGGTTTGGTCATAAATCTATGCGCGGCAAAGAGTTCAGGGGGTGCTAAGTTGGTAGTAGGGCGATCGCACCAGGTTGACCAAAACATAAACCATTGAAAACTTGGTCTTGACAAAATACTAGATTACAATAGCATTTTAGTGGCTGGACTATCCTCAAAGGCGATCGACAATTATCACCCAACAGCAATTTCTCGAACAACTCCATAGTATTCTCGACCAAAACAACCTGCTGAAACACCCGTTCTACCAAATGTGGAACGAAGGTAAGCTCGACCTCGCAATCGCACAACAGATAGAGTGCGTCCAGGACTGTTATCCTCTCTTCCTGGTCAAAATTCCTTGACTGGGACTGAACAGCAAAGCCCCTAAAAATAACCCAAAAATAACTAATACAATTGCCGCCCCAGACGGCATATTAAAATAATAGCTGAGATACATACCAGTCACGCTAGCTGTAATCCCAATAATTGCTCCCAATCCCATCATTAAATGTAGCTCTTTTACCAACAAATACGCCGTTATTCCCGGCCCGATTAACAGAGAAATTACTAACAGCGCCCCCACAGTTTGCAAACTCGCAACAATCGTCAGCGTAATCGCCGAAATCATCCCCAAATAAATCCAGTTTACAGGCAAACCGGACGCTTGCGCCCCCAGCGGATCAAAAGTATAAAAGAGCAATTCTTTGTAAAGGAGTTTAACCGCTACCAAAATAATCAAAGTTATGACAAAAGTCTGCTGCACGTCAGCAGGTGCAACTGACAAGATATTCCCGAACAAAAACCCGTCTAAATCTAATTTGGTTGTCCGCAACAGGCTAATTAGGGTGACGCTAATTGCTAAAAAAGTAGATAAAATTAATGCCATCACAGCATCAATTTTTAAACGAGATTGGGATTGAATCCACGCCATAATTACCGCGCTGATAATTCCCGATATAAACGCGCCGATCGAAATATTGAAACCTAAAGAAAAAGCTACTGGCAATCCTGCTAATACTGAATGGGCAATCATGTCAACCATCATTCCCATTTGCTGTACAATTAAATAGGAGCCCACAACGGCGCAGAGAATTCCTAGCAAAATGCCGACGGCGATCGCATTTCGCATGAACTCGAATTTGAGTGGCTCAATTAGTAGGTTTAACATTGAATTAGGCCAATAATAGGATTTTTTCAACTACAATCAACTGCACAGGGGGGACGCCCGTGCCACAATCAACTGCACAGGCGGGACGCCCGTGCCACAATCAATTTTAAAGATAAATCTTTTTTTGCTTACGCTGAAACTAAACTTAAATCGTATCCATAGGCTTTTTGAATATTGGCTGCGGTGAGCACTTCCCGGCAGGAACCAGTTGCAATTAACTGCTTATTTAGCAATAATAAATGGTCGTACTGTTTTAAAGTTTCGCCTAAATCGTGGCTAATTACTAGCAATGTTTTATTTTCAGCTTTTAGTTCGGCAAAAATATCGAAAATAATCTCTTCTGTTGCTTTGTCGATCGCGTTAAAAGGTTCGTCGAAGAAGAATAAATCGGCTTGTTGGGCGATCGACCTTGCTAAGAAAATCCGCTGCTGCTGCCCGCCAGACAGTTCGCCAATTTGCCGATCGCGCAAATCCCACATTCCCACCCGCAGCAAAGCAGCTTTGACCAATTCTTGGGACTGCTTCGAGGGCGATCGAAACCAACCAGTCTGGACAGTTCGCGCCATCATCACCGCATTCCACACCGTAATCGGATAATCCCAGTCAATTTGCGATCGCTGCGGCACATAAGCCACCCGCGACAACTGTTGCTTCAGCAACCGCCCCTGATATTTCACCAAACCCCGACAGGTGGGGATCAATCCCAGCATCGCTTTCACCATCGTGCTTTTCCCCGCGCCGTTGGGGCCGAACACACCGGTTAATTGTCCGGGATCTAACTGGAAATTCACACTGCTGAGGGCCGCAATTCCGCGATAATTGACAGCCAAGTCTTGCACTTCTAGCATAATTAGAGATTTTGAGAACGATTCTTGTTCGTAGCTACTAGAATAGGATAACTCGAAAAAGCAATAACGATTATCGTTCCAAAGGTGAAAATGTTAAAGAACTTGGCTGGAAAAACCCGCAGATTGTGGGGTACGGCTGTTTTGGCCATTGGCTGCGGAGTGGTTGCGTGCAGTGGAGGACAGAACGCAAGCAATGGAGCGCCACAGAGTCCCGCCACAACTCAAACTCAAGCCAGTCCTGGCGGCAACTTGCCCAAAGTCGTCGCCACGACTGGCGTTATCTGCGACCTAACTAAAGAAATAGCTCAAAGTTCGATCGACACCACCTGTCTGATCAAGCCGGGAGACGACCCTCACGCCTATCAAACCAAGCCGGAAGACCGCAAAGCGATTGAAACAGCAAATCTGATTTTATACGGTGGCTACAACCACGAACCCAGCATCATTAAGTTAATTCAATCCAGCAGTAATTCCGCGCCCAAAATCGCCGTCCACGAACTCGCCGTTCCCAAACCGCTGATGGGCGAACACGAGCACGAACATGGTGAAGAGAAAGCGGAAAACAAATCCCACGCAGAAGGCGAAAAAGTCCCTGACCCTCACGTTTGGCATAATCCTCAAAATGGCCGGCGCATGGTAGAAACAATTCGCGATGAATTGATCAAAGTTTCCCCCAACAATGCTCAACTTTATACAAAAAATGCAGCAACCTTAACAGATGAGTTGCAAAAAATAGATACTTGGATAAAAGCTCAGATTGCGACTATTCCCGCAGAAAAACGCAAGTTAGTAACAACTCACGATGCTTTGAGTTACTATGCCGATGCTTACGGTTTGGAGATTGCTGGAGCTTTGCAGGGTGTGACGACAGAGGAACAGCCCACCGCAGCAAGAATTGCCGAATTATCCTCAGAAATTAAGACCGCAGGAGTGCCGACAATTTTTGCCGAAACTACAACTAATCCGAAGTTGATGGAGACTGTGGCGAGGGAGGCAAATGTCGAAATTTCCGACAAGGAACTTTACAGCGACGAGTTGGGCGGCCCCGGCACGGGTGCTGATACATATCAGGGAATGCTGAAAAATAATACTTGCGCGATTATTTCTGGCCTCGGTGGTAATTGTACTTCCTTTGCAGGAGAAACTGCACCAAATCCCAAACCAGAGAATTTCTAAAGTGCAGCAAGCACCTTACATTTGCGGGGTACACCGCAAAACGCAGCGCTCCCAATCGCAGGGGTTTTCGATTGCAAACGCTGCGTTTGCAGCGATGACTTTAAGGTGAATTTTGCTCCTCGGTACTGGGGGGTTTTTGGCCAATTCCCAATTGCTTCTTAGAGGACTTTAAGTCTTTCCAAAGCATCTTAATATCTTTATAGGCTTTCTCAGCGCTAATTTTCCCCCCTGTTTCCAGCGAGCAAATATAAGTTATTTTCTGAGCAAACTCCTGCAAGTTGGCATTAAACGCCAAGTTTTCTGGCGTGAAATCACCGTAGTAGCGATTGCGAGGATGTAAAAAATCTTCCCGCTCTTTCATTGCCGCCTCCTAATTAAACTTTTGGTCTTCAGCTTTTGGTTCGGTCTCTGTTTTTAATAGCACTATTGGTACTCAGTATCGCGGCGCTAACTTGCTTCTATTGTATGGCGTAAGTAGCAATTGTGCTTTTTCGCTCTGTATTGAGTCTATTAATGCAATCTTAACCTTAATTTAGCCTTATTTTAACTTTTATTTAACCTAAAAGCACAAAAAGGGGAAATGCCCTGTTCGCATCTCCCTTTCGATATATTTTAGAGTAGTTGATTAATCTTTTTTGAAGCCGAATATTTATTTGTGGCATTCGCAGCCGGTGTGGCCACAGCCGCTGCCGTTGGGGTGGCCGTCAGCGCAAGCACTGGAACAGTATGTTTTGCCGTCTTTTTCAATGGCTTCGCTGACGTTGACAACGCACGAGCATGAAGGACAGGCACATTTTGTTTGGGTGGCGGTAGTCATTTTAAATTCTCCTGGTGGGGTTGTTTGTCTCTACTAATATCTGAACATATATTCAGGTATTAGTCAAGGAATGTAAAAGTTTTGTTACAAAAGGTTTGTCGATCGCACTAAAATGAAAATGAGAATTAAAACCAGGCGGGAAAAGATGTCACCTAAGTCTGCTGTTAATGGAGCGATAAGTCAGCCTCGCGAACAAAACGATACACCAACGTGCGATCCATCGCACCTAGTTGACTGTTGGCGGGCCGGGGACATCCAAACACAAGTTCTCAACACCGCAAAAGCCCAGCGGATGGCAGAGTTTTTCAGCCTTTTGGGAGATGCGAATCGCCTGCGGTTGCTATCTGTATTGGCAAAACAAGAACTGTGCGTGTGTGACTTGGCTGCGGCGTTGAGTATGAGCGAATCCGCAGTATCGCATCAGTTGCGGGCATTGCGGGCGATGCGGTTGGTAAGTTACCGCAAGGTTGGGAGACAAGTTTTTTATAGTTTACTCGATCGCCACGTTTTTGAACTTTACCAAGCAGTCGCCGAACACTTAGACGAAGAATAATCTTTTGGGCCTTGGGCAGTAGGCATGGGTAATGGATTTAAAATTTTGTAGGGGCTGGCTTTACCAATAATCTCGGCCTAAGACCAATAATCTGGTAAACCCGCCCCCACCTAACTAGATATTAATCTTTGACGGTGTGACCTGTCACCACAACCGCCTGTTTAATTGATTCTTCAGAAGCTTGAGCCTCAACCGTAACAGTCTTAGCTGCGACATCCACATTGACCGTAGCATCGGAGTCAACAGTTTTGATGGCTTTGGTAATTGTATCGCCACAGCCGGAACAGACGATCGAGGGAACGTTAAGTAGTATTGCCATAAGTCAGCAAAATTTCGTAGATGACAGTATTATTTTTTATTTTAATCTAAATTCGTGAAACACGCGCTTTTCCCGATTTCGGCAGGGGTTTAAACCCCCTGCCTCAAAGCTCAATTCGGTTAAAACCGGCTTGAGAGTTTGACGTTAAAAGTTATACGTTATTTCCTACCAATATCACTTCCAACTTAATACCTGTGAAGGCAAATTAATCTCCGGTATGCACCGCCCAACGGCGGCGGCTACAGGCCGCAAACTCGCAACTAAATCTACCATATCTGGCAAAGAAAGAGCTTGCCGCGCGTCAGAAACCGATTTTTCTGGTTGCGGGTGACACTCAATAATCAATCCGTCTGCACCGCAAGCAACCGCTGCTTTGGCTAGTGGTGCGACTAATTCTCGCTTGCCGACGGCGTGAGAAGGGTCTACGATTACTGGCAAATGAGTTAACTGTTTCAGCGCTACGACTGCACCTAAATCTAATACGTTTCGCGTGTAATTGTCGAAGCTGCGGATGCCTCTTTCGCAGAGAACTACATGAGGATTTCCGTGACTGAGAATGTATTCGGCGGCCATCACAAATTCTTCGATTGTGGCTGACAAGCCGCGTTTTAGCAGAACGGGTTTTCCGGCTTGACCGATCGCCTTTAGTAACTCGAAGTTTTGCATATTCCGACTGCCTAGTTGCAGCATATCAGCATAGGTGACAACTGGTTCGATTTGGGCGATCGACATTACCTCTGTCACGACGGGTAAACCGTAACGCCGGCTGACATCGGCTAAAATTTCCAGTCCCTCAATTCCCATCCCTTGAAAAGCATAGGGAGAAGTGCGGGGTTTGTAGACTCCGCCTCGCAAAGCTTGCACGGAGGCGGAGGATAGTTGGCGGGCGACTGTTTCCATTTGTGCGGAACTTTCGACGGTACAGGGGCCGCCGATGATTAATAATTCTTCGCCGCCGACTGAGACTGTTTCTGAGAGTTTGACAATTGTTTGGTGTTCGGGATGAGATTTGGTTACGAGTTTGGCTTCTAGCATGAGGGCATTCTCCGGGAAATTTAAGTGGGTGGTTGACAACAAAAAACCCGGAACTTTTAGGAGTTCCGGGTTGGTGCGAAAAGACAGCGCGACAATTTACCCAGAACTTTGGTTGGGCCAAAAATAAAAGCCGTAATACCAGTTACTGAATAATGTCATTGCTGTTTTCGCTTGTACTGGATTGGTTGTTGGGAAAAGAACTAGAAACAACAAAACCGCAGGTGTTAATCTGCGGTTCGCCCGGATGTTCACAGTGAATTATAAATTCACTCCGGGCGAACTTAGGGATACCAAAAATAAAAATAGCTGTTGGCTGTGAACATAGGTGAAGTGCTGCGCTTTGTGGATTAAACACAATACTATTCGACAAGCTAGCACAGGGAGAGGGGGATGTCAAGTTATTTTTTATCAAATGTTGGGAAACGGTAATGCCCATTGGTGTCATCAAATTAAGCCGACTATCTGCCAGTCCGCGAGTCCGCCAGGGAATGAATTCCACGGGGCTTATAGCGAAAGTCCTCGCTATGAGGACTCAGAAGCCGACTATCTGCCAGTCCGCGAGTCCGCCAGGGAATGAATTCCACGGGGCTTATAGCGAAAGTCCTCGCTATGAGGACTCAGAAAAAGATTTTTAAACTGATTAAGCTGTCGCGCATTTAAATTGCATATTCGAGGCGGGCGGGACGCCCACCCCACTCATTGTTTGATTGTTTTTTAACAGACAATTTAAATGCCGCAACAACTTAGTCCTCTTCAGAGGACTTTCGCTTTGAGGCAGGGGTTTCAACCCCTGACGGACTATGGGTTTTACCTTAAGTTGAAACCAATGCGCCTTGCGGTTTCCCTACTATGATGTTAATCCCAGCCGAAATCTCGATCGCACAATTCGGCTAGTCTTTGGTTGTGCGATCGAAAATATGCTCTCAATTGCTCGTATACTGTCTCGCTGATGGGGGGATATTGGGTGGCGTTGTACTTTTCGTAGGTTTGTAGTTGCTGGGGCGGTAAGTCTAAAAATTCGAGGACGGTGTTGAGGATTTCCGATGGGTTGCTATACAAGTCTTCGCTTTTGAGGATTAAAAGTTGTGATTTGGGAAAAAGTTTCATCCAGGCTGGGAGTTGATCGGCGTAAATGCCGCGGGTTAGATAGCTGTGGTGTTGGTGTTCGTAACTATAATATTTGGGGTTGGCTAGGAGTTTTTCTATTTCGCCTTTGAGTCTTTCGGGCTCGGCGGCGATCGCGTCTTCTAATGAGAGAGTTTCGTAGCCTATTTTGATATAGTAATAATAGTGGGAAATTGCCCGTTCTACGGGGTTTCTCAGCAGGGCGATTATTTTAACTTGGGGACAGAAATCATAAATTCGCTGGGGAACGTGCGGGTGAAATATGTAGTAAGGACTGGCTTCTCCGGTTATTTTGTGGGAACCGTTTTCGGGCTGGGGAAATTGGGCATAGTACCAGTCTGGGCTTTTGTCGAAGTTTAAGTCAAAATAATGTACTTCTTTTTCGGTGGCGGGGGCGATTTGGGGATGTTGGATTAGGTAATTGTACAGAGATGTTGTGCCGCCTTTTTGGGCACCGATGATGATGAAGTCTGGGGGTTTGGGAGTTTGTTTCATGGGTTGTATGTTTTATATTTGGCACTTGTACTGACAGTGTGCCGGAGGGTAAAATGGAAAGTCGATCGCACTTGGAGGCATTACGGAAATGCGATCGCACTTGGAGGCATTACGGAAATTCGATCGCCCGATTTAGACTCGATCGCACTGATAAGCCTAACCACTCGATCGCCCGATCTTGATTGTAGATTCCGGTGGTTGAAACAGCTAGCAAGGCGAGCACATAAACAAAGCCGACAAGATAAGGGCTGGAAAATACATCGGATATGATCGCGATCACTGTTTTGGGGTGATCAAATTCACTCTCGCTCTGGCCACTGACATTTCTATTTAACTAGATTAGAGTGGAGTTAGGGAGTTCTAATCCCTGCACCGCAAATCATTCGCTGAAAAATATATTATCGGCGGTGATTTTGGTTGCAGGTTTGGGGGTTTTATTTTTCAGCCAAAGTACAGATTTAAATTTGTGCAAGAGGCTGATATGCAACTTGCAAAAAATGGGAACAATAAAGATGGGATTGTACTGTCGAGCAGTAACTACCTGCAATACCATCACTGAAATTATTCAGGAAGGCGTCAATGTTTAAGAGCAAATTATCCAAAGTTATCGTATCCCTGCTGCGGCGGATTGCTGGTGTTACCAGATCCGGGGCCAAGCGGCTGATGAGAGCAATGCTGCAAGCGCTGATGGCTATGGGCCGCAGGGCAAGACTACCGATGGCGGGGTTTGTGCTGCCGACGGTGACGATGGTGTTGCTGGTAGTGATTTTGTTGACAGTGGCGATTACGCTGCGATCGTTCGATCGGGCTAATACGGCGCGTAACGTGCGCGTGAACCAGCAGGTGCTGGCGGCCGCGACTCCCGCGCTCGATCGGGCAAAAGCCAAAATTCAATATCTGGTGGGGGAAGGCAACCTAGTGACGGGTACTCCCTCAGATCGACAATTGTACCTGGCAATGTCGTCTTACCCAGCCGCCCCAACTCCTACAGACCCAGATTTGTACACATTTGGAGACGAAGAACGCCTCGTACTCAGAGCAGATCTTTCGGGAAATGGTATCAGCCTTAATGACGACCCAAAAGGCTCGCTTTTTAGCGCGCCCGGAGTAGAAAATGAAGCGCTAAATACTGCATGGAGATATCCCGTCGATACCAATAACGACGGTATATTTGATACTTTTACTCTTTACGGAATCTACTTTCGTACTCCAAAAAGTGTAAATCCAAGACCGAGAAAGGAACTGGATGCCAGAACACCCCCCATGCGAACAGGAACCACCAACCCAGCCTGTGCCCAAGGAGAGGGTACGGTTGCAAGTTTGGTAGGGGACTCTGGTTGGGAAAGAATAAGTGGCAGGCTCCAGAAAAGTTTCTTTGTTTACACGGTTAACGTACCGATTACCCAGACAGAAGCTAACACATTGGGTGCGGCGAAGTATCAAGCTTTCCCCGGAACCCCCAGCATATCGGCTCTCGAATACCAGCAAGATCAAAGCCGCATTCCCCTCAGCAACAATGCGGTTGTATATGAAGACGACTTAGATATATCGCCTGGGCCTCCGTTGAATCTAAACGGGCGGATATTGACAAATAGCAACTTATTGGTATCAGGATTGGGTGGCGCCAGAAACATCAGACTATTTGAAGTCAGCAGCAAGCAATCTTGTTTTTACGATCAAGAAAATAGCAGAATTATCGTAGGCGGTAATGTTGTTAACGGGTGGTCGGGCAGCAATGCGCCGACAAATCCGGTTGAAGTACATCTTTTCAAAACTCTAACCGACACCAACCAACCCAATACAAATGCACCCACAATTGACACCGCCAATCAATCTGTCGCAGAAAACAGTCTTCAGGTACTGTACAATAACAACGCTTACTCCGAGCGGTTAGCTGCTCTGGTAGACGGTCAAATAGAAGCAGATCCAACAGGTACTAACGATCCAGTTTCTGTTCAGCAAGCAAGGCTGGCCCCCAAGAGTCAGAGTCGCGAGCAAGCATTACAAGATTATTTTAAAGAACGGCTGCGGAAAGTTACTTTTGCAGAAGCGCCCCTCGCCAGCGCGGTCAACGGAAAGTATTTAGATCCGAATGTACCGACGACTTCCTACAGAATTCAAGACGCCGGTAACAACAGTCTCAGACCCGCAAATCCTTCTTGGAGCCTTCCTAATGGAACGGCGACAGTAGGCGCTCCATCAGGGGCGGGACTCACTATTCGTCCAACTCAGCTACCAGCCGAAGACCCCGAGGAGTTAGAACTTACTGAGAGCGAAGATTTCTTGGGCAATCGAGTCACAGTGGGTAACAACTTGCCAGCACTGCGGTGGGACGGCACAAGCTTTACTAATGATCCTCAGCAAGTAGATGGCACCACTAAATGGGCAAATAACGGCCCAGTTCGCACCCGCACACCGCAAGTGACTAAACTTGCTGACGTGGGAGCAACAGCCCGCGGCAACGGTTTAGGCGAAGCACCAGGCAACCCAAACTCTTTCAGCGATGGTTTCTGGGAAAAAAGCGCCGCTGAAAGACCGCGAAGTCCCCTTGACGGTGTTGGTGGTCTGCGGGTAATTACCAGTGCAGGAGTGTACGATCGCACTAATTCTTTCCTACCGCCCCCTACCTGGATACAGCCTGCTGCTGCTGCCGGTGATGCGAGATTGAAAAGCGGCCCCGCATCGAGGGGGACTGCTTTCACTGCCCTAAATACTTACGACGACCCGGAAACTCCGGCTGTGGAACAGTACCGCGTCGTGTGGCCCGACTCGATGCCGATGTCACCGCTGGGCCCGGGGTCGCAAGTATGGAACAACGGTAATGTAGCGGCGGGTGCTATTGCTCCCGGAGCTTGGGGAAAGTGGGACCCCACTTGGTCGCCGGCGGCGATCGCCCCCGCTCTGCCAGACGCCACGGTCCTGCCAGCAGCAGAAACAAATCCTAATTTTGTTGTTGAGCAAGCCACCACAGCTCGCAAATTTGCCAAAGGCGACTTGCGGATGCGGGCAACGGCAGTTTATCACTACGCAAACAACGCCTTCGACCCAGTAGCACTAGCACCAGGAGCTCAACCAACTCAAACCCCCCTGGCCTGCGTCAGCAGCTACTACGACCCCAGCAACGCTTCCACAGCGAGAAACATCTTGACGGGAGCGCTGCCCGATGTCAGTGGACAGGGAGGGAGCGCACCAGAGGTCGCAACACGCCAAGCAACACTGGGAAGACAGCAGGCTTTTATTGGCTCTAACAACGGCATCACCTACGGCCCCCCTACAAGAGGGCAACCCGGTGCTTCAAACCCCCCGAACGCTGCTGGCTTGCTAACTGGTGGAGACGCTATTTTGGAAGCCCAGGCCAACATGGTTTTTCCAGACGGTAGGTTTGCCAACGGGCCGTTGAGAACCGCCCTCCAAGTGGCTCCAGCCGCTCGCACACTAGCACAACAAGCAGCTATTGACTCAACTAATTGTGCTCTACAAATACTGGACGGCTCGATCGCTCGTGCTCCTGCACTGATTCCTGACGGCGCAATTCAAGAAGTAGCATTTGTCAACGGCAGAGAAGTCAAGGCGATCGATCGTGACAACCAGACCACGATCGTCAACGAAGCTTTTACGCTCAGCAGTCCCCTCCCTCAGCCAGCTCCAGCCCCCCAAGCAGCACAATTAACAGGCAATTACAACCAACCCCTAGAAGAACGGGAAGCCCTAGAAATTCGGGCCACTCAGCTAAATATCAATGTTTTGCGCGGAACAAACATTGCAGGACCAAACGCTACGGTGACTGAGTGGTTGCTGCCAAACAGCGGGATTATTTATGCTAGCCGGGACGACGCGCTGCCCGATCGCAGCGCTCGATCGGATACTCGATTGACGGATAGAACTATCAGTCCTGGAGACAATCTGCTCGACCCCACCCGCAAGCCTAACGGTATTGTCCTGATTAACGGTCAGCAGCTATTTCGCGGTGGCGCCGCCCCCACACCACCCCCAAACCTAAATGCTGTAGTCATAGAAAAAGGACTCACCCTGGTATCGAATTTGCCGGCTTACATCAAAGGAACCTTTAACCTTCACGGCAACTTCCCGCCCGCTGCTCCGGGTACTACACCCGCTTTTGCACCAGTGGAAGAGTTTACGACTATTGTGGACCCAACCTGGGGAAATTTCTACACTCGCCCCACCCTTAACACCAACTTTGCCTGCCGCGCTGGCGATCCGAGGCTTCCGGACTGTACCGTGGGAGACTTTTGGAGACCGGCAACAGTGCTGGCAGATGCAGTCACCCTGCTATCGCAAAATTACCGTTTTGGCTTCCGCAACGAGGGAGATTTTGACCTGAGAAACAATGCGGGCGCTGCTGCTGTATTGCCCCGCAGACAGCAAGGATTTTTCAACAACAACTTTGTTACTAACGGACTTTCGAGCCGGGCGTTTTCAGACAACCTCAATTTACTAGGTACCACAGGTGCTAGCACTACACCGGTGACAGACGCTACCTACGTGGCTGCGGCTCCCGCGCCCCGGCTGTGGAGTTCCTACTTCAACAACTTTGTCACCCCGGTGCAGCGGCGCGGGAATTTCCCAGGGTATTTAATGGAAGTTTGCACAAAAATCCCGGTGGCTGCGTGTACCGATGCTGACTGGTATGTCGATCCGCTAGCAACAGCGCCAGTGACAGCAGCAGCCGCGATGCTACCGGCCGCAGGGGGCCCAAATTATGTGTCACCCGTTACTACCCCTACTACCCGTTTTAAAGCTGGGTCAACGTTCGATCCCCCAGTGCCAGCATTGCAGCGATTCCCCCGCCGCGTAGCTTTTTCAAGAGCAGCAGGTACTTCATCGTTAAACACGCCCACTAATCCACAGCCTTTAGGGATTTCTGCTGCAAACGCTATTGGTAGTACTGCTGCCCCTAGACCTGACTCTCTGTGGTTTGCGGGAACTACTGGGACGGGTGCCGTCAGCTTTGATGGCACAAGTCTCCCATATGTGGTAAACCCTTCCACCCTTCCTGCCAACACCAGAGACGGCGCAAATGTACCACTGTCAACTTTAGTGGCATCAACACCCGCAACTTCGGCAATAGGAGGGGCACCAAATCCCGCGCCAGTTGCACTACCACCCCCACCCTATAATGGGTCACAGCCGCAATTGCTCCCAGTCCCGCAGATCCAAACTTTGTCAGCAGACGCCGCTCCAGGCGGGAATACAATGCCAAGAGGTACAAGGACTCTCCGAGCAACGGGATGGATACCCCAAGCTGTAAATACCACCTTTAATCTGATCATTGGAGCTGGCGACACTCCTTCACGGACACTCAACGGTACCAGTGGAGACTTTAACGGCGGCTTGCAAAACTTGCCCCGATTCCTGGAAAGCTGGAATAACGGGGGAGTGACTACTAATATCAGAGGCTCTTTCATCCAGCAAAATCGCAGCGCTTTTAGCACAGCACCTTACCAGCCAATTCTGCCACTAAACCCATCTGGCTTAGCGAGCCTGTTTCAACTTCAGGGAGTCCCTCCGGTCCTAAATATCACAAACACATACAACACAGATGCTGGTGCCGGGTTGATTCCCTACTTCAGCCCGCCCGCCCGGAACTGGGGTTATGACGTGGGCCTGCTATCTCAGCCACCTGACTTGTTTACTCAAAGGTTCACGACTCCTTCGACAAAGACTCAGCCTGCTGAGTATTTCCGGGAAGTACCTCGCAATGACCCGTGGGTAACAACTTTGATGTGCGGCACTGTAGCTCCCGATCAGCAGCCGAATGCTAATCAAAATGCCACTTCCCTTCGCAGTGGCTGCCCTTAACCCTCTAACTTTCCGCCGCCCAATTACTGGAGTCCTATTTATGACTAAGCGACAACAACAGCAAAATTTATCCCAGTCACGAGATGGTGGCTACACGATTATCGAGTCATTGGTAGCGATGATTGTAGTTTCGGTGCTGATGATTGCGATCGCCCCGGTGATGGCTTTCTCAGTAGCGACTCGCGTACAAGCGCGGCGGACGGAACTCGCCACACAGGCGGCGAGAACTTACATCAACGCTCTCAGAACAGGTGCTATAAAACCAGGTGTACCAGGGTTCCCAATACCCGCACCAGCAGGCGACTTGGGGGGTGCAGCAGTTCCCACAGTCGCCGACACATACTGCGTTGACCTGGATGGAGACATGGCTGGAGGACCTTGTGCCCCCAGCAGCACCAAAGACTTTCGCGTTCAGGGCGCTTGGCTAAATAAAGATGCTACTGGTAGCGATCTCACATCAAAAGGCTACCAGCTCTTAGTCCGGGTTTACAGGGCTGATTCCTTTGATGGCACTGTAACTTTGAAGGCTCCAAAGAATGCGACAAAGCAATCTGTTGTGGGTTCTGGTTTGGGCGATCGGACAATGCCAGTAGTAGAAATGTCTACAGAGATTCCCCCCACGGGAGCTCCCTCGTATAACTCAATCTCCGATCGTCTCAAAAAACCATAAACTACTGTATGCCCATAATTACAGTGAGTGTTATTAGATTAAAATCCCTCCCAACCACTCGCCAAAGGAAACAGTCAAAATGAAAACTTTACTCAGGTTGCTTCTCAAAACTCAGCACCAGCGAAACCGCTCAGGACCAGCTCAAACAGAAAAGGGCATGACTCTGGTCGAGCTATTAGTCGGAGCAATTATGGCGTTTATAATCATTACGCCGATGCTCGGTTTTGTAGTCGATATGCTGAATACCGACAGGAGGGAACAAGTCAAGTCAAATACCGAGCAAGACATTCAGGCGGCCGTTGATTTCATCGCCCAAGATTTGAGCCAAGCTATTTATATTTACGATAACGCTGGAATTACTACTATTAACAACAGCACAACTCCGCTTCCTAGCGCTCCAAACGCAACTCCTATTCTGGTATTTTGGAAGCGCAAGCAGATTAGAAATGCTGTGTCTGTCGATACGAATCCAACTACTCGCGTACTGCCCAAGGATTGCACGCAAAATACTTGCAATGATACGTACACTCGCTCCTTAGTGGCTTACTACCAGGTTACAGAAAACAATCTTAATTCTATTTGGTGTCAACCATCAGGAGCCCCTTGTCCCACACGGATTGAGCGCTATGAAATTAGCGAGGGCATCATGGAAAACCCAGCAGCAACGACTGCAGCCACTCGTTACTTCGATAATGCGGAGGCAAATGACGGTCAAAGACATAGTGCAGCTTTTAATTTAAATTTTGACTGGAACAAGCCAACTGAGAACGTGACAAATCCAGCGGGTTTTGCGGGGTTAAACCCTCAAGTGCTAGTTAATTATATAGACCAAAGTCCATTAGTACCAGCACCTGCAAACGACGAGTGCCAAAAAGCTCTAGGCAATCCCACAGCCCAAGTACCAGGGACAACGACAACCTCCCCAGTCTTAGAAACAACTTTAAAAATAGCCAACCCAGACAATACAAATAGCTTTTACGCTTGTGTAGATACCTCTCAAAACATAGCCAGAGTAACTATCAGAGGAAACAGCCTCCGCCGCCTTCAACCCAACAATGCTGATTTCCAAACCAGCAGATCGGCGTTTTTTCCAACAGCAAGCGTTCAAGTACAAGGTCTCGGTGGGCGAGGAAGATAACTGATTTCTAAAACTGATTGCTGAAGCGCGCCACTAGCAGATAAAACAGGAGATGAAAATGAAAACCCCAATATTATTAAAAGTTTTGCAGATTTCTGCAACAAAAGCAAACCCCAATTACAAAAATACTGCATCCAGAAAGGGCGATGGAGGATTCACGCTTTTAGAAGTGCTGGTGATAGCGTTGATCGTAGGTATATTAAGCTCGATCGCCGCTCCCGGTTGGCTGGCATTTATCAACAGACAAAGAGTTCGCACTGTGAACGATCGCGTTTTCCAATCATTACGACTTGCACAAAGTGAAGCAAAGCGAACTAAGCGCGAGGTCAGAATTGAATTTGATACAACTGTTGATCCGCCAAAAGTTAAGTTTGACCCGCCACTAGCTACGGGTGGTAGTGAGCAAAAGTTAGATGCTGGAGGCGAAATTAAACCCGGCACTATTGCACTTACCGTTAATACACCTGCTGCTCCTACCACGCCTCCAAACTCGATCGTTTTTGATTACCAAGGCAATCTCACCGCAGGTATAACTCCATTTGTAGTCTCAGTTGCTCCTGTTGACGGCGGTACAAAACAGTGTGTAATTGTTGCAACTCTACTAGGAGGAATGAGGACTGATGAAGGGACATTCAATCCTTCAACAGGACAGGGTTGCCCGTAGCCCCGCAGATATTTTTTAATATCTAACAACAATTCCGCATAAGTGCAGAATTGCTAAAATCTATTAACTTAAATTATTTTATATTTCAAATCATATTAAAACAGTCAAAATATGCAGCTAGAACTAAAACAAATAATCATTCATCCAGGAAATCAACTATTACTCAAAGACCTAACCTGGCAGATGTTTGAAACCCTACTAACAGAATTAGGAGAAAGTCGCGCATCCCGACTTTCATACAGCAAAGGAACATTATAAATCATGGTTCCGCTAATGGAACACGAAGTTACCAAAGTCCTGATTAGCGAATTAGTAAAAATTCTGCTTGAAGAATTAGGTATCGAATTTTGACCTCTGGGTTCCACCACATTCAAAAATGAAAAAATGGCTCAAGGAGTAGAACCAGACGCCTGTTTTTACATCCAAAACGAAGCCGCAGTCAGAGGCAAAAACCGCATCGACTTAGAAACAGACCCACCTCCCGATTTAGCCATAGAAATCGACCTCACCTCCCGCACTCATTTCAACAACTACCAAGCATTAGGAGTTCCCGAATTGTGGCGCTACAACAGCCGCAACCTGCAAATGGGCGTATTGCAAAATGGAAAATACATACAGTCCGATCGCAGTCTCCAGTTTCCCAACTTCCCCATCACCGAGCTCATCCCCCAGTATTTAGAACAAAGCAAAACTGTCGGCAGAAACGTCGCCCTGAAAGCCTTTCGATCTTGGGTAAAAGCGCAAATTTAGCGGGGCGATGACAAAATTGCAGTAGCGAAACCGCACTACCGTTTCCTGACAACCGTTTCCTTACCTGCTTTTTTAAATTGGTGAAGACTCAGACCAACAGCCACAAATAGGGGTTAAATTTTAGGTATGTACTTACCCTCGATTCGCTCTTAAGCTTAGGAAAGAGTGAATCGAGCGCAACAACATACCTTCCGGCGATTTATGCGATCGGGCTATTTAGGCGATCGGGCGATTTATGCGATCGGGCGATCGACAAAACTGCTGTAGCGAAACCGCACAACCGTTTCCTGACAACCGTTTCCTTACCTGCTTTGTTAAATTTGCATAAATTTTCAGTAAATACCGATCTATACACTCCCCAAACCCAAAAGTTAAAATATAGCCAATAAAAAATAGCTCCTCCTAGCTGTTTTTTTTGCCAGCTAAATATCAGGGAGTGCATCTACGTGTCAATAAATAAAACGCTCAAAGGCAGAGCCACTACACCTGCCGCAGGTTTTACAATGATTGAGCTATTGATAATTATTTTAATTATAGGAATATTTAGTGCGATCGTCGCTCCCTCTTGGCTAATGTTCATCAACAACCACCGTTTAAAGGCATCGCTCGATCGAGCTTATTGGGCAATGGAACTTGCACACAGCAACGCCAAACGTGACAAAATTTCATGGCAAGCCAGCTTCAAAGAAGTAGGAAAAAATGTACAAATAGCAGTTCACCCAGCCGACATTTCCCCAGCCCAAGTACCAGCCAGTCAATGGAAAAACCTAGAACCGCAAATTCAAATAGATCCAGATGAAACAACAGTGCTCCAAGTAAATGAAAACAACGAGCAAAAAACAAACGGCCCAATCCGGCGCGTCATGTTCAACCATCGAGGTTGCCCCGTATCTCGAAGCGACCACGACTGCACCCTAACGAGTATAAGAGCCAAAGGAACCCTAACCCTATATCATCCCAACTTAAGAAACAGTCAACGCTGCATCATCATCTCCACCCTCCTAGGCCATAAACGCACCTCCCAAAGACAATCAAAACCCAACGAAAACAAAAGATATTGTTACTGAGTCACTGATGTAGCGTGCGTCAGGGAAAACGATATTACCCGAAATCAGAGCACGGCAGTGCCCAAGGCGTGTCAACCTCAGCCAACCATCTGCCAGTCCGCGAGTCCGCCAGGGATGAATTCCACGGGGCTTATAGCTAAAGTCCTCTCAAAGAGGACTGAAGAACTCATTAGTCGTCTTCAGACGACTTTAGCTTTGAGGCAGGGGTTGAAACCCCTGCCGGACTATTGGTTGTACGTTAATTTGACACCAATGGGCATTGCCGTGTCCTCAATAGTCCTGTTGTCGATCGTTATCTTCGAGGTCAATTCCTGCAGCCACATCTCAGACATAATCAACTACTTCTTACTCGGTGCAATCTTCTCAATAGAAATCAGCGACTCCATCACCGACTCCACAATCGGCGCCGCCACCGTCCCCCCCGAACCGTCCTTAGGCTCATCAATCACCGCCAAAACCACATACCGAGGCGCCTCCACAGGCATAATTCCCACAAAGCTAGTAATAATCGCCTTGTCAGAATAACCCCCACCAGCATTAGCTTTTTGAGCCGTACCCGTTTTTCCAGCAATCCGATACCCAGGAATTTGTGCAGCTTTCCCCGTACCACCATCAACCACAGTTTCCATCATTTCTAACACCTGTTTAGTAGTTTCCGGCGAAAAAACCTGCTTCGGAACCGGCCTCGGAAGCTTCCAATAAGCTTCACCGTCCCTATCAAAAAGTCCCCGCACAACGTGAGGAGTCACCAACTTGCCACCGTTAGCCAAAGCCCCGTTAAGCTGCACCAACTGCATCGGAGTAATCGAAAAACCTTGCCCAAAAGCCGTTGTAGCAACTTCCACCGGAGAGTTAATAAATTGCTCTCGATTTTTAAGCTGACTGGTTACTTCAAAAGGCAAATCAGTTCCCGCAGTTTGTCCCAGTCCGAGTTTTTCTAAAGCTTGATAGTAAAGAGAAGCTTTCATACTTCTCATTACGTGCACCATCCCCACATTGCTAGAATGTTTCAAAATCTCAGTAACAGTCGAAGGGCCACGCGCCCCTACGAATTTGTAATCGGAATTTTGGATAGTCCAGCCATCCATGAAAATCCGACCTTCGTCCTTAAACACACTATTAGGTTTCACCGCACCCGCTTCCAGAGCGATCGCCACATTAATCGCTTTAAAAGTCGAACCAGGCTCATAAACATCAGTTACAGCCCAATTTTTATAGCGCGACAAATCGAAATTAAAATATTGATTCGGGTCATAAGAAGGTTCCGCTACAACTGACAGCAATTCCCCGTTACGGGCATCCATCACAATCACCGTGCCCCGCTTCGCATCGTGTTCCTTCATTTTTTCCTTAAGCGCAGTTCGGGCAGCCCGCTGCAAGCGAGTGTCGATCGTCAATTGCAATTTCAAGTCATCAAGCTGCACAAATCCCGCCGTCAGCCGATCGGGAACCCAACTCCCATTGCTTGACCTGCTAAACTGAATCGACGGCATCGATCGTTCCAACAAATTCTGCTGGCTGTATTCCACCCCGGCTTGTCCCTTCCGTTCCCCGTCCACATAACCGAGGATATCCGCCGCCAACTCCTGCTGCGGGTAAAAACGCTGCTGCTGCCGCAGCAACTCCAAGCCATCGACCAGACTCTCTTTAATTTGCATCTGAGCGACGCGATCGGCAACCTCTTGAGGCAGAGACTCCGCAATTGTAATACCGCTTTCAGCAAGATTAAACCTGCGTATCAATTCAGTTTCCGACGTAGTGCCCGGACTCAGTTCCAGCGCCAGCATCGGAGCCAATTTAGCAGCAATTTCGACCTTCGAGTGGTTAAACAACTTCGGGTGAGCGTAGAGCGTGTACACCTCTCTGTCGATCGCCAAAACATTCCCTGCGCGGTCAACTATCGGGCGTCTCGGTACAAACGGCTTCGTTTTGAGAGTTTGCTGCTGCTCGGCCTGTTTACGCAGCGCCGGAGCTCGCGTCACCTGCAAATAAAACAAATTCACAGCCAGCCCCAGCCCCCCCAGCATCAACACCGCCCACACGGCCCACAAACGGAACTTGCTGCGCTTTAAACGTTCCACCGGCCGCCCCCAAGATGCAGCCGTCTGTTGTGGCGATCGGCCGAAACTGCCCGAAGATCTAGGTTTGGCTGGTTTTTCCCACCCAGTGCGTGAAGCGAAGCTATCCCGTAGGGAATCGCCCGCCTGTTTTGTGCGTTTAAAATTCGGCGATCTGTAGCGGTCAAAACGGGGGTCGTAGCTCATGGCATTAAAAATTCAATAGCAAGTTAGAGCGTTTTAGAATCTATAATTTATAACTTAAATATTAAAATATAAAATTCACGACTTGGGAATGAGCAGTCCCTATCAAGGTTGGGCTCACACCTACAGTTGCATTCTGTTTTTTGAAGTGGTGTTAATTATTTTTAATTTGTAACTTCCCGTTGGAAGCAGAAAATCGATCGCGACTTGCAAAAAAGTCAAAAAGGAAATTAGATCCTCGAATTTTCAGGCCCTCGGACACTCAGGCCCTCGGGCGCTCTACGCTTTGACACAGATTTAATAGCCCAGCGGTGTTTCCACACCGCCTCCCTTCTTGAGAGCGGGCTCAGAATTTGGTGCCGCAACGGGCGATCGAGTTTCAGGAGCCGGCTGCAAGAAAATTGTGTCCCCAGGATTCTGCGGAGCCAAACCGGTTTCGGGATTTTGGGCTTCTTTAGCAAGTTGGTGTTTCAAGACTTCACTAGAAGCACTCAATTGCTGTTCCCGGAGGCGCAGAGTTTCCAGCTTTTGATACTCCTGACTCCAGCGCTGCTCGCCGTAAACTGTCAAGCCGTAGAGACTCAGAGCACCGCCCAAAAGCATAAGTGCTGCCACTGAGGAGGCGCGCTGTGCCTGCAGGAGCGATCGCAACCACACTGGCTGCTGCTGGCGAGCTGGCATGACTTTCAGCACCGATGCCGACGACCGAGCCTGAGCCTGTTCGTCGGCTGGCGAGTAGTTGGGCAATACCGGCCCAGTCTTCGCCCGCCTAGCTCGGGCAATAGAAGTAACTTTGCTGCTGGCTGGGCCAGCAGCGGGCTTGCGGGTCGATCGGGAGCGGGGAGAATCCGGGGATCTGATAGCAGCGGTCATAGAGTTCACCAATACGTAAAGTGGGGTAGCTTCAGCTTGATTGAGGTTAAGAGTTTTTTGTCTCCAGAGCGCCAGTTGTGGCAATCTGGGCTCGATCGGTTATCCTTACCAAAGATACCTCACAAGCCAACCAACCCATCCTACCACTGGTCTCTTTGACTTCAGGATTTGCAAAAAAAAAAGAAATCTTTGCTGGTTAGCGATAATCTATGTGAAATTTATGAATAAATGCAGTATTGTAATCAACGAGCGAATCGTTGAGCTATTCGTGCCAGCATTGTTTCTGAAGTACACTATTCCCTTCCTTGCGATGGGTTTTCAGTCTTAAGGAGTTTTTATGAACAAGGGATTAATTCGTTTGACTTTGGTAGTGGGCTTGGCAGTAGCCCTCGGCGCCTGCGGAGGCGGAGATGCCGGCCCTGGCGGCACTGGCTCTAGCCCCTCTCCGGGCGGCGCTGGCGGCACTGGCGGCGCTGGCGGCACTGGCACTACTACTTCTCCTACTTCTTCTCCATCTCCAAAGTCTACTCCTGGGACTGGTGGAGCTGGGGCTGGTGGAGCTGGTGGAGCTGGGGCTGGTGGAACAGCTTCCCCTTCTCCTAAAAAGTCTCCCTAACTAGGGCGATCCGAGAGTGTTTGCCCAACGAGCCTAGCCTCCAGGTGAAAAATCGTTCGCTCCTCGCATTTTTTCATCTCAGAGGTCTAGGTCTCAAGTTGGGTGTTAGTTGTACTCTGATGCTTTTACTAGAGTTCCGTACATCCCCTTACTGCCGCAAAGTCCGCTTAGCGCTGGGTTACAAGGGCATTAGCTTTCAAGTAGAAAATTTGACTCCCGGCCTGCAGGTTTTGAAACTCAAGCCTCTGACGGGAGGTTTGAGGACAGTGCCAGTGCTGCTGCCTCAACTCGAAGGTCAACCGGAGGCGATCGCCCACTCGACGCAAATTTTGCACTGTTGATCGAGTCTCGCTTGCCTTCCCCGCCGCTGTTCCGACAGACGAGAGGAAAGCTATCTGAGCCTTGGATGCTGGTCGAAGACTTGCTCGATGAGAGCATCGGCATGGCTACTCGATTTATTGACTAGGAGTTTGGCGCCGGTGCGGGCAAGCAAATCGACCCGTCTGTTTTGAGCCAGTTTAGTGATTCAATTGGCGCCGCGCCAGTTCTGTATTAACCCTGCTTCGGCAAAACTCGCTCCAGTGGCGCCTGAGTGCTGCTTTAAACCTATTTCACCGTCGCTGGTAGGATGGTGCTAGTTTGCTAGGCGATGCCTTGAACAGGGCAGATATTGCTTGCTGCTGTCGCCATGCTGAGTCCTTTAACTTTGATGCCTCAATACCGAGTTGAGCATCCTTCGCTGTTTGAGCGTATTGCCCAAATTCACCGACTTTGTGGGGAAACCCAGCCTCCGGCAGGTGAAATTCTACAGATCGGGCGATCGTCCCTGCCTAAAAATTCCAGGTAAACTATTAACTGCTCCCCAACGCTTATAGTGTTGACCCTCCTGCAGTGGCAAATACACAATAGTTTAAAAAAAAATTCCTATCACATTTTAAATAAAAAGTCAAGGACATTAGGGAGATAAGATAAATTTTTCAATTTGTTTTAATATTTCTATACTTAGATGTTACCAATAAAACCCCAGCTCGGCCGTCGGCAAGGCAACAGCCTGCTGTGTGTCCCAGGGCGCGCTGGAGCTGGTGCAGGCAAGATCGTGCTAATCAGTGGTAGGATGAGCGATCAAAAATGTATCGAAATGTAAAGTGCAGCGCCGCTCTAGGTTTTGAAAGCCATTTAGTTAAAAGATTGAGGTAAGTAGTTTTATGCCCGCGACCGTCCCCTTTGAACAGATTGACCGCATTGTTTGGAATCAGCACCACGATCCATTTGAAGTGCTAGGCCCTCACGCTATCGAAGAAAATGGCAAAAAAGTCTGGGTCGTCCGAGCTTATCTGCCGAATGCGGATGCGGTATGGGTAGTTTTGCCGGAGGCCAGGGCCGAATACCCGATGAAATCAGAGCATCACCCTCACTTTTTTGAATGTACGATCGAAACCCCAGAACTAGCTAACTATCAACTGCGGGTCAAAGAAGGAGAACACGAGCGCTTTATCTACGACCCCTACGCCTTTCGATCGCCCAAACTCACAGAATTTGACCTTCACTTATTCTCAGAAGGCAACCACCACCGGATTTACGAAAAACTGGGGGCACACCTCACCGAAGTAGAGGGCATCACAGGAGTATATTTTGCCGTTTGGGCCCCGAATGCCCGAAATGTATCAGTTTTAGGAGATTTCAACTATTGGGACGGCCGCAAACATCAAATGCGGAAATCGCAAAACGGCATCTGGGAATTATTTATTCCCGGACTATCCGTGGGAACTTCCTACAAATACGAAGTGAAAAACCAAGACGGACATCCCTACGAAAAGTCCGATCCTTACGGTTTCCAGCAAGAAGTGCGGCCGAAAACAGCATCAATTGTCACCGACTTAAACACCTACACTTGGAACGACAGCGCTTGGATCGAAAAGCGGCGGCACACAGACCAACTGACGCAGCCGGTTTCGGTTTACGAATGCCACATCGGTTCTTGGCTGCACGCCGCTACTGACGAACCCGCCGTGCTACCAAATGGGGAAATACAACCCGCCGTGCAGGTTTCGGAACTCAATCCCGGGGCACGCTTTCTGACTTACCGGGAATTGGCCGATCGGCTGATTCCCTACGTCAAAGATTTAGGATTCACCCACATCGAAATGCTGCCGATCGCCGAACATCCTTTCGACGGCTCTTGGGGCTATCAAGTCACCGGTTATTTCGCCCCAACTTCCCGCTACGGCACACCTGAAGATTTCATGTATTTTGTTGACCAGTGCCACGCCAACGGCATTGGCGTACTGGTGGACTGGGTACCGGGACATTTCCCCAAAGACGGCCACGGTTTGGCTTTCTTTGACGGAACTCACTTGTACGAACACGCCGACCCCCGCAAGGGCGAGCACAAAGAGTGGGGAACCCTAGTATTTAACTACGGCCGCAACGAAGTGCGGAATTTCCTAGTATCAAACGCTCTGTTTTGGTTTGACAAGTACCACATCGACGGGATTCGCGTAGATGCCGTAGCCTCGATGCTTTATTTGGATTACTGCCGCGAACCCGGAGAATGGCTGACCAACCAATACGGAGGGCGTGAAAATATCGAGGCGGCGGATTTTCTACGTCAGGCGAATCACGTCATTTTTAGCTATTACCCAGGTGCGCTGTCGATCGCCGAAGAATCTACCTCTTGGCCGATGGTATCTTGGCCGACCTATGTAGGTGGTTTGGGCTTCAACCTGAAGTGGAATATGGGTTGGATGCACGATATGCTCGACTATTACCACATGGACCCGTGGTTCCGCCAGTTCCACCAGAACAATATAACTTTCAGTATGTGGTACAACCACAGCGAGAATTTCATGCTGGCTTTGTCCCACGATGAGGTAGTCCACGGCAAAGCCCACATCATCGGGAAAATGCCAGGGGACGAATGGCAAAAGTTTGCAAACGTGCGGTGTTTGTTTACTTTTATGTTTACTCATCCCGGAAAGAAAACGATCTTTATGGGAATGGAGTTTGGTCAGTGGAACGAGTGGAACGTTTGGGGGGATTTGCAGTGGCAGTTGCTGCAATTCGAGCCGCACCAAAAGTTGAAGCTGTTTTTTAAAGATTTGAACAATTTGTACCGCAGCGAAACGGCACTTTACAGTCAAGATTTTGCTGAGGATGGGTTTGAGTGGATTGATTGCAGCGACAACCGACACAGTGTCGTGGCATTTGTGCGCCGAGAGAAGGATGGCGACGAGTTTGTGGTGATCGTGTGCAATTTTACGCCCCAGCCGCACTCTCACTATCGCGTAGGAGTGCCGGAACCAGGTTTCTATACGGAGTTGTTTAACAGCGACGCGCGGGAATACGGCGGCAGCAATATGGGGAATTTGGGGGGCAAGTGGACTGAGGAGTGGTGGTTCCACAACAGTGCTTATTCGATCGACTTGTGTTTGCCGCCTTTGGGTGTGTTGATTTTAAAGCTCGATCGGGCAAAAACAACAGCAAAATCTCAAGAGTTTTAAGTTGTGAGTCGTGAGAGTTTTGAGTTAAGAAGAATCAAAACTTTATTAAACCTAAAAAGTTGAGGGTATTCAGAAACCCGGTTTCTCCAAGAAATCGGGTTTTTTTTGTTTTGTTGTTGTGGTGAATATCTGGAGGGGGTGACCAACTCGTCAAAAGACCTACTGATGGGGGAGCGTTGCATAATAGCGACAAGATTTTGATTTTTTTTGTAGAGGTGGCTATGCTCCTGAAGGCGTGTATTTTCACAGCAGGCAGGACGCTTAACCCATACTCCCCACAAGAATCATCCTCCAATTGTGCCAAGCCGAATTAATGATATAGCAACCGCCAAGGCGGTTAAGCCCTAGACTGGAAGTATCCCTTAATCTTGCTCCGGCTGTGCCGGAGCGAAACCCATGCCCAAACCCTACAGTTACGACCTCCGTCAAAAAGTGATCCAAGCAATCAAGCTTGATGGCTTAAAGATTAGTGAAGCTTGCCTTATATTTAGCATTAGTCGTAACACTATTCGTTTATGGTTGAAGCGGGAACGTGAGACTGGGGACTTTCAAGCCTTGCCTAATCAACCACCTGGTAATGGGCACAAAATTACTGATTGGGAAAAATTTACCAAATTTGTCGAGATTAATGGAGATAAAACTCAAGTAGAGATGGCAAAACTATGGACGGAAGAAATTAGTGATCGCACTATATCACGGGCATTAAAAAAGATTGGGTTTACGCGCAAAAAAAAACTTATGGTTATCAAGAAGGAGATGAAGTTAAACGACTTCTCTTTAAACAAGAGATAGGGCTGTATGTACCACAGGACATAGTTTATATAGATGAGTCTGGGATTGATAGTAGAGAAGATTATAGCTATGGTTGGAATGCTAAAGGGAGCCGCTTTTATGCTTTAAAAAGTTGCCGAAGACAAGGGCGAGTTAATATGATTGCTGCCTATTGTCATGGTGAGTTATTGGCTCCATTTACTGTTGAGGGTTCTTGTAATCGAACCGTGTTTGAAACCTGGCTAGAAACTTGTTTAATCCCAACGCTAAAACCGGGACAAATAGTGATTGCAGATAATGCCACATTTCATAAAGGTGGGCGGATTCTTCAATTAATTGAAGCTGCAGGTTGTCAGTTAAAATACTTGCCCCCCTATTCACCGGAGCTTAACAAAATTGAGCGATGCTGGTCATGGTTAAAAAGTCGAATTCGTAAACAACTAATTAAATTCGACTGTCGAGCGGGATGCAATGGAAGCCGTGCTTCGCATAGCCGCTTAACCGCCTTGGCGGTTGCTATAATTAGGGGCAATAAACTACCATTTTTTCAGATGTGTATTAGGGCTATGTTCTTGATTAGATCTATGTTCTGACGGGGTTGTCATTTAGTGAAGTGCGTAAATCATGTTCTTTTTTAAGTTAGATTAATTAGCAATGCCAATTTTTAATGCCCAATTTTTAATTCTGAATTTTTAATTGCGAGTATCGGAAGCGCCAAGATTATAAGAAACTTTTGACGGCTCAACTGTTACTACTTCCGAAATAGATTGTTCTGCCACTGCCTCTAAAGTTGGGACTGGTAGATGCTTCATTTCCCAAACTTTCAGCAAAATTAGATATTCATAAAAAGCTTGCAGCGTGCACCAAGCCAATCCCGCTTGGCCGTCAAGAAATCCGCCCAGTAAAATATACATATAGAAAAAGCGCACCACAGGCCGCAAAGGCAAGCGCAAAGAAAAATCTTTCAAAGCGCGGCGCCTTTCCACCTCCGACGCGCCAAACAATAAATCCCACCAATTTACTTGACCCGCTTCTAATTGACGGAGAGTTTCAGCCGCCTCGTCAGTCGAGTAGCGGTTGTGTTTTTCAATCCAGCGGGAAAGACCTTTGCTGCAAGTATAGTGAGGGTAAGTTTCCTTCAAAAAGTGAGTAGGCCCGTTGCAGACTTCCCGTTCAGTGTGACCGTAGTCAGTAAACCACACTCGGTCTTTGCGAAAGAGACGCATTTGATAACGGGGATATTGAGTGCTGCGGCGAATCCAGCGCTCCATAAATATTACTTTTTCAGCTACGTAATAGCCGATATATTCTTGACTTTCGATCGCCTTTAAGCATTCAGCAAACAGTGCAGGCGTCATCCGCTCGTCAGCTTCGAGGATGTAAACCCATTCGTACTTGCACGGGACTTCTTGGAGCATCCAAGTCCGCTGGCGTCCGTGAGTTTCAAAGCGGTGCTGCACTGTTTGCACGGCATAGTTCTGAACAATCTCAAGGGTGCGATCGGTGCTGAAAGAATCAACTACAATGATATCGTCACAAAGCAGTGCCGATTCAATGCAAGCGGCGATATCAATCTCTTCGTTGTAAGTCAGAATATAAATTGAGAACATTCCCAGCTTTCAGTAAGGGCAAACTATTGGGTAAACAAACTATTTCTCAGGGATGTCTCGACCAGCGCGATCCCTGCCAGCGCCAGTCAATTTTTGCGGCGGCCGAACCGCAGAATTCCCATACTTCTCAATCCCGTCCAACCAACAGTAATGTAGCCGATCGCTAACAGCAAACTGGTGATTCCCGTCTGCAAACTCGAATTTCTCGATCGAGTTCTTAACTCTTTCTCTTTTTGTTGCTTGCGGGTGCGAATCTCGTTGCGAGCTTGATTGGGCAGTTCTTGGGCTTGCTGTTCGAGGAATTTGTCGAGGGCTTTCGGGTCATTTTTCGACTCCTGAAGCACAGCTTTCCATTCCTTGGGAACCTCTGGACTCTTGAGTGCTTGTTGCAGCTTCCCGTCGTCTTGTAGCAGTGCGGCTATCTGGGTGCGACGCTGGCTTTTGAGTTCTTCTACCTGAGTTTTAAATTGAGCGCTTTTAAGTTGCGCCTCAAGTTGACCTTCGGCTTGTCCCGCTTCTTGATCGACTTGAGCCAGAGCATCCTTGAGTTCCAAACGAGTATTGTTGAGGTGAACGGGAACCAGAGATAGGTAAACTAGACCTAACAAGCTGGAAATCAACAGCGCCCAGAATCGCAAGTCCAGCCAAACATTGCGTCGCTCAATAGATACTCCACTGCTGCTGTCTACCCAAAAGCCAGTCATCAGCAGGGCGATACCGATCAAAGGAATAATGCCCCTGTCAACTATCTGAGTTGCTGCAGCCAACTGCCAGCCTCGATTGAGAAGGTCTGAACTTTCTCCCGGCAGCGACAGAACAATGCAGTCAAGCAAAGCAGAGAGAATCAAGATAATCCCGACTACTTTTAGAGTTCGAGCAGCTACTGAAGAAAATTGACGGCTATTACTTGCTTTCATAATTCGTGTTAGATAATTCTACACCGTTAGATTCAAGGGGGTAGTTGAGTGGATTTTGTTACGAGTTAAGCTATTTTCCACCAAAATAGCTGCTTCGGGTACCGAACTCGACTTTCCTCTGGGTTTTCACAGACTGCAGTTGCGAGCCAAAAGGTCGAGTTTCTGAGCAGCTATGCAGAGTGGGACACAGGAGGCTGTAGGCTTCTGGGCTGGCTGTAAAGCTTGGTCAAGATAGCGTCCAGAAACTCCAGCAAGCAACTGCTGGCTTCTTCTATAGTCTGACGAATCCAGCGTAAAGATGAGCTCTACACACTTGGGTTCCTGGTTTTAACTAGCTTTCGCTCGCGCGGCCGTGCCAGAAATAATAGACACAGGAGGAGCGCGTTTCGTTGGGTGTCACCCCCTAGGGCTCCCACTACCCGATCGCCTGCCCGAGGCGGTGAAACTAAATCCCTTGTCTTATAGTAATTGATATAAGAGAGGGCGGGAATAAATAATTGTTTACCAACCTTTTTAACCTCCAATTACCAACAGCACGATACGGCAGTCACAAATACACGAGTAGCGGTTTTTTACTCGGGAATTGTGTTTACCATATCAGGTTTGTCGCAGGTAATTTTTACTTATCCCTTCTTGCTTAATAGTCACAGATTACTAATCACTATTTACTCATGGTCAACTATTAATTATTGCCAGGAGGTTTAAGGATTTATTATTCAAGAGCGAAAGTGCAAACTATCACATTTTTTGGTAGGATAATTTTGACCGCTGTTCAAATTTGGTGGTAATGACTGCAATGATTTCTGATGTTTACACCTTGAGAGAACTTGAAAGATTGATCGCATCCGATCCGGACAAGTGGCGTCCGATCGTGTTTACTAACGGCTGCTTCGATATCCTGCACTGCGGTCATGTCCGCTATTTGCAGGCGGCAAAAAATTTGGGGCGATCGCTCGTTGTGGGCTTGAATAGCGACGCCAGCGTGCAAGCTATCAAACCGCAGCAGCCGGGATTGCCGCCCCGCCCGATCGTACCGGAAAATCAGCGAGCCGAAGTGTTAGCCGCTCTCAAACCAGTAGACGCCGTAGTAATTTTTTCCGAGATTACAGCAACTAAACTGATAAATATCCTGAAGCCTGATATATACGTTAAAGGAGGCGACTATCAAGTCGAAACTCTGCCGGAAGCACCGACCGTTATCGCCGGAGGTGGCAAGATTTCCTTGATCGAAATAGAAGTTCCGAGTTCTACCAGTGCGATCGTCAAACGCATTTTACAATTAGGTACTTAACCCTTGATCGCAAACAGCAAACAGTGAGCTAAACTCAGAAGTTGCCCCATCAAAAAACACTAAAGTATGCGCGTGCGAAGCTATCCCGTAGGGAATCGCTCGTACAACTTCATCCCAATTGCTAAGCAGGAGATAATTTTAATGGAACTCACAAGCAATAACACGATCGCGGAAATCCTACAAAGACACAAAGCAGAGTTACTAGCAGACTGGCTCAAAGAACTGCAAAATACCGGGCTGCGGCGGGACGACTTGATGAGAGCAAAAGAATTGCGCTCCGAGTGTCAAGAGTTCCTGCAATTGCTCCACATTGCAGTCGGGCACGGTAACTATAGCGACATCCAGACATCCGAATGGGAAAATATGCGGGTGCTGCTAGCAGAAGTTTCGCGATCGCGCGTTCAGAGAGGTTTTACTCCCTCAGAGATAGCGAGTTTCATTTTATGCTTCAAAAAGCCATTGTTCGATCGGCTTTGTCATGAACTGACAGAAAACCGCGACGCACTTGTCGAACAACTTTGGCTTTCCACCAGTTTATTAGACCAGCTTGGCCTTTGGGTAACAGAAATTTTTCTCAAAGCTCGCGAAGAAGTCATCGAACGCCAGCAGCAAGAAATGCTCGAATTGTCAACACCCGTAGTCAAACTTTGGCAAGGCATTCTCGCTTTACCGATGATCGGGACTCTCGACAGTGCCCGCACTCAAATAGTAATGGAAACTCTGTTGCAGGAAATCATGGAAACCGGCTCAGAATTTGCGATTTTAGACATTACAGGCGTGCCGACTGTTGACACTTTAGTTGCTCAACATTTATTAAAAACTGTAGCAGCCGCCCGTTTAATGGGTACTGAGTGCATCATCAGTGGCATTCGCCCGCAAATAGCTCAAACCATAGTTCACTTGGGAGTTGACTTGCAGGATATTCTGACAAAAGCTACTTTAGCAGATGCTTTTAAAGTCGCGTTGCAGCGCCAAGGTTTAACTATAAAAAATCTTAAAGAGGAAAGATAAAAATATTGCGCTCTGACATGATAACTCAAGTAAATGTTAGCAAGTAGGTGAATTTGTGGAACGAATACCGATACTTCAAATGGGAGAATTTTTGCTAGTAACAATTCAAGTAGATATGCACGACAGGTTAGCAATGACCCTGCAAGATGACCTGACGAACCGCATCGTCAAAACAGGTGTCAAAGGTGTGTTAATAGAAATTTCTTCCCTCGAAATTGTTGATTCTTTTATCGGTCGCATTATCAACAATATCGCTAGTATGTCGCGAATTTTAGATGCGGAAACAGTTGTGGTCGGGATGCAGCCAGCGGTTGCTATTACGCTCGTTGAGCTGGGGCTTTCCCTGACAGGAGTTCGCACAGCTTTAAGCGTTGAAAAGGGCATGATTTTGTTAAGAAAATCCTTGGGTTGGTCTGTTGACGAGCAAGCGTAAGCAGTTGATTAATAGTCCCCTGACTGAGGCACAGGCAGTCAAGAAAACTAGTTTGTTTGTAGATACCTTGTTGACAAACTGAAGATTTCTTAGGACAGGGCTTACGCACTCAAGGGGGTTAAATCAAGGGTTGAGATTCCTGGACTATGTTCTCTTTTGAGAGAAAATCGTAGTAAGTGCGTAAGTCCTATTAGGAGAAACTAAGTTGATGAGCGTAAGTCCTATATTTTGGGGAGAAGTTCTATTTTGGTACAGTAGCCGCCATGTCAAAACGTGAGACACTAGAAATCCGATCGTCATCCGATATAGTCCACGTCCGACAGCAAGTGCGAAGTTGGGCTGTAGCAATGGGATTCGGTTTATTAGACCAAACGAAAATCGTTACCGCAGCCAGCGAACTCGCCCGCAATACTGTAGACTACGGCAAAGGGGGAACTGTAACTCTCGAAACGCTCCAATTAGGCACCCGCAAAGGGCTGAGGCTGATATTTGAAGACAAGGGGCCAGGAATTCCAGACATCGAATTGGCAATGACTGACGGTTATACTTCTAATCACGGTTTGGGTTTGGGACTCAGTGGTTCCAAGCGGTTGATGCACGAATTTGAGATTGTTTCCAAAGTGGGTAAGGGGACTAAAATTGTGATCGTCCGCTGGCGGTGAGTAAGTAATACGATTTGAGAGTTGAGATTTTAGATTAAAGAATTGGGAATGACTGATGACTATCGGGGTTTGGACCTTGCGTATAGTGGCATTCTTTTTTTAAATTGGTATAAAGAGCAACCAGCAAAGCCAAGAAGTGATTCTTGGAATGCAACCCCATACCCGGAGAGGGTTGGCCTATGGAGGATTTCATGATTAGAGCTGATAAAAAATGATAGATGCCGTAGCCCTGCCCGTAACAGAAGAAAGTCAAGTGGGAGAAGCGCGCCGAATCGCAGTCGCCCTCGCGACCGAAGTCGGATTTAACGAGACCGATCGCGGTAAAGTGGCAATTGTTACCACCGAAGCAGCAAAAAACGTGGTCAAGCACGCCCGCGAAGGAGAACTTTTGCTGCGAACATTAAAAACAACGGCAGGATATAGCATTGAAATAGTAGCGCTAGACCGGGGGCAAGGCATGGCAAATGTCTCGCTGTGTCTGCGGGACGGTTTTTCAACAGCGGGAAGCCCTGGAACTGGACTGGGGGCAATTAAACGCCTCTCTACTTTTTTTGATATTCATTCTGTACCAAAACTGGGGACAGCCTTATTAGCGCGGCTGGAACCGACCCAAAATAGCCGGGAAGCATCCCAAAACAGCAATTACTTAGAATTAGGGGTTATCCACTTACCGAAAGCAGGAGAGCAAATTTGCGGGGATTCGTGGGCTGCGGAAAATCACCTTGACAAAAACCTGATTTTAGTTGCAGACGGGCTTGGCTACGGGGATTTGGCGGAGGAAGCGTCTCGCGAAGCAGTGCGGGTATTTGAGGAAAACGCCAAACTCGGGCCGAAAGCAATTTTAGAGAAGGCGCACGCTGCTTTAAAAAATACCAGAGGAGCGGCTGCGGCGATCGCCCAAATCGATCCTACCCAACAAACAGTTTGTTTTGCCGGAATTGGCAACATCAGCGGTGTAGTGGTCACAAATAACCAAAGCCGCACCATGGTTTCCTACAATGGCACAGTTGGACATATGATGCGAAAAGTAGCAGAATTTGTTTATCCTTGGTCGCAGCAGTCCCTACTCATCATGCACTCCGACGGTTTGGCGGCGCAGTGGAATTTAAACCGCTACCCGGGTTTAGCCTCCAGACATCCGGCTTTAATCGCAGCCGTGCTCTACCGGGACTTCAAACGCACTCGCGATGATATGACAGTTATAGTAGCCAAGGTGAGAGAAGCAGCGTGAGTTACCCAATCCTGACGACGGAAGTCCGCTTTGAACAAGACATCGTACAAGTACGCCAAAGAGCTCGCCAAATTGCTAAAGGGCTGGGATTCGATTCCCAAGTACAAACCCGCATCGCCACAGCAGTTTCCGAAATTGCCCGCAATGCTTTCAAATATGCAGGCGGTGGCAAAGTAGAATTCATTGTGGAAGGGGAATCGCCCCAAATTTTTCGGACTCGGATTTCCGACACCGGGCCGGGAATTGCTGATTTACCGGCTGTGTTAAGCCCCAATTTTCGATCGCAAACCGGCGCGGGACTCGGTTTAGCAGCAGCGAAACGGTTGATGGACGAAGTGAAAATCGACTCTGCGCCCGATCGCGGAACGGCTGTACAATTAATTAAACAGTTTTCCAAACATATGCCTGCGCTGAGTGCGATCGAACTAAATAAATTAGTTGACAAATTAGCGCGCCAAATTCCCGAAGATCCCTATGCCGAAATTCAGCAGCAAAATCAAGAATTACTACGCACTTTAGACGAACTCCGCCAGCGTCAAGAAGAACTCGTACAATTAAATCAACAACTAGAAGATACCAATCGCGGAGTCCTGGCACTTTACGCTGAATTGAACGATAAGGCCGAATCTCTCCGGCGCGCCAGCGAACTCAAGACCAGCTTTCTCTCTAATATGAGCCACGAGTTTCGTACTCCGCTAACGGCCATTATGAGCCTTTCGGAAATATTGTTACATCGCCTTGACGGAGAACTTTCCCCCGAACAGGACAAGCAAGTAAATTACATTTACAAATCCGCCGAGTCTCTCGCAGAACTTGTCAACGACTCGTTAGATTTAGCCAAAGTAGAAGCCGGAAAACTAACTGTTCGCGTGGCTGATTTTGAAGTCGAAGATTTGTTCAGCGCCCTGCGAGGAATGATGCGCCCCCTGCTTCCCCAAAACTCTGCCGTTTCTATAATTTTTGAAGATCCTCTCGAACTTCCAATCCTTACAACCGACGAGGGCAAAGTTTCTCAGATTTTGCGAAATCTGATTTCTAATGCCCTTAAATTTACCGAAGCAGGTGAAGTTCGAGTTGCTGCGGAAATGGGAGAGGAGGGAACAGTTACTTTTTCAGTAGCAGATACTGGCATCGGCATTGCCCCAGCCGATCAAAGGCGGATTTTTGAAGAATTTGTCCAACTCGAAAACCCCTTGCAGAAGCGCGTCAAAGGCACAGGATTGGGATTGTCTCTGTGCAAAAAACTGGCGGAATTTCTAGGGGGAAGCATTGAAATCACAAGTTCACCCGGAGTGGGTTCGACTTTTTTTGTAACACTGCCGATTCTGTATCCTGGAGAGGAAGAAAACCCTTTGGAAATGTCCCCTGCTAAGGGAGATGAAATATCGCTGGCAAGCGCAAATTCTCGTAGCTTGCGGGGTTCCGGGGCATCGCCAGCGGCGGATTCAGCAGCCAAAGTTTTGATTGGGGAGGATGAAGATAGTTTTTCGGTATTTGCTGAAAAACTTGCCACCAATTCATTGTACTGCGATATAGGTCGCCAACGGCGCTGAAGGTTTGGGTGCGGCTGCTCTTTGAGCAACCGCAAGCAATTTTTATCGACATTGTGATACCGGGTCTGACCGAATTGGAGGTTTGGGAAGGTTGGAAATGCGATCGGACTACTTATCAAATACCTGCTATCGTGATGAATTCAAAACATTTTGGGTTACATCACTTTTTTGCTGTGCCGGGTGCTAGGACTGCACGATGAAAAATATTATTCCGATGCAAAGGGAAATGATATCAGGCATTGTAGCTTTGGAGAACTGAAGTCGGATGCTGCGAACCTAATTATATTTTTTTCACCGTATTTTATATTGTTCGTAAGAGCGTTAATTTAGAGCAGGCAAGATTTATTTAATTTGCAACAGCATTTAACCTTTGTGCTGTAAAATGTAGCAGTTCTCAGTTGGCGACTACATAGTAGGGACTTACCGAGGGCCTATTTTCGTGTAGGCGATCGGCTAAAATCCATGATAAATCTTGTTCTTAGCAAAGTCTCGATTAATAAAAGTAATGCAAGAGTAGGCCCGTAATCCGAACCCATACAAAATAAGCCATTCCCAATTCCCAATTCTAAAATCTAAACTCTAAAATCTAAAATGGTATGACTTTCATCTCCCTTCAATATGCCCTATTTTTGTTAGTTTTGTTCGCGGCTTACTGGTTGGTTCCGCTGCGGTGGTGGCGGATGTTCATCATGTTGGCGGGTAGTTTGATTTTTTACGCTTCGCTGCAAATTTGGTACATTCCTCTGCTGTTAGTCGGTGCTTTGTTTAATTACTGCTTGGCGATGGCGATTGGGGAACCTCTGGATTGGCGAATTGCCAATGAATCTTGGAACCGCCGCCGTTTGTTGCTGCTGTGGATAGGCATCTGCCTGAATGTGTTGCTGCTTCTGGGCTTTAAGTATGTGCCTTTTTTATTGAGTTCGATCGGCACTTTGTTCAATTGGCCTTTCGCTATCGACGGGGCTGACTGGGTGAAAAGTCACGTCATCGCACCCCTGGGATTGAGTTTCTTTTGCTTTGAGTGCATTGCTTATTTGATTGACGTGTACCGAGGCGCGCCGGCTGCTACTTCGCTGCTGCACTTTGCTGCTTACAAGTTGTTTTTTCCAAAACTGATTTCAGGGCCGATTACTCGGTATCACAACTTGATATATCAACTGAAAACCCAGCAATTTCCGACGCCCGATCGCATTTCTGAGGGACTTTGGACGATCGCCTTTGGTGCAGTAAAAAAAGGTCTTTTCGCAGATAACTTGGGAATTTATGTCGATTTAAGCTTTACCAACTTGCAGCGGGCGGGTAGCGAGGATTTGTGGCTGGCTATTTTTGCTTACGGGCTGCAACTTTATCTCGATTTTAGTGGCTATGTTGACATGGCGCGCGGTACTGCTTTGCTGCTGGGTTGGTATTTGCCACCAAATTTTGATTTTCCTTATTTTAGTGCCAGCATAGCTGATTTTTGGCGACGCTGGCACATGACTTTAGGCGATTGGCTACGCAATTATTTGTATTTTCCTTTGGGCGGTTCGCGAGTCGGTTTGTGGCGCACTTGTCTGAATTTGTCAATTGTCATGTTAATTGCGGGAATTTGGCACGGGGCAGCTTGGGGATTTATTGTGTGGGGGGGTTTACACGGTTTAGCTTTGGCGGTTCACAGGGTGACTGATGTGCTGTTTAAGCGGTTGCGGATTGAGTTTTTGTGGGAAAATCCGATCGGGATTGCGATCGGTTGGCTGTTGACTCAGGCGATGGTTTTTGGTAGTTGGATATTTTTCCGCCTTCCCGATTTAAAGGATTCTGGATGGGCGATTTCGCATTTGTGGGGACACACTGCTGACGTACAGTTTGCTGAGAAAGTTTATGGCGAAGCTTTGGGTTTGGAAAGAGTGCATTTAACTTGGATGTTGGCGGCTTTGGCTGCGGCGATGCTGGGAAATTATGCGTTGAGCCGGGGTTTGAAGTTAGAGTTAAATTGGCCGATGAAATTGGTGTTAGTGCCGCTTTGTTTGTATGCGGTTTGGGTGTTGGCTCCCGAAGGCGGTTTGCCTTATATTTATTTTGATTTTTAGGGTAGGATGTAATCCCCCGTAAGGTACACAGCGCGCACCCTACGACGACATTGAGGTGCGCCGCAGTGATTCCCCGCTACCTATTAGTGTCAACTTAAGCTTTTAGTTCGCCAGTCCTTCCACTCACCCAACAATCCGCCAGGGAATGAATTCCCTGTCTCATAGCTAAAGTCCTCTCAAAGAGGAGTGAAGAACTCATTAGTCCTCATAGCGAGGAATTTCGCTTTGAGGTTCTTGTTTCAAGCGCTGCCGGACTGAGGGTTTAACGTTAAGTTGACACGAATGCCCGCTACCCTACAACTCACACTCAACAGTCAACAATCATCTCGCTTCTGCACCCTACAACTGATAAGAACACCAGTCACTCCAGCTACCGACATAAAGTTTAGCATCGGGAATTCCGGCGATTTCTAAAGACAGTAAATTAACGCACGCCGTCACCCCGGAACCGCAATAAACAATAATTTCTTCGGCTTTTTCTAATTCTGTCCACCGCTGCTTTTGTTCGGATGCCGATCGCACTTTTCCAGTTTCATCCGTCACCCCTTGCCAAGGATAGTTAACCGCACCCGGAATGTGACCTGCAATGGGGTCGATCGGCTCCCGCAAACCTTCATATCTCTCGCTTTCTCGCGAATCAACCAACACCTTCCCTGGCAAGTCTTTACGCTCTTTTACCGCCTCAATATCGACCGCCAAATCCTGCTGCAAATGAGCAACAAATTTACCCTCGCGGGGGTCGGGCAAAGTATTTGTTACCGGATAGCCCGCCGCTTTCCAGCCGCTGAAACCGCCGTCTAACAAAGCGACTTTACTATGTCCCATATATCGCAGCAGCCACCACAAACGAGCGGCAAAAGCCAGCCGCGAATCGTCATATGCGACGACTAAAGTTTCTGGTGAATTAATGCCGAGCGCGCTCAATTTATCAGCTAATTCTTCCATATTTGGCAGCGGATGTCTACCGCCGTGTTTGCCCACTGAACTCGCGAGATCGCGGTTTAAATCTAAATAGAAAGCTCCGGGAATGTGACTTTCTTGATATTGTTTTTGTCCCAATTCAGGGTCGGCAAGGGAAAACCGACAGTCAATGATTACAAATTGCGGATTGTCGGTATTGGTGGCTAACCATTCAGGAGAAACGATTAAAGTGTTGTCAGTCATAATTTTTCAAATCTATATTTGAACATTATCTAGAAGGAGATTTTTTCTCGGGTTCTGCTTTGTCGGAAGGAGATTTCTCTGAAGCTCTATTTTCAGAATTGGATTTTTTAGGAGTTGCTTTTTCCGGAGTTTCTTTGGGCGAATTGGATTTTTTAGGAGTTGCTTTTTCCGCAGGTAATTTTTCGGCTGGTGCGGGAGTTGGAGTTGGCAGAGGGGGAGTTACTGCTGCTTCTTGAGCGTAAAGCAGATATTTCTGATACTCGATTACTTTTGCTTGAGCTAGTTGATGGTTGGGGCTAGAGACTGGTACTCTTCTCATTAATGAGACCGCTTCTTGCCAACGATCGGTAACTGTAGTCCAATCTTCCTTGCTTTTTGCCACTCGCCCTAATTCTGCTGCTTTGAGTGCGCTGTTAACGGCTTCTCGAAAAGTATCCGGTGCAGTTGCTAAATTTGCTGTTTCATCGGGATTCTCCCCCGCAGTTGCTGCTGGCTGGTTCAAAATTTTACCGACAAACGCCACCACGGCGATCGCCAACATACCTGTTACTAGCCCGACTACAATGAAAGTTGAGCGCAGCCGATTCTCAAATGCAGCAAGTTCCGGCGCTTTTTCCTCCTCAAAATTGTTATCCATCTCTGTGCGATCGTCCATATTAGCAACCGCAGTATTTGGCACAGATTCTCCCCCAAAGCTCTGTGGTTCCAAAGTGCTTTTCTCCAAACTAAACTCTTGACTCCAAGCAGCAGCAATCTGACCGCTTTCTCGGCCCTCAACCTTCACTTTGCGAATCGAATCCGGCTGCAAATTCGTCAGCTCGGTGCGGACAAAATCAACTAATGTATTTTCTATGGGTACCTGCTCGGCCTCAAGAATTAGATCCAAACAGTCGCCGTCGAGATTCGCCGAGGCTGTGATGCCTTCAGATTGCAACCGGCTGTTTAGCCAAGATGCGATGCCCTGCGGATTTCCCTGCTTGGCAAGTTCCTGAAAATTAAGCTCTGTCATAGCTGGACACCTGATAACGCAGAAGATAGAAGGTAGAAGGAAGAAAAAATGAAAAAGTCAGAAAGAGTTTTTTGGAGTTGAAAACACAATAACTGAAATTCAACAAATAGTATAATGTATCGTGGCAAATCCCAGCCCAAAGATGCAAATTATCACTCTCGCTAGCCCTGGCATCCCTTGGGAAAAGACTTTAGTCCTTTCTGCGAACCGAACTCAGGTTTGCAGTACAGCCACAAATCCTCTCCCTAAGTCGCCAAATAATACCATTGCTTCAAGCTGGTAATTGATACCGGGGGCGCAACATCAGATACTGCAACGGCATTAAGTTGAACCGCAAGCATCGTCCCTAAAACCGACATCCGGCTGAAAAAAGCCTCGATCGCGCGGATGCGAGATGGGAAATTTTAGATGAAAAATTTGTGCGATCGCAGTGCCATCGGCGGACAGCGAGTGATATCATCAGTTAGTCAATATTCAAGTTTTTATAGCAAATAACTCGATCGTACAATGGTAGCAATAGCAATTTTAGCTGCTGGACGCGGCACGCGCATGAAATCTGACTTGCCCAAAGTTCTACACGAATTGGGCGGTCGCTCGCTGGTTGAGCGAGTCCTGCAAAGTTGTCAAGAAATTCAAATTACCCGGCGACTTGTCATCGTCGGTTATCGAGGCGAACTCGTTAAAGAAGCTCTGATTAGAGGTCAAGAAATATCGGAGAAAATTTCTCAACTTCCTCCCCTAGAATTTGTTGAACAAACCGAACAATTGGGAACAGGTCACGCCATCCAACAATTGCTGCCTCACTTAGAGGGATTTCAAGGAGACTTGCTAGTCTTAAATGGGGATGTACCTTTGCTGAGGGCAGAAACTATCAAACAATTGATGGCAATTCACAAACAGCACCAAAACTCTGCTACTTTATTGACAGCTAATTTACCTAATCCTCAAGGGTACGGGCGAGTATTTACCGACAGTCAAAACTTAGTCCAGCAAATTGTCGAAGACCGCGACTGCACACAAGCTCAAAAGCAAAATCACCGAATTAATGCAGGGGTTTACTGTTTTCACTGGCCGGATTTAGAGAAAATTTTGCCAGAATTGAAGGCAGATAATGACCAAAAAGAATATTACCTAACTGATACGGTAAATTTCCTCAATCCGGTGATGGCGGTGGATGTGGAAGATTATCAAGAAATATTGGGAATTAACGATCGCAAACATTTAGCCACAGCTTGCGATATTTTGCAAACGCGGGTAAAGGACAAATGGATGACGGCGGGAGTCACGCTGCTCGATCCCAACAGCATTACGATCGACGATACCGTAGAATTGCAGCCGGATGTGGTAATTGAACCGCAAACTCACTTGCGGGGAAATACTTCGATAGCCTCTGGGAGTCGCATCGGCCCCGGCAGCTTGATCGAAAACAGTCAGATTGGGAACAATGTGACTGTGCTTTATTCGGTGGTTTCTGACAGTATGGTTGCTGAAAATTCGCGAATTGGCCCTTACGCCCACTTGCGGGGACACGCAGAAATTGGGGCGAACTGCCGCGTCGGCAATTTTGTAGAATTGAAAAATACTCAAATAGGCGAGCGAACTAATGTCGCTCACTTGTCTTATTTAGGCGACGCGACTTTGGGAGAAAAAGTCAACATCGGTGCTGGGACAATTACGGCAAATTACGACGGAAAAAACAAGCACAAAACTCAAATAGGCGATCGGAGTAAAACGGGTTCTAACAGCGTGCTGGTTGCACCGATAACTTTGGGGGAAGATGTTACTGTAGCGGCGGGTTCTGTGGTGACAGAAGATGTGCCGAATGATGGTTTAGTAATTGCCCGTTCCCGGCAAGTTGTCAAACCAGGTTGGAAGTTGAAAGAACCTCAAAAGTGAACGATTGTTCACTTTTGAGATGATGAGTTTCCACCTGCGAGTTTCGCATTCGATACCAAAGAAACGGGGTTTTTATAACGGGGGCGATCGCGCTCTAGGAGAGATTTTGGTAAAAAACCCGGTTTCTGCGTAACTCGGCAAGCTTGAGAAATCGGGTTGATGGCGATCGGCTATTTTTTGTTATTTTTGCTGGTGCAGATAGTTGTTAATCGCTTTGGCGATTTTTTCTTGCTCGTAGAGACTCATAGTGCGGGGTAGGGAGATGCGAGAGCCTCCACAAACTAACAGTCTGACTTCGTACCAAATGTCCTTATCCAGATCTTTTGTTCGATCGACTTCCACCCCATAAATCTCGCACAGAGAGTATTCAATTACTTTACTTGCCAACAAACCCCGCTGTTCCACACTCAAGATGTTTAAAGTTCCATCGAAGCTGTAGATTTCATTATTTCTCAAGACGATCACTGCGATTCCTGTGAGCAAAAATATGCCTCCTGTCCATCCCAACCAGCGCTCGTCTTGGCTTAAGCGCAGCAATCGGTTTTTTGCATTTTTAACAAAAAAATTGATGTCAGAAGCAACAGCGTCTTGGGTTCCCCAATTAGTGGAGTTAGCAGTAAAGGGAACATTGCCCGCAGAAGTCAGAAGTACAACTCTGGTTTTATACCCGCATCTTTGAACTTTAGCTCCCCGCAAAGAAGCAAGCTCAATTTCTTGGATTTTTGAACCCAGTAAATTCGATCGCACAATCTGGCAACTGCCTTGTTTTGCCTGCAATCGCTGGCAGCTCAGGGTTGCTTTATGATAATCAAAAGCCAGCCCGAACAGTCCAAAGGCCATGAATAAACAACTAGGCAACCAAAAATCCAATATGCTTTGAGTCTGAATTATTAATTCACTTGCTGTTTGCTTGATTATTTTCATTTATCTCGCCCTTAAATTCCAAAAATGATGTTACAGATCGCCTTACTAACCCCGATCAGCCGAATTGTTAACTTATATATTATTTGAAGTCGTCCTCTGCGATGACCCCTTTTATTTTGGTAATAGGTTAGCACTAAAATTTCTGACAGGCCACCAATGTCGCGAGTTTACCTGCTGCTGGGTTTAAGATAGCTTTCCATTATTTAAAATAGATGAATCTTAAAAATATATTAATTATGTTATAGGGAATAAAACGTTAGCTTCGCGCTCCGTAGGAAAGTAATCAGCCAGGTGAGTACAGGTTTACATTTTGTTACATTGGCAGGTTTATTTGCGCCTACTTAATTATCGTTAGTTATTAATTTGGGCGATTCCCTACAGGATAGCTACGGTTCACGGACTTGCAGGCCAAATACATTGCTAAGCGTGCGATTATCCCTAATCGAGATATAGCTGCGAATCAAGTCAGCCATTTTGTGTTGTTCTGTTAGTGAATAGCTTTTTAAACAGAGGATATCGCCCCCGAACATCCACAAATCAACATAATAGCTACGATTTCCGTCGCTATCTCCTATTTCCTCTAATTCTACCGCAGAAATCTCGCGAGTTGGGCATTCGGTAACATCACGAAGCCATACACCCCGTCCTTTAATGGTCATTTTGCTAAAAGTTTTATCAAAAATATATGTTTCATCTATCGCACCGTCCAACAAAGACAGCGAAAATAACAGAAATATGCCTCCACCTATCCAATTTGAAGCTAAAATAATCTGCAATAGTCCAATGACAATGAACGGAAAAATTAATATCAAACCATCCCTGGTGCGGCAAGTTTAAATTGTTAGTTGAGTTGGTGGTTTCGTGAGAAGTTTCATCAGTTTATTTGGGATTTTTACAAAGAAGGTAAATTACTTATCTATCCGCTGTCTGCAATTTTTAATGCACGGATTATTCTTTGACACTGCTTTGGACGATCGCACTTTTGGTGTTGTAAACAGCCTTGACAGCATAAGCATCGCCCGGACGTATCTGTAAAGCTCTGTTAAAATTTATTAAAGCGGTTTCATAGTCTCCCTGCCCGTAGTAGATATAACCGAGTTTCATCAATTGTTTGAAATCAGAATTTTGAGCAACAACACGAGCAGAATTAGGCTCATTTACACGTGCAGCAACAGTAGGAGATGGCTCGGCAGCAGGAGATGGCTCTTGAGAGAGGGATGGATAAGTGTTGAAATCAGAAGAAAAAGAAGATGGCGATTGCTCGTTCGACCCCTGATCTACATTAGGCACAGAACCATCGGTTTGGAAAATACCTATGGCAGGTAATAATGCAATAATAATGCCTAACAAGAAATACACGAGGAATCCAGTAACTTGAAGTAAAAATTGTTTACTAACTTTTTTATAGCTCCAATTTTTAATATGAAATACCCATAAAGTAAAGACCACAAAAAAGTAAAGCACTTCCCACGGAGTTGGTGGTTTAATAGCTTGAAATAACCCCCAAATATAACAAATAAAAATTAAAATAAAACCCAGACCGCCAAAAAACAAGACGATCGCAATACCAGGCATTTTCTATTTATTCCCTTGGTGTATAATTATTTAGCAAACTGTAAAGGTAAGGATTTCGGCACATTTTTAACCTGAAACTCTTTCCGCTGTTTGCTGTGTTAAAAATAGATTAGCGGTGACAACAGTTCGATCGCGCCCAGCGAATTTTAGGATTTTGGTTAGGATTTGGACTAGGAACTCGATCGCGACTGCCGCAAATGATACCCTCTACCCGCGATCGACCCGAAGAACCATTTGCACGGGGGCAAGCAACGGCTGGGACATCCAAAAGCTTTATACCGACTTGGCAAATGCCAAACAAGAATTAGCCCCCCACACCAGATGAGGGCTGACACCCGTAGAAAAGCGGCATCTGTGTAGCTTGTTGTGCGGCTACAGCCCAGCGGAAATTGCGGTTTTTCTCAACAAACAAATCAAAGGTGTCGAAGTTGATTTGTCAAAAACTTTGTACCGATACATAGAATTATTGACAAATCGGCCGCGAAATGAGCTCAAAAATGAGAGAGATGCGATCGACTGACTGGAAATAGCCGGATATAAAACGCAGGCAAAAACCTCAACCGGCGCCATCTTAAAAGCCACTCTTCACCATTCAGGCAGGATTTTGTCTGCAGCTATCAGTCCCGACGGACAATTCCTCGCAACGGGTTCAGAGGACAGTACAGTGAAAATTTGGAGTTTGCACAGCGGGGAACTGCGGCAGACGATTTTCGGACATTCAACAGCGGTATTGCTAATGGCTTTCAGTCCCGCCAGCAAAACGCTGCTGACACGATCGCGCACGGGCACAGTCAAACTCTGGAACCTGCAAAACGGCGAACTGCTGAAGCATTTGGCAGACGTGTACCGCCATGAATCAGTCGCCGTTACGCCATCATGCCTATGGGTTTTATCTAGCATCTATTGGTCATGACACCAGAGCTATTCAGGCTTATCTGGGACACAAGAATATTCAACACACTATTGGCTACACGGAGTTATCGCCAGACCGCTTCCAGAATTTCTGGCTCGACTGAAACTATTTTTGGTTCAAAATCTCTACAAATCAATGGTTTCAACTGCCTTGCTTTACAAAATTTTACAACCTGTCCTCTTTTGCGCGTATCCCGGCTGAACCCCATTGAGAGTGTGGTTTAATTAATGTCTAAAAAGTTACACAAAATTTTTTTGGTTCTAAAAAGCTTTCACAGCAATGGTTTTAGCCTATCTTGCCTCGGTTAACAGCTTCGGTAGCTCCTCCCCACCCTGCAATTTTCTTGACATCTTCCTTAAGAAGGAGGTAGATTTATTTATGTTGTAGTAATGCTACTTCGGTTTTTACTAATATCCCTAACTAGACTCTGATGATGAAAAATCTATACAGCTTGCCTTCCTTAACAATGAATTATTCAGTTCCAATCGCTAAAATCTTTCAGACTTTAATGGTTACTACGGCCTTAGCCTTACCACTATCCGTAATGACAGCAAAGAGTGTTTTAGCGAAAAGTTTGGAGTTTAGGGTTACTAACAATACCGCTACTAATATAACAACATTTCAGACCTCTCCCACAGGAATAAATGATTGGGAGGAAGACATTCTTGGTATAGATATACTGAGACCGGGAGAATCTACAAACATAATTATTTCCGACAGTCGGGATGTCTGTACTTACGATATCAGAGCTGTTTTTGATGATGGGGAAGAAAGTATAAAATATAAAGTTAATCTTTGTACACTAGAAACCTTTACGTTCAACGACTAATAACGCAAGTTGCTAGTTATGCGAAGCGGTTTCCGAGCGCGTAGCGCCTGTCGTCGGGCGCTACGCGCTGTCAAGCTGTTCAATAAATCGCGATAAGATGCTTCGATTGAGTCATTTAAGCCATACAATTGGATCTAGGAATAGAATTTGGATACTTTAAGGCTGGCTGAAAAAATTGCTATTTATGCAATCGTACTCCCTTCCCGCTGTAAGATTATAGAATCACGTTGTATATCTGCTGAATTGTCTTTGCGATTTGACTTTGTGTCTGCAATTGTTCCGTTTCAAATAATTCTTTTATTCGTTTTTCTACCTCTTCTATGCTCGTTCCCACTCGCAAATGGTGTAGTAGCCTCAGTCTTAGTAAATGAATTAGAGATTCTGCTAGATTGAAGTTCGGTGAGTAGGTTGGTGTATAAATTAACTCTACTGTGATATTTTATTCTATCTCTGATGCTATTTGTTCAGCTATTAAATATTTCTTGATCTTCTTTCTATGGGTCGAATTATTATCCAACAATATCGTTATATGATGCGCTTTTTATTTGATACTTGGTGGGCACAATTCTCCTATATATAATGCTATATCTTCGGTTTGGGCTGTAGGTGATATAGCCTTTCTCAGAAAGATGGAGTACGTCGAAACCCTGTGTTGTCAAGCTTTTGAAGTTGAATTGTGTACCTCATCTACCCAAGAACCGCTATAGTCTGACAAACTTTTTTCCGCTTATAGCATCTACCGCTAAAAGTCTATTCAGCTTCTCTCTTTTTTTCCCTTCATTTGATGCCACTTCTGGTCGCGTATTTTTTTCGACCCATCCATAGTATAGGCTTGGTCGATTCGTGACTGCAAATTCATCCAAAAATACTATTCTATTCCCACTCTTTCTCTCAGCTATTTTTTTTAGGACTTCCACATACTCCTTCTGTTTCTCTGGCGATCCCTTTGCCTAATCTCGATGCGCTTTTTGATGAGATATATTTAGATCGGCTAAAATTTCAGAGATTCTCGACGTTTTTAGGTCTACTTTCCACCGTTGCTTTATTACCGCCGCCATGATTTTTCCTGTCCAAATTTCTCTGTCTATCCCATACTTTGTTGGTTTCTCCTCTAAAATCATTCTCTTTAATTCTTGCCGTTTTTCTTGATCCAGTCTTGATTTTACCTGGTGCTTGATTGGTTAGACTATTCCCTATAACCCGATTTCTAAGTAGGGTTTGACCCCTCTTGCCAATGTTAGATCTGTGCAGCCTAGTAGCTTGGTCACTTCTGTACGACTTTTTCCTTCACTTAGATGCCTAATTGCCGATAACCTTTGCCTGATATAGGATTGCTGATTATTGTAGTACAGTCGTTGCCGCTGCTTTTTCTCTAGCCTTACCAACCGCAATTGTTGGCTCAGATTCATTTCTATTACTCCCTTTTTTTTTCATTTTACCTCTATCTATATTCTTTGGGCGGGAAGAAAGTAAGCATCGCCAGATGAATTGTAGGGAAACGGCACAGCGCCGTTTCCTGACTGTCGATAATATCCATTCTGATGCCACCATATTTGATATAAAACTAACGCCGATCGAGATACCCAAATTATTCAAAAACTCGGGTATCTGAACCGCATACTGACAATTTATATCGCTTTTTTAAGCAATAAAAATCAGCTTTCCCTTGCTCATTTCCAAAGTATCGCCCATTTCCATACCGTTGTGAAAAGCACCCAAAATCACCTCGCTAGTTTTGCCGAAAGCGATCGCCCCGCTAGCATCAATTCCAATTGCGCCAAAATCCCGTTGACGTTCGTCAGCTTCAGTAAAAGAACGCTCAAAAGCAGCTTTCAAACTCAAACCATCCGTTACCCGAATCACAATTCGCGGGGCCAAACACTCGTCCATAATGTGCTCGCCAATCCCCGTACAGCTTACCGCCGCATTTCCAGTCGCGTAATTTCCCGCCGGCATCGCCGAGTCGCTAACCCGGCCAATCCGCTCAAAACCCTTGCCGCCAGTCGAAGTCCCAGCAGCCAAGCGTCCATTAACATCCAAAGCTACGACTCCGATCGTACCCATACCAGCCGGTTCCGCCACCACGTCAGCCATTGCTTTGCTAAAATTGCCTTGGCGTTCCTGCATCCACTCGTGCAAGCGCAAATCCGTCATCGGATCGTAAATCGGCAATTGAAGTTCTCGCAGCAATTCCGCCGAACCAAAATCAGAGAGAACCCGATCGTCCGAATGCTGCAAAAATTGAGCAAGTTCGATCGGATGTTGAACGCGAGAAACATTAATCGCCCCGCTGAAACGCTGCATCAAACCGTCCATCAGCGAAGCACTCATCCGAATTTGACCGTCCGACTGCACCACAGAACCAGTACCGGCATTGAATCGCGGGTCATCTTCCAACAATTGGCAGCCCCGCACCACTGCATCTACGGCACTTGCACCGTCTTTCAGCAGCGGATAAACTTCCTCCAAAACATCGTAAAGCGATTTCCGCACCGCCTCAATTCCGCCTTTACTATGTAGAGAACTGCCCGCACCGCCGTGAATAACTAACTTTGGTTGCACTTGTTGCGATGCCATAATTTATAACCTAATACCTAAAATTTTTCCTTTGCAATCTTAGCTTCGATCGAGCAACTTGCCCTAAATTCTTAATCTTGAGCCGCCAAACGGCGGCGACGACAACGTTCGGAGCAGTATTTGACCTCATCCCAGCAGTCGGCCCATTTTTTGCGCCAAGTAAAAGGTCGATCGCACACGGGACACATTTTTGTCGGTAAATCAGATTTCGATCGTTGCTTGGCCATGCTAATTTGGACATTACATTAGTTAGTGATTAAATTTTAATCAAAACAAACAAAACAACCAATTTCTGCCTAACACCTCCCCAAATAAAAATGCTCGAAACGGCCGACGCCAACATCCGAATCGTCTTAGTCGAACCTGCAGGCCCATTGAATGTTGGTTCTGTTGCCCGCGTCATGAAAAATATGGGTTTGCACCAATTAGTTTTGGTAAATCCCCAGTGCGATCATTTAGGGGAAGAAGCCCGACTGATGGCTGTTCGCGCCGCCGACATATTGGAAACTACCAAAGTAGTCGAGAGTTTGCCCGCTGCTTTGGTAGGGTGTGTCAGAGCGATCGCAACTACAGGGGATGATTGTCGATCGTTGCCAACACAACTAGAAGAACCCGCAGATGCCTTGCCTTGGCTCCTTGAAGCCCCCAGCGCCCTAATTTTCGGCCGAGAAGACTGCGGGTTGACCAATGCCGAATTAAACCGCGCTCAACGCTTGATCCGCATTCCCAGCAGCGATGCCTACACTTCCCTAAATCTCGCCCAAGCCGTCGCTATCTGCTGCTACGAACTATACAAGTCAGTTGTCAATTGTCAGTTGTCAGTTGTCAGTGGCCAGAAGGAATCGGCTCCCTTGGAAAATTTAGAGGGATATTACCAGCAACTAGAAACGCTGTTACTCAAAATAGGATATTTGCAGCAGCACACAGCAGCAAGCCGGATGGAAAAATTTCGGCGTTTGTACAACAGAGCCTATCCGACAGTGGATGAAGTCGCCATGCTGCGGGGCGTCCTCCGCCAAACAGAATGGGCAATCAAAACTTACCCACAAGAGGCAAATTCTGATACTCTGGATGGGGCGTTGCCGGAAAATCCAACGGATAGCTAGGAGAAATGCTGATAATTGGGGAGGTGAGATTGAGGATTTTTTTCACAGAGAACTTTCCTGCCCCCACTTGTCACCTTCATAACAGGGTTTCTTGACTAAAAACCTAAGCTTTGCGATAATTTGCGAGCAATAAACTTGGTTGCTGATACCATGCAGCGTGTGGGGCAAATCTAAAATCTAAAATCTAAAATTGATTGGCTGGCAAGCTGAAAAATCTTAAACTTGAAATTTACAGTAGTGATGAAGGAGTAAGACGTGGCAGAGCGGTTTCCCAAAGGATCGATATTATCGGTGATATCCTCGTCGATATCCTCTCCCAACTCCGGCTCAAAGCAGCCTAAGCCCGGCAAAGCAAGTCCGTCTGGCAACTCGGGTCGCCGCCGCCCTCCGCAACCGCAAAACGCCAATTCAGAAATTCGATCGCCCGAACCAGCGACTTTGCCACTGCAACAGGGCCGCGGCAGCAGAATTGGAGCCAATTCTCCCACATCTTCGGAAGAATTTACTACACAAGACTTTTTATCCGATCCCCGATCGGCAATTAACCCCAGAAAACCCAGAACCAGCAAAACTCCGCAGTCGAAGACTCGCCAACCAGGCAAAAAAGGTCTCGCTGCTGTCGATATGTTCGAGTTTCCGAACCCGAATCTGGAGCGGGAAAATGTGAGTTCGATCGCCAGCAATCCCAACAGCCAGCTCCCAACTGCCACTCCCCCTGCAACCCGTGGAAGTCGTCCCAGCTCGCCCCCAGTTCGCATTTCAGACACGGTAATCCCCGCAGATGCCAAAAAACCCCCCCTGCCTAAACCGCGCCCACAAGCGAGTCCGAGACCGGGTAAACGCTCTGCACCTCGGAGCGTACCGCCGTTGGTGTATGCTACTCGCTTGCTGATTTTGGGAGTTGGGATAGCGGTGATTTGCGGTACGCTGCTGTCGGTGGTAAATGCTGTGAGTCGAGCATCCACTGTAGCGACAGAAGAACAAACCAGCACAGGGCAGAACAACCCAGCCGATAGCGCATCTGCGGCACCCGCAGCCCCAGAAGTGCTGCAACTGAATCAAGAATTAGGAGCTTTGAAAACGCAAGTTCAGGTTTTAGCAACAGAAAATCCTAGTTTGACAGCCGGAATATTTCTAGTCGATTTAGATACTGGAAGCTACCTAAATTTTAATGGCGATACTGCTGTTGCTTCAGCTAGCACAATTAAAGTGCCAATTTTAGTAGCTTTTTTCCAAGCAGTAGATGAGGGCAAAGTGCAGTTAGATCAGATGCTGACGCTGAAGTCCGAACACATTGTCGGCGGTTCTGGGGAGATGCAAGATCAGGCTCCTGGGAAGAAGTATTCGGCTTTGGAAGTTGCCCAAAATATGATTGTTGTCAGCGACAATACGGCGACAAATATGATGATTGAGTTGTTGGGAGGTGCTGAGGTTTTGAATCAGCATTTTGCAAATTGGGGTTTGAGTACCACGGTTCTGCGTAATAATTTGCCCGATTTGGAGGGAACTAATACTACCAGTCCGAAGGATTTGATTAATATCATAGCCCAGGTCGATCGGGGTAATTTGGTATCGGTGAAATCGCGCGATCGCATTTTGCAAATCATGCGCCAAACTCAAAACGCTTCTTTGCTGCCGAAAGGTTTAGGCGAAGGTTCGGTTATTGCTCACAAAACCGGCAACATTGATACAATGCTAGCGGATGCGGGGATGGTGGATTTGCCGAACGGTAAGCGTTATTTAGTGGCGGTGATGGTGAAGCATTCACCGGAAACGGAGAAGCCAGCTCAAACATTGATTCGGGAGATTTCTCGGATTAGTTACCGCTATTTGAACGGTGAGGAAACCCCAGCCGATTCACAAGTGAAAATTAAAAATTGAAAATTCAACCGGGTTTTTTCGGGCAAGTGTTGTAGACTTTATCAAACTATAAATCAGTTTGTATTATGAAACTAAACATTCGACTTGCTTGTCTGGTAGCGCTCTCAACTTTAGCCGTTGGAGTCTCCCCCGCCTTGAGTAATGCTAATCCTGCTCCTGAATATGAGACCGACGGCGCGAGAGTGATCAACAATAATATCGAACTCAATCGGGCAAAAAACTTAGCCCGTCAAGCAGCAGAAAGGGCTAATGGGGGTTTAGGCAACTATCGAGCTGAAGCTTCTATGCACGGTACTTCTAAGGAATCGCCGTTTGTTGACAATGGCGATGGAACTTGGACTTTTACTTTTAAGGGTTCCAAGCCTGGTTCGTCTGTCTATACTGTAGAAACGGTTGTTACGGTTTCCCAAGATGGCCGAATCAGAGTTGATTACAATGGGCGAATCCGCGACTCAAGCGGAATTTAACAATACTTGCGACTTACTCACCGGTGCCGAGAAACCGGGTTTTTCACGAAATACTTTGTTACAGCCCCAGAAACGGTAAAAAACCCGGTTTCTTCGTCTTGATGCGTCCAGGGCTGAATTTGTGGAATAGCGATCGCCCGAGTAGAGAAATCATTGATTAAGCTTTCGTCGCGGGTGATCCGCGCAACATTCTTTCGGTACTGAGATCGCGATCGATTTCTTCTCAAGGAATGCCGTAACCACCGCCGCATACTTGCCACTTCTGGCGCTGTGCGGGTGTCGCTTTCAGCAATGGGGGATAGCAAAGTAGAGGTACGGTAATGGTTGGCCCATCCATCAAATCGAGGCTAATAGTTTCGATTTCGCCATCCCGAATCCCACTCAATATTACAGTCAGGACAGTAGTAGTGAATAGCTGGCTTTGCCTCTTTCACTGCTGAAAGTTTACGATTACATCTTGGGCATAGGTAGTAAACAAAAGAAACAAAAATTGATGCAGCACTTGCAAATCCAACAATAACTGCTCTGGTGATAACATTAGGGTAGGCAGGCAATTTATCTCCACCCATAATTGCCTAAACTAATACTCCACTAATTACGAGCACGAAGACGCCTCCCGCTATTAGAGTTCCTTTAATGAAACTTCGAGCAACTCTAATTTCACGCTTCATCAAGGCTAATCAAATTTCTACAGGAATGAAGGCTAACTGCTTACCTTAAATCTCACCAACCTTAAGATTTATTAAAATTTGTTGTTTTCTACTCCAACAAATTAGCATTTAACTATTGATTGTACTGCAATAATAATTGTACAATAGCCTGATTGTGACATCTTACTTTATATCGATAATGGATGCTTGCCTAGTACAAGGTTTATTGGTGGGGCACTGACGCTCGTCAGAGATGAATAGCGCCCCTAATCTTTCGGCTGTTCCCCCAACAGATGCACTTTGCATTATGGAGCGTCGATGTCTATTAACGACGGTTTGCAGATGTTTTTAGATATATCGGCACTCTTGAGAGGTCTTTTTCTAGGAACTACAAGACTCCGACTGCTGACAGCGCCTCCGCCTCTTTCTCGTTCATGTCGTCGAGTTTTTGCCAAACTTGCTGCATCAATTCATCCAATCCAACTCTACTAACGGCGGAAATCAACAAAACAGGAGCGCCACTAATTTCTTTAAGTCGGCTGATTAAATTACCGATTTCTTCGCTTTCCAGGTCGATCGCATCTACTTTATTAAAAGCCAAAATCTGCGGTTTATCGGCTAAACCACGCCTGTAAGCCTTCAATTCTTCCTGAATTGTGACATAATTGGCGATCGGATCTTCATCCGTAACATCGATCAAATGCAGCAACAACCGAGTCCGCTCAATGTGCCGCAAAAACTCGTAACCCAAACCAGCACCTTCGTGAGCTCCCTCAATCAATCCCGGAATGTCTGCAAACACCGTACCGTCGCCAGTCGGTTTTTTGACTACGCCCAAATTTGGTACTAAAGTTGTAAACGGATAATCTGCTATCTTGGGGCGAGCTGCAGACAAAGCAGAAATTAAAGTGGATTTGCCAGCATTCGGCAGCCCGAGAATTCCCACTTCAGCTAATAGCTTCAATTCCAAACGCAAAAACTTGTGTTCTCCTTCTTTTCCCGGCATCGCATAATCTGGAGCGCGGTTAGAATTAGTCAAAAAACACTTATTGCCCAAACCGCCTTTGCCGCCTTGGGCAACGCAAAAAGTCTGTCCCGGTGTTACTAAATCTGCTAAGATTGCCTGAGTTTCCGCGTCGTAAACAACTGTACCGCAGGGAACTTCGATCGTGCGATCTTCCCCAGAAGCCCCAGTCATATTTTTCGGCGCGCCCCGCTTCCCGTCTTCGGCTTTAAAAATCCGGTTGTACTGAAAATCTAGCAGCGTTTGCAGACTTTCCACCGCTACCATAAACACAGAACCGCCCCGCCCGCCGGTGCCGCCACTGGGCCCGCCCGCGGGTACATACTTTTCTCTGCGAAAAGCTACCATACCGTCGCCGCCTTTGCCGGCTGCGACTTGAATATCTGCTCGATCGATAAATTGCATAATTTAGTCAGTAGTCAATAGTCAGTAGTCAATAGTCATTACTTATTATGATACCAGATCCAAGTACCATATTCCCATTTTCCTTCCGTCCGCGTCGGCCGACGAAAGCCAAGTTTAGCCGCCATTTACTGTTGCCGGAGAAATATAATTATACCAATTCTGAAAAGTAGTGCAGAGCGAGAGATTCTACCAGAGCATCTGTAGGGAAACAGCACTGCCGTGTCCGGCTCCTAAATCTGCTTTTAATAATTTGTATAAGATTGAGAATTGTACCAAAACTTTTGTTTAATTAGTATTATCAAAGCCGATTTAATAATAGCAGGACACTCGCACAAAAACTGAATAAGCCCGATTTTTATAAGGGGGCGGATAGCTGTAAAAAGGTTTTTTTGTGGAAAAATTGGGTTTCTAAATCATCGCAAATCCTCTACAGCAAATTAGCCATTGCTAATTACACGAGTTCTGCAAATACGGATTTAACGTGCTAACTATAGCGGAAAACTGCTTGTGGGCGCACCCTACAGATAGAGGTTCTGCGCCCAGGAACGAATTAGCAATTCGCAATTACCCTCTCCTACTAACAATATGACGATACATCTTCCTTACATTCATCTGCCAAATAGCAGAGAGCTCGAAAGCGCATCCCCACCAACTGTTCGTAAAGTGGGTTAATCTGGCACATCGCCGGAATGTGGACGATTTTGCGACCAAATAACACGACATCTCGCTCAAATGGACACTGGGGCGGAATAATTTTACAGACAAAGTGTGCCAATTTGGGGTCGTGAATTTCCCAGCCGTCAAGCCAGTCTTTGACGGGTTGCAGGACATTTTTGTGGTGAGGTTTAGGTAGCCGAGATGAAAGGGGTGTTCCGGCGGCGGGGGCGACATTCGCATCAAAGACTATTTGGCTGCTGGGCCCCTGCGGATCATCGCACTTGCTGTCTTCGATGGTGTGTCGCAGAGCTTCGAGCGCCTCTACATTGTGCCCCAAAGCTGTGCAAAACTTATAGATTACCTCGTCTTCGCTGAGCGAGTAGGTACCGTCTGCCAAGGCTACCATGACTGCTGTCCTCAAAAAATCCTCGCCTTTGGCGGTGTCTTCCCCTAACACAGCGGCTAATTCCTCTGGCGCAATAGGTTCAAAACCCGCCTCAAAAGATACCGGGTGTAGTTCATCCTGAGTTAGATTTGCAATCATTTTTTGCTCGTCTTCGTCAAAGTTGCCGTCTGCCCAAGCAATTGTCAGCAATCCCCGCAGCCAAGCAGTAATCTCTTCATTTGTGCAGGAAGATTTAGCGTTACTCATTAGCATTTCCACTTGGATGTACCAGTCAATTTGTTCGTTTACAGCGGGCTCAATATTCCCCTCCCAATAATTTTTACTGGTTTTTTGGTCGATGGATGATCTATTTGTGGAAGGTTTGTGCCCGAAGATTGCTCCAAACGCTTGTAGTGGACGTGTTAAAAGCATATTTGTTTCTCAGCAGCATCGCTTACTAGCGAGCTAATCTATTGGCTAATCCTATTCCCTAAAAAGTCATCTATCGGGAGGAATAGGTTGGTTGAATTCATCTTAACTCTAGTTGCACCCATCGAGATGACGATCGAATTTTATGCAAACCCGATGGTCATTAGCAACCCAATTTTTCGCAACAAATAAAAGGTTTGCAAGCGTTGGATCTAATCAGACACTGGGTTTGTCACCCAGGGACGATCGAACTTCGCTCTCTTTACATTTTAATATATATTTTTGTAAATTTTTCTGTGCCGGCTGCACAATATTAACAGCGAGCCGGCTTTAAGCTGTTGAAATAAAAATATAAGAGGAAACTGTTACCGCCTGTCAAGGGTTGTGATTGCTGTGTCCGTCTAGAAATGATAGATTTTTTTAACTTCGGCGACACAAAATCCAGCGCAATTCCATTGGCGGGCGTCCGTTTGCCATCGGGAAGACATCTCGACCGGTGGCCCAACTGGGAAACCAGGGCGTCGGCGGCCAGGCTCCTTCTGGCAGGTGGTGGCGTTCGTACTCAAACACCAATTCGTCGGATATTTGGACTAAGGGCAACCCTTCCATTGCGGTGGCGAGTTCTTGGGGCGTAAATAAAGTAGACCAGGAGAGTTGGGCAACTTGTCGCACGAGGGCATCAGGCTGGTAGTCGCCGACGGTTAAAAACGTGCTGAACAGCAACAGGCCTCCCGGAGACAGGGAATCGCACATTTTAGCGAGGAAAAGCCGTACTTGATCGCTGTCTCGAAAATGTGAGATGACTTCGGCGGCAACTGCCAACTGGTAGCGGGCCGGTTTCATCCGCATTAAGGGGTCGAGCACATCGCCTTCAGTCACTGTCACGGGAAGATTTTCGGCTGTTACTGCAGCTTTCAATTGTTCTGCAAAAGCTGGAGTTAGTTCGATCGCATCCACAGAATAGCCCAATCTCGCCAGCGGCAAGGTATTGCGGCCTGTACCAGCCCCCACGTCCAAAATCCGCACTCGATCGGGCGTACCCAATTTAGCAGCCGTTGCCATCAATTTTGCGTCTGGATGAGAACCGAAAAGCGGAGGTTCTCTGGTGTCTACCCAGCTTTTGTACTGTTCTCCAACTGTTGAGGTAGTAACAATCACTTTGCAGGCTAAACCGGTTTGCGGCGGCTGCACTGACTCGTATTGCAGGATCAACATCGATGCTGTGGAGGTGCGGTAGCCTTGTTCTAACTTGGTGGCTAAAAGCTTGCTGAGTTCGTCTCTGCGGTCTTCGGGCAGGGGTCTGTCGAGAGTGCTAAATAGCTTTTCTATCGACTTGAGATAGTGGCTTAGCATTCCCGGTACGCAGGGGAAAATTAATTCTCCGCGAGCGTTTATGCGAGTATTAATTTTGTAGAGGATAGCTTGCTGGAGAATGTCGGGATTTACTACCAGCGGTAGCTGTTCGGTCTGGTTGATTGTACTTTCGGCGCCCATAGATTCCGCGAAGAAGTCATTAGTTATTAGTCATTAGTCATTAGTCAGAGGGAAGGCTGTTGAGAGCTGACTGTACAATTCAAGAGTATAAAAAAGCCGATTTTAGATTTATTTGGTTTGGTTGCTTAGTCTTTTTAGACTCTATAAAATTAGATTTGAGAGCTTTATTTTGGATAAATCTCAAATCTCAAATCTCAAATCGACCAAGCCCAAAACCCGAGTAGATCCCAAAATCGGAGTTAGTATCAATATAAGCTGTAGCGCATTTAAATTGTATGTTTCACGGCGAGGTGGAAAAAGCGTCAAATCCTCTCGCCTTCTCCCCTCTCTCCTTCCCCTCGTCAGCCATAACAGGCAATGTATATGGGTAGCAAATTAAAGCTGGGCTTAGTTGCTGCCGGTAAAAGTCACTTGGGGGAATCTTGACTGAGCTTCAGTCATCGGGCGCCGTCTGCCTTCTTCTTGCCAGTAGTTGATGACTTCTGTCGCTTGGTTGAGGATTTCGACGCGATCGTTATCAGCAATCCAGTGTTTGGCTTCGAGTTCGTTTTTGAGGTCTTCCCACGCATCTTTGCGAGGCCAGAAAAAGTAGGATGTCAGCGGGCTAGTTCCTTTGCCGACAACTTGGTCAACGGCGAGGGCAACATTCTCTTCTAGCCAGAGAACTTTTAAGATGAACTTGGACAAGCAAACCTCCAGGGTTCCGATCGAACTTGTTAAAAATTTCTACAATCGCTAAGCGTAGCACACTCTGTTCGATAATTAATCATCGGCCATGAAAAGTTTTGTGGCGCGGCTGGTTTTAGCGCCACTCAGGGGCTGGGAACAGATAAAATTTGGGTTCTCACCCGCCCTAGGTACAAGGATGGTTAAGTTGTGAACAGAGTTATTTTAGTCTTCGACATTGACGGTGTGGTGCGGGACGTGTCCGGTTCCTATCGGCGGGCGATCGCCGATGCGGTGGAGCATTTCACGGCGGGTGCTTTTCGCCCGAATTCTCTCGATATCGACTCTCTGAAGTCTGAGGGAGTGTGGAATAATGACTGGCAGGCGTCTTTCGAGTTAGTTTGCCGTTATTTTGAGGGGATTGGGCGATCGAGAAACCAACTCGCTCTCAACTATGACGAATTAGTGGCTTTTTTCCAAAGTCGCTATCGCGGGCCTGACGAGGAAAATTGGACTGGTTACATTTGTACCGAACCCCTGCTTTTAAGTCCGGCTTACCTGGAAAATTTAACAGTTGAGGGCATTGTTTGGGGCTTTTTTAGCGGGGCGATGCGGGATGAAGCTGCTTATGTTTTGTCAGGGAAACTGAGTTTAAATTCCCCCGTGTTGGTGGCGATGGAAGATGCACCGGGAAAACCCGATCCGGCTGGACTTTTCGCGGCAATTGAACAGTTGGAAAACCTGCACGGTTTAGAAAAAAATTTGCCCGTGATTTACGCGGGAGATACTGTTGCCGATATTTACACGGTTGTGAATGCGCGGGAAGTGCAACCAAATCGGGTTTGGCTGGGGACTGGAATTTTGCCACCTCATGTTTTGGATGATTCGGTGCGCTGCGATGCTTATGCTGCAGCGCTGAAAACTGCTGGTGCAGCAGCGGTTTTCAGGAATGTCGAAGAGTTGACGGCTGCGCGGATTCGAGAATTAGTCAATTGTTAGTTGTTAGTTGTCAGTTGTCAGTTGTTATACCAATCCTAAACATTTGTGAATTTCTTACTCCCTCCCCTTGCTAAGGGGAGGGTTGGGGTGGGGTAAAAATTTACGACCCCTACAAGGATTGCTATAGTTATCGAAATAACCAATAACCAATAACCAATAACCAATGACAACCGCCAACTTTCCCTTTGAGATTATTGCAACTGCAAGAATTTGTCTAATGCACTGACTGCAACTGGCGGCCAGCGCCGGGTATGGGCAACCCAATCGATGTCTTTGTAGCGGGAATCGAGGCCGACTGCTGCTACCCAATTGCTCTCAGCTTCGCCGCGCTTTCCTGCTTCCCAAAGACAGGCGCTGAGGGCGGCTCTCATGTCGGCAAATTGGGGGTATCTGCGGACGATGTTTTTCATGTTGCGAATTGCTTCTTTAGTTTGCCCGTTTTGATAAAGTGCGAGGGCGTGGTTGGCGCGGGCAAAGGCGTATTCGGGGGCTAATTCAAAGGCTTTGCTGTAGTCGGCAATTGCTTGTTCCCATTTTCCTAAACCTGCTTCGGCGTTGCCTCGGTTGTTGTAGGCTGCTGGATCTTTGGGGTCTAATTCTAGCACGTGATTGTAGTCGGCGATCGCTTCTTCCCAGCGTCCTAAACCTTCTAAGGCTGTGCCGCGGTTTAGGTATGGATCGGGGGCGTCGGGAGCTAGTTCGATCGCTCTTTCGTAGTCGGAAATTGCTGCTTGTAGCTTGTTTTGGCTGACTCTTGAATTGCCTCGGTTGCTCCAAGCGGCGGCTTGTGAAGGAAATTTGTCAATAATTTGAGTCCAAAAAGTTTCAGCGGCGGGAAATTTGCCTTCATTTGTAGCTTCAAAAGCTTTTTGAACGAGTTCTCCCAGTTCCTGTTCGGGAGTGGCGATATCTGTTGGTTGTACTTGTGCGGTAGCGGGCGCGATATTTCCCAACCAAACTAACCCGGTTACAATTAATACTGTAAAAAATGTCAAAAGTGAGCGAATCATCGTTGTTGGCAGTTTAAACTTTACTAAACATATTATTAACCGAAATTGCGGGCGTTGCTTGGATAGTACCAGTTTCAAAAAAGGATGTGACTGTAGGCAACCTCCGAACCCTTATTTCATCAGTCATTTACAAATCTAAAATCTAAAATCTAAAATCTCAATAAGTTAGGGAGAATTTGGTGAAAAAACGGTTGCTAATTTTGGGCGGAACGGGGGATGCTGCGGAACTGGCGGTAAGAGCGTCTCAAATTGCTGAAATTGAGGTCGTATCTTCGCTAGCAGGACGCACTCAACAGCCTTTTACCCCAAAAACGGGTACGGTGCGAATTGGGGGGTTTGGTGGGGCGGCTGGACTGGCAGCGTTTTTGCTCGATCGCCCGATCGACTTGTTAATTGATGCTACTCATCCGTTTGCGGCTCAGATTTCTGCCAATGCTGCTATTGCTGCTGCTGAATGCAATGTGCCCTATTTGATGCTGGTGCGTCCAGCTTGGGAGAGGGTGGAGGGCGATCGCTGGATTGAAGTTGCCAGCCACTCGCAGGCTGCAAAAGCTTTATTAGGGCAGTCTCAGCGGGTGTTTCTCACCATTGGTAGGCAGGAATTGGCGGAGTTTGCGGGTTTGGATGCTATTTGGTTTTTGATGCGGGCGATCGATCCTCCTGCACTCAATTCTCCTGTTCCTAACGGTAAATTGTTATTAGCAAGGGGGCCTTTTACATTGGAAGACGATCGGCAACTGCTGTTAGAATATCAGATTGATACAATTGTTAGCAAAAACAGCGGAGGCGGTGCTACTTATGCGAAAATTGCTGCGGCTAGGGAACTGGGAATTCCAGTTGTGATGGTGCAGCGACCGCAGATTCCCGATGTTGAGCAGGTTGCTGATGTTGAAGGGGCGATCGCTTGGCTGAGGGAGCAATTGAATTAATTTAATCTTACTTACATCTTGCCTCAATTTTAGTAACAGGCAAGATGCCTGTTTCACAAGACATAAATTTTTTTGTGGGGTGGGCATCTTGCCCGCCCCCAAAGGTTACTAACAGGCAAGATGCCTGTTTCACAAAACATAAACTTCCTTCCAGCCTCTGCCTGGGAATACAAATTGATCGGCTGTGCCTCGAATACCCAATTACTTAGATTTTTTCTGACTATTCAAAGAGTTAAGATGATTGTTCATATCCTGCAAATATTTTGATAAAACAGGATACTGTGAAGTTGCTAGTAGTGCATCTTTTTTCTGGCTGACAGTTGTTTCTAAGGGCAAAACGCGATAGTTCGTTTTATTGTTCTGAGTATAGCGGTGTACCCAAGTCGGAATGGTTTTGATGCTGGTAATTTCTGTAGTTTTTTCGGGAAATCTTTTGCGAATATTTACTTGCAAAATTACGCCTAAGTCTGTATATTTTTTATTCTGACCGGAAATGAAGTTTCCCATTGAATAAATTGCTACAGCTTTGCGAGTTTTGCCATTTTTTCCGGGAAACTTAAAAATTTTGTAAGGTTGGACGACGTGGGGATGGCTGCCGAGAATGATGTCTGCACCAGCTTTTAATAGGTTTTCAACTAATTGTTTTTGTTGGGGGTTTGGCTGTCGCTGATATTCGTCGCCAAAATGCAGGGAAATTGCGATAATATCTGCTCCTTGCTTTCGGGCTTTGGCAATGTCTTTGACTATCTTTTTTTCGTCTATTAGCGAAACTAAGTAGTCTTTGCCTTTGGGTATGGGAATGCCGTTTGTGCCGTAGGTGTAGGCTAGCAGGGCTAGTGAAATGTTGTTTTTGGTGCTGATTAAAGTGCGTGAAGCCTCGGCGGCTGATGTGGCTGTTCCTGTGAACGCAATTTTGCGATCGCTCAGATTGGCGATCGTCCTAATTACTCCTTTTTCTCCACGGTCTAAAGCATGATTGTTGGCGGTTGTCAAGATATTAAATCCGGCTTTTTTAGTCGCATCCGCTAATTGAGCCGGTGCGTTAAATAGCGGATATCCCGTATATCCGCCCGCATCTTCGCCCGCTAAAGGTGTTTCGAGATTTCCGATGACCCAATCGCCTTTTGACAGGATACTTTTAACTGGTCCGAAGAAATTGTCAAAATTGTATGTTTTCTTTTTTGCGTCGTAGCCCGAGCGCGTTTGGGTACTGTGCATCATGATGTCGCCGACAGCAATTAGTGTTGCTTCTTTGATCTCAGACTTTGGTTTGGCGGGAACAGGGGTTGCTATTGGCGATCGACTTTCTGTAGGCTGTGTGTTGGTTTGTGGCGTTTGGATATTGCAGCCTGCGATCGAAAGCATAGCAATTATCGAGAGCAACCGACGAAAATTCATGATTTTTGGGAGTGATTTGTCGGCTTATATGGTATCATAACTAATTTACTTACGGCTAAACAAATGAAAAAAAACTATCTAATTCTTGCCTTGATGGTTTTTGTATCAATTACGGGTTTTGGGATTTTAACTTACGCTCAAACTTCGGGCGATAGACCTTTTGAATTTGCCTTAATTGGCGATTTGCCCTACAGTGCCGAACAGGAAGCAAAATTTCCGAGTTTGATTGCAGATATCAATCGATCGCCCGCAGCGTTTGTCGTCCACGACGGCGACATTAAAAACGGTTCTAGTGTCTGCGATGATGCAACTTTTGTCAGTCGCAAGCAGTTATTTGATAATTTTGAGATGCCATTTATTCTCGCTTATGGTGACAATGAATGGACGGATTGTCACCGTTCAAATAACGGCAGTTACGATCCAGTAGAAAGACTCGCTAAACTGCGGGAAATTTTCAACCAAGGTAATCAAAGTTTGGGAAAGCGCACCTTAACTCTCACCCGTCAAAGCGAAAACCCGCAGTTTGCTAAATTCCGCGAAAATGTTCGCTGGACTTATCATGGAGTTGTGTTTTTGGCGATAAATATGCCGGGAAGCAACAACAATTTTGGTCGCACTCCCGAAGCAGATGCAGAATATGCCGATCGCAATTCAGCTAACTTAGCCTGGATCAAAGAATGTTTTGCTTTAGCCAAACGCAGCAACAGCAAAGGAATTGTGTTAGTTGCACAGGCAAATCCGGGATTTGAACTCGAGCCGACGGACAAAAGAAGAAGCGGCTACAACGATTTTATCGCAACTCTGGAAACAGAAACAGGCAATTTCCCAGGGCAGGTTGTATTCGTCCACGGCGATACTCACTATTTCCGCATCGATAAACCTTTACCCTATTTTACCGATGAGACTCAACTACCGAGAATGAAAAATTTTACTAGAGTTGAAACTTTTGGTTCTCCAAACGTGCATTGGTTGCGGGCTTTTTATGACCCTAAAAATCCTAATTTGTTTGAATTTAAACAGCAGATTGTTCCGGAAAATTAGGCTATCTAACACCATTTTTATGCAAGATAAATAATTTTTGGATTACACTGAAGATAGGTATAATTGAGGAATTTATTTATGACAGTCGCAACTAGGCGCTTCACCCTGGAAGAATTTTTGAAACTGCCAGAAACTAAACCTGCCAGCGAATACATTGAGGGGGAGATTATCCAAAAACCTATGCCGAAAACTAAACATTCTCGTCTCCAGGGGCAATTCCTGCGTATCATTAATGAAGTGGTAGAGGAACCCAAGATAGCTTACGCTTTTCCCGAGTTGCGGTGTACGTTTGGCGGTCGATCGATTGTTCCAGATATTGCGGTACTATTGTGGGAACAGATTCAATTTGATGATAGCGGCGAACCAGTGGATGATGTGCGAATTGCGCCGTATTGGACGATCGAAATCCTGTCGCCACAGCAAAGCTCAAATCGCGTAACTAGAAAAATTATTCACTGTCTGCAACATAATTGTCAGTTGGGGTGGCTAATCGATCCAGACGATCGATCGATTTTAGCGTTTTTGCCCAACCAACAACCGCAATTCTGCGAAGGTAGCGATGTCCTTCCTGTGCCCGAAATGATTCCCCTGAATATCACCGCCGAACAGGTGTTTAGCTGGTTGAGAATGCAACAATGAATCAGGGCGATCGTCTTTTTTGTACCACTTTAAAAAATCTTCCGGTGTGGTTTGTAGTGAAAACTTTAGCTTTCATCTCAACTAAGGACTGAAATCCTTACTACAAACCAAATCCCCTATTGCCGCCACCTGTCAAATTGGTCTTCGGAACAGCCATTAATAAATTGATTGTTCACCCAACCGTCAAGGATTGTCAAAGTTTCATTAGGAGGATTACCCGAAAATCTGGCCGCAATTTTCACCCACTTACCTTGTCTGCTGACAGCCCTAACTCCGTCTCCCCTTTTGAGTTTAGCTACAACCGCGTACTTATTGCCTGGACCTTTGCGAATGTTAACAGCGCCGCCATTACCCGTAATAAACGAGCATTGAGTTTGCTTTTTTAAAGCTTCTGCTTTTGCGGGAGCAAGGCTTTGCTGCTTGCCGAAAACAGGAAAGCTGTAAAGTGAGAAGCTAAAACTTGCAACGACGGCTGCAATAAAAAAGGCTTTTGATTGAGTAAAAATTAGCATTATTTCATTTCCTTGGATTGACCGAACTGAAGTCCTGACTATGATTTTTGGGAGAAAGACTTCAGTCCTTACTACTAACTGTTATTTGACAGAGGCAAACCATTCGGTAACACCTTGGGCGATCGCCTCGGCTAACTTCTTCTGTTCTGTTGGATTCACAATCCATTCAAACTCTTCGGGATTGATCAGAAATCCCAATTCCATTAAAACAGATGGAGCAACGGCAGGACGAGTCATTGCTAAGTTGTTCCAAAATACACCATAGCTCGGACGGTTCAACTTGGCAACTAAATAATTGTGCAAAAACATTGCCAAACTGTGCGCTTGTGGGTGAAACCAGAAAGCGCCGACACCTTTAGTCTTAATCGCGTCGCCGTTATCCGGCAAAGCATTGTAGTGAATTGAAATTGCGATGGCAGGTTCTTCTTTTTGAATCATTTCCACCCTTGGCGGCAAATCCAAATCGACATCTTCCACCCGCGTCATTAGCACATTCGCGCCCCGATTCACCAATTCTTCTCGCACCAATTTCGACACAGTTAAAGCTACTGTTTTTTCTCTAATCCCCACTGGACTCACAGCACCTCCATCCTCCGACCCGCCGTGTCCCGGATCGATCAGAATCTTAATTCCCGACAGCGGCTTTGCTTGCGAATTGGGCACCGCGCTTGTATTGGCCGGCGGGTGTTTTAAAGACAACACTAAAGTTGTGCCCTCGTATCTCAACTTGTAACCCCACTGTTGGGCGGATTTGAGATTAAAAGTGTATTGTACTTGCAGCGGCGATATTTGTTGCCATTCCAAACGCGAAATTACGGGGTCATCCTGGATGCGAATAATGTCAGTTTGAGCAGTAGTATTGTACAGGGTTAAAGTGAAAGTGCGTTCTCCTTCTTGCACAGTGACTGGGACGGGTATTTCTAAGGGAAATAAGACCTCTGTCCAGCCGGAAACTTGACGCGAACTGGCGCTGCGAATAATCGATCGCGGAGGCACTGCATCCTTGACAATTTGCACTTCTGATGCTTTAATCCAAGCACCGTAATCGAGTCTGAGCCATTCTCCCTCGCGCCCGATAACTGTTGCTCGCGTTCCCTTGGGCAGCGGTGTCATCCGAGAAAAATCTGTACTCGCCCCGGTTCGGGCAACACCCGGATCTGCTGTTACTTCGGCTATTTCTAAGTCAGCCGGAGAAAGAATAGAAATCTTGCCAGTACCCTGCTGGCTGATAGTTTGATTATTCATTGTTAGCTCAAATACAGGCACTCCTAAATCCACTTTTTCCGTTTTTGGTAGCGAGGAGTTAGAGTCATTTTCCCCCCTGACCAAGGAAGCATTAGATTCATTGCCCCCCCTTGCCAAGGGGGGGTTGGGGGGGGTATGAGCGCAGCCTTGATACTGTTCGCTGCCGCCTTTTTTGATCGGGGAGTTTTCACCTAACAGTACAGATTTGTTGTCGGGTAATTCGACTTGCGATCGCGCTTTTAAAGGAATAGTAACGCCCGCCAATTTTACTGAAACTTGAGCATTCGCAGGTGCGATCGCCCCAAAGCAAATATATTCCCCCGGCAAACTCGCCACATCGACTTTCGGCGTCAGGGAATCTTTAGCAAAAGCCAATCCTACAGGGACTTCCGGCTGATTCGACTCGCGCGTCACCTTAATTTTGACTTCCTGATTTTCGTAACGCAAGGTAAAGAGATTTTCGCCGAGTTGCAGCGGAAAAGTTGGGGCGAAATGCCCGGATGCGGTGCGCGAAATTTGGTTGCCATTTACTAACACTTGTCCCGGTGCGGGCGCTGTGCCGATTAAAAAGATGCGATCGGCTGTAGTTTTGTGGTTGGCTGGAGGATAAGAGACGAACAAAGGTTGAGCCGCCACAGCTACAGAGGCGATCGCCATTATCAGCCCAAACACACATAATGCTAAAAATTTTCTCATTCTAAACTGCAACTAATTGAGACTCTGTTGGTTATTTATACTAGGACTTGCGCTAAGAAACCCGGGAGAAATCCGGGAATAAACCGGGTTTCTGAGAATTAGCCGTAAGTCCTATTTACTATACAGGCCCCATTTTATCAGGTTTGTAGTTGCAATTGAGCGATCGGCAACATAAATTCCCGCGTCAAACCATTAAGTTTTAATTAATTCCGAGGTGGTTCTCCACAGTTGCTCCAACCGATTCGCCGGCATCGTCAAATACAAAACATCCCCCGTACTCAAACAACAATTCAGCAAAGCCCAGCCGTGGAGAGTTTGACACTTAGTTTCCACATAAAGAGGCACAAAATCCGCAGACTTAGCAGCATCTTGAATGCGGTGGCCGCAGAAAGGATGTTTTGGCGTAATCAATGTGGCCAAGCAAACCCATAGACTGTCAGCAGTCATTCCGTTGCCCAAAATTCTGCCTCCAATCGCCGCCGCCGCAAAAGCAGGAGCTGCCAATTCCGTCGGGTTCAAAACTCCTTCAAACTCAAAAACTTGCTGCACCATCAAAGCAAAATGTGGGTCTTGATTGCGGACAATAACTGATAGTTTTGGTGCCAATCCTTTAGCGCTCAAGGCAATTTCGACATTAGACATATCGCTGCTAGTTACCGCCAAAAGTGCTGCCGCTTGCTTAACATTAGCAGCTTCCAGAGTTGCGGGCAAACTAGCACTTCCCTGAATGACCGGAATTTTCATTGAGCGAGCCGTGCTCAGAAACCGGCAGTTCGGATCTTGCTCGATCGCCACAATATCGTAACCGTTAGTGTGCAGTTCTTTAGCAATTTGGATGCCAATTCCTCCGAGTCCGCAAATAATGTAATGATTGCGCTGCGGAACTCGCGCCACATCCCAATATTCGGTAAAGCGAGTTCCCAATACATAATCGTTGAGCAGTGCGTAGCAGATGCCGATGATGCCGGCTCCAACTAACATCATCACAACTGTAAATAGTTTAATGCTTTCAGGAGCTTGTTCCGCCACTTTTTCATGGCCTCCGGCTCCGGTAATCATCCCTACTGAAAAATAGAGAGAATCGACAATTGAGATATTATCGTCAACACAAATATAGGTAGCAGTAGCAACGGCAATCATTGACAGCAGCGTCAGTACAACAATTACTGCTGCTTGGCTGTGCTGCTGAAATCTGTGCAGCCTAGTTAATGTTTTGAGCAGTTTTTGAGTTAAAGTTTTTTGGGGGCTGTGGATAGTCGGCTGAGTGGCAACAATTAGCCGATCGCCCTGCTGACACTGCCGATCGGCAAGCACCGCCGATACTAAATCAGTTTTGTTAGCAGCCGGCAGATAATAAATCAACATTCGCGATCGATCGTCCCACAAATCGCTCAGTTTTCGGTTTTTCCAAGGATGTGTTTCATCGATATATTCTTCGTGAATCGGCCAAGTGCGATCGAACAAACGCAACTGTCCGATCGCCTGACTTCCGAGAGCCGCAAAGGCAAAAACGGGAGCAGCCAATGATGAAACGCTCATGGAAGTGTGATCGGGCAAAGTGTGGTCAATCCTGTCGCCCAAGCTAGTATTGAACAATCTGTTGATGATGCGAATCTGAGGATTGAGAATCCTCGCCTGCATCAAAATTGCCAAATTCACAGCATCATCGTCTCCTGCAATTACTAAAGTGTGAGCGTTTTGAATGCCAGCCGCCAACAAGGTAGAAGCTGCTTGCAAATTGCCGACAACCACATCAGAAGTTTCGCCGCGAATTGGGCGATCGCTAATACCAACCACAATCGCTCCTTGCTGTCTCAACAAACAAAAAATCTTGTGTCCCGTGTGGCCCAACCCGCAAACAATGATTCGAGGTTTCATAAAAATTTATTGGCCAGCCAATTTCGGAGCTGTCCTTGTAGTTTTACTTACCATTGTTGACTGCTCTGGCTTTGAAGAATGTAGCTAAAAACACTATCTAGGATGCTTGTGCCGCAGTGGCCTCGAAGTTTTGCAACAAGGAAAGGACAGTGCCATGTCTCTAAAGCCACGTTCCCAAGTTTTGAAACAAGGACACAGCAGTGCCCTGTACCTACAGATATGAGGTGCAACTAACCTAATTTAAGATTTGAAAAATATCCGGGTGCGACACCCAACCAGCAGAAATTGAATAGGTAGGGACATGACACTGCCCTGTCCCTACAACTATGACTTCCTACATAAATTTAGCTGCCTTAGCGGCAGGAGTTATTATGAAATTGACTGCACCCTTATTAGCATCCGCTTTAGTGTTCGCCGGTACTGTCGCCTTTGCAAGCCAAGTGCAAGCAGCTACCAGCAACTCTGGGAATAGCACTAGAACAACATTTCAGTGCGTTACTTCCGGCCGAAATTTTGTCACAATTGCGCGCCGGGGAAATGTCACGACAGATCCAATGATTCTGTGGAAATCTACCGAGTTCGGCCGCGAATATACACCTTGGCAGCGCTGTCAAATTGTTTCCAATAGATTAACCAAAGCTGTTGCCCAGAATGGCGGAAGATTGAGCAACTTGCAGTTAACAACAGGAATTGTTAATAACTTGCCCGTAGTTTGTTACGTGAACGGACGGGGGCGCTGCAACTCTCAAAATCTGCTGTTCACCCTAGACAAGCGAAATGCTAAAAATCCCGGTGATGCTTTAACGAGATTGATTAATTTTGCCCAAGACGGCAGCGGGCCAGTTACAACGTTCAGAACCGGAGCTCCATCGTCTGTACCGCAGTTTGTTCCCTTTGGAGATATGGTCGATCGAGCTTTTAATTCTCCAAACAATAAACCGTCAGTTCCTGTAGCAAAACCGCAGGGCGATCGGGGTATTTAATCTCCACTTCTACTCGTTATCTACTCGTTACCAGGCAGAGCCTGGTAACACCGATCCGGAGGCTCTGCCTCCAATTTTCATGGAAGCTGGCGAGGCAGAGCCTCTGGATATCGGTTCCCAGGCAGAGCCTAGGAACCAGTTAACTAAAAAAACTACACTGTCACCCCTTCAATTTTCTCATCAGTTAACTCATACAACTCGCGCAACTGCTGCAACTTATCCGCATCCGGCAGCCAAAAACCCCGGCCGTTAGCCTCCAACATTCTGCCGACTATATTGCGAAAAGCTTCAGGATTTGCCTCCCGCAACTTCTGCGCCATTTCCCGATCTAAAGCATAAGTATCAGCCGCCTGATCGTAAACCCAACCATCAGTAAAATCAGCCGTTCCGCCCCAACCAATTAACGCCGTCATGCGCTGCGAAATTTCATAAGCGCCGCCCGAACCTTGATTGACCATCGCGTTAGCCCACTTAGGATTTAGCAACTTAGTTCGATATTCCAAGCGCAGCAAATCTTCTAAATTGCGCGGCGTTGTATCCTGAGAAAAACTTTCTACAAAACTCGTGTTAACCTTTTTGCCGCGCTGCTTTTCTGCGGCTTTCTTCAAACCGCCAGTATTCGCATAATACTCTTGAATATCAGTCAAACCGTATTCAACAGAATCAATTTCTTGAATTATGCGATCGCACCCTTGCAACAACTGAGTCAAAACCTCCGGCCTCGCTTCCCCCTTATCCTTCCTCCCGTAACTAAAAACATTGCGACTTTCCCAAGTTTTCCCCAACTCATCCCCCGATTCCCAACTACCATCAACAACCCTATCGTTAACCAAAGAACCAAAATCCCCAGCCGGATTAGAAAACAACCTTGCCGAATAATTCTGCACACCTTGTCCCTGCAAAATTAAAGCGTGTTTGCGAATAAAATTCTCCGATTCCGGTTCATCAGCATCCGCCGCGCGCCCAAACAAATCGTCCAACAACTCAATAATATTCACAAAGCTATCACGGAAAATCCCAGAAAGATTTCCCAACACATCAATCCGGGGATGACCGACATCAGCTAACGGTTTTAATTCATAGCGAACAATGCGGCCAGTACCTTCTTTAAGAGGTTCAGCACCCACCAATTCTAGCAGAATTCCAATAGATTCGCCCCGCGTTTTAATCGCATCCAAACCCCACAACATCACCGCCACCGTCTCAGGATAATTCCCCTGTTCCTCAACGTGCTTCTCAATAATTTTCCGAGCAATTTCGCGCCCCCTTTCATAAGCCGCCGGAGAAGGCATCCGATAAGGGTCTAAAGCGTGAATATTCCGACCAGTTGGCAACACCCCAGCCCCATCCCGCAACAAATCCCCGCCCGGTGCAGGCAGAATATATTCCCCATTCAAACCCCGCATAAGATTAGTCAACTCATCCGTCGTTTGCAACAACAAATTCCGCACTAACAAACCCTCCTCAAAAGCCCCATCAAACCCCTCTTGTGGCACAGGCATCTTGCCTGTGCTTGTTTGTGGCACAGGCATCTTGCCTGTGCTTGCTTGCGAAACAATTGCTTTCACCTGTTCCTCCGACAACCTATCCCCAAAATAAGCCTCAAGATAAGAGGTCATTTCCTCAGAATTAGGCGGTTCCCCGAGAACGTGCAAACCAGAAGAAAACAAGCGACATTCCACCACCTGCAAATACTCGTAAAGCTTCACCAAATAGCGGTGAAAAACATCAGGACTGAACATTCCCACATTCTCAAAACTAAAAGCAATCCCCAACTTGCGAGCCTCATCAAACGGACAATCAGCCTCCAAACCGCTATCTAAAATTGTCTTGCAAATAGCCTCTTTCAGCACATAATTCTTTGCCGTATCTTCCCGATATTCGGCAATCAAATCCCGCAAAGCCATCAATTCCTTGTACAAGCCCGCGCGGCCGTAGGGCGGCACGTTGTGAGAAATCAAAACACCGTAACCGCGCCGTTTTGCTAACATCGATTCCGAGGGATTGTTGGCGGCATAGATATAAAGATTCGGCAAACTTCCCAACAAAATATCCGACCAAGAATAGCCAGTATTTCCCAGAGGAGAACCTGGCAACCATTCCACCGTGCCGTGCATTCCGAAGTGAACCACAGCATCAGCTTGCAAATCATTTTGCAGCCACTTGTAAAAAGCAGCGTATTGAGGGTGAGGTGTCAAATCGCGATCGAACATTAAGCGCATCGGATCGCCCGAAATTCCCAGCGGCGGCTGCAAACCTATCCAAACATTCCCCAGTTGAATGCCACCGATTAGGAACTCGTCGCCGTCTGTCTTAATGCCAGTACCAGTCAGAGATTCCCACTGTTTTTCGATACGACTTGTTAACAGATAGCCCAGCCATTTTTCTAAAGTTTTGACATTAACAGTCTCTTTTGTGGTACGGGCATCTTGCCCGTCACAAGTAGGTTCATCCGCCTCTTTCACCCTGCGAATTAACTCCTCACCGTCAGCCGGAATTTTTCCAACTGTATAACCTGCTGCTTGAAGTTTGTGCAGGAAATTTAGCAGCGATTTCGGTACATTTAATAAAGCAGCCGTACCAGCCGCACCGTAACCGGGAGGAAACCCGTAGAGAATAATCGCAATTTTCCTTTCAGATGGCGGAGTCTGGCGCAATTTCACCCAATTATTAATTCTACTTGTCAGGCGTTTGGCGCGATCGGGCACCAGATAAATATCCTCACCCACCAAACCGCCTAGGGGAACAGGATCGATCGCGCCATCCAACTCCGGCAAAGCATACAATACCACACTTTGCAAACCTCCAATCCCCTGACGAGTCCAAGAATGGATATCCTGAATCAGCAGAGGTGCGGACACAAAATAAGGTACATTTTTAGCAGTTAAAATCCGCTTAGCAACTTCCACCTGCCTTCCACCCTCCATCGAACCAGCAGGCCCGCCAACCAAAGGAAAGCCAATAGTAGAAACAATCGCATCAACTTCCACAGCATCTTTAGAAAGCGAGAGAGTTTCAATATTGCCTTGTTTTCGCCGCGCAGTTTCATCAGCAGTCGTCATCCAATCCCGCACCGCCACATGGCCTTCAACGCCATTGATAAAAATCGGCAAAGGCACAATTCCCGCATCTTCAAAATAGCGAATTAATTGAGGAATATAAGGCTGCTTGGTGATAACGTGTTTGCGGTAAAGCAAAATTCCCACAACAGGGGATTTTACTTGATCTGAATTTGGAAACCCATTGGTTCCAAACTTTGTGGAACGGGCATCTTGCCCGTTACAAACCTGGTCAGAAATTTGAGACAAATTTGTCTCAAATTTTGTGGAACGGGCATCTTGCCCGTTATAACCCTTTCTATCAAGATGTCTAGCCTCTTTTGTGGAACGGGCATCTTGCCCGCCCCTAGCACTTTGATGACTCAGATACCAATCCAAATATTGCCGAGGCGATTCAAAATAACCATTATAATGGGGATGCAATAAACCCATATTGGGAGTTTCCACAGGCGGCGGAATTTCTGCAACCTTCAGCCCCAAATACTTTTCGGCAATAATCCAAAACATCGACACAACATTATCCGCCCCGCCCGCATTCCAGTAACCATAAATAATCAGCCAGTTTCGCAAATCCTGCACTTTTTGCACCGGCACATATTTTAATAATTTCGGCCCAACCTTCAAAAAGCTGATATAACCAGCCAGCTTATCTTCTTCTCGCCCATTGCTAAACTTATCCAGAATAAACTTAACCGGTTTCGGCATTCCCTTCGGTTTGTCGCCAATTTTAAAAGCGCCGATTTGAGTAAGACTCATCAATTCCAAAGCCGACTCAAAAACCAGGCGAATCGGAATATTCTGCACCCTTTCCCGCAGCCACATTACCGCATCGTAATCAAACAGCAAACTCCCGAAAAACACATCAGCATTCGAGAGGGCGGCTGCTACAGCGTTGGGTTCGTCTACGAGGGCGCGATCGCTAAAAACGCGCACTTCCAATCCCTGACACCCAGAAACAGCCAACTCGGCAGCTTTGCGGTACAAATCAGCATTAAAAGATTCAAACCCTGCAATTAAGACAATGCGTTTCACAGCCCTACCTCGAAATATTTGCTTCTTTTAATGATAGACTAATTGCAGAAAAGCACAGGCAAGATGCCTGTGCCACTTCCAGACAGAACAACACAAAAGATAAACTTCTTCCTTCTCTTTCTTCGCGCCCTTCGCGCCTTCGCGGTTCGTCAAATCTAAGAAAATATTAAAATAATCAGACCAATCCAAACACAAGCATAATTAAAACAGTGAATCGAATTCCTCCCGCAATAGTTATATTAGGTCAAAACAGCCTGCCGATCGCCAAAAAAATCTCCGCACATTTCCCCGGTTCCCAGATTTACGGTTTAATCGATCGCACGAACGACGCAGACATCAACTTTAGCAACTTCGGCGAAACATTGCGGGAATTATTTGCCACAGAAACCCCAATTATCGCTATCTGCGCCGCCGGAATAATCATCCGCACCCTCGCCCCGCTGCTGTCAGACAAACGCGCCGAACCGCCAGTTTTAGCCGTCGCAGAAGACGGAAGCGCCGTCGTACCGCTGCTGGGCGGTTTGCACGGCGTTAATGATTTGGCCAGAGAGATTGCAGCAGCCCTCGGCGTACAGCCTGCAATTACCACAACCGGAGATATCCGCTTTCGCACTGCGCTGTTGAGTCCTCCCCAAGGCTATTCTTTGGCGAATCCAGAAGATGCGAAGACTTTTATTTCAAATTTGCTCGCCGGGGCCAAAGTACGCCTAGAAGGTGCTGCAAGCTGGCTTTCCGAGAGCAATTTGCCGATCGCCCCCGACGCCCAATTAACTATCCGCGTCACCGAAAAAGCAATTGCGCCGACGCCAGATTGTTTGGTTTACCATCCGCAAATTGCAGCAGTTGCACTCGCGAATCTATCGAATATTCAGCCAGAAATAGCCCTGTATTGCGTGCAGGAATTACTGGCAAAAACAAATTTAGCAGCAGCTTCTGTTGCTGGATTTTTTGCATTAAAACATGAGATGGGAAATCCGGCACTTGAAGCAGTTTCACAATATTTTAAAGTCCCCGTCCGCTTTTTCAATCTCTCCGAACTTGTCGAATTAGACTCAATTGGATTCATCGAAAATAAGGCTGCACAAATTGCCCTGACAGCAGCAGGTGCAAACAGTCAGTTAATCGAATGCGATCGCACTTTATCCCTGAATTGCGCGCTCGCCCTGGCCGCCGAGCCCATAAATGCTAGCGCGATCGGAATTAGCCGCGGCCAACTCGCGATCGTCGGTACGGGCCCTGGAGGCGCGGCCTGGATGTCCCCGGAAGTTAAGGAAATTCTGCGCGAAGCCACGGATTGGGTGGGTTACAAGTTCTATCTCGACTTAGCCGGAACCCTCCGGGAAGGACAAAAGCGGCACGATTCCGACAACCGCGAAGAGATCGATCGCGCCCGTTTTGCCCTAGATTTAGCAGCATCGGGTCAATCTGTAGCTGTGGTTTCGTCGGGAGATCCGGGTATTTTTGCGATGGCGGCGGCGGTGTTTGAGGCGATCGACTTTGATGCCAAACCCGAATGGCAAGGCATCGATATTCGGGTGGCACCGGGCATTTCAGCCATGCAGGCGGCCGCTGCTGCGATCGGAGCACCCCTCGGACACGATTTTTGCGTGATTTCGCTTTCGGATATTCTCAAGCCTTGGGAGGTCATTGAACAGCGGATTGCGGCCGCTGCGATCGCAGATTTCGCGCTCGCATTTTACAATCCGATCTCGAAACAGCGGATTTGGCAACTCTCAAGGGCGATCGAGATTTTGTTGCAAAGTCGCGATGCTAATACCCCCGTCATATTGGGGCGAAACCTCGGCCGGCCCGGTCAATCTGTGCGCGTTTGCACCCTCGGCGAATTCCAGCCAGAAGATGCAGACATGAGAACTTTAGTGATTGTCGGTTCGAGTCAAACTCGGATTATTCCCCGCAAATATGGAGATGTTTGGGTTTACACGCCACGCAGGTACGACAAATAAGTAAAGCCGCAAAAACTTAGGAAATAAGCAATTGATTGAAAGCTAAATGACTTTGCCAAAGAGATGTTTTGATCTCGCTGGGGGGGTCTAGGTTAAGAAATGGTGGCGAATCACTCGATCGCGATCGACCTGTTATTTCATCTCATGGTTTTCACTCTCGATTCATCAGCGATCGCCTTTGATTACAGAAATCCTCGGTACTGAGGGATCTCGGCTTCCTGAAGCCGAGTTTCTCTGGCAGATATCGAGGGAATTTAGATACCGACTCAACCCAAGTCAGGATTTCAGCTTCTTTTTTGGATTTATATAATTTACATCTCAGGAAACAAAAAAAAATTATATAGCCAGAATAGAATTAAGGGCGATCGAGGTCTGTTAAATTCCTTAATCCTACGATAATCCTACGGTTACAAAAAGAGGGTTTTCACCTGGATGAGTCTTCTGTGTCTTTGGGTAGACCGAATTTTTTTTGTCTTTTGATAAGATTTCCTTAAACAAAGCTTAATAGAACAGTTAAAAGAACATGAAATTCCAAATTCCTTTAGCTCCTGGGGCTGTAACCCAATTTTTGCTTCGAGTGGTAGCCTGTCTAGCTGTACTCTCTTTCTTAAGTCAGATGAGTCTGTACTACTTGCCGGAATACCCGTTGAGAGAGTACATTGCAAGGATATTTAACGTTGATGCCGAGCGGAACCTTCCCACCCTCTACTCATTTTTGGCATTGCTGTTTAGTTCTCTCTTGCTGGGTGTGATCGCCTATGCAAAAAATGTGGATAGCGATCGCTACAAAAATCACTGGAAAATTTTATCATTCATATTTCTATATTTATCATTAGACGAAGCTGGTCAATTGCACGAAAAGTTTATAAATCCGATGCGAAGCTTGCTAAATGCCTCAGGAGTTTTTTACTTTACTTGGATTGTGCCGTTCGCTTTTCTGGTAGCACTCTTTCTATTATCCTATAGTAAGTTTGTGTTCCACCTTCCTGTTGCCACAAGAAAATTGTTTGTAGCAGCAGGCGCTCTTTATGTTGGAGGAGCAATCGGGATGGAAATGATTGGAGCCTACCTATTTACTACAATAGGAATGGAGAATGTATATTACCTGATAGTAGCGACCCTGGAAGAGTCATTAGAGATGGTGGGAATCGTTGTATTTATCCACGGATTGATTTCATATATCAAGACATATTTAGGCGGCGTAAGTTGGAATATTTACATACCAGGAAACAACACACAAGCTACCGAATATCAAAATATTGGCTTACCTTCCCTTAGCGGACCAGCCAACACAAATCTATTAAAGTGAATCACTTAAAACCCGGTTTAATGGACGACGAAAATACTGCATTATGGCTTTTGAGCAGGATAAAAAACCCGGTTTTTTTGGTAATGATGTGTCCTGGACTGGAGATCCTGCGATCGCCAGCGGACACAACGACTAATATATAGGCTGCTTGCTGCACGAAAAGACTAATTAGAGGTGGAACAGCTTAGTTCACAGATGACATCCTCACCTTTACCAGAAAATCACTAAGAGCAACCTTTGCATGAGGATTTGACGGCAAATGACTTGTAAAACTTGCATCTTCTAATATATTAATTAGCCGATCGCGCTCTTGCTGATAAAATTCAATATCTGTATCTTCCAGCACAGATTTTTCCTCCCCAGCCAGCTTGCGATCGATCAAATCAGGAATATACGACAACTGGAACTTCTCGTTAAGTTTTACCAAATTCGCCTCAACTTCCCCCGTTTGCATCAAGTGAATCCCAGCCAGCAACACCCGGTAAACATACAGCAGCGGCTTAACCCGACGCGGGCGTTCTTTCTCAAACAATTTCCATTGAGTTTGAGCAAAACCGAGATAGTGGTGGCTGTGGTGCTTGGTAATGCAGTGAGAGGCAATAGCCTTTAATTCCTCGTGTTCCTTTGTACTGTAAACTATCAGCGGCGAATACAGTTGTTCCAAGACGTAGCCGTTGCGCTTCAACAGCAACTCAAAAAATTTCTTGATGTCGTGAGTTACTAAATCGAGTTGCATTCCCTCCCGAACTTCAGAAACTTCGATCGTTTCTTCTCCAGCAATCAGCCCAATTACTTTGGGTAGCGGCAAAATGTGTACTCCCCGCAAGTCGAAGTCAGAATCTGCGGAAGGAAAGCCGTATAAGTGCGAACCGCTGACAGTCGCAAACAACAGCGGATAAGGTTGAACGGAGATAATTTGGGCGAGATTCGAGATGTATTCTGTCATTTATTCCAGTCCATGCAGGCGGGCTTTGTTTCACAAGAAGCGATTTCAAGATCCGATTTCGATCGCACCTCTGCGAGATTTAATCAAAAACAGATTCGCTTTCTCGTAATTAGGACGTTCTGGCAATTTAGTGGCAGCAAAAGCGCGATCGAACTCACCGTGTAAACTCAACCGCCACTGATTCACCTCTTCCCAGGATATTTCTTGGTTGCGGATCGATAAAAGTTGCGATCGATAATCCTGCACCCGAACAGGCACAAACCCCTCCTTGAGCACCGTAATTCCTGACAGCAGCAAGCGAATTAAGTGCATCGCGTGCTTCCAACGAATTTCCCCGGTATTGCGGAGGTCTTGCTCCATTTTTTTAAATTGAGACAAAACGTAGCTATTGTAAGTTTGGTAAACCAATTGAGAAAGAAATATTTCCCTAATTTCCAGCAATTCTTGTGCGACAGGAGAAACCGTTTCTACTAAAGGCGTGTACAAACATTCTAGCACATTTGGATTAGCTTTTAGTGCCAAAACTAGAAACTTTTGCAGTTCCCAATAGCATTCCTGATTTTCCTTGTTTTCCAATTGTTCTGGAATGCCGTAAAGCGACCAATGAAGTATTGCCGGCGGCAGGTAAATCCCGCGTCTGTCTGTATCGGATTGCTCGTTATCAAGACCATAAGCTCTCGAACCAAGAATGCAGCGGTAAATTACAGAATCATAGAGGTTGTATTCTGCAAGAAAATCTCCTCCTGACTGCAATCCTTCGCTCTGAAACTGCTTGCGGATGCTGAGTTCGTGCCGCCGCAGACTAACTTCTGTTCCGTCTGGGAGTTTGACTAAATATGCGTGAGAATTGTCTGTAGGCGATTGAAGGATGACACCTACTAATCCCGGTTTCCAAGATTGGTCACGGGCGGGGTTTTTAACCTCAATTCTGGTGACAATTTGGGTTCCTGTGGGTAGGATTAAGTTGAAATTTTGAGGAATATTGGCATTTGCCATGAGGAAACCTCCTGCGGGGGCACGAGCTACAATGTTAGTGTAGCATATGTGTAGTATAGAAGGCAAGTTTTGGGCGATCGCGGATTTGGCCTTGTTGAACAGTGTCTAATTCACGATCAAAGAGGAATACCGCCAGCGCTTTGAGGGGGAGGTGTTGGAGATTGTGGAGACTCACCCGACAATTGCCACGATTAGCAACGGGCAAGCGGTGACGGACTTGCAATTGGTGACGTTAGAGGCTACACTGAGGCAAGAGTTGCGTAGAAAAAACGTGCATTTGTCGGAGTCGAATATTCGCAAGGCGTTTAATTTGAAGGTAATTGGAATCAATACGGTATACTACTTTTGTTCTACAAAGCGCCCAACATTGGAAACGTCTACCAACTCTCCCGGCTCTCACTCTTAAAGTATAGAAGAACACAGAGGCTGATAGATGGATGAAATTGATTGGTTATACCCCTTTGGATGTCTCCCCCCAAGCAATGAAAATGAGTGGTTGAATCTTAAAGACTTTGTAGATATTTATAACTCCATTCATACTACACACTACATCCTAGAATCCTTTCCTGAAAACGATAATCGTACAACTCCCGAACCGGAGATTCTACTTCGTGATGGCGATGCACGGATGGTAATTGAGCGTAAGGCGTTCTCATGGACTTCAGACCATATCAGACATCACCAACTTTGGCATGAGTTTACCAAGACATTTACAAATAAAGTAAGAAGCACTTTTTTCGACGATGTTTATGTGCTTGAGATTAATAATGTAGATATGCCAAAAAATAAGAGAGAAGTGATTAGGTTGGCAAATGAAATAGCAAGCTCAGTTATTGAGCATGAAGCATGGATTAAGAATTCAGAAGGAATTGCCACGGATGAATCACCGTTATGGAGCTTCTTCAGAATACCAGAGATAGACCGAGAGGATGCCCCTATTGAGTCGGGTATTTGTTGTAGTCTGAAAAACCCATTTAACTATAGCCAACAAGAAATAAGAGATTTATCCCCACAAATAAAATCGGAAGTAGCTGAACTCATTAAACGTGCGGCTCCTAAGTTTGATAAATATCGCGATTGTATCAAGATTTTAATTTTGGAGTTACACACGAACGTCTTAACTTTTTCAATTAAAAGTTTAACTCAGATT